>NZ_BCZB01000023.1 GCF_001598495.1 Neokomagataea thailandica NBRC 106555
CGTATGTCTGCAGGGGGCAGGGTCTGTTGAGTTGCCGTCAACGAATACGCTGGGTGGCACGATTCAGGTGACATCGAGTGACCCGAGTGATCGGCGCGGTGGAAAGATTAGCCAGTCTTTCGGGAGCTATGATTCGTATCGCACCTATGTCCGGTTGGATGCGGGTAAGCTGAACTCGAGCGGCACTAAGTTCTTCACGTCCTATGCGCGTACGGATGAAGGTATGTGGATGGGCGGTGGTAAAGACCAGTTTATGCAGCAGGTTGATGCTAAGCTGGTGCAGCCGATCGGTACGCAAAGCCGTATGTCTGCGTTTTTTAACTGGTCGGGTCTGACGCAGTGGAATTACCCGGACACATCGGTTGGTATTTTGCAGCAAGATGGCTGGCGGACGCCCAACCTGTATCCGAATTATGCTCTGGCTTATAATATCGCGAATGGTGGTGCCGTTCCGGCGGGCTATGCTGGTGTGCCGGGTATACCGGGATCACAGATTGCGCGTTATGATGGTGGGCAAGCTGAGACCAACTATATGGGCGGCTTGCATTTTGACTTGGCCTTGTCTGATGCACTGACGTGGAACACGACGGTCTACGGCCATAGCCAGACAGGTTATTATAGCTACACGGATAATACGACGCCTTCTCCGGGAACAGGCGCGCCGCTCTCTGAAATTGTATGGCAGAACCGTCAAGAGCGTTATGGGGTGGATACATCCCTGCGTTACCGGATTGGTCGCCATACGTTGGAAGGTGGCGTTTGGTATGAGAATAATAACCAAGCTGCGGGGCTGTTCAGTTATAATGAACCTGCTTTAGGGCAGGGGGCGCCATTGCAGGCTGTTGGCCCGTATGATGTTTATGGCCCGGCTTTTCAGCAAGGTTATGGTTTCCAGTGGAACACCAATGTCGTGCAAACCCATTTGCAGGATAGTATTCGCCTAGCACAGGGGCTTGTTCTGCATGCAGGTTTTAAGTCCATGGTGGCGACGACATCTGGTGGGGCTAATTATAATAATCAGAGCTATACGGATGCTACAGCATTGCCCAATGGGTCATTGACGGCTTCTGATGCGTTCTTACCGCATGTGAACTTGGATTGGCATGTGAATCGTCATCATGAGTTTTATGTCGATGTGGCAGAGAATATGCGGGCGTATGAGGTGTCCGCATATGGTGTGGCGAATTCGGTGTACTCGGTACAAGATCAAGATACGTTTTTGGCGCAACGCAAAGAGCTGAAGCCTTCTAAGGCTTGGGTTTATTTGGGGGGGTATCGTTACACGTCTTCATTCCTACAGGCGAATGCGACGGTGTATCATGCGAAGTTGCTGCATCCGGTTTTGGCTGCGGCTGTGGGGTCTTTAACGAACCCTATTTCGCAAGTGATTGACTTTGGGAAGGTATCTATGACCGGTGCAACCGGTGATGTTGCGTTAACGCCACTTCCGGGACTGACGATTGATAATAATGTTTCCTACAATAAAGGAACTTATGATCGGGATGTTCAGACTACGGGTGGCTATTACGCGCTAGCCGGTAAGAAGATCGTTAATTACCCGGCATGGATGTATAAGGCTTCGGTCTCTTATGCTTGGCACGGAGCAATGGCGCATTTTGATGCCAACTATCTGAGCCGACGCTATTATAGCTTTATGAATGATACATCCATTGGGGGGTATTGGCTGGCGAATACGGGCTTGGATTATCGCTTTGGCAATGTGAGTGTCCTGCGTGATGTAACAGCGAGCTTTAACGTTTATAACCTGTTTAACACTAAATACATCGCAACGATGGGTGAGAATGATAACCCTGCAACAGGTGATTATCAGTCGATGGAACGTGGTGCTGTACGTCAGTTTTACGGTACGATTAGCGCTGGTTTTTAAGTCCAGCATAAAACTGTACGGGTAACGAAGGGCACAGCTTGGCTGTGCCCTTTTTATTTTTATATTGTAAAAAGACCAAAATGTGACATATTTGAAACGAAATGGGGCTTTCGTTGCAAAGTTTGTGTAAAGAGTGCTTGTATAACGCTTATTTTAATGTAATTTAAAATTAATCGTATCGATATAGGTGAATTTTTTTTCACCGAAAATAATTAGTTAAATTAAGCGGATGTGATTATGAGACTGCGCCTTCTTCTTTCAACTGTGGCGGCTGGAGCTGTTTTGACGAGCTTCTCGTATGCGGAAGCTGCGCGGCATACGGATGGGAAAACCAAATCGACGCAGACCGTTGGTGTGAAGAAAATCAGCGCTCCTGCTGTGCATGTGCGGAAATCCGCGCCTCATGTTTCTTCCGGAAATGAAACGTTGACTGTGAGCGTGCGGCGTACGGCATCGCATAATGCGGTGGAAGTGGTTTCTCGCTAGACAATGGATCATTTCGTTGCGGGCACGAGCCCCGTGGCGATTTTGGCGCAAACGACACCGGGGGCATTGTTTACATCGGACGATGCCTTTGGCCTCGATACCGTGGCGAATACATTGTACGTCCGTGGTTTTAATCAGACTCAACTTGGCGCGACGTTGGATGGTATTCCAATGGGTGGACAAGGCTTCCATAACTGGAATGGTCTTGGCGTTGATCAGGCTGAAATTCAGGAGAATATCTCCAGCTTAACCCTTTCTCAGGGGGCTGGTGCATTGGACACGCCATCGGCTCAGACATTGGGCGGTGCCATGACGTTTGCGAGCAGTGATCCGACCGACCATGCAGGTGGGCGTTTGAGCCAACTCTTCGGGAGTAATCATGGTTTCCGTACGTTTGCGCGTGTGGATAGTGGGATTCTGAACCCGACGGGTACGAAGTTTTATGCTTCTTTTGCGCGGACGGCTCAGGATTTATGGAAGGGTTATGGTGACCAATCTGAACTGCAAGCCAATGCAAAAATTGTTCAGCCTGTTGGTGAGCACGGTAAAATTACGGCTCTTTTTGATTATTCAAATTTTTCCCAGTACAATTACCTCTCGGTCACCAAAAATATGTGGCAGCGCTTAGGGCAGGACAGCATTTATCTGAAGCCAAATTACGCATTGGCGAAGCAATATGCGTATTATGCGCAAAATGGCGGTGTTCCTGCGAATTATGCTGGTATTCTATCCAATGATGAAATCAGTGATTTTGCTTATGACGGCACCCAGATTCAACGGAATTATCTCTCCGCATTGACCGGTGATTTTGAACTAGCTCCTGGGATTACGTCGAAAACTATTGCGTATGCACATATTTCTAATGGTGATTATGCGGGGACAAATCCGTCTTTGATATCGCCTGATTCTCAGGTGCCTATGGTACTTGAGGTTGGGCACCCTGATACCCGTCGTCTTGGTGTGGTGCAGAGTTTTGATATTCAGGCGGGCAGCCGTAATGATATTAAAACGGGTGTTTGGTACGAGAATAATCGTTTCCAATACCCCATGATGATGTATCAAGATGGCGTTAACTATCCACATGCATCGTTGTCAGATTTCACGAATGGGACAACGTGGTGGCGTGACGCTTTTAACACCAATACGTTCCAGTTTTACCTGCAAGATACATACAAGGTCTTGAAAAATCTGACGGTTACGGCTGGGTTCCGTTCTTTGGTGCAAAGCACGCATGGGGGCACTAAAGAAGATAATTCGAGCTCATTGTCGGATTGGGGGGTCTATTATAGCCATCCTGTTAATGGTGCTTTGACTGCGGCAAATGCCTTTTTGCCACATGTGAATGTAGATTATCGTTTCCTTGAGCATCATGAGATTTATGTGGATGTTGCTGAGAACATGCGCGCTTATGATTATGGCGCTCAGTCTTCGAGTGGGAGCGCGTGGTCTCATATTGGTACAAGTAAAGTCAGCGCACAAAGTGTGTTTGATGCGAGCAAGTCTGTTTTGCGCCCTGAGCGGACGTGGAATTATGTGATTGGTTATCGTTTTAACAGCCAGTATTTTTCAGGCAGTGTTGATTATTATCATACGGATTATTTCAATCGTTTAGCGGCGATTTCTAGTGGTCCGGTGAATAATACGTATAATGCTTATCTGAATGTTGGGCGTGAAACTGTGAATGGTGCGGATGTTCTGGGCACTATTCGTCCGATCACGGGCTTGGCGATTACGAATAGTTTTAGCTGGAATGACGCGCGTTATCAGCAAGATAGCTTGCCTTATGCCGGGAGCACGATCAGCATTAAGGGTAAGCAGCAGGTTTATTATCCGAAGTATATGTATAAGGCCGATGTGACTTATACGTGGAAAAAAGCGACTGTGAACTTCAATACGAATTATGTGGGGTCACGTTATATGACCTATACAAATGATGAGAAGATTCCGGCGTATTGGTCTTCAACGCTGACGGCGAGTTACGATTTTGGTCGTATCGGTTTTGCTGAAAATATGAAGGCGACTTTTGGTGTAACGAATTTGTTCAACCAGAATTATATTGGTGGCGTCTATGGGGCTGCATCTGTTTCTGGTGATGATAATGCTAATCTGTTCGTGGCTGCACCACGTCAGTATTTTGGCAGTGTTGCTGCTCAGTTCTAAGGTTTGTAGTTGATGATATCTTTCCGGCCCATTGTGAGGGCCGGAAAGTGTAAGGTTATATGCGGCCAGCCTCGTTTCTTTGGGTTGAGGCCGTGCGTCCGTTAAGTGGATAATTCTGCCGAGAGATTATCAATAAATTGAGCAGCGACGCGTCCTGAGCGGCTGCCACGTGCCATTGCCCATTGAAGTGCTCGGCGGCGTAGTTCTTCAGTGTCGATGGGGAGGTTTCGGTCTGTAGCATAGGCGTTTACGATGGCGAGGTAGTCGTCTTGTGTGGCGCCATAGAGACCAATCCATAATCCAAAGCGGTCAGAAAGGGAGACTTTTTCTTCGATGGCTTCTGAGGGGTTAATGGCGCTGCCTGTTTCATTTTCAATCATGTCGCGTGGCATGAGATGTCGACGGTTTGAGGTCGCATACAGCAAGACGTTGTCAGGGCGACCGGCGACGCCACCGTCTAGGACGGATTTGAGCGATTTATAGTCGGCGTCTTGGCTTTCAAAAGAAAGATCATCGCAGAATAAAATACACCGTCGGGACGTTTGGCGAAGGAGTGCGAGGAGGCGCGGGAGTGATGCGAGAGCATCACGTGGGATCTCGATGAGTGCGAGTGGCGCTTCGCCGCGTTCACGTTGTTCAGTATTAATGGCCGTTAGGGCGGCTTTTACAAGGGATGATTTCCCCATGCCGCGCGCGCCCCAGAGCATGACGTTATTGGCAGGAAAACCGCGCGCAAAATGACGTGTATTGGCCAGAACGGGAGCAATCTGTCGGTCAAGGCCGCGCAGTAGCCGCAGGGGAACGCCAGAAGGGTTTGTAATAGGGTGAAGGCTTTCGGTTGCTCCGTCCCAATAATGTACATCGGCTTTGTCCAAAGCATCAGCACGAGCGGGCTTTGGGGCCATGCGCTCAAGGCTATCGGCAATACGGGTTAGGGCAGTGAGGAGGGCGGGGTCGGTCATGGTAAAGCTTTATTCAATAGAGTGCGGCGCTTGACGCGCGGTCCGGGAACGATATGGTCCCTTCACGCTTCACTCAAGATGGAACTTTGATCATGCAAAATGTGTTTGCTAACCCACAATTTATTCAATTCGCCCCGATGGTTCTGATTTTCGTGGTGATGTATTTTCTGCTGATCCGTCCGCAGCAAGCGCGTCAGCGCAAGTTGAAAGAAGAGCAAAATAGCTTGCGCCGTGGTGACCGTATTGTGACGGCAGGTGGTGTGATCGGTGTTGTTCAGGCGACGCGTGAAGGCAGCGATGAAGTTGATGTAGAGATCGCTCAAGGTGTGCGGGTTAAGATTGTACGCAGCACCATCACGACGGTTCTGTCACGCGAACAAAAGGCTTGATGTCTGGCGTTATGTCAGCAGAAGATTAGGTACAAAAAAGCTCCGCAGAATAGTCTGCGGAGCTTTTTTATGTGTGTAGCCCGTGATTAAGCGGATTTCAGCACAGTCTCTGCGAATTCGTAATTCGCCAGCTTGTCGAGGTAGTTCGATACGTAATCTGGGCGACGGTTACGGAAGTCGAGGTAATAAGCGTGCTCCCAAACATCGAGACCCAGAAGGGTCTTGCCTTGGCCTTCAGCCAGTGGGTTGCTGCCATTTGGGGTCTTGGTGACGACGAGTTTGCCTTCACCATTCAGAACCAGCCATGCCCAGCCTGAGCCGAATTGTGTGGTGGCAGCTTGCTTGAAGGCTGCTTTGAAGGCATCAACTGAACCGAAATCTTCGTTCAGCTTGCTTTCCAGCGCTGTTGGGATCTTGCCGCCAGCAGGTGACAGATTCTGCCAGAACAGAATGTGGTTCCAATGTTGGCCCGCATTGTTGAAGATCGGCGCCATGTCAGCAGAATCGTGCGAGAGAACAATGATTTCCTCGAGCGATTTGCCTGTGAGTTCTTCATTCTTTTCAACGAAGCCATTCAGGGCTGTGACATAAGCCTGATGATGCTTGCCGTGGTGCAGTTCCAGAGTTTCCTGGCACATGCCAGCGTCAGCAAGTGCGTTGGCGGCGTAAGGTAGGGAAGGAAGTTCGAAAGCCATGATATGTGCTCCTTGAGGAAAAGGAAGGGGTATTAAAAAGCGTGTCGGCCCGCATGCTACAATGCGTCTAGCGAACCGTCATGCTCACCGATGTCACTTATGCGCGATGTTTGCAACGCTGCGTTCCATCGCACCGATCAGTGCAGCGTAATCTTCATTTGAGTGGTTATTGTTGCTGAGGGCAAGAGCTTGGTCAGCAACAGCCATAGCCGGCATGAACGCACCAGCTTTTCGGCCAGCCTCTATGAGGAGGCCCATGTCTTTGGACATGAGGCGTGTGGGAAATTGGGATGGGAAAATTTTATTCTCTGCCATGGTCAGCTTGCGTTTGTGGTGCGGGCTAATAACGGCGAGGTTTTGGAGTGTTTCGAATAGGACATGCCGCTCAATTCCTGCGGAAAGGCCATAGCTGACCCCTTCAGAAATGACGTTGAGCGTCGCGCCCATAATTCCATTTACGACGAGTTTAAGGCGTGCGGCGCTACCAGAAGGACCAGCGTGAATGGTGATTTTGCCGATGACATCCAAAACGGGACGTGCGCGCTCAACGGTTTCGGTTGTGCCGCCGACCAGCATAATGAGCTCGCCTTTTTCAGCTTCTGGTGTGCTGCCGGACATGGGGGCGTCAAGCAGAGCGAAGCCGTGGTTGTGTGCGAGCTTGGCGAGTGCATCTGCTTGATCTGGGGAGACAGTTGAGGTGTCGAGTACAAGTTTGTCTGGGTTCAGCCCTGCGAGAAGCCCGTTTTCGCCATGCAGGGAGGCTTGTTCTGCCGCATCGTTCGGTACGCAGAGGATAATAATATCGGCGTGTTCAGCGATAGCGCGTGGAGATGGGAGGGACTTTGCTCCGGTGATCCGTCCTGATGGAGTATAAGCAAAGACGGAATAGCCCGCTTCTTGAAGGTTTTTGCCCATAGGCTGTGCCATGGCGCCGTAGCCAATGAAACCAATTATTGGATTGGGCATGTCACAACCTCATATCATGCCGTGAAGAGTATCAGCCCATGCTGTGCGAAGGGCAGACTGTATATTTGTATTCATATGTTTAATGTGAATGGGAGGAGAGATATTTTTTGTTGAGGGTATCGTGGCGTGAGCTCAAGCATGGGGTGTCAGAGCGTTTTCTATATCCGGCAAGAGCTCGTCGAGCGCTGTGATCATGCGGGTGAAGGAGCTGCTCTTCATGGTCGTGCCAGGCGAAGGTAGGTGAGCGACGAGCAAACCATCTGGTAGGCGTGTGATGGTGTTTGGATAAAAAATCTGCCGGCTCAGGGTGACCCCGCAGGCTTCCATGAGGGTAATATGCGTGCTGAGGCCAATGGCAATGACAAGTTGCAATCCGGGTAATGTGTTGAGTTCATGCTGAAGGGTATGTTTGGCATTTTTTAAGTGGTTTGGCTGGGCGATAGGGGATGTGACGGTCACATTAGCCTGAGAAAAGCAGGCGTATGGATGAAGGCTGCTGCTGGGGGAGAAGCCTATGCCGCGTGCTTCCAGAATATCTTTCAGGTGGGCCTGTGACAGAGTTTGGCCAATAGCGACAATGAGTATTGAGGGGGAAGAGAGAAGGGGAGTGCTCCCTTCCGAAGGAGCCAAAAGAGTGGGGGGAAGAGCTTCGGAAGGGAGCGTGTAGGTCATGTTGGAAGAGTTTCGTCACTGTTAATGTCGGCAGGATGGCGGATTGGTGCCTGACGGGGGCGCGGTTCTGCGCTGCGTCGTGTAAATTCTGGAGCAATTTCAGCCAATTCGATGAAGCGATCGGCCTGACGGCGCAGGTCATCACTGATCATCGGGGGGGTGGACCGTGTGGAAGAAATCACGGAAACGCGGACGCCACGGGATTGTACGGCTTCAACCGCACGGCGTAGGTCAGCGTCCCCACTGATAATGACAGCGTGGTCTAGGTTAGGTGCTTGCTCCAGAAGGTCTACAGCCAATTCGACATCCATATTGCCTTTAATACGGCGTCTTCCTGAATGATCCGTAAACTCCCGGGCGGTTTTTAGAATTAAATGAAAACCGTTATAGGCGAGCCAGTCGGTTAATGGGCGCAGTGGGGAGTATTCGTCTGTGTCTGGGATGGCGGCGTAATAGTAGGCGCGGCGGAAAAGGCTACGTTTTTCGAAAAGGTCGCGCAGGCTACGGAAGTCTACGTCAAAGCCGAGGTTTTTTGCTGCGTGGTAGAGGCTAGCGCCGTCAATGAAGAGGGCTGTGCGTTCTGCTGGTTTTAAAAACATGATTTCAGACAATCCATTTTATCTTGAGAATTGGGCTCATATTCGCCGCTTGCGGCAGAATCGTGACAATGCGGTTAAAATAAGTGTCCGATTTTCGAACGTTACGTGTGTGAGGAAAGTTGCAAGGTGAGTGTGTAAAGTGATGTTTCATTCGTTGGGATGTGGGGCATCTCACCGTGGATTGCAACTGTGTAGGCATTATGCTATACCCCGAATCTTCCAAAGTTGCATATTATTTATTTCGACCCGAAGGGGACAGCCTCATGGCGCGCGTAACCGTAGAAGACTGCATCGAGAAGGTGCCTAACCGATTCGATTTGGTTTTGTTGGCCGCACAACGTGCGCGTGGTTTGTCACGCGGCGAAGAAATGCATGTTGATCGTGACAACGATAAGAATCCAGTTGTAGCACTGCGTGAAATTGCGGAAGACAAGGTCGAATTGTCTACTCTGCAAGAGCGTATTGTGCGTTCACTAGCACGTGCTCCTGATCCAGAGCCTGTTGATGAAGAAGTGATGGACATCATCCCTACGGATCAAAATATTTTTGGCCTGCAGGATGTTTCTTCAGAAGAAGAGCAAGCGCACATGTCGTCTGACAGTGCAGCCGTTGAGGCAGAACTTGGTGGTCGCGGGCGCTTCTAAGCTCTTGCTCTGTCATGTTTGTGGGTGAGAGGGGGTGAGACGTTAATGGCTGACACTCCTTCCCCAGTAGAAGAAAAAAAAGCAGGTCGTCCACCGCGTGAAGCCAAAACCCCGGGTGGGGCCTGCGGTGATTTTAAGCCACCAATTGACGGTGTTATTCGTCGTATTTTGGCGTATGACGAAGTGGCCGACATACAGCGCGTTCAGGCTGCTTATGATGTGGCGGCTGATGCGCATGATGGGCAACGCCGTGATAATGGCGATGCATATATCACTCACCCCATTGCTGTTGCGAACATTCTGGCTGGCTTTCGGATGGATATTACGTCCATTATGGTCGGCCTGCTGCACGATACGGTAGAAGATACCGGTGTATCGTGCCGTTTCTTGCAGGAGCAGTTTGGGGAAGATTTGGCCTCTCTTGTTGATGGGGTCACGAAGCTTACACGCCTAGAATTACAGTCGGATCGTACGAAACAAGCGGAAAACTTTCGTAAGCTTGTGTTGGCGATGTCACGTGATATTCGCGTGTTGATTGTGAAATTGGCGGATCGTCTGCATAATATGCGGACGCTGCATTATGTGCAGAGGTTGGACCGCCGTCAGCGTATTTCACGCGAAACGATGGATATTTATGCGCCACTCGCTGAGCGCATTGGTATGGATCGTGTTAAAACGGAGCTACAAAATCTCGCCTTTGCTCAGCTCGAGCCAGAAGCTGATGCGACAATCCGTGCACGCTTAAACTTTTTGCGTGGTCAAGGGGCCGATGTTGTCGAGCATGTGCGCCGTGAACTTATCGCGTTGTGCCGTGAATCGGGTATTGAGCAGGTTGAGGTCTCGGGGCGAGAAAAGTCACCGCATTCGATCTGGGCTAAGATGCAGCGCCGTAATGTGGCGTTTGAACAGCTCTCTGACATTATGGCGTTCCGTATTGTCGTGCCAACGCGCGATGCGTGTTACATGGCATTAGGCGCGATACACGGTGCTTTTCCGGTGATTGCGGGGCGTTTTAAGGATTATATTTCCACGCCAAAAGCAAACGGGTATCAGAGTTTGCATACTGGCGTGACGCTGCGGCACCCGCGTAATCAAAAAATTGAAGTACAAATTCGTACGCCACAAATGCATGATTTGGCGGAAAATGGCGTTGCCTCTCACTGGGCCTATAAAGAAGATGCGACCCCGAGTGAGCGCGAGGCTGCAGCGCTGTCCTCTGCTTTTGGGGCGCATACGCGTAAGCTGCGCTGGGTTCAGGATCTTTTGGAGATTTTGGAGGACAGCCAAGCGCCAGACGAGTTCCTCGAAAATACCAAGCTGGAACTGTATCAGGATCAGGTTTTTTGCTTCACCCCTAAGGGGCAACTGATTTCACTTCCAAGCGGCGCGACGCCGATTGACTTTGCTTATGCCGTGCATAGTCAAGTGGGGGATCGGTGCGTTGGGGCGAAGGTGAATGGGCGTTTGATGCCCTTGCGCCATGAGCTGCAAAACGGGGATCAGGTTGAGATCATGACGGCGCGTGGTGGTACACCATCACCGTCATGGGAACGTTTTGTCGTTACGGGCAAGGCGCGTGCGCGTATTCGGCGCTTTATTGCAGCACAGCAACGCCAGATTAATCTTGATAATGGTCGTGCCAGCATTGCTAAGGCCTTCCGTCAGGAAGGGGTGGATGGTTCAGAAAAGGTTCTAGAGAGCCTGTTAAAGGACCTCCGTTACGCTTCGGTCGAAGATTTGAGTGTTGCTGTTGGGCAGGGCCAAATTGGGCCGAAAGATGTTGTGAACGCGGCTTATCCAGAGTTGCGTCAGACGGCGCGTGCGCCGCGTATGGTGCCGGGCCTCTCGCCACGTTTTGGGCAGACACTGACGTCGCCTCAAAGTGGTGCGCGTAGCTCTCAGGTGTCATCGGGTAATATCGTGACCGGGGTTGGGCGCGGTATTGCGGTTAGCTTTGCTGGGTGCTGTCGTCCGCTTCCGGGTGATCAGATTGTTGGGATCATCGCGCAAAGTAAGGGTATTTCGATACATCGTAAGAGCTGTCGAAATTTGTCGAGCTATGTGGACACGCCTGAGCGTTTCCTAGATGTTGACTGGGATTATGATGCGCTTGGTAGCCGTAAGGACGCAGCACCACACACGGCACGTTTGTCTGTTGTAGCGACCAATGAGCCGACTATTCTTGCGACTTTGACGAATGTGGCTGCCAAGCATGCGGGTAGCGTGGTGAATTTGCGTATTGTGAATCGTCAGCTCGATTTCATGGAAGTCTTGGTTGATTTGGAAGTGCGCGATTTGAGGCACTTATCGTCTTTGATTGCAGCATTCCGCACGGCTGTGGGTGTTATGCAAGTTGAGCGGGCGAAAGCGTAAGGCATTACAACGTGATTGTGGGTATTGGCACAGATCTGTGCATGATTGAGCGGATCGAAACCGCGATTACGCGTTTTGGTGATCGTTTTGTCGACCGTGTTTTTACCGAAGCTGAGCGCAAACATGCTGACCGCCTGTCTGGCGCGGCCCGTATGGGAAGTTACGCAAAGCGTTGGGCAGCGAAAGAGGCTTGTGTGAAGGCGCTTGGTACAGGTTTTGCTCAAGGTGTAAGTTTTCAAGATATTGGTGTGGTGAATAGCGCTGCGGGCGCGCCGGAATTGGTGCTGTCAGGTGGGGCTGAGCGCGCGTTACAGCGTTTAGTGCCGCAGGGAAAACAGGCGCAACTCTTCGTGAGTTTGAGCGATGATGCGCCGTTTGCTTTGGCTCAGGTTCTGATTCAAGCTGTGCCATATTGATGCCCTTATAGGAGAGCATTGGCCTAAAGTGCCAAGCTGGGCTATGAGCAAGACATGAGACAGAAGGAAGTGCCGGTGTTAGGTATGCAGCAAACATCTGAACAAGCTGGCAATGTGCCGAGCAAGCCGCAAGAGCAAGAGAGCTGGGTGGATACCCTGCGCTGGTTTGCGGGGATGTTGCTGATCATGCTGCTTGTGCGTACGTTTTTGGTGGCGCCTTATAAAGTACCGTCTGGCTCTATGATTCCCACCTTGCAGGTTGGGGATTTTGTTCTGGCGACGAAGTTTAATTACGGTTATTCACGCTTTTCACTGCCTTTTGGTCCGAACCTCTTCAATGGTCGGATTTTTGGTGCGGAACCACATCGCGGCGATATCGCGGTGTTTCGTTATACGCATGATACGTCCATTGATTATGTAAAGCGGATTGTTGGTTTGCCGGGTGATCATATTCAGATGATTGACGGTAAGCTGTATCTCAATGGTCTTGAAGTGCCACGTAAGGACCTGGGGCATTATGAAGTCGTCGATGAGAATGGTCGTTTGCTGAGTGGTGAACGTTATCGGGAAGAGCTGCCGGGGAGTGGTGGGCGTCCGCCTGTATCGCATGATATTCTCAAGCTGGTGGATGACGGCTTCGCGAATAATACGTCGGAATATGTTGTTCCTGCAGGGACGTTCTTTGCGATGGGGGATGATCGGGACGATAGTGCCGATAGCCGCTTCCAAGGTGATGGTCCGGATGATTTGGGTTTTGTCCCAATGCAAAATCTTGTGGGTCGTACGCCTATTGTTGCGTTCTCGATTGATCTGCGCCATCCGTGGTGGGAAATCTGGTATTGGCCGGTGGAAATCCGCTGGGGCCGTATTTTGCATTTGTTGCACTAATGACATTATCTCTTGAACAAGCCCTTGAGGCTATGGAACGGGCTCTTGGGCATAGTTTTCAAGAGCAGGGGTTTTTGGTCGAGGCTCTGACGCATCGCTCGGCTGTGAGTGGGCGTGAGGCAAAGCGAGGTCGCCGTTCTGGGCGCAGTAAGGGTGCAGGATCGAATGAGCGTTTAGAGTTCATTGGTGATCGTGTATTGGGCTTGCTGATGGCGGAATGGCTGTTTGAGCGTTATCCGGATGAGCAAGAGGGGGCTTTGGGGCCGCGTCATGCGCATTTGGTGTCGCGTCCGGTTTTGGCTGAGATTGCAGATCAGGTTGGTCTTTCGGCTGCTTTGCGTATTTCGCCGCATGAGGAAGAGGCTGGGATTCGCCGTTTATCAAGTATTCGTGCCGATGCGATGGAAGCGTTGTTGGGTGCGTTGTACTTAGATGCCGGGTTGGATCCGGCGCGGCGTGTGGTGCGTGAGCGTTGGGCGGGGCGGATTGATAGTGACGCGCGCCCGCATAAGGAGCCAAAGACGCGTTTGCAGGAGTATTTGCTTGCACGTGCGCAGCCTTTGCCAGTGTATGATATTTTGGCTGCTGAAGGCCCCTCTCATGCGCCTGTGTTCCGCGTGGCGGTGACAGCGTGCGGGCAGACGGGTATGGGGCAAGCTGGTTCAAAGCGCCAAGCGGAAAGCATGGCTGCGAGTGATTTATTGGCCCGTTTAGGGCAAAACAAAGCATCCTGAGGGTGAAGGAAAAGAGTATGACGACGCGCTGCGGTTTTGTGGCACTTGTTGGGGCGCCGAATGCGGGGAAATCAACCCTGTTGAACCGCATTGCTGGTGCAAAACTGTCCATTGTAAGCCCGAAAGCACAGACGACGCGCTTTCGGACGTTGGGCATTGTAATGCATGAAGAAGCTCAGGTGATCTTGGTGGATCTACCGGGGATCTTTAAGCCGCGCCGTCGTCTGGACCGGGCGATGGTGAATGCCGCGTGGTCTGGCTCACAAGATGCGGATATGACGTTGCTCTTGGTGGACGCCAAGAGTGGTCTGCGTGACGATGTGCGCGAGATTATTGGTAAGCTGGCTGAAGCAAAAAGCAAAGTTTGGCTGGTTCTGAATAAAATTGATCTGCTGTCCCCGGACGCATTATTGCCGCTGACGAAAGAGATCAGCGAGCTCATTACCGTAGAGCATGTTTTCATGCTGAGTGCGCGTAAGGGCAATGGTGTGGATGATTTGATGGGGCGTTTGTCGCAAGCGCTGCCGGAAGGCCCGTATTTGTACCCGGAAGATGACCTAACGGATTTGCCGGATCGTTTGTTGGCGGCGGAACTGGTGCGTGAGCAGATCTTTATGCAGACGCATGAAGAAATTCCGTATCAAGCAACGGTTGAAACAGAAAGCTTTAAGGATCGCCCGGATGGGTCGGTTCGGATTGAAGTCACGATTTATGTGTCTCGCCCCGGACATAAGGCGATTCTCATCGGGGAAGGTGGGAATAAAATTAAGTCCATCGGTGCGCGTGCGCGTGTTGAGTTGCAGGATCTTCTGGAGCGGCAGTGTCATTTGTTCCTGAACGTCAAAGAGCGTGCTGGTTGGGATGAGGAAAAAGCGCGTTTGCGTGCCATTGGCCTTGAAGATTAAAGGGTGAAGGCGCGGAAAGTGTGGGACTTTGCTTGTTCCGCACGCTTTGCGTCTGTATGAGAAGCAAAAACACGATATCCGCCTGTGAGGAGCCCCGCCATGAGCGATGAGACAGAGAAAACCCCCGCCTATAAGCGTGTGCTTCTAAAAGTATCCGGTGAAGCATTAATGGGGGATGGTCCCTCAGGTGTTGATCCCGATATGGTGGACATGGTTGCCGCGGATATTGCTGATGTGGCGGCGTCTGGTGTGCAGGTGTCTCTCGTCGTTGGTGGTGGTAATATCTTCCGCGGCTTGGCTGCTGCTGCGAAGGGTATGGACCGTGCGCAGGGTGACTATGCTGGGATGCTGGCAACGGTCATTAACGCATTGATGCTACAAAATGCGTTGGAACGTCGTGGTGTTGAAACCCGTGTTATGACGGCTATCCAAATGGCCTCTATCGCTGAACCTTACATTCGCCGTCGTGCTGTTCGTCATATGGAGAAGGGCCGCGTTGTCATTTTCGCGGCGGGTACGGGTAACCCGTTCTTCACAACGGATACGGCTGCGGCTTTGCGCGCGAATGAGATGGAGTGTGATGCTCTGTTGAAGGGGACGCAGGTTGATGGTGTGTATTCGGCTGATCCGCGTCGTAATCCGGATGCTGAACGCTACACGCAGTTGACGTATATGGATGTCTTGTCGCGTGATCTGAACGTGATGGATGCGGCGGCGATTAGTTTGGCACGTGAAAACCGTTTGCCGATTATCGTGTTCAATATGCATGCGCCGGGTGCGTTCGGTGCTGTGATGCGGGGTGAAGGTCGCTTTACCCGTATTATTGAAGCGAGCTAATCTGGATTTATTACATTCTTTAGACTGTTAGTTTTACATTTCGTCCGTACGAAATGCGTTACATTGAAAGGAACCGCTCATGTCTGCTGATCTTAAGGATCTTCTGGATGATCTGACCCGCCGCATGGACGGTGCTATGGATAGCTTCCGCCGTGACCTATCCGGTCTGCGTTCAGGCCGTGCAAGCCCGAACCTTCTGGAGCCTGTCCGTGTTGAGGCTTATGGCTCGGAAGTTCCACTGTCTCAGGTGGGTTCGATTGCTGTGCCAGAAGCGCGTATGCTGACGGTATCAGTGTGGGATCGTACGGTTGTTGGCGCTGTTGAGCGCGCCATTCGTGATGCCGGTCTGGGCTTGAACCCTGCGGCTGATGGTCAAACCATTCGCGTGCCCATTCCGATGCTGACGGAAGAGCGCCGTAACGAGCTGGCACGTGCGGCTGGTCGTTACGCTGAAAACGGCAAAATTGCTATTCGTAACGTGCGCCGTGACGGTATGGAACAGGCTAAGGCGCTCGAGAAGAAGAGCGAAATCAGCCAAGATGATCAAAAGACGTGGACGGATGCCATCCAGAAGCTGACGGATCAGTATGTGAAGAAGGCTGATGAGATGCTTGCGGACAAAGAACGCGAGATCAAGCAGGTCTGATTTCAAACTTGTCTTCTGGTTCATCCCCGTTTTCTCAGGATTGTTACACCGCGCTTGACGAGGGTGGTGTAACGGTGCCGCCGCAGCATATGGCCATCATCATGGATGGTAATGGGCGGTGGGCGCAGGCGCGTGGGCTGCCTGTGGTAGCTGGGCATCGTAAAGGTGCTGAGGCTGTGCAGCGTAGTGTGAAACTCGCGATCCGAGAGGGGGTGCGCTATCTAACCCTTTATGCGTTTTCGTCTGAAAATTGGCGGCGTCCTGCGGCTGAGATTGGTGATCTAACTTCGCTGTTGCGGTTTTATTTGCGCCATAAATTGGATGAGTTGGACGCGCAGGGTGTACGTTTGCGGGTCATTGGAGAGCCGGAGCGGTTTGAAGGGGCGTTGTATGATGAGTTGTTGCGTGCAGAAAAGCGTACACTCAACAATGATCGCCTGACGCTCACATTGGCGCTCTCATATGGCGGCCGTGCGGATATTGTGCGCACGGCACAACGTTTAGCACGATCGGTTGCGCAGGGAGAAATGGCACCTGAGGCAATTGATGAGGCGTGTTTTGAGCGTAGCCTCCAGACCGGGGATATGCCTCCGCCGGATATGCTGATCCGGACGAGTGGTGAGCGGCGTCTTTCCAATTTCTTGTTGTGGGAAAGTGCGTATGCGGAGCTGGTTTTTCTGGATGTGCTATGGCCTGACTTCGGGGAAGATGACTTTCTTGAGGCCTTAAACATTTATGCAGGCCGCCAGAGGCGGTTTGGTGGGCGGTCAGCATGAGCAGTGGAACGCGTTGGGCAGATTTACGTCTGCGTTTGATCTCTGCTGTGGTGATGGTCACGATTGGGGCGACGTGCCTTGTCGCGGGTGGGGTGAGTTACGCGCTCCTTATTCTGCTGACGATGTTCGGTCTGGTGTGGGAAGGGGAAGCGCTCCTCGGTCATTCACGGCGGAGTTGGCGCGGTATTTTGCTCTTGTTATGGCCTGTTGCTGTAGGGATCGCCGCTCTTAAGGGGGCTTGGCATGAGGCGGTGGCGCTCTCTTTGGGGAGTATGATGTTTGGGCTGCCGACCTGTGTTCCTGTGCTGGTTGCTGTTGTTGGTGGGCTTTCTTTGTTATGGCTGAGGGAGCTGCCTTACGGCGTACAGAGTGTTCTGTTTGTTTTAGCTGTTGTTGTTGCTAGCGATAGTTTTGCGTATTTAACGGGCCGTATTTTGGGTGGGCCGAAGTTGGCCCCGAGTATTTCTCCGGGGAAAACCCGTTCTGGTGCAGTGGGTGGCCTTGTTGGGGCTGCGTTGATTGGTAGCCTTGTGGCAAAGTATGTGGGCGTAGGGCCTGTTTATGGTGGCCTGCTATGGGGCGCATTGCTCGGATTTTGTGCGCAGAGCGGTGATTTGCTCGAAAGTGCAGCAAAGCGCCGTTTGGGCGTGAAAGATTCTGGTCAGTTAATTCCGGGGCATGGCGGCTTATTGGATCGTTTTGATGGTCTTTTAGCGGCAGCACCAGTGGCAGCATGTGCGTCTTTGGTGGCACCCGGGCAAGTTTTTTGGTCCTTGGCATTTACGCATGGGTCGTCTGTCGGCTTGGGTGCTGGGGCTTCTGTAGTGGGGCTCCGATGACTGTTTCACAAAGGAGCGTTTTTTCATGACGAACAGCCCAGCAAGTGCTGCTCCACGCCGCATTAGTGTGCTTGGGAGTACGGGGAGCATCGGTACATCCACGGTGGATTTGCTGAAGCGTATGCCGGAATCAATTACGGTGCGCGCGCTGGTCGGTGGGCGTAATGCTGCGTTGCTGGCGGAGCAAGCGATTGCCCTGCGGGCCGAAGTGGCTGTGATTCATGATGAACGCCATTATGACACGTTAAAGAGCCTTCTCGCAGGGACGGGTATTCAAGCTGCGAGTGGCCGCCAAGCCGTGATTGATGCTGGTGCGCTTGAGGCGGATTGGACGATGGCGGCTATTACGGGGGCGGCCGGGCTGGAGCCTACATTGGCAGCCGCGCGGAATGGCAATGCTGTGGCATTGGCCAATAAAGAGGCCTTGGTGTGCGCTGGTGATGTGATGCTCCGCGCGGTGCGTGAAGCGGGTGCGACCCTTTTGCCGGTGGATTCTGAGCATAATGCTATTGCTCAGGCTCTAGGTGGTTGCGATATGGCGACTGTTGAGAAGATCATTCTCACGGCCTCTGGTGGGCCTTTCCGTCAAGCGACGCGCGAGCAGATGCGTGACGCCACGCCGGAAAAGGCGCTGAAGCACCCGACATGGACGATGGGTGCAAAGATCACCATTGATTCGGCGTCTATGGCGAATAAGGGCCTTGAAGTGATTGAGGCGGCGCGTCTGTTCGATCTGACGGAAGATCGGATTGACGTGTTGGTGCATCCGCAATCAGTGGTGCATGGCTTAGTGCAGTTCCGCGATGGAAGCTTGGTGGCGCAAATGGGGTCTGCTGATATGCGGATTCCGATTGCGCATACACTGGCATGGCCGCAGCGTATGAATACACCGTGTCAGCGTTTGGACTTGGCGACAATCGGGCGTTTGGATTTTGAAACGCCGGATGAGGAACGCTTTGTTCCTCTGAAGTTGGCGCGTCAGGTTTTGCGCGCTGGCGGTGCTGCACCAACGGTTTTCTCGGCTGCGAATGAAGTGGCTGTGGATGCATTTTTGAACCGCCGGATCACGTTCCTTGGTATTGGGGAAACGATTGATGCGGCTTTGCAAGCAATGCCAGAAAACCCTGAATTAACAACACTTGATGATGTTTTGGACTGGGATGCGCGCGGGCGTGAACTGGCGGAAAACTATATTTTATCGGCCCATGGTGGGCGGCGTAATGTTATGGAAGCAGCTTTGAATGTTTGATCTGCTACGGACTCTTTTGGCCTATGTGCTGATTCTTGGGGTGCTCGTTTTTATTCATGAGGGTGGGCATTATTTCGCAGCACGCTGGCGTGGTGTGAAAGTTGATACCTTCTCTATCGGCTTTGGGCCGGCTTTACGGCGCTGGTATGATCGTACAGGTACGGAGTGGCGGATTAGCGCTATTCCGTTGGGTGGTTATGTGAAGCCTCATGGCTTTGAAGGCCCTGATGAAGCGACGGATGAGCAAAAAGCGGCGTGGATTCCGGGTAAAACCTTCCATGATAAATCGGTTTTATCACGAGCGTTAGTGATCGTTATGGGGCCGGTGTTCAATTATCTTTTTGCGATCCTTGCCTTCACAGTGTTGTTCGCAACGGTGGGTCAGCCGCAATTGAAAGATAATGTTGCGTCTGTTTCGGTCGGGAGTGCGGCTGAGAAGGCTGGGCTTCAGGTTGGTGATGTGATTACCAAAATTGGCACATTACCGATGTCTGGACCGCAAGACATTATGGGTACTGTTTCGGCTCGCCCGGGTGTGACGACGACTTTGGATGTGTTGCGCGCGGGACATGATCTGACGTTGCCGGTGACGTTTGGTAGCCAGCCTGGGCAAGAGAGTGGGCATCGTGCCACAGGCTTCCTAGGTATCGGTTTTGCGGCTGTGCCGGGTCATCCTTTGCCGGTTTGGTCTGCCGCTGTGAAAGGCGTGGAAGAAAGCTGGTTGACCTCAGAGCGTATTTTGCAGGGTGTTGGCCAGATTATTACGGGGCAGCGCAGTGCGCGTGAATTAGGGGGTACGATCCGTATTGCGCAGATGTCTGGGCAAGTCTCCCATTATGGTTGGGCAAGCATTCTGTCTTTTATGGCATTGCTCTCTATTAACTTGGGTTTGATTAACCTCTTCCCGATTCCGGTGCTGGATGGTGGGCGTTTGGTCTTTTATGCGGTTGAGGCGGTGTTGCGTCGTCCTGTGCCAAAAAAGGTTCAAGATCTCGGAATGCAGGTCGGTATGGCGTTAATTGCGGCTTTGTTCCTGTTTTCGACATTGAATGACTTGACTAATTTGGGTCTTTTCCGCTGGCTAAGGCATCTTGCTGGTTGATCGTACTTTAGCGAAGAGATACGTCTGGTAACGCTTTGTGAGGGGCCGTATGGCTTGCATAAGTGGGCGCTTTTCGGATACCTCCGGCAAGGTAGCTCGGCGTTCGGGCCCCGTTTGCGTTCTGTAACAAGGAAAGCTGGTTTGTCAGGATCACGGTCTAGAAGCCCTCGGCTCTCGAACATGCGGCTCCTGCTGCTGGCTTCGGCATGTCTTATTCCGGCAGTGCCGATGGCCGCAGATGCGCGGGCCACGCGCCATGCCGCACCGGTGAAGGCATCTCTTCCCGGGGATATTATTCAGTCGATTGATGTGAAGGGTAATGCTCGTATCGAGACGAGCACGGTGCTGTCTTATATGGTGGCCCAACCCGGTGACACGTTTAAGCAAGATGACCTTGATCGGTCTTTGAAGACGCTATACGCGACGGGTTTGTTCCGTGACGTCACGCTGCGTCGTGATGGCAGCACTTTGCATGTTGATCTGGTTGAAAACCCGATTGTTAATCGCATTGTGTTTGAGGGGAATCACGCCATTAAGGATGAGGATCTTCGTAAGGAGATCAGCCTTCGTCCACGTGCTGTTTTCTCGTCACAGACTACGGCTGCGGATCGTCAAAAGCTGCTGAACCAGTACGCGCAAAAGGCGCGTTTTGGGGCGACGGTTACGCCGCAGATTGTGAAGCTTTCGCATAACCGTGTAGATGTGATCTTTAAGATCAATGAAGCAGAGCAGACGCTGATCCACAAAATTGTATTTGTGGGTAATAAGCAGTTCAGTGAAGCACGTTTGGCGCAGGTTGTGTCGTCCAAGGAAGCGGCGTGGTACCGTTTCTTCTCGTCATCGGATGAATATAACCCAGAACGTATTAAGTACGATGCTGAGCTGCTGCGGCGTTTTTATCTGCAAAACGGCTATGTTGATTTTCATATGATTGATGCGACGGGTGAGCTGTCGCCAGATCATAAGACGTTTACGGTGACCTTCACGTTGGATGAAGGCGCGCGTTACCGTTTAGGTAAAATTGATATTCGTTCGTCTGTGCGTGGTGTTACGCCTGAGCTGATGCGTAAGCATGTCGAGCTGTTCAATCATCAATGGTATGACGGCACGGCCATTCAGCATAACACGACGAATATGCAAGAGTGGCTGCAAGCAGAAGGGCACCCCTTTGCTTTGGTCCGCTCTGAAATTGCGCGTAATCCAGAAAAGCATGTTGTTGATCTGTTGTTCGATGTGAATGAAGGTCCGCATGTGTATGTTGAGCGGATCGATATCAACGGGAATACCATTACCCGTGATAGTGTTATTCGCCGCAACCTGCCTATGGCCGAAGGTGATGCATACACGCCGTTCGCGCGTAAGTATTCCAAACTTGAATTGCAGGATCTGGGCTATTTCAGTTCAGTGTCTGTTGACCAGACGCAAGGGTCAGCGCCTGACCGCGTGAACGTGTCGGCTAATGTGGTCGAGAAACCAACGGGTGAATTCTCTCTCGGTGGTGGTTACTCAACAGATGTAGGTGTCTTGGGTAACGCGTCTATTAAGCAGCATAACCTTCTGGGTACGGGCGTTGATGCTGGTGTTTCTGGAACGGTGGCGTATTACCAGAAGCAAGCAGATATTTCGGTATCAGACCCGTATTTCTTGAATCGTAACCTCGTTGCTGGTGCTGATTTTTATTTCATTCAGACAAACAGTAATGGTTATAGCAGCTATCAGCAGAGCTATAGCGAAGGGCAGTACGGTATGAGTCTGCGGATGGGGTATGCGTATAATCGCTATTTATCCCAGTCTTGGAACTATACGCTGGTTGATCGTCAGGTTTCTAATACATACAGTCAGGCGCTTATTAACCAGTACCCGTCCTATATGGCGTACGCCCCCTCTATTTACGTGCAGCAGTCGAGTGGTTGGTCTTTGCTGTCTCAGCTCAGCACAACCTTGACGTATGACCGTCGTGATCGTCGTATGAACCCACATGATGGGTATGTCATGACGTTGGGCGGTGACTTTGCGGGGCTTGGCGGCGGCGTGAAGTATGGCCGTGTGAAGGCGGATGGTGCGTATTATATTCCGCTTGATGATTTCACAGGTAACCATGACTGGACGGTGCAGCTGAAGGGCGGCGTTGGCTACATGGGGGACTGGAGCAGCAGCAGCCAGAAGAACATCATTGATAACTTCTACTTAGGTGGCCAGAATCTGCGTGGCTTCTTGCAAGGTGGTGTCGGTCCTCGTTCGGGGCATATTTGTACGAATAAAAGTGCAAATGGGCAGTGCACGGGATGGATGCCAACCCAAGGCAGTGAAGACTTCATTGGTGGTACGTTCATGTACACCGCCTCTGCTCAGTTGAATTTCCCATTGCCAATGGGGGATGATCTTGGGATTTCGGGCCGTTATTTCGTGGATGCGGGTAGCTTGTCTGGTATTCGTGTTCGTAACCGTTATACGGATTTTGCACGTCGTTATCAGGCGAATTACCCATACACACCGATTAATGGTGACTCGATGACACCACGCGTGGCTACAGGCTTTGGTGTGTCGTGGAAGAGTCCATTTGGTCTTGTGAACATTGATGCTGCTGTACCACTCCGCAAGCAGCGCGGGGACCGTATTTACCCAATCCGCTTTGGTTTTGGGCAACAATTCTAAGTCTTAGTACCAGGAGTGCGGCGTTGTGCTGCACTCCTTACATGCTATTTAAAAAAAGAGGTGTTTATGACCCTGACTTCGCTGAAACGCACGGCCAAGGTCAGTGCTATGCTGGGTGCTTTCGTTGGGACGGCATTGGGTTTTTCTGTGCCGACTGCACAAGCTCAATCAGCAAACGGCGGTTGGTTCGTGCCTAAAAGTGCACAGCCAGAAGCTGCACCACGCCCGGTAGCGCGGCATGTTGTAGAGCAGCCCGCTCCAATGTCGGAAGAAGATGCGCAGGCCGCTCCAGAGGCGCAGCGCGCTCCGCCAGTTTTGCCTTTGCCGCCCGTGCCGACACCGCCAGTATTGGCAAAATCAACGACGCCACCGCCGGTTGTGGTGGGTGTGATTAATGTGCAAGCTGTGATGCAGATGTCCAGCGCACAACAGGAAATCCAGCAGGTTTTGGGTGCGCGCCGGGACCATTTGGCGCAGGAAGTGCAGCATGAGGAGGCTGCTTGGCGTGAAGAAGCACAGAAGCTGCAAGCGCAAGCGCGTGGCCTGAGTGCGGATCAAATCCAACTGCGTGAACGTCATTTGCAAGAGCGTCGTGCGAAAGATCAGCGTGAGTTCGGTAATCAGGCGCGTATTTTGCAGGAAGCGGCTCAGGTTGCGTATCATCAGATTGAGCGTGAACTTGAACAGCCAAGCGGCATTATTGCGAGTGTTGCAGGTTCCCATGGTATGAATCTTGTTCTGCATTCAGAGCAAGTGGTTTTGCATGTGGGTGAGCATGATATTACGGATGAGGTCATTGCTCAGCTGAACAAGGTGCTGCCGCACGTGTATATCCCTGCGGATGGCGTTGATCCTGAACAAATTGCGAAGTCTGGCAAAATGCCAACAACGGCTGATGAAGAACGTTCTGCGGCACCAGAGCCGACCCCAGTTCCTGTGGAGAATGGTCAGCCACAATCTGTTCTGCGTCAGCCGCACTGAGGTTCATCGTGTCTGAGACTGTTCGTTCATCAATGGCATCTTCAGGGCAGGATACACGCCCTGGAGACCCACGCTTTTTCCAGCGTTCCGGTCCGTTTACTTTGGAACAATTAGCGGCAGTTTCAGGCGCTGAATTGAAGCCAGCAGAGCAGGGCGGTGGCACGGTTTTTCGTGGTGTTGCTCCTTTGCATGTGGCGGGGCCTGATGAAGTAAGCTTTTTAGATAATCGCCGTTACTTGCCGCTTTTGGCAGAAACGCGGGCTGGCGCCGTTATTCTGGGGCCAGCATTTGCGGATAAACGTCCAGAAGGTACGGCAGCTTTAGTCAGTAAGTCTGCTTATCTGGCATGGGCGCAAGTCGCGTCAGCGTTTCACCCAGCGCCACCGTCAACGGGTGAATGTCATCCGACTGCGGTCATTGAAGACGGGGCGGTATTGGGCGAAAATGTCCAGATTGGTCCGTTTGCCGTGATTGGTGCCGGTGCGCGTATCGGTGCCGGTACAATTATTGGTGCGCATGTCAGTGTAGGTCAAAGCGTTGAGATCGGTGAGCGCTGCCGTATTCATGACCATGTATCTGTCTCTCATGCGCGGTTGGGTCAACGTGTGACGTTGTTCCCCGGTGCGCGGATTGGGCAAGATGGTTTCGGTTTTGCGGTTGGGCCTGCGGGTTTTGAAACAGTGCCACAACTGGGACTTGTCGTTCTGGAAGATGGTGTGGAGATTGGTGCGAATTCGACCATTGATCGCGGTTCGATGAAAGATACCGTCATCGGTGCAGGTTCGCGGATCGATAATCTGGTTCAGATTGGGCATAATACGCGCTTAGGGCGATGCTGTATTGTTGTGGCGCAAGCTGGTATTTCTGGCTCTACTGAGTTGGGTGACTTTGTCACGGTTGCGGCGCAAGCTGGCTTGATTGGGCATATTAAAATTGGTGATAAAGCCCGCATTGGTGCACAGTGTGGTGTGATGTCCGATGTGGATGCCGGGGCTGATGTCATCGGTAGTCCGGCTATGCCCTTTCGTGAGTTTTTCCGTAATGTTGCAACACTCCGGAAGCTTTCTGCACGAAAGACTGAGGGGTCTTAGGAAACGTTACGCGATTCAAGTGTTTTAATGGTGGATGGCATAAATGTGACCCTTTTGCTAAAGGGGGGCACAAACATTGTGTTAACCGCTAAAAAACTGACGAATGGGTTCTTGATCAAGAGCCCGGAGGGGGGATTGTGACAGACACTGACCGCGTAGACGCCCCGGTGATTCCGGAAAAAATTGACGTTCTGCAAATCATGCAGGCAATCCCCCATCGCTATCCGTTCTTGTTGATTGATCGGATGGTTGAGATCAAAGCCGGGGAATCGGCTGTTGGCATCAAGAATGTCACGTTTAACGAACCTTTCTTCCAAGGCCACTTCCCTGGCCGTCCGGTGATGCCGGGCGTGTTGATTGTGGAGGCTATGGCGCAGACAGCAGCAACATTGGTTGTTTTGACGTTGGGCGAAGCATTCGAAGGTAAGCTCGTTTATTTCATGACGATTGAGGGCGCGAAGTTCCGCCGTCCGGTTGAACCGGGTGATCAGCTTCGTATTGAAGTTGTGAAAGAGCGTTCTCGCGGTAATGTTTGGAAATTCAAAGGCATTGCACGTTGTGACGGTGTTGCCGTGGCAGAAGCAACGTTCAGTGCCATGATCATGGGTTGATCTTATGGATATAGCGGGTAAACGGCCGGAAACGGTGGATATTCATCCGACAGCACTTGTCGATGAGCGTGCGCGTATTGGTGAAAATGTGCGCATTGGTCCGTGGTGCCAGATTGGCCCGCATGTCACGCTGGGTGCGGGTGTGCATTTGCATGCTTCTGTCATTGTAGATGGGCACACGACCTTGGGGGATGGGGTAGAGGTTTACCCGTTTGTAACCATAGGGATGGCTCCGCAAGACCTGAAATACGCAGGGGAGCCAACGCTTTGTGAGGTTGGTGCCGGGACGGTCATTCGTGAGAATGTGACGATTCATCGTGGCACGGCACAAGGCGAAGCGCTGACGCGTGTTGGTAAGAATTGTCTTATCATGGCGAACGCACATGTCGCGCATGATTGCTTGCTTGGTGACTACGTGATCGTTGTGAATAACGTGGTGATGGGCGGGCATGTTCAAATTGGTGATGGCGCGCGGGTCATGGGGTCGGCTGCTGTTCATCAATTTGTACGTGTTGGACGTGGTGCCGTGGTTGGCGGTGTCTGCGGTGTGGAAATGGATGTGATTCCGTATGGCAGTGTGCTGGGGAATAGAGCGCGTCTTGTTGGTTTGAACTGGGTTGGCTTGAAGCGCTCTGGTGTGACGTCAGACGAAATGCAGGCCATGCGTAAGGCGTTTCGGACATTATATCCACGCCATGGGCAGGGTAACGATGTATTGGAAGCGCGCATTGCGCATGTTCGGCAAGAATATGGGCATTTGCCACGTATTGCTGAAATGCTCGATTTTATGGAAGCGCCGAGCCATCGTGGTTTGACGCGTGCTGCACGCCCAGATGCACAAGCTGAGACTGAAGGTGCCTGATACAAGCCCAAGGCGGGGTGTTGGTATCCTGGCAGGGTCCGGGCCCTTGCCAGCGCAAGTCGCGGCTGCTGCGCAAGCACGTGGGCACGATGTGTTTGTTGTGGCGTTTCGTGATTTTGCGGAACTGCCTTTGCTGGCGCCATATCCTCATGAAGTCTTCCGTTTGGCTGCGGCTGGAGAAATCCTCTCGGCATTAAAGCGTAGGGGCTGTCGTGAGCTTGTCTTGATCGGTCCAGTGCGCCGTCCTGCATGGCGTGATTTACGTCCGGATGGTGAAGGCGCGCGGATTTTGGCGCGACTAGGGCGGGCTATTTTCCTTGGGGATGATGGTCTGCTCGGTGCGGTTGTGCGCGTTCTGGGAGAAGAAGGGTTTGTAGTCCGGGGCGCGCATGAATTCTTGCAGAATGCGACGGGTCATTCCGGGGCATTAGGGCGCGTTGCGCCTGATATGCAGGCACGGGCCGACATTGCGCGTGGCGTTTCTGTGCTGCGCACAATGGCACAATTGGATATTGGCCAAGGCTGTGTGGTACAAAATGGTCTTGTTTTAGCTGTCGAGGCTCTTGAGGGGACGGACGCCATGTTGGGGCGTTGTGGTTCACTGATGCAGGCTGGTAGTGGCGGTGTTTTGGTGAAGATGCCTAAACAAGGCCAAGATTTGCGTGCAGATATGCCCACTATCGGCCCTGAGACTCTCGAAAATGCTGCTCGCAATGGTTTGCGTGGCGTTGCCTTCCAACCTGGTGTTACGCTCTTGACGGACCCGGTGCGGTGTATCGCGCAAGCAGATCGTTACGGGCTGTTTTTGTATGGGCTGACAACAGACGATCTTAAGGAATAACAATGAGCAGCTATCTTCATACGATGGTCCGTATTCGTGATATTGACCGGAGCTTAGCCTTCTATCAGCTTTTAGGCATGAAAGAGCTGCGTCGTAACGAAGTGCGCGGTGGGCGTTATACGTTGGTGTTCATTGGCTTTGCTGACAATGCACATGGTCAGGCTGAGATTGAACTGACCTATAACTGGGACCAAGAAGAAGATTACGACATTGGGACAGGGTTTGGCCATTTCGCGGTTGGTGTGCCGGATGTCGCTGCTGCGGTAGAGCGGATTCGGTCAGGTGGCGGGAAAGTCACGCGTGAGGCTGGACCTGTGAAGCACGGCACGACGGTCATTGCGTTTGTTGAAGATCCAGATGGTTACAAGCTGGAGCTGATTGAACGTAAAAATATGGAAAATGTTGAAGCTTTTAAGTGAGGCTTGTGGACCGACTCGCCCTTAAGAGGGCGGTCGGAGTAAAGCGAGGGCGCGATCAATAGAGTGTATGATCGTTGCAGCGTGGTCTTGTACGGTAGGGTCTTGGTGCGATTCTAGCATTTCTGCGCATAAGAGCGCGCTTGCGAGGGCATTACGGAGGTCGTGGCGTGTCTGTGCGGCCTCGTCTTGTGACGAATTGGGCATGATCTGATGGTTCTTTCGCTCTTTTCTTGACAGAATCGATACCACATTTTATACGCCCGGGTCACATTCAACGGGCGTTTCGTGCGCCCGATCGACGCGTTCGTCAGCAGGGCGGGCGCAAAAGACGTTAAGGATCGATGTCATGAAGCGCACGTATCAACCCTCTAAGCTGGTTCGCAAGCGTCGTCACGGTTTCCGTGCACGTAAAGCAACTGTCGGTGGCCGTAACATTCTGGCGAACCGTCGTTCCAAGGGCCGTACAAAGCTCTCTGCTTAAGGGTTTCTTTCCCTGTCGTCTGATCAACAGCCGGGACGCTTAAAAAAGCGCTCCCAGTTCCTTCATCTCTCGCGGAGAGGGCGTAAGGCCGCTCTTCCGGGGATGGTGGTGCAAGGCCTTCTTCATGAAGGTGCTGAGGCTGAAAAACAGACGCGTGTCGGTTTTACCGTCACAAAAAAAGTAGGCAACGCCGTGGTCCGTAACCGGACGCGGCGTCGTTTGCGAGAAGCCCTGCGTTTAGTGGCGCGTGATGAGGGCTTGCCATCCGGTGACTTCGTGCTGATTGGGCGAGAAGGAACGCGGGGGCGTGATTTTTCTGCTTTAAAAAATGATCTGCGCCAAGCGATGATAAAAGTGTCAAAGCGCTGATGCATAGTGTCGGCTATTGGCTGTCGCGTTGTGTTTCTGGTGTGTTTGTGCTGCTGATCAAAGCCTATAAGCTATGTGTCAGCCCTTTCCTTGGTCAAAATTGTCGTTTTGAGCCGGGGTGTAGCACGTATGGCCTTTTGGCGATTCGGCAGCATGGGCCTTGGCGTGGTGGATATCTGACAGTACGGCGCATTTGTCGCTGTCATCCGTGGTCAAAGGGTGGCATTGATTATCCGCCTCCACCTGATTCAGCCTGAATTTGGGTGACCTCTTAATGAAAAAGAGAGCTTGCCTATTGTTTTGAGGAATTTTTTCCTCCACTTGAAGCGCAAGCTTATTCTCGTACGACGAAAGACCGGCACCCGCCCGATGGACATCAAGCGCATTATTGCGGCCACTATCCTCTCCGGCCTGATCCTAATCGGCTTTGATTATTTCATGCCGAAGCCAGCTCCTGCCACGCATGCTCCCGCTCAGATAGCGGCGACTCCGCCTGTGAGCTCCCAATCCTCTCTTGCTTCTACGGATGCGGCGCAGAATGCTGCACCGGCTGTTGCAGCGCGTCGTTTGACGGTCCGCAGCCCAGATGTGCAAGGGTCAATCACACTTAAAGGGGCTTTGCTCGATGATCTGGTGCTGACGAAGTACCGTGAGACATTGGCAAAGGACAGCCCGCTGGTACGCTTGTTGAGCGCACCGGGGAGTGCTGCTCCGAGTTATGTGGTCATTGGCTGGGAGAATGCTCCGGGCTCTAACGCGGCTTTGCCGGAGTTGAATACGGTATGGCAGAGCAATGATGACGCTTTGGACCCGACGCACCCCGTCACGATGCATTGGGACAATGGGCAGGGCCAAGTTTTTATCATTCGTTTGAGCATAGACAGTCATTATGTGATTGCGGTTCAGCAGACGGTAGAAAATCACGGCACGACGCCTGTTTCATTGATTCCGTACCAGCGGGTACAGCGTGATTATGAAGCGCAAGGTGGGTCATGGACGGAGCATGAAGGCCCGGTTTCCGTTATGGATGGCCGCCTGAATGATGAGAGCTATAAAAACCTTCGTGATGCTGCGACGCATCCTGACCACACCTATTGGGCTAAAAATGGTACCGGTGGTTGGGTCGGGCTGAGCGACAAGTACTGGCTGACGGCGGTCTTGGCTGAGTCGACAGCACCTGTGTCAGCATCTTTCGGGTTTGTGCCGGGGCTGCCGGGAACGGCGGGTTCGTACCGTGTTGGTTTCACGGCGCAAAGCGCTCAGACGATTATGCCGAATGGCTCTATCTCGATGAACAGTCATATCTTTGCTGGCGCGAAGGTTGTCGACTTATTGCAGTCCTATAGCCGTGACCTGCATGTGCCAGATCTGGATAAGGCCATTGATTTTGGTTGGTTCAGTTTCCTGACCCGTCCAATTTTGACGCTGCTGCATTGGCTGTATGTGCATCTGGGCAATTTTGGTCTGGCGTTGATGGCGTTGACTTTGATTGTGAAGATCATTCTTTTTCCGCTTGCGGCGAAAGCATCAGCCTCTTCGGGGCGTATGCGTTTGTTGGCACCAAAAATTCAGGAAATCCGGGAGCGTCATAAAGATGACCCGATGGCGGCAAACCAAAAGGTCATGGCGCTGTACAAAGAAGAAGGGGTTAGCCCAGCAAGTGGCTGTTTGCCGATGCTGATACAGGCGCCGATTTTCTTCTGTCTGTATAAGATGCTGTATATCAGCATTGATGAACGTCATGCGCCGTTCTTTGGCTGGATTCATGACCTGTCGATCCCAGATCCGACGAATATCTTTAATCTGTTTGGTTTGCTGCCATTTGATCCAACCGCTTATATTTCCATGCTGCATGTTAGCGTATGGGGTACAGCGTTGGGCATTACGTTCTGGCTGTTACAGCGTCAAACCACAGTGACGATGGACCCTGCTCAAGCGCGTATTATGCAGTTTATGCCGCTGGTTTATGTGTTCTTCATGTCCAGCTTCCCAGCGAGCTTGTTGGTTTATTACACATGGAACAACTTGCTGACCTTTGCACAGCAAGCTTTCATTCAAAGCCGTACGACGTTGCCGGTACCGGTGACGACGGCGAAAAAGGGACGCTGAGCGAGCATGCGTGAGATAGCAGGGCCACCGTCACCGGAATTGGTAGAAGAAGGGCGCCTCCTCTTTGCGGGGGAGTGTACCTTCTATTTTGGGTCTCCCCGGATTGACCAACTGCCGCCGATTGATTTGCCGGAAGTGGCATTTGCAGGGCGTTCTAATGTTGGCAAATCGAGCCTGATTAATGCTTTGACCGGGCGTAAAGCTTTGGCGCGTGCTTCTTCTGAGCCGGGCCGTACGAAGCAATTGAACTTCTTTAATCTGTCTGAGCGTTTGGCTCTGGTGGATATGCCGGGTTATGGCTTTGCGAAGGCGGCTAAATCCGTCAAAGAAGATTGGCAGGAGACGATGTTCGCGTATCTGCGCGGACGGACAACGCTTGAACGCGTTATTCTGCTTCTGGATGCGCGTATTGAGCTGAAAGCGTCCGATAAAGACGTGATGGAGCTTTTGGATCGTGCTGCGGTTGTGTTCCAGATCGTGCTGACGAAAGCTGATCAGGTGAAGCCGGGGGCTCTCAAGAAAAAGCGCGAAGAGATTGAGGCGCTGGCTCTAAAGCATGCTGCGGCTTATCCGCGTGTGATTGTAACCAGTAGTGAAACGGGTGAGGGGATCGAAGATCTCCGTGGCGAAATTACACGTTTCGCCCGTTCGTCAGATGACACGACTCAGTCCTGACTGAGTGTAAGCAAGGGATATTGCCCCAGCTATGAACGCGAAAACACATAGTGAGAAGTTGCCTGTTGCGCCGCCTATCATCAATACGGATGAGGCCCAGATGCAGGCGTCTATTCTTGCAAGCGCACTACCGTATTTGCGGCGTTATGCTGGTGATACTATTGTTGTAAAATATGGTGGCCACGCTATGGGGCATGGTGAGCTGGCCAATGCCTTCGGGTATGATATCGCCTTGTTGAAATTGGTGGGTATCAATCCGATTGTGGTTCATGGTGGTGGGCCGCAGATTAGCGCCATGCTGGACCGCTTGCATCTGAAATCCACTTTTGTGGATGGTTTGCGGGTGACCGACCAAGCGATGATTGATGTCATCGAGATGGTGTTGGCGGGTACGGTCAATAAGCAAGTTGCGGAGTTGATTAATCGCGCGGGTGCTTTGGCCGTTGGTATTTCGGGAAAAGATGGTGGGCTTTTGCAGGCCCGTCGTATTCAACGGACCAAGCGGGACCCGGAGACGGGTGAAGACAAGCCGTTAGATATTGGCTTCGTGGGTGAACCTGAAAAGATTGATCCACGTGTGCTGTATGCCTTGCTGGGGTCGGGTCTGATTCCTGTTGTTGCGCCTGTTGGCGCGGGCAAAGACGGGGAGACTTATAATATCAATGCCGATACGGCGGCGGGCGCTATTGCTGGTGCCGTGAATGCGTCTCGTTTGTTGATGTTAACGGATGTGCCGGGTGTTCTGGATAAAGAGGGCAATCTGATTGAAGAACTGACGGCTGATGATGTGGCGCGTTTGATTGCTGATGGGACAATTTCTGGCGGGATGATCCCGAAAGTGGAAACCTGTTTGCAGGCGGTACGTGCGGGTGCGAAGGCTGCGGTCATTTTGGATGGTCGTGTTCCGCATACATGTTTGTTGGAATTGTTTACGCGTGCTGGGCCGGGTACGCTTATTAAGGCGTCCTGATATTTTATGGCGCTTCGTGGAAGAAGCGCCATTTTACGCCTTCCCGCAGGCCAGTATTGAGCGCCAATGTCGCGCGCTCAAGAAGAGTATTGGCTGTTCCCTCGATGTCTCCAGCTTCACGGCTTACAAGGCCGATATGGAGTGGGAAGTGTACGGGCGGGTTTATGAGAATGGGAACGCCATGTGCTGTCATGCGCTCTGCGCGTTCTGCAATGGCGAAGCGATCTCCGCCATCAAGCCAAAGGCCGAAGGTGTTACCGCTTAGGCGGCTTAGAGCGTCAGTTGGGCGGACGGCGTTGCGTAATAATGTGACGCTTTGAGACAAAGCATCCTCGAAACTTTGGAAATCTCGTTCGGATACGAGTGTATCTAGGCCGGGAATATAGGCCAGCATGAGGGTCGCAGCTTTTTGGTCTCGGTCAAGTCTGCGGCACCGGCGTGTGATCTCGGCTTGGAAACCCTGCCAGTTTAGTAAGTTCGATGAGATGTCATAATGCGTATTGGCGTGTACGCGCCTGTGCAAAGCATCAAGTTCTAGAAGTCCGCCGAGCGTTGAGAGAATGGTTTGCAGCGTTGTGATGTCATGATGTGACCAAGGCTGTGTGTGCCAGCAGATAAGGCCGATAGGCTTTTGACTGCGTATAATGTCGGAGATGAGGACGGCGTGGTGGGTGGCGTGATGAATGATACGTGTCTCAGGCGTAAGAACATTTAAGCCATGCGGAAGGAGTTCCGTGACAAGTTGGGGAGGGATGGGGGCGCTTTGGTGAAGGATATTGCTCTCTTCAGGTGCAGTGTCTCCTTGGAACAGGACCATATTCACGGGAGATATGGTCGTAAGATGAGACAGTGCGGCCGCAGCTCCGAGGTGAGGCAGGATGGCGCGGCGTATTTTAAGGAGTGTGTCTGTCAGTGCTGCCTGATTCCAGAGTGGCGGTGCTGTGCTGGGGATAGGGGGGGTGCGTTCAAGGAGCGTACGGGTGCCTGGCTGATACATAGCAATGTGCTCCGGAGTGAGGATGGAATGGGTACAGGAAAGCCCAGTATAGGATTTATGCCTTTAAATTTAAGCCTAAAGGATAAATAAAAGGTTAATGTTGATTTTTGGTTGCTATTTCTGGCGTTGACATTAAAGGGACCGGGCAGCATGGTTCGGCCCTATTTTTTAGCTTCTGACGGGTAAAATCATGTCTCAGGATACGCTGCGCACCGCTATCGATTCTCTTTGGGAACGTCGTACGACTCTCAGTTCGCAGACCGAGGGGGCGGACCGTGAGGTCATTGAGACCGTCCTGCGTGATTTGGATGCTGGTGTGCGCCGTGTTGCTGAACCAACAGCAGATGGCTGGGTTGTCCATGAATGGCTGAAAAAAGCTGTGCTGCTGTCCTTCCGCCTGAACGATAGCCGTGTCATGGAGCGTGGTTGTGCGGGCGTTTCTGGCTTTGATAAGGTTCCGCTGAAGTTTGAAGGCTGGGATCAGTTCCGTTTCTCTGAAGCCGGTTTCCGTGCGGTTCCGGGTGCTGTTGTGCGTCGTTCAGCGTTTATTGCGCCAAATGTTGTGCTGATGCCGAGCTTCGTAAATGTTGGCGCTTATGTTGATAGCGGCACCATGATTGATACATGGGCAACGGTTGGTTCTTGTGCGCAGATCGGTAAGAATGTTCATATCAGCGGTGGTGCGGGTATTGGTGGCGTTCTTGAGCCACTGCAAGCAGCTCCGGTGATTATTGAAGATGATTGCTTTATTGGTGCGCGTTCAGAAGTGGCAGAAGGCGTGATCATTGAGCGCGGGGCTGTGCTGTCTATGGGCGTATTTATCGGTGCATCCACGAAGGTTGTGGACCGTGCGACCGGTGAAATTTTCCAAGGCCGTGTGCCAGCCTACTCGGTTGTTGTGCCGGGCACGCTGCCCCCGAAGGAGCCGGGTCAGCCCTCTTTGGCCTGTGCTGTTATCGTGAAGCGTGTTGATGAGCGTACACGTTCTAAGACGTCAATCAACGATCTGCTGCGCGACTAATCTTGAGTATGACTTCTGCTGTTGCGTCTGCGCCATTCACGGATCCTGTTGAATTGGCGCAGGACATGTTGCGTTGCCGTTCTGTCACACCGGTTGATGATGGGGCGCAGGCCTGTCTGATCACGGCGTTAGAAGCGTTAGGGTTTACCGTAACGCAGTTGCCGTTTGGCCCTGCAGATGCGCCGACTCCGAATTTCTACGCTCGTCGTGGTGAGGGTAAACCGCGCTTGTGTTTTGCGGGGCATACGGATGTGGTGCCGCCCGGTCAGGGATGGGCGCATGATCCGTTTGAGGCCGTTATCCAAGATGGCATGCTGTATGGGCGCGGCATTGCGGATATGAAGGGCGGTTTGGCGTGCTCCGTGGCGGCAGTAGCGCGCTTACTGGCAGAAAGAGAGCCGCATGGTGCTATTTCATTCCTCATCACGGGGGATGAAGAGGGACCTGCGCATTATGGCACCAAGCCGGTCATTGAGTGGTTGGCAGAACGTGGCGAATTGCCGGATTTCTGCTTGCTTGGAGAGCCGACGAATCCGTCTTTCTTGGGGGAAACCATCAAGATTGGTCGGCGTGGAAGCATGAACGCGCGGATTGTCGTGCAGGGCGTGCAGGGGCATGTTGCCTATCCGCACCGGGCGGATAATCCAATCCACCGCCTTCTTGCGGCCTTAAGCGAGATGACGGGGCGTGTGCTTGATGAAGGGAGTGAGTGGTTTGCTCCATCGTCCTTGCAGGTCACGAGCGTTGATGTTGGGAATACAGCGACCAATGTGATTCCGGCTGAAGCCAGTGCAATGTTGAATATCCGTTTCAATGACCGCCATACTGGAGCGGTATTAGAGGCGTGGATACGTGACGTGACGGCCCGGCATGCACCGAATTCTCAGGTGGATGTGAGTATTAGTGGCGAAGCCTTTCTGACCGAACCGGGTGAAGCAGTGACTTGTTTACAGGCATCCGTGGCAGGCGTTACAGGTTCTGTGCCTGCTCTTGATACGGGGGGAGGGACATCAGATGCGCGTTTTATCTCTCAGTATTGTGATGTGGCAGAATTTGGTTTGGTGGGCGCAACGATGCACAAGACGGATGAGCATGTTGCTGTGGAAAGTTTGGAAGAATTGACCGAAATTTATCGGCTGTTCATGCAAAGGTTTGGGCTGTGAGCAGTGAGCGGCCAGAGGGTTTTCCGCTTCCTAAAGGAGGGAGTGTCCCTTTGGGAATGTGGTTGTTGGCGCGTGGGCGCAGCATCGGCATGGTGTGTTTTGAGCCAGGCGTAGCGTCGTTAATGGCGGCACTTGCACCAAGCCTAGCCGTGGCGATTATCGCGTGTGGTCTGACGTTCCAAACGCCAAGTACTGAATGGGGGCTGGGGCTGGTTCGGGCACTGATTCCCTTGACATGTACGCTGTTGCAGCTCGTTGTTTCGCATGCCTATGCGCGTTGGGTGCGCCGTGAGGGACTATGGACGCGGTATGCGACGGCATCGTTGTGGTGTGCGTGGCTGCCGTTGCTTATAATGTCAGTGTCTGTAGGGTTGTTGAAGGGGTTTTTCCCGCATATAGGCACGCAGGGTATTTTATGCGTAGTCGTTATGGCTCAGTTCTATGGTCTATGGCTGACATGGTATACGAGTAAAATTGGACTATTGCTGACGCATCTCCAAGCGTTATGCGTGACCATTTTTCAGATATTGTCAGTAGTTATTATGCTGATTATTATTCGCCTTCTTCCACCATATTATAACGTACTAGCGGATATGATAGCGGTGAACTGAGGGTCACGGTGTTGGATGCTGGCCTGTGACCCTATCAAGGGCTGTTAAATGGTTTTGGGCGTCGCTTCCAAGAAGGGTAGGAAGTATTTAAAAAGATCTAGGTCATGTTCGCGGATTGTGAACGCGCCTGTCTGCTCATTTTGTTCTCCAAAAATATAAGAGCATTCTTGGCCACATGCTGCGGAGATCCCGGATTGTAAGAAACCGGGGTGCCCCATTGTGCCGCGTAATGTGATGATTTCACATCCAGGAGGGGCTAGGACGGAATTATGCATGCCAGATCCATATTCTCCCATGATGATGCGGGCGGAAGAAAAGGTTTGGATTTGCTCGGCAATACTGAGGTTTTCGGGGTGAATGATCTCAAAACCGAGTTCTTGCACAAAACTTTCTACGTAGTCTTGATTGGCGAGTTGGCGTGAGGTGTTTCCCCATAAGGCACGGGAAACAAAGATTTTTCGATGTGGTGTAGAGGGATTCACCCCTAGTTGGGTTGTGCAGATATCTTGGAATATCTTCCCTAAAATTGGTGTCGCGCGTGAATTGCCACGAATGCAGGTGGGGATGATGGCGCGTTTGATGTGGCAACGGTCACGCACGACATCATAGGTGCGGATATTGTCCCGTGGAATGCCGAGAAACTCGAGCCACGTCCATGAGAAGCCTAGAAGATTATGTGGCAGGAGGTATTTCAGGCTGTCCAGTGCATAGCCGGCTTCACGCAGAAGTAAGAGACGCGGTAAAAAATCAACCAGCCAGTGACCATAGATCTGGTAGGCCGGGCCGCAGAGTATGACAACGTCTTCGTCAATTTGGAGTTCACGGTCAGGCTCTGGGGCAGAGTCTGCGCCACGGACAGAGCCCTCATGCATACCTGTGCGTTCAATAAAGATGGTGTGTCCATCTTTGGTAAGGACACGATCAGAGCCAAGTGAGACATTATCGATCGTGTAAATGCCGCAGGATGGTGCCAGTCGGTCTCCGTAGAACCAGTCACTAAAGGGGGCTGGAATTGGCCCTAAGGTGAAGCGTGGTGGTTGTCGGGGGCCACCTGCTTCTGGTGCAACCAGTTGCCATGCGAAGCCTTCAGTATGGTTTCGAAGAGCGTCATCAATGTGGAAGCCAGATGGAATGTCCATTGTCGTATAAGGCCTATTTTATAAATCGTTATGGAGTGTACGAACAACGAGAGGTAGTTGAGCAACATTAAAGAAGGGGTGCTTTTTGCGCTTGGAGAGAATGAAGTAGTTGAGAGCCTTTTCTGCGACATAACCCCATCGTCTTGGGAAAGGATCGAGTTTTCCTTCCATGAGTGCTTCAAGGTCTTTTACGGCGGCGAAAAGGCCATGCATATATTCGTCAAATAGCTCGGTCTTCATAATGAAGATGTTGTTATGGTTGGAGGTTCGGATGGGGTGATAGGGAAGCGGAGAGAACTGAGGTTTATCACGCATGGACGCAATGAACATTTCCCACATTTGTGGTGGGAGGCCGCTATTTTTCCATTCGCTTTCTAGGTCGGGCCGATCATGAAGATGCCACATACGTGGAACAACCACATCATACTGGGATAGCCAATGTTTGAAGCTATCGATTTCAGTTGAGGTAAAGTTTTTACGTATGGTGAAGTAGTCTAGGAAATCTTCGCGGCTTTGCTGAATTTCGTGTAGTTTTTGGTCAGTATCAAACCCGTCGCGTTGTTCGGCGTAGTGCGGTGAAATAGATTTAAGGTCGTTATAGGGCATTGGGGTGATAAAGAATCTTCTTCTGTAATGATCAAAGCCGATATATTCGTAGTCATCTAAAAGATTTTTCCATACGTAATAGTGATGGCGTATTTCGCTAAAATCATTTTGTTCAGCAATGTTTACGCCATCTAGGTCGCCAATATAGGCCCCGTCAGGGTCGCTGTGATATCCGGAAATTAAATCAGAGAATAGTTCAGTATTCACGGTATGGGTTGGTTTTTGGTAATGACAGGAGAAAATTTTTACGCGCATTGACTTATCCTCGGCTGTGATAGTGTGCGTACCGTTTGGGTTTGTAAGAATGTTTTCTTATTAGTGCGATTATTCCTGAGTAATGACAAGGTGTTCAGCGTTTAATGTGAGAGTGAAAAATGTATTTTTCCTTGCTATGATGACGGTCACCAAACATTTCATAATACTTAATTTTTTCTCACAAACGGATCATCAGGATACCCCACGGCAAGGAAGCATAGCCCTTCAGAAGGTGCGGTTTGGCCTGCTGCGCGGCGATCACGCGCTTCTAGCGCTTGGGTGATGCGGTCTGGTGCCCATTGTTTGGTGCCGACCATCATGAGGGAACCGACCATGTTGCGCACTTGATGGTGCAGGAAGGAGCGCGCTTGTGTTTCGATGAAAACGAGTTCGCCGTCTCTGCGTATGCTGAGTTCATCGAGGGTGCGTATAGGAGAGTTGGCTTGGCAGGCCGAGGCGCGGAAGGATGAGAAATCATGTGTGCCGAGCATACGGTTCGCACCTTCTTGCATCAGTTCGATGCTGATAGGGCGTTTTACGTGCCAAGCGCGGCCTTCCATCAGGGCGGGACGTGAGGGGCGGTTGATGATGGTGTACCGGTAGCGCCGCCATGTGGCGGAGAAGCGCGCGCTCCAGTCAAGGCTGACGGGGGCGGCATCAAGGACGACGACGCGGTGTGGTTTGAGGTGAAAGCTCAATCCGTCTCGGACTTGGTGGGAGCGAAAGTTCGTGTGGGCTGGAAAGTCTAAATGCACGACGAGGCCGGCGGCATGGACGCCAGAATCGGTCCGTCCGGCGGTGATGCTGGAAACGGGGTGCCCGCTTGCGATGCGTGAGGCGGCAGCTTCGACTAATGTTTGAACCGAGACACCGTCTTTTTGGCGTTGCCATCCGACGAAGTCTGTTCCGTCATACTCGATTAAGACGGCCCAACGAGTAATGGCAGTTTCAGTCACAACGTCAGTCAAAGCGGGTCCCTTTGGGGATGGATTGGCCACGGAGGAAGTCTGCGGCAGACATCATGCTGCGGCCCGGTTTCTGTAAGCGATCGATGCGTAGGGCAGTCGCTCCACCCGCGCCGTTGCCACATGCAATCGTGAGCGCATCGTCAATGGTGCAACCACTCTCGGCGGTGTGGGATGATGATGCGATGGGGGTTGCAGCGCCAATTTTGATGGTCGTGCCGTTTAGCGAGGTAAAGGCACCCGGCCATGGCGTGAAGCCGCGAATGTGTTGGTCGAGTTCTTGTGCGCTACGGGACCAGTCGAGGCGGCCATCATCGCGCGTGAGAATTTTGGCGTAGGTAACGCCTTCTGCGGGTTGGGGTGTGGCCTTTGGATTCGTTGCAAGGACTTGCACGATTAATGCGCCACCAATGGCGGATAAGCGGTCATGCAGTGTACTGGCGGTGTCTGATGCTGTGATGGGGGTGGCGCCTTGGAGTAAGACGGCTCCTGTGTCTAAGCCTTCATCCATTTGCATGATGCAGACGCCGCTTTGCGTATCGCCCGCAACGATGGCGGTTTGGATGGGGGATGCGCCGCGCCAGCGTGGGAGTAAGCTTGCGTGGATATTCAAGCAGCCGAGGCGTGGGGCATCGAGCATGGCTTTGGGTAGGATTAGCCCATAAGCTGCTACAATGGCGGCATCGGCGTTGAGTGCGGCGAAGGCTTCGTGCTCGGCTGTGTCACGTTTGACGCGTGCAGGTGTACGTACGGTGAGGCCAGCGGCATCTGCGGCTTCATGGACAGCGGAGCGGCGCAATGCTTTTCCGCGCCCAGCAGGACGTGGTGGTTGTGTATAGACGGCCACAATCTCGTGGCCGGCTTCCATCAGGGCGTGCAAGGCAGGGACGGCAAAGTCCGGTGTGCCCATGAAGATCAGACGCATGGTGTGATTAGCGCCTTCTGAACTTTTGCTCTTTGGCTAAGCGACGCATGATCATGTTGCGCTTGAGCGTAGAGAGGTGGTCGATGAAGAGGACGCCGTCGAGATGGTCCATTTCATGCTGGATGCATGTGGCGAGGAGGCCGTCGGCATCAAGCTCTTCGATATCTCCGGCGACATTGCGGAAACGCACGCGAATCGCTTCAGGGCGAATCACTTCGGCATATTGGTTTGGAAGGGAGAGGCACCCTTCCTCACGCGCGGCCATTTGCTCCGAATCGGTGACAATTTCGGGGTTGATCAGCACCATCGGGTTACGATCTGCACCTTCTTCTGCCACATCAACGAGGGCGAAGCGCATATCTAGCCCAACTTGTGGGGCTGCAAGGCCAATGCCGGGGGCCTTGTACATGGCAGAAAACATGCCCGGAAGCTGTTCGCGGAGGTGGGACATGTCCTCAGGACGCACGTCACGGGTAACCTGCCGCAGGATGGGGGCAGGGGCAATGACGATGGGCGTGGGCGGGACGTCTTCAATCCCGGTCAGAAAATCGAATTCGCTCATGCTGTGCGATGTAGCGATCAGGGGCGCACAAGGCCAGCTTAAAGAGGCGATAAGCCGTCATTTCCTGAGGAAAGCTTGCGTGAAAGGGCAACAGGACCATATTATTCCAAGATGGATGCCGCTTTTTGGGTCCATATCACCCTGTTTCGCTCCTTGAGGAGGCTTCAGCTTATGTCAGGTCGTCTTTTTACGTCCCCTATGTTTCTTGGGTTTGATCATTTGGAACAGATGTTGGAACGGGCTTCCAAAACCAGCTCAGATGGTTACCCGCCTTATAACATTGAACAAATTAGCCAAACGGCGTTGCGTATTACGCTCGCGGTCGCTGGTTTTACGATGGATGATCTACAGATTACGCAAGAAGATAATCAGCTTGTAATTCGTGGTCGTCAAAATGATGATTCGCAGGGGCGTGTTTTCTTGCATCGTGGTATAGCGGCCCGGCAGTTCCACAAGGCGTTTGTCTTGGCGGAAGGGATAGAGATCGGTGGTGCATGGCTCGATAATGGCTTGCTCCATATTGATCTCTTACGGCCAGAGCCAGAAGTGCGTGTGAAGCGGATAGCGATCTCTCAGGGACGTCGTCCGGGTGCACCCACCGCACCGCTCCATCCTGATGTTGTTCCGCCCGTGGTGAAGTCACGTCGGTCTCACCCAGTGCGTGAGATTGGGGATGATTAAGGCGCCGCGGCGTTTAACGTAGCGTTATCTTTTGCTCTGCTGTGCTCTGTGCATAAGCCAGCGGAGCACCTAGAGGATTCAGATTTGACCGATATTTTCGACAGTAACCAGCCAGCAGAAGAGGCATTGCCAAGTGATCTGCGGCATATCACGGATCAGCAATTGCGTGTTCTGGGTATGTCACGTCTCGCTTATGTGCGGGCGGGTGTTGAGGATGGCGAAGCTGTTATGATTATTCATGCGGCCGATGGTACGCCGATGGCTGTGGCAGATGATGAAGAAAGCGCCATGGATGCCATTCTTGAGCATGAGATGATTCCAACCATGCTTCAGTAAGCCGTTTGGCTTGCACGGGGAGTATGACGTTTGTCATGCGTCATCAGAACGTTAACGGGAGGGTATATGGTCCAGCATCACGATATTAGCCGCCACTTGGAAGAAGAGCGTCTGACAGGTGTGGTTGTGCATAATGGGGTGGCATATCTGGCTGGTCAGGTTGCTGATGATGCCAGTTTGGACACAGAAGGCCAGACGGCGGATATTCTTCGTCAGGTTGATGCGTTATTGGCTGAGTTGGGTACGGATAAGACACGTCTGCTCTCAGTGCAGATTTTCCTGACGGATATTAATGAGATTGGCGCGATGAATCGTGCATGGGATGCATGGTTGGACGTGGGGCATAAGCCTGCGCGCGCGACGGTTGAGGCAAAATTGGCCGACCCAGACTGGCGTGTAGAATTGACGGCGATTGCGGCGTTAAAAAGTTAAGCAGACTGACGGCGTTCTTTTTGAAAAGAGCGCACGTGGTTTTTCCCGTGAGGCGGGAGATTTGAAGGGGCGTCCTGCTATACGGGGACGCCCCTTTTTGTGTTTATGCCGACAAAGGAGCGTATTTTTAGCGCCGGTGGGTGAAATAGGCGAGTATCCATAGAATGGCCATTGTGCTTACGGAGAGGAGGCAGTCATTTCGGCCTGCGGGCGTAAAGGCAATGCTCAGTAAGGTGAGTGAAAATCCGAGAAAGGTGAGTGCTGCTAGGATACGACGTGATGCGTCACCGGGCGATGTGGCGGTTGAGAGGCGGCGGATTTGTGCGGCATTAGCAAAAAGATAGGTAAACATGATGAGCATGGCCGAGAGCGAAAGCGCCATGATGTATCCATCATGTGGTGAGAGGATGCCCAATCCGGCAACCGCACATTCTAAAATTGCCGTGTATAAGACGGCGCGTGTAGGAACGCCACTGGCGCTGAGAACGCGGCAATTGGCCGGAGCGTCCCGTGTTTCAGCGAGTTCATAAAGCACGCGTGATGCCGCAAACAGTGCTGAGTTCAGGCAGGATGTGACCGCGACGAGGACAATGGCCGTGAGGATGCGTGCCCCGACCGGAATGCCCATATGGCTCAAGGCCGTGGTGAAGGGGGAATGGCCGGGTTGTAGGGCCGTAATAGGCACAATTGTGAGGACAAGGGCCAGAGAGGCGACATGAAGAAAGCCAACTTGTGGTACAAGACGCCGGGCCGCATGAGAGACGCTGCGGACAGGGTCTGGGGATTCCATCGCCGCTACTGTAGCGATTTCAAAGCCGGTGAGGGTTTGAATTAAGAGCGGCAGGGTTGCAAGCGCTGCTCCGATGCCTGCTGGGACGAGTGAGGCTGTTGTGATGCCTACATTGCTTGTGTGTATCCCGCTCAGGCTGGGCCAGAGCCATGAGAGAACGCCAACGGCAATAAACAGAGTAAGCGCGCCGAGCTTCGTTAAAGAGAGAGCAGCTTCTCCGCTAGCATAGGCGCGTGCGGAGATGAGGTTGGTGACCAAGGTAAGGGCAACGAGGCCGACCATGCCGATGGTCCCGGGTAGGCCGGTGAGTTGGTTAAAAAGTGGGCCAATCGCAATAATTTCGGAACCTGCGGTAGCGCACCAATACAGGACATAGGCCCACCCTGCGATGAAACCGGCACGTGCGCCCAAAGCATTACGGATCTGGCCGATGAAGGATCCGGCTTCTGGTTTGTGGGCTGTCATATGCGCTAAAGTGCGCATTTGGGCGATCATGAGCAGAATGGCGATGGTGTAGAGTGGGATAATCAGAAAGCCGGTTTGTCGTAAAAAAGAGGTCGAGCCGACGAATAATCCTGCGCCGATTACGCCACCGACGGCAATCATCCCGACAAGGCGGGGGGAAAGGGTGTGGCGTAGGCCGGAGGAGGGTGTGCTCATGGTTATCCCCAAAGGTCCGTGAGGGTTTCTTCCGCAATGGCGAAGGACGTGCTGGCCCCTGTTCCGCTGGTGATGAGGACGATGCGGACAGAATCTGACACGCGGTCCATGACCATGGTACTAGGGCCACTGGTGTAGCAGCCATTCCACCGGGTAATCACCGGTGGGGTGTGTTTGAATACACTATCATGTTCTGTAAGAATTAATTCGTCCACCCCTGCATCGGTGAATGGGTCGGGCTCGTCCATATAAACGTGTGAATCGCCTACAATTTGTGAGCCATCGGCTGAGCGGACGGCAATGAGATGCACGCCTGCCGCAAGGGCTGCGCTTTTATCGCGTTGGAGGCATCGCTTTAGGGCGCTATGGCCCGGGAGGTGGTGGTAGCCACGGTAACGCTCAACCCCGAGATCGGACATGATGGCTGGTGTGTTGGCTTGTATGCCGCCGGAGGCAAGGCGCATCATTTGGAGTTTGCAACGCGTCAGGCTGTAGGTGCTGAGGCGTTCTGGAAAGAGGGTTCGGAGATCATCACCGGGGCAGATAATGACAGATTCGGCATGGATGGTGCCTTGGCTTGTCTGAATGTGTGGCGGTTCAACGGTATGAACGGTGGTACCCCATAGAAAGGTTACGCCCCAGTGCTCAGCCAACCAGCGTGTGAGTTGGGGGATGGCGTCTTTGGATTCGACACGTAGTTCGTGAGGGGAGAGTAAAGCGCCTTTGAGGTGAGAGGTTTTGAGGTCCGTGTAGTGTTCCATCTCTGAGCGGGAAAGGAGGCGGCAGTCTTCGCCCATGTCATCGTTTCGGAAAGCCTCAAGGACATTGAGTGTCTCGATGTTTTGGGCGAGGACTAGCATTGAGCGTTGAGTGATAGATATGCCCGCCGGGCCGGCAATGTCAGCCCAGATGTCACGACTGCGCTTTGCGCGTTGCCAGCAAGCACCGCGCTCTTGCCCGGATACGGTGATGAAACCAAAATTGCGGATGGATGCGCCGACGGCCGCAAGGTTACGTTCTATGACGATGCAACGTTTACCGCGTTTTGCGGCAGCGAGTGCATGTGCAAGGCCGCAAATTCCAGCGCCGATAATGGCGATGTCATAAGGTTGTTTCATGCGGCACCATCAGTCTTGTGATGTTGTGCTGCATGTTGAGAAAGTATGGTAGGAAGGTCAGCGATTGTATCAATGACGTAGTGGGCACCGGCCTGACGTAGCGCATGATAAGCGGCGTGGCGCTTGGCGGTAAACTCATCGGAAGACATGGCGGCAATGTCGGCTTCCGAGTGGCCAAAGCAGTTGCCTGATACCGCAACGCCTACGGTCAATGCGCCGGCATTCAGACCTTCGGCAATGCCAATTGGTGTATCATCGACTTTGA
>NZ_BCZB01000024.1 GCF_001598495.1 Neokomagataea thailandica NBRC 106555
ACTACCAATAATCGCATTGGCCAAGCCACCACCAGACCCCGGTGCGCCCATAGGCTTAATCAAAGCCGCGACAGATAAACCCGCCAAACCATTGAACAGCAAAGTCCAGAGAATAGACGCCAGCACAAGCACCAGAATACCCGCCGCCGCCATACCAAACAGCGTTGCCAGCATATCACAACGACGGCGGCGCGCCGCACGAGGGTTGGGCATTTGGCGGAAGAAGAAGGTTAGCAGAAGTGTCCGGATATGTGAGCCGTCCACGTCAGCGTCAGTCATGATGACAATCTTGTGGTAGCGTAGCTTTTCGGCGGAAAAACCGCCTTGATCGACTTCCCCACGACCAATGCCGGTGCCAAGTGCCGTGATAAGCGTCCCGATTTCAGCGGAACCTAACATACGGTCAAAGCGTGCGCGTTCGACGTTCAGGATTTTACCACGCAAAGGCAAGATGGCCTGGAAACGACGGTCACGGCCCTGCTTTGCAGTACCGCCTGCGGAGTCACCCTCAACGATAAAGATTTCAGCTTTAGACGCATCGCGTTCCTGACAGTCTGCGAGTTTGCCCGGTAGAGAAGAAACATCCAGCACGCCTTTGCGCCGTGTTAATTCACGGGCGCGGCGTGCCGCTTCACGGGCGGAGGCTGCATCAAGAATTTTGCTGACGATTGCCTTGGCTTCTTTGGGGTGTGTCTCAAACCAATGTGCGATTGCATCTGCGGCGGCAGCTTGCACAACGGGTTGTACCTCAGAGGAAACCAGCTTGTCTTTTGTTTGTGATGAGAATTTGGGGTCAGGCACTTTCACGGACAGAACGGCCGTCATGCCTTCGCGCATGTCCTCGCCCGTGAGCGAGCCTGCTTCTTTCTTGGAATGTGCTTCAACATATTTACCAACAACACGCGTTAACGCTTGGCGGAAACCCGCCAAATGTGTGCCGCCATCCCGCTGGGGAATGTTGTTGGTAAAGCACAGCATTGTCTCGTGGTAGGTATCGTTCCAGCTGAGAGCAAACTCAACACGAATGCCGCTTTCGGCATTGTCTGCGTCCCCGGTGATCGGTGGAGTGACAATGGATGTTTTGGAAGAGTCGAGCCATTCTGCGAAAGCGCTGAGGCCACCTTCATAGAAGAAACGTGTTTCGGTCGTCTCGCTATGGCGTTCATCGCGCAGGATGATTTCCATGCCGGAATTCAGGAAGGCAAGTTCGCGGACGCGCCGTTCGAGAATGCTGAAATCAAAGTCTACTTTTGTGAAGGTACCGCGACTTGGTTTGAAGGTCACCAACGTGCCACGGGGTTCATCGGACGGGCCAATGATCCGCAGAGCTTCATCACGCTCACCATGTTGGAAGCGGATGAAATGTTCTTGCCCATTACGCCAGATGCGCACTTCCATCCATTCGGACAGAGCGTTCACCACAGCTGCACCCACGCCGTGAAGGCCGCCGGATACTTTATATGAGTTCTGGTTAAACTTGCCGCCGGCATGAAGTTTGGTCAGCACGACTTCTGCTGCGCTGACACCTTCTTCTGAGTGCATATCCGTTGGAATGCCACGGCCGTCATCACGGACGGAGATGGAACCATCGCCGTTGAGTGTCAGTGTGCAGCTTGTAGCGAAACCAGCTTGGGCTTCATCAACAGCGTTGTCGATGATTTCAAACACCATGTGGTGCAGGCCTGAGCCGTCATCCGTATCGCCGATATACATGCCGGGGCGTTTACGGACGGCGTCTAGCCCTTTGAGTACCGAGATCGATGAGGCACCGTAGTCGTCTTTCTCCGCGCCTGTGTTTTCCGGCTGGTTCTGGCTGTCTGACATGCGCGGGGTGGTCTCCGTAACTCACTGTAAATCTTGTGAGACAGTATAGCCGTTCCCCCCGATCTAGGCCAGAGCATCCGTGTCAGCTGGGGAGAACTAGGCCGTCTTTCACGGATAAAAATGCAGCATGATCATGAAGGGGGCCGAAAGAATGATGGTCTGTGCCGGTCATAAGGACCAGTGACTGGCGGTGTTTTAGGGTTTCTAACAATGCATTGCGGCGTATTTCGTCCAAATGGACTAAGGGTTCATCAAGTAATAAGGCCGGGGCTTGGCCGCGTAGGCTGGCGATAAGATCGGCATGCGCCAGAATAATGCCTGTGAGCAGTGCGCGTTGTTGACCGCTGCTAGAGAGGTGAGCGGGTCGTGCTGTGGCTTTGTCGGAAAGTAATAAATCGGCACGATGTGCGCCATGTGAGGTTAAGCGTTGCTCACGGTCTGTTATGCGAGATGCTTTAAGCTGTGCGCGCAGTGTTTCCTCGACCTTTAAGGCTGGGGCTATTTTGAGGTGTTGAGCAATACGGCAATCAAGGCCGAGGGAGCACTCTGGGAATTCTGTATGAGAATTGCTTTGGGCATTCATATGCTCAATGAGGGCTAAACGGGACGCTGTTGCGGCTGTTGCATGTCTGGCGATGGAATCTTCAATCGCGTTGAGCCAGAGGTCTGCGTGTGGTTGTTCTTGCAAGACGCGATTGCGGCTGGAGACTGAGCGGTCATGTGCGGTGATTTCGCGGGCATGATCAGGCGTCAGGGCAATGACCAAACGATCAAGAAAACGTCGTCGGCCGCTCGCCCCTTCTTGGAAAAGCCGGTCCATTTGTGGAGTGAGCCATACGCAGCTGAAATACGGTGCGATAGCGGTTTGGGAGCGTACGGGGCGACCATCAATGTGGAAGTTGCGCCGCTGTTCGCTGTGTTTGGCGCCGGTGCCGATGCGGATTTGCTCGTTATGACTGCCGCTGAGTATTGCGGCGATACCCCACTCCTGAGCGTGTGTACGGCAGAGTTGTGGGAGCGGTGAGCCGCGTAGTCCGCGGCCTGGTGACAGGAGCGATACAGCTTCCAGAAGATTGGTTTTCCCTGCCCCATTAGGGCCGGTGAAGACCGTAATGGGGTGAGATGGTGTCCAGTTTGCGCGTGTGTAGTTGCGAAAATCTGTCAGCGTGAGGCGTAGTAAGTCCAATGCAGGTTTTTACACCCGCATCGGCATTAGAACGTAGAGCGCTGCTGGGAAGCCTGTGTCCCGTACCAAAGTTGGGGCAGAGCTATCCGCGAATGCGAATTCAACTTCAACGTCAATTTGATCTGTAATATCAGTCAAGTAACGTGCTTGGAAGCCGATCTCAATGGGTGGCGCGTCGTAGGTGACGGTGTTCTCATCCAACTCTTCCTGCGCCACGCCTTGATCTGGGCTGATGGCTGAGAGTGTCAGTAAATTGGTGGTGAGAGAGATTTTGATAGGGCGTGAGCGCTCGGTGCTGATGGCCGCAACACGTGCGACAGAAGCTGCAAAATCTTTCTTGCCGACGCGGAGCAGACGGTCATTCCCTTTCGGGATAACGCGCTCATATTCTGGGAAGGTGCCGTCGATGAGCTTTGACGTTAGTAAAACAGGCCCTGCCCCGAACTGAATGCGCGTGTCAGATAGGGAGATCTCAATATCGGCAGCGCCTTCATCCAGCAGCTTACGCAGTTCATTGATGGTTTTGCGCGGGATAATAACGCCCGGCATGGACTGCGCACCTTCAGGAACATCGGCTTCCACGCGTGCAAGACGGTGCCCATCTGTAGCAACGGCGCGTAATGTGGCTGTGGGGCCTGTACCAGCGACGTGGACGTAGATACCGTTCAGGTAGTAGCGCGTTTCTTCTGTGGAGATCGCAAATTTTGTGCGGTCAATCAGTCCTTTAAGCGTTGCCGCAGGGATGACAAAGCGGTGCGGCAGATCACCTGCAACCATAGCTGGGAAGTCATCAACGGGCAGAACGTTCAAGCTCGTTGCAAAGCGGCCAGCGCGCAGCCCCAGCGGAGCATCACTTTCGGGGTGGCTGAACTCGATGGCTACACCGTCTGGCAGTTTACGGACGATTTCGAACAGCACTGATGCCGGTACGGTAGTGGAGCCGGGTGTTGGCCCTTCTGCGGCGACTTCTTCAACGACCGCAATTTCCATATCGGTTGCTGTCAGGCGCAGCGTCCCATCGGCAAAACTCAGAAGAACGTTTGCCAAAATGGGAATGGTATTCCGCTTTTCTGCAACGCCATGAATATGAGCGAGAGCACGTTGCAAGAGAGTGCGGTCAACCGTGAATTTCATTGTCTTTTTCCAGTGGATCGGCAGAAAGTCCAGAAGGCCTTCTGTCTAGCAGAACGGCTAGCGCTGGGAAAGAGAGGCCGGGCTGGAATTGCCCGGCTCTTTCAGGACTTAGCCTTCAAGCATACGGCGCAGAAGTTCAACATCTTCTGCGAATGAAGGGTCTTGTTCCATTAATTCAGCAACACGATTGACGGCGTGCATGACGGTCGTATGGTCGCGGTTACCAAATTTACGGCCAATTTCAGGTAATGAACGGCTGGTGAGTTGCTTGGCTAAGAACATGGCCACCTGACGTGGTCGTGCAACGGCGCGTGCGCGGCGTGCGGAGGACATGTCCGTTAGGCGGATATTCCAGTGTTCAGCAACCTTGCGTTGGATTTCTTCAATCGTGACGCGGCGGTCATGTGCTTTCAGCATGTCCTTGAGGACATCCTGAGTGCTGTCGAGCGTGACTGGACGCCCAACCAAATCGGCGTGTGCGATAAGGCGGTTTAAGGCCCCTTCAAGTTCGCGGACGTTGGTTGTGATTTTGTGCGCTAAATACTCCAAAACCTTGGCCGGTACGGTGGTGCCGGAGGCTTTGGCTTTGGCTTCCAAAATCGAAATGCGCAGCTCAAATGTGGTGGCGTGGATATCGGCCACCATACCGCAGCCGAGGCGGGTTCTCAGGCGATCTTCTAAGCCAGACAGATCAGACGGGCTTTTGTCCGCGCTGACAATGATCTGCCGGCCTGCATCAACCAAGGCATTGAACGTATGGAAGAACTCTTCCTGCGTGTTGTCTTTGCCGATGAGGAACTGAAGATCATCAATCATGAGGACATCCACTGAGCGCAATTGCTCTTTGAATTCCATGGTCGATTGTGAACGGATCGCCGCGATGAAGCGGTACATAAACTTCTCAGCAGACATATAGGCCACTGAGACATTGCCGGTCTTGGTCAGTTCAGAGCCGATGGCGTGCATGAGATGCGTTTTGCCAAGGCCAACGCCACCATAGAGGAAGAGTGGGTTAAAGCCGGGGCTAGATGGCTTTTCAGCAACGCGGCGTGCGCATGCATACGCAAACTCATTGGGCTTACCCACGACAAAGCTATCGAAGGTAAAACGCGCATCCAAGGGGGCAGTAAGGTCACTGCGGACTTCTGATGGAGCCTCGGCGCTGCTCTGCTCACTGAGTGAAGCGGGGTTGTCCGAGCTGGGCGCGGAAGGTGTGTCGGAGGTGCTCTCAGCCACGCCACGGCGTACGAGAAGCTCAATGTGCTGCACTTTTGGGTATTCTGTGCGCCACAGAGACTTCAGGCGTTCTTCGTACTGGCTGCGAACCCAGTCACGCAAGAAGCGTGAGGGTAGGAAAAGTGTCAGTTCGTCGTCTTCAAGTGGCCCGAGAACGATTTGGCGTAGCCACGTGCCGTATTCGACCTCACCGACTTCGCTCTTCAATTTGTCACGGACAATGTGCCAAGCGGCTTCAAGAGCGTGGTCGAAGGAGGCATTGGCGTCCAGATATTGTGCGTTTTCCACCATGATCCCTCCTTTCATTCTATGACCGTATTTTTAAGACGGCGTCGTGCAGTGCTTAACGCTTAAGGCGTAGAAGCGATAATAAACAACTTGGCTGTGCGGGGCGCTTATTTATACGGAGCATGGCCTCGTGAGTAAGCCATGGTGCCGTGCGCTGATCTGCTGATTCGTATCCCCTTAGGATATGCTTGATGATGGAGCGAAGCAAGTACGAAGAGCAGGTTCAATGAGCACTTTTGCTAAAGTGATCACACGCTGCCAGAGGCTAAAAAAAGCCAAAAAAAGAACGCGCCCCCATACAGGGACGCGTCTTCCACATCAGGTCCTGCCTGAAAGCTTAGGCTGTTGCCAGAGCCTTGATGCGTGCTGACAAGCGAGAGAGCTTGCGGCTGATGGTGTTCTTCGCCACGACGCCCTTGCCTGCTGCGCGCTGCATTTCTGGCTGTGCTGCACGGAACGCTTCTGAAGCTGCGCTCTTGTCACCGCTCTGGATTGCGCTTTCGACTTTCTTGATGAACGTACGCATACGGGAAACGCGAGCAACGTTACGGACGCGGCGCTTTTCGTTTTGACGGATGCGCTTACGGGCTGAAGCTGTATTTGCCATGGATCTTTCGGTTTCGGTTCTTAAGGTGTCTCAGAAAATGATTGGCGGGGTCTACTCCGCCTAGCGAGATACGTCAAGTATTTTACACAGATTGCTGTGGATAAACCGGTTATTTTTGACAGGATGGGCAGTAAAAGGTGGAACGCCCGGACTGAACGAGGCGTTCTATGGGGGTTGCGGTACAGTGGCGGCATGCCTCGTTTTCGCGGCCATAGACGTGGTGTAGGTCTTGATAACCGCCACGTGTTCCGTCCGCTTGCACATAATCACGCAACGAAGATCCGCCGGATGCAATGGCTGCGTTCAGAATGACACGGATGTTTTGTGCGAGTGAAGCGGCTTCTGTGTCTGTCAGGTTACCTGCTGTACGGGTGGGGTGGATTCGAGATTGGAAAAGTGCTTCGCAGACATAAATGTTTCCCAATCCCGCAATGAAGCGCTGATCTAGGAGCGCTGTTTTGATGGGAGTGCGTTTTTTGAGAAAAACGTTTTGGAGATACTGTCCGGTTAGGGCGTCTGAGAGAGGTTCTATGCCCAGTTTATGCAGGAGCATGTGCTGCTCTTCATCTGCTGTTGGGACAAGGTCAATAGCGCCGAAACGTCGTGGGTCCACGAATCCGATACGTGTGCCGCCATCACTTTCAATGACAACATGCTCATGGCGTGGTGGCGCTGTATTTTGTCCCCTCACCCCAATGAGCATGCGGCCAGACATGCCAAGGTGAAATAAAACGCTCCAATTATTTTCGAGGCGCATGAGAATATATTTCGCGCGTCGATGAAACGAAATAACCTTTTGATGGAGCATTTCTTGCTGAAGATTGGCAGGAAACGGCCATCTAAGGTCGTGGCGATTGAGGGTAACCTGCGTGATTCGCTGCCCTTCGAGGGCGGTGCGCAAACCACGCATGACGGTTTCAACTTCGGGAAGCTCTGGCATGATGGCTCACAACGTTATATCGATTGCTTCATGACCGATAGAGCCCATGACGCTGCTGCGTTCACTTCTGCCGCTGATCCGAGCTTCGATCATGCGGAAGATACCACTGATTTTGGCTATCGTAGCGTGCCGCGCGCGCAAAAAAAGACGATGGTTCGTGAGGTGTTTGAAAGTGTTGCCGGTAAATATGATGTCATGAATGATGTCATGTCACTCGGTATTCACCGTGTTTGGAAACGTATTCTCATTAGCCAACTGAACCCACGTCCGGGTTTGAAGCTGTTGGATTTGGCGGGTGGTACGGGTGATATTACGTTTGGCTGGGCGCGTGCGGGCGGCGGTCCTGCCATTTTGTCTGACATTAATCCCGCTATGCTGGATGTGGGCCGTGATCGCGCCATCAAAGCGGGCCTGATTGGTCAAGTGGAATGCTGTGTTGTTGATGCGGAATCCATCCCCCTCCCCGACCGTTCCGTAGACCGCGTTACGATGGCATTCGGCTTGCGTAACTGTACGGATAAAAACGCCGTTCTGCGTGAGGTGCGCCGCGTATTGAAGCCGGGTGGCCGCTTCTTCTGCTTGGAGTTCTCGCGCGTTGAGGTCGCTGCTTTGGCGCCGATTTATGATGCGTGGTCGTTCAAGGTACTGCCGCGTATGGGCAAGGTGGTTGCTGGGGATGCTGAGAGCTATCAGTATTTGGCTGAAAGTATCCGCATGTTCCCTGATCAAGAGACGCTCGCGCAGATGATGCGTGATGCGGGGCTTGAACAGGTAAAACATCAGAACCTCTCGGGTGGCATTGCGGCCATTCACTCAGGTTGGCGTCTGTAATAATGAAACGTGTTCTGCTGATCGTTGGGGGTGGTATTGCCGCGTATAAGGCGCTGGATGTTATCCGCCTCTTGCGTGCGGAGGGCGTATCCGTCCGACCGGTTATGACCAGCAGTGCAAAAGAATTTGTTACACCATTGAGCTTAGAAGCGTTGGCGGGAGAGCGTGTGCATGATGTGCTCTTTGCGCCAACGCAGGAAAGTGAAATTGGGCATATTCGCCTTGCCCGTGATGCGGACGTGGTTTTGGTGTGTCCGGCTTCGGCGAATCTTATGGCGCGTATGGCGCATGGGTTGGCTGATGATTTGGCCACCACATTGCTACTGGCGACGACAGTACCGATTGTCGTGGCTCCTGCAATGAATGTACGCATGTGGGAGCATGCTGCAACGCAAGAAAATATCGCGCAGCTTACAGGGCGTGGCGTTCAGTTTGTCGGTCCAGATAACGGCAGCATGGCATGTGGCGAAGTGGGTATGGGGCGTTTGAGCGCGCCAGAGGCTATTTGCCGTGCTGTATTGGCCGTTATGAAACGAGATAACGCTTTGCAGGGAAAGCGTATTTTGGTCACGGCAGGACCAACACGGGAGCCTCTAGACCCGGTCCGGTTTTTATCGAATCATTCATCGGGAAAACAAGGTTATGCCATTGCTGAGGCATTAGTCGCGCGTGGTGCAGATGTTGTGCTCGTGAGTGGTCCTGTTTCCTTGCCGGCCCCGCGTGGTGTGACCCGTATATCGGTTGAAACGGCGGATGAGATGTTGAGTGCCTGTACTCAAAATCTCTCGGTGGATGCTGCAATTTGTACGGCTGCGGTGAGTGACTGGCGGGCCAAAGCTGTGGCAGGTCAGAAGATTAAGAAAACGGGTGCTCCGCCGGTTCTGGAGCTCGCTGAAAATCCGGATATTTTGGCGCAAATATGCCAGCATGAGCAGCGCCCATCCTTGGTTGTGGGCTTTGCTGCGGAGACAGAAACGGTCTTGCAACATGCTGCGGCAAAGCGGTTGCGTAAAGGCTGTGATTGGCTTGTGGCGAATGATGTAAGCACGGGTGTGTTCGGTGCGGATCATAATTGTGTAACGCTGATAACTGCGGCTGGTACGGCTGAATGGCCGGAAATGAGCAAGTACGCCGTTGGGGAGCGCTTGGCGGAAGAGATTGTACAATTCTTCAGCCTTCCATAGTGGTGTGACTTCAGGGTAAAGGGTTGGATTATGACTTCAGAACCAATTGATGTTGCGATCACGCGCCTCCCCCATGCGGAAGGTTTGCCGTTGCCCTCTTATGCCACGCAGGGCGCTGCGGGGTTTGATTTTCTGGCTGCTGTTGAAGAAACGCTGACGATCCTTCCCGGTGCGCGGGTTTTGGTGCCGACGGGGCTGTGTATGGCGCTTCCGGCGGGATATGAGTTACAGATCCGCCCGCGTTCTGGTTTGGCATTGAAACACGGGATTACGCTGCCCAATACGCCCGGCACTATTGATGAAGATTACCGTGGTGAAGTACGCGTGATTGTCATGAATGCAGGTGCGGAACCGTTTGTTGTTGAACGTGGCATGCGGATCGCTCAGGGTGTCTTGGCGCCTGTTGTACGGTTGCGTTGGCAGGCTGTTGAGACGTTGGATGAAACAGCACGTGGCGCAGGTGGTTTTGGTAGCACGGGCCAGTAATAACGCCGGTAGTAACGCCAGTCATAACAGCGCCTGTAATATGTCAGTTAGCCATGCAGGATGATCACAAGGCAGAATGATGGATCAACCCGTTATGATATTACCCGACGTGATATTGACGGTGTATAAGAGGGCTTATCGGGTTGGTTCTGGTGTGCAGTGGCAAGGGGGCGTCTTATGGCTGTAACGTCCCTTACTCTGCCTTTGCGTGTTTTACGTCGTTGGCAGCAACGAACCAGCGTTTTGGAACTGGCTCTTCTAATTGTGTTTGTTGCATTAGCACTTGTTCTGACGCCGGAGCATGTGCAGCCGGTGCATTTTTCTGGATATGTGTCAGATACCGGATCACTGTGGCGTAATGTTGGGCTAACCGTTCTGCGTGTCTTGGCCGTGTTTGGCTTGGGTATTCTGCTATCTTTGCTGCTGTCCGGGTTTGCGTGCCGCTTCCGGTGGTTCCGGCGGGTGTTAATCCCTTTTTTATCTGTGGCACGTGCTGTGCCTGGGCTTGGTTTAATTGGCCTTATGGCGTTTCTCCTCCCTGTGGGATGGGCCATTGTTGCTGTGGCCGTTTTTAATATGCTTTGGCGGATCACAACGGCGATTATGGATGGGACAGACAATGTCCCTCCTGCTTTAGACACGGTGGCGCGTGGCCTTGCAATGACGGCTTGGCAGCGCTTTTGGCGTGTCAGTTTCCCTGTTTCTATTCCTTTAGCTGCAGATTTGTTTGCGCGCTCTGTTCCTGGTGTGTGGTTTCGGCTTTTAGGGGCTGAAGCGGGACTGTGCTTTATTGCTGGGGGGCATGGGAACGGTATTGGTGCTTATGCATTAGCGCAAATTCTCTCCGGGCACTGGGCGGCTTTGCTTTATGCTCTTTTGGCCTGTGTTGGGAGTATTGTTTTCATCCAGCACATTTGTGTGGCCCCCCTTTTGGGCTGGGCAGAGCGGTACCGTGTGCATAATGAGCGTACAGATATAGTAGCACCACGGTCATGGTTGCTGCGCCTTTGGCGTAACAGGCCTTTTCTGAGTCGCTTGAGCGAGACTGTTCATGAAAGCGTCGCCGCTATAGGGAATTGGCGCTTGGGTGGTGTTTCGCGCGAGCGTAGCGTGGTCATGCGTATTGATAGACAGCATTTTCGGGCTGTTATTCCCGGTTTGGCGCTGGCGTTTTTTGTGACGGCTGTTTTGCGGCGTGTTCCGTCTGTTCCTGTGCGTGTGGCCGTGATGGAAATGGGTTTGACCTTTATTCATGTCGCGGCGGCATTAGTATTATGCTTGCTGATCTGGTTGCCGATTGGGCTGTTGGTTGCGTCCTACCGCGTGAAGAGCGGGCGTATAGAGCAGGTTGTGATGAGCAGTATGGTCTTGTTCCCTGTTATTTTGCTGTATCCATTTTTTGATCTTCTGAGGCTTACGAATCCTATTCTTCTGTTATGTCTGGGTGGATTGGGGCTTTATGGGCGCACGGTTTTGGAGGCGGTACGGGCCATTCCCGCGCCACTTGTACACACGGCTCAAGGTCTGGGGGTTAAAGGGATCTTGTTGTGGAAACGCCTCGTGCTTCCGGCGACGGTTGCTGATATTGCGGGTGGTCTTTTACTGGCTGTGGCACCGTTGTGGAATGCTGTGATTATTGCAGAATCTTTGGCGCCATCAGGGCATGGTTTGGGCCGCGCTTTGGTTGCGGCCGTATTGATTGGGGATCTTCATGCACAGATCTTACTTTTAATGTTGCTGACTTTACTCTCCATGTTGTTTGATCGTCTGATCCTTCAGCCCATCGCGGTTTATGCCGCCCAAAAATATGCGTTCCGATGATCCAGCCACTTCTTCGTCTTCATGAGTGCAGTCAAACATATGACAAGGACAGCGCGACAGAGCTTGTTGTTTTGGACAATGTCAGTTTTGAGGTGCGGGAAGCTGAAATTGTTGGGTTATTAGGGCGTTCTGGTTCAGGGAAGTCGTCCCTGTTTAAAATTATCAGTGGGCAGATGGCACCGGCGAAAGGCGAGGTACTTTGGCGCGGGGGGCGGATGAAAGGGCCGTTGCAGGATGTTGCGACGGTTTTCCAGTCCGGCGGGCTGTTCCCTTGGCTTACGCTACGGCAAAATGTGGCGCTGGGCTTGGAGGCGCGGCGCGTGCCGCGTGTACAGCGTGAAGATTATACGGATGATGCGCTGGAAGTGATGGGGCTTGAGGGGTATGAAAATGCGTATCCTAAAGAAGTCTCTGATGCTGTTGGACAGCGTGTTTCATTTGCGAGAGCTTTGGCGTTACGACCGGAAGTCTTGCTTTTGGATGAGCCATTTTCTGAATTGGATATGCTGAGTGCCGAAAATCTTAGGACGGATCTGATTGAGCTATGGTCAGAGCGGCGCTTGCCGTCTTTACGTGCTATGATATTGGCGACGCATGGCATTGAAGAAGCTGTTTTAATGTGTGACCGGATTTTGATTTTTTCGCCAAGTCCGGGAAAAGTGACCCATGAAATTGCAGTGCCCTTCCCTCACCCCAGAAACCGTGAAGATGCTGATTTCCGGTTATTTGTGGACCAAATCTATAGTTTGATGACGCGTCGTGCCCCCATCGTGTCGGAGGTCGATAACGCATCGACTCAAACTCTAGTCTCTCCGTCTTCTGCACAAATTGTTTTGCCTGATTTGCCGGTTGAAGTCTTGGTGGGGCTCATGGAAGTGCTGGGAGCAGATCCACTCTTTGGGCGTGCTGATTTGCCGGAACTGGCTAAGCGCTTGCAGATGACGTTGGATGATTTACTTGCGATTGGTGAGTCGTTGCAAAGGTTAGAACTGGCTGAGTTGGAGGATGGTGACATTCTTCTAACGGATGGTGGGCGTGCGTTTGTGGAGGGGGATGGGGATGCCCGCCGCGATACGATGCGGACAGCCCTACTGCATCATATTCCTTTGTTGCGCTCTCTTCGCTCATCACTGGATGAGCGCCCTACTCATACAGTGGATGCTGCGCGCTTTCGTAAAGAGTTAGAAGAAACGATGTCTCCCGATTATGCGCGACAAACATTGAGTACTGCGATAGATTGGGCGCGTTATGCGGAACTCTTAGATTATGATGAAGAGGCCGATCGGTTCTACCTCGATGACGAAGAATAATAACTGCCGCTTTATGGATGTAAGTCTTGCGAGAGGTACCATTTAGGACTGTAAAAGAGCAATATCTGCTCTGCATAAAGACGGATTGGTATGAGAGAATTATTGGTCGGTTTTCTTCCTGCCTGAGTTAGCATGCACGCTATAGGCCTGTTTACTCCGGCAGGGGGGCTGGCAAGAGAGTTCAGTGGGTCATATTATACAGCATCAGGGTTTTTAAGGCGGTCCCGATAAAGCTTACGCGCTTTTGCGACCTTAGGTGCTACGACAGCAGCACAATAAGCGGTTTGTGGGTTGCGTGCGAAATAATCCAGGTGCTTGGCTTCGGCTGGCCAAAACGTTGCCGTATCTTCAAGTGATGTGGCGATTTCGTTGGGCCATAGGCCCTCATGAGTGATGGCGTTTAAAACGTCTTGTGCGGTTTTTTTCTGTTCTGCCGTGCCGAAAATGACGGAGCGGTATTGTGTACCGACGTCATTACCCTGCCGGTTTAACTGAGTTGGGTCATGCGTAGTAAAAAAGACGCGCAGGATATCGGCGAGAGAAATTTCGGTTGGGTCAAAGATGACGTTAACGACTTCTGCATGTCCTGTTTGGCCAGTGCAAACGGCTTCATAGCTGGGATTGGGGATGTCTCCGCCAGCATAGCCGGGGTTGGCCGAAATGACTCCGCGTAGGCCGGTATAAACGGCTTCCACGCACCAAAAGCAGCCGGCACCAAGGAGAATAGAAGACGTTTCAGCCATAATATGATGGACCTTTATGTGAAAGGAGGAGACCTCCCATATAAGGAGGCCTCCTGTAAATTACACCCTGTTTAGGGGGTATTAATGGACAACAGGCAGCCAGATTGCGCTGGCATGGTCACCGCCACGGTAGAGTGTTTGTGTGGCGGTTTTGTAGTCTTTAGGCTGTGCTGTGAAGATATTGGGCACGAAGGTTTGCGGGTTACGGTCATAGAGCGGGAACCAGCTTGATTGGACTTGCACCATGATACGATGCCCTTTTTCAAAGACATGGTTAACCGCCGGCAGGGTGAAGTGGTAATTCTGCACCTGACCGGCTGGGATGGCGGAGGGTTGGCTTACACTCTGACGGTAGCGGCCACGGAAAATATCCATGGATATAGGCAACTCGTATCCCCCCATTTCGGGGCGGTCAGGTGTTCGGGCAGGTTGTACGTCAATGATTTTAACGACGAAATCCGCATCTGTGCCTGTGGTAGCAGCATATAAATCGGCCGTAGGTACGCCGGACACTTGTACGGGTGCATCAAGGACGGGGGTTTCGTATGTCAGAACATCTGGGCGGGCTTCCGCAAAGCGTTGATCTTGCAGTAGCCATGTTTTCCATCGTGGGTCCTCACCCATCACATAGGGGCGCGGTAAGAAGGGTACGGGGTGCGCTGGGTCAGACACATAGCTGTCAGACCCAGGCAGTGTTCGAGAGAATGAGAGGCCACGGTCTGGTTGGAGATAGAGGCGTGTGCCGTATTGTGGGCATGTTGTTCCACATTCGGGTAGCCAGTTTCGGAAGTGGTTCCAGTGATTTTCACCCGTATTGTAGATGATTGCTTCGTCTAGCTTCGGGTCTGCTCCACCTTTGAGGTAATGATCAAAGAAGGGTCGCATGACATTGGCCCGGTACCAAAGGGCTGTGTCACCATTGAAGTGCAATGGTCCAAGCGTGGACCCGTCATAGTTCACACCGCTATGACGCCATGGGCCCATAACGAGTATATTGGGAACGGTTGGATGTGTAGCTTTCAGGGCGAGCCATGAGTGGATAGCCCCCCACATGTCTTCTTGGTCCCAAAGCCCCTGCTCCCAGATGGTCGGTACTTTGAGGGGGTTTTGAGCAATGAGTTTGTCCAGTGCTTGATCTTCCCAGAAGGCATCATAAGCGGGGTGTGCTTTGAGGCGCTGCCAAAATGGGAAATGGTCTAAGCCCGCATGCGTTGCAAATGCACCTGCGGAGCCGTCTTTTAGAAATTCGGTGTAATCGTCTGATTCTGAGCGAGGGATGGTTGGCCCATTGCCCGGTGTGCTCATTTGCATGGTGAAGTAGTCAAAGCTGGCTTGGCGGTATGCGCCGTAATGGAACCAGTCATCGCCCATCCAGCCATCGACCATTGGGCTTTCTGGGGCCGCAACTTTGAGAGCTGGATGCGGATGTAACAGCGCCATCACAACGGTCCACCCTTCATAGGATGATCCGGTCATGCCGACTTTACCGTTGCTTTCTTTGATATTTTTGACCAGCCAGTCGATTGTGTCCCACGCATCTGTGGTGTCGTCTGTTTTAGTGGGGTTGAGCGGGCCGATGGGAGGGCGTGTCATAATATACGCCCCTTCGGAGCCGTATTTCCCACGGATGTCTTGGAAGACCCGGATATAGCCTTCTTCCACAAAGACGCCGTCACCTTGGGGGCATAAGGCACGCATGGTGGGTGCGTTGGGGGTACGGTTTAGGCGACCTGATGCGTCATAAGGTGTGCGGGTCAGCAAAATGGGGGCATTTTTGGCACCTTTGGGAATGACAATGACGGTATGCAGTTTTACGCCATCGCGCATCGGGATCATGATCTCACGGCGGATATAATCTTGCCCGTTTGTGGGGAGCTTAGCTTGTGGAGTAATGTCATTTCCCGTTTGGAGCATGTCCGGGGTGACTGGGGCAGCATGGCCGCTCGATAATGCGGTGCCAGACAGGCAGAGCAGTCCGATTGTCGCGCAGAGGCGTGATAATGAGCGCTTCATAATATGTGGTTACTCCTCATAAAATCGGGTGATTCTGCGTCTATCGTTTCGTTATGGCAAGGGGGTTTGCGAAAGCTTTGCATTTCTTTCGTGGGCTGGCGTCTTAGCGTTTGTTTCGCTATGGAATGGGGCAATTATTGTTAGGAAAGTCTCTCATGCCTGCTTATCGTTCCCGTACCACGACACATGGCCGTAACATGGCGGGTGCCCGTGCCCTCTGGCGGGCTACTGGCATGCAGGATGGGGATTTTGGTAAACCCATCATCGCTATTGCCAATTCGTTTACGCAGTTTGTTCCGGGTCATGTCCATTTGAAGGATATGGGGTCTTTGGTGGCATCTGCTGTGGAAGAAGCCGGCGGTGTGGCGAAAGAATTTAATACCATTGCCGTGGATGATGGGATCGCAATGGGTCATGGGGGAATGTTGTATTCCCTGCCCTCCCGCGAACTGATTGCTGACTCTGTTGAGTATATGGTGAATGCTCATTGTGCTGATGCGATTGTGTGCATCAGTAACTGTGACAAGATCACGCCGGGCATGTTGATGGCTTCTTTGCGCCTGAATGTCCCGGTTATTTTCGTGTCTGGTGGGCCGATGGAAGCAGGCAAGCTGAATGGTCCTTCCATTAACCGTAAGCTGGACCTGGTGGATTCCATGGTGGCAGCCGCGAACCCGAATGTGACGGATGAAGAATCTGCTGCTATCGAGCGTTCTGCCTGCCCGACATGCGGTTCATGCTCCGGGATGTTTACGGCTAACTCCATGAACTGCCTGACGGAAGCCTTGGGTTTGTCCTTGCCGGGTAATGGTTCATTGTTGGCAACTCATTCTGACCGTCGTGAGCTGTTCTTGCGTGCAGGTCGTGAGATTGTTGGTTTGGCGCGGCGCTATTATGAGCAAGATGATGCGCGAGTCCTTCCCCGCTCTATTGCGACGCGCGCGGCGTTTGAAAATGCCATGACGCTCGATATTGCTATGGGTGGCTCTACCAACACGGTTTTGCACCTTTTGGCTGCCGCGCGTGAGGGAGAAGTCGATTTCCATATGCAGGATATTGACCGCTTATCACGGCGTGTTCCGAACCTATGTAAGGTCGCTCCTGCACGGAATGATGTGCATATGGAAGATGTTCATCGTGCTGGTGGTATCCCCGCCATTTTAGGTGAGTTGGATCGTGCAGGTTTGCTGCATACGGATGTGAACACCGTTCATGCGCCAACGATGGCTGACGCTCTGGCGAAATGGGATATTATTCATGGCGATGAAGAAGCGCGGCATATGTTCAGCGCTGCGCCGGGCGGTGTAAGGACTGTTCATGCCTTCTCGCAATCAAGCCGCTACAACGCACTTGATCTGGATCGTGAGGAAGGCGTGCTGCGTGATCGTGCCCATGCTTTCTCGCAAGATGGTGGCTTGGCCGTTTTGTATGGTAACTTGGCGGAAGACGGCGCGATTGTGAAAACGGCAGGTGTGGCGGAACATATTCTGACGTTCACGGGGACAGCGCGCGTTTTTGAAAGCCAAGATGATGCTGTTAGTGGCATTTTGGGTGGAAAAATCTCTGCGGGTGATGTGGTCGTGATCCGCTATGAAGGCCCCAAAGGCGGCCCCGGCATGCAGGAAATGCTGTACCCAACCAGTTACCTGAAGTCTAAGGGCCTTGCTGAAAGCTGCGCTCTGGTGACGGATGGACGCTTCTCAGGCGGTAGCTCTGGCCTGTCCATTGGGCATGTTTCTCCGGAAGCGGCCGAAGGTGGCTTGATTGGGCTGGTTGAAGATGGTGATCCGATCGTGATCGACATTCCGAACCGCGTGATGAAGCTGGATGTGTCCGATGCTGAGATCTTAGCGCGTCGTGATGCGATGAAAGCACGCGGTGATGCAGCATGGACGCCTAACCGTGAACGTGTTGTGTCCCGTGCACTGCAAGCTTACGCGGCAATGACGACGAGTGCCGCAAATGGTGCTGTGCGTGATTTGTCTCAGATTATTGTAAAGACCCGCGGTTAAATGTGGTGTCTGGAGCAGTGGTCGACTCTTTGGGGCGGTCACGGCTTTCTAAGTTTGTTATTTCCAGAAAACGCAAAGCATTTCCGAGAATGCGTGCTGTTTATGGGGGCGTTGGCTGATATTATTAGCATAGTAAAACGACAGAAAGTGTAAAAATAAAACTTTCTTCAGTGACGTTGCTTAGCGCATTTTATATTCTATAATGGTATTTATTCGCGGTGATTTTTAGGTTTATTGGTGGTAAATCTGAAACAAAATAAAAATGGATCCCATGATGCCTAATCGTAAACAGTGCTTCATTATCCCTATACATTCGAGCAAATGCACATGGATTGGTGCATTTTTGGACAGCGTCATCGCGCATGACCCAGATCGACTTCTGGCGAATGTAAAATTTTTTTTGGGTGCCTCTAATGGCGTAGAGGCGCGTCTGTTCCAAAAATGGCTGACACCGTATTTTTCAAAAATTTCTATCGAGATTCTGTCTATTGATGATTATTTGAATTTTGGTCTTAATATGCCATCTATCGCTGGTAGATTAAGGGAAAATCATGATGGGTGCACAGTAAACCTTAAAAAATTCTGCATGATGTTTTATGCATTAAAGAATGGATACAATGAAATTTTCGTCTCTGATGACGATATGAGGTTGCTGAAGAGCCCTAATAAGCTTTTTGATGATTTGGTCTCTAATTATAATTCTGGATTGTACCTTGGATCTCCCCCTGATTGTGAACAAAATCAAAGAATTGTCGAAGATTGTGTGAATTTTTTTGATGATACTGAAAAAAATACACTCTTCCCTGAAGGTTATATTTATAGTTGGTTTTTTGATGCACCATTTTATACAGGGATAGAACTTGATCTATTTTTTAATGATATGAGTAACCGCTTTGATGGTCTTGAAGGTTTTCTTGCTAAAGTTAGATATGAATCATTCGAGCATTTGATATTTCAATACTGGCGGGTATTACGTGGCACAGCACGCATTATTGATACGTCATCCATAGGGATTCACAGAAAAACGGAATCCCTTTTCTATGATGATTTTAATAAAATTCATCTCGCTTACGGGTATCAGCCTGTTTGGGTTTACCTCTGGGAGATTTTTCATCAACCAGATATGCTCTTCATGCTTCCCAAAGTCGCGCTCGCCATCCATGCAGATAGAATGTTTATACCATAAGGCCATGATGAGAGCAGAATGTGAGAGATATTCTGAGCAGGTATCTTTCCGCATTTGCGAGGGCTGCCTTATGTATAATGGGGAGGTTGAACGCTTTTCTGATGGTAGATGAAATCATTTAATAGGTCCTTTTGTTTTGCTCAGAGAAGCACGCTATATTTATTTTGGAATAATGGCTGAGGTCTTGTAGCGGATCGGCTAAAAAACGATGATACTATATCGTTATGGCCTAGGAAAAAATAATAGAGTAGATGCTATTAAAAGGTGCTGCTGGGTTTAGGCAGAACCTTTTATGCGCCACTTAGGATGTCTTATTTATGCGTTGAGCGGATCAGGCGATGCCGCTAAACGCATAAAAATACTACTTTATGCCAGTCGTGAGTGAGCGGCCTGCAAGCGTGTGAGGTCGCTCGTAAAGCTTTCAAGACGTTGACGGTTTTCATCAACGACTTCTGGCTTAGCGCGGGCGATAAAGTCAGCGTTGCCTAGCTTGCGTTCTACCTTGGTGATTTCACCCCCGATGCGCTTGATTTCTTTGGCAAGGCGTGCGCGCTCTGCGTCCAGATCAATCAAACCGCCAAGAGGTAGGAAGATGGTCGCTTCATCCAGCACGATTTGCGCGGCATGGCGTGGGGTTTCACCATCAAGCACGGATACGCTTTCCACACGTGCCATGCGGCCAAGGGCTTCATTCCAGCGCTGTGCGCGGGCAAGGTTTTCAGCCGTGGCATCCCGTAGAAGGATGGGTGCTTTTTGTGCGGGGGGCACGTTCATTTCAGCGCGAACTGTACGGATTTCGCTGATCAGACGGATGAGCCAGTTGACTTCTGCGCGGCTCTCTTCGGCCCCCTCAAGGGCAACAGGTGTGGGCCATGGCATTTCGTTGCCAGCGATAATTTCGAACAGGTTGGTATAGCCGAGTTCTTTCCAAAGTGTTGCTGTGGCGAATGGAATGACTGGCTGCATCATGCGTAGGATCAGGCCGAGGACATAGGCGCTGACCTTGCGGATTTCATCACTTTCAGCGCTGTTTTCTGCCAGAAGTGGCTTGGCGAGTTCGACGAACCAGTCACAAAAGCGCGTCCAGACAAAGCGGTAGCAGCTTCCTGCATATTCATCGAAGCGGTACGCTTCGAGAGCACGGTTGGCTTCGGTCATGGCTTCATTCGCTTCGGACAAGATCCAGCGGCCGAGGCTGCTTTGCACGGTGGTCGGATCAAAAGCCTCAACAGGTTTTGCGCCATTCATTTCGAGGAAACGAGCAGCATTCCACAGCTTGGTGATGAAGCCGCGATGCTCCTCAACCTTCTTTTTACCGAGCTTAATGTCACGGCCCGGCCCAGTGCCCGCACAAATGGCGAGGCGCGTTGCATCGGCGCCGTATTCTTCGATCAGTTCGAGGGGATCAATGCCGTTTCCTTTGGACTTGGACATTTTTTGTCCCTTCTCATCACGGACAAGACCGTGAATGAGAATGGTCTGGAACGGCACATCCTTCATGAAGTGCAGGCCCATCATCATCATCCGGGCAACCCAGAAGAAAATGATGTCAAAGCCCGTGACGAGCACACTGGTCGGGTAATAACGAGCCAGAGATTCCGTGTCTTCGGGCCAGCCAAGTGTGGTGAAAGGCCACAATGCAGAGCTGAACCATGTGTCTAGAACGTCTTCATCCTGCGTGATGGTAACGCCCTCACCGGCTTTCGATTGGGCTTCTTCTGCTGTTTCGGCCACGATGATGTCACCGTTATCGGTGTACCATGCGGGAATACGGTGACCCCACCAAAGCTGGCGAGAAATGCACCATGGCTGAATGTCACGCATCCATGCGAAGAACGTATTTTGCCATTGGCGCGGCTCAAAGGCGACTTTCCCGCTTTCTACGGCGTCAATAGCAGGGCCAGCCAGTGTTTTCGCGTCGCAATACCATTGCCATGTTAGGCGCGGTTCTACGATGGCACCGCCACGCTCTGCGTAAGGAACTTGCAGCTTGTGAGGTTCAATTTTTTCGAGCCAGCCAAGCGCTTCTAGTTCGGCAACAATGCGCTTACGTCCCTCTTCTCGGCTGACGCCCTGAAGAGATTCAACAAACGCGATAGAGGAGAGGTTCTCTACGTCGCGCAGTTCGGAACGGACTTCATCAACGCACAAGCGCGCAGATTCATCCAAAATCGTAGGCGAAGGAAGGTCATGGCGCTTACCGACTTCAAAGTCATTGAAGTCATGGGCTGGTGTGATTTTAACCGCACCCGTTCCCTTTTCTGGGTCTGAGTACTCATCCGCGACGATGGGGATACGGCGGCCTGTGAGCGGAAGTGTAACATGTTGGCCAATATAGTCTGCGTAGCGCTCATCTTCTGGGTGAACGGCAACAGCCGAGTCAGCCAGCATGGTTTCTGGGCGTGTCGTCGCAACGGTAATGGTGCGGCCATCATCCAGTGGGTAACGGACGTACCACATGGAACCCTTGGTTTCGCGGTTCTCAACTTCAAGGTCAGAAATCGCGGAGCGGAAGTTCGGGTCCCAATTGACCAAGCGGCGGTCACGGTAAATCAGCCCCTCGCTATGCAGGGTGACAAACACCTTACGGACAGCCTGTGACAAGCCTTCATCCATCGTAAAGCGCTCACGCTCCCAATCGGCGGATGCACCGAGTTTGCGGAGCTGTTGGATGATGGTGCCGCCGGATTCTTCTTTCCAGTCCCACACGCGTTTGACGAATTCGTCACGACCTAAAGCGGTACGGCTGATATTTTGTTGATCGAGCGCGCGCTCAACTACCATTTGAGTGGCGATGCCAGCGTGATCCGTACCTGGCTGCCATAGCGTGTTGAACCCGGTGCCGCGTTTCCAGCGAATAAGAATGTCTTGGAGGGTAAAGGTCAGTGCATGCCCAAGGTGGAGCGTGCCCGTGACGTTTGGTGGTGGGAACATGATCGAGAAAGCATCACCGGGTGCTTTCGGGTCAGCATGGAAGACCCCGCTTTTCTCCCAGCGGTCATAGAGGCTGGTTTCGTGGTTGGCTGGAGAAAAACTTTTATCGAGCATGATCGTCCGTTGTCGTGTTGAGTAACGCTAAGAAAGCGGAAGCACTTATCGCTGTTGGGCCATAAGGTCGATACCTTAAAGGCATAACCTGATGGATTAAGGTATCAGACTTTAGGGCGCAGACGTGCAATTTCAGCGCGCACCATCTCTTCCACCATGGAGGGTAAGTGCGTGTCGAGCCATGTCCGCACCATTTCACGGACTTCGCCGCGTACGATATCTTCTACTGTGAGAGAGCCTTGAGAGGAAATCGGCATGTCTTTGGGCATGGCAGACGCAGAAGCTTGCGCAAACTGCCCTTTGAGGTCGTTGAAAGAACGCTCAACGGCATCGGATGTCAGCTTATCCATCATGCCGTCATGTTGCTCTTGAGCGAAAGATGGGTCCATTGGGGCCTCTTTAGCGGTAGGTTGTACAGAGCGTTCCGAAGCGGGGGGATGGATCATCATGGAATGATCCAAAAGAAGTTCATCATTCATAGTATCGCTCATGGGGGGATGGTCTTTTCGTGTTTTATCATCATGCAGGATTTGACGAATAGTGTGGAGAACATCACCCATCGCGTTATCCTGCATGATCTGTTCTCAACGACCCGGCTGGTTTTGGGCGTAGTCTGAAATGCCCCAGAGGCGATTTTTCACGGCGTTATAATAGGCTTTTTCATCATAAAGAGGTACGCCAATTTTGAGGTCCGCAGCCGTTAGACGACCGATAGAAGCTGCGACAGAGTAAGAGGATGTCACGAGTGTAGACAGGTCTTGCACGAGGGCTTGTTGAGCAACGAGCAAGGTCTGTTGTTGCTGCAAAACGGCGAGTGTGCTGGTTGTGCCGAGGAGAGCCTGACGCTCAACGCCGCCGAGCGCGATGAGGTTGGCAGAGATAGCAACGCGGTCAGCTTGTACGGCGGCTTGGGATGATGTCATTCTCTGCCAGCTTGAAGCGGCCTTTTGCAGTGCTGAGCGGCGCTGTACATCAACTTCACGATGCGCTGCTTGTGCTTGTTGACGTGCGCCACGCACGGCCGAGTACTCAGAGCCGCCTTGGTAAATGGGCACCTGAAATGTGATCATGCCGGCTTTATTGTCTAGCGTAGAGTTGCCGTAGCCTTGGTTGCGGCTGTGTTGATACATAAGCTGCGCCGATACTTTTGGCATGATAGCAGCAATTTGTACGGATACATTATCTTTTTGGTTCGCTTCAGTGAAAAGAGAAGAGATAACGTCTGGGTTATTCTCAGCAGCGATCTGTAAAGCGGATTGTTCGCTTTTAATCGGCAGATTAAGGGGTTGAGGCGGGAGCAGATTGGGTGGCGCGGCTATCCCCACAATCTGGAGATAGACGGCTTGTGCGCTTTGAAGCGTGCCTTCGGCTTGTCGTCTTTCAGATGTCGCACTCGCGACAGCCGCTTCGGCTTGTGCGACATCTGTGCGTGTAATTTCGCCTATATGAAAGCGTTCTTCTGTTGCGTGAAGCTGTTGCTCAAGAACGCGTTGGTTGTTGGTGGCCAGTTGTAGCAGTTGCTCATCTTTGATGACACCAACATAGGCTTCCACCACATTCATGAACACGTCTTGTTCTGTACTGATGAGGTGTGCACGCTCCGCCAGAACTTGATCTGTGGCAGCATGTGTGCCGGCAACGGTTTTTCCGCCTTGGTAAAGGGGCTGGGTGACGGTAACGCCGCCTGTAAAGCCGGGTGTGTTATAGGCGCTGGAACTACCCGTCATGAAACCTTGAGGGCCGTAAGAGGTGTGGCCATCATAATGGGTGAGTTGGGCGTTGCCCTGAATGGTTGGGCGCCAGCCAGCGAGGGCGGTAGGCACGCGTTCATCCGTGGCCCTCAAACGAGCCCGTTCTTCTTTGAGGGTTGGGTTGGTCAAATATGCTGTGGCGAGAGCATCTTGGAGCGTATGCGGTACAAATGTTGGAGAACCACTGCCGTCATAACTTTGCGCTAATGCCGTGCTGCTCAGCAGCAGCATAGCACCACAGCCTAGCCCTAAATGGGCAAACACTGCTTTCTTACGGAGAAACTCTGCGCTCATGAAAACTCCTCGCAACAATGAGTGTGCGTACATGCAGTGCTAAAATGATTGGAGCACCATAGCCTGTATGGCGCAGAAAGAAAAATTTGTTCTTTATTGCATGTAAGGTCTTGACCAAGCCGCGCTGAAAGAGGATATAGCACGGGTCTCCGAGGTCCGGTGGCAGAATGGCTTATGCAGCGGACTGCAAATCCGCGAATGTGGGTTCAATTCCCGCCCGGACCTCCAAGACATCCCCCTCTTTATGAATAAGCCTCTGCATAGGCTGCTGCAGCACCAAATAGCCCTGGCTGGGGATGCGTGATGATCTTTACAGGAATCTCACTCATCATGCTTTCAAAGCGCCCTTTTGCGACGAAACGCTCAGCAAAGCCAGATGTGCCTAGAATATGGGCTAAGCGCAGGCCAAGCCCTCCGGCAATAACAACGCCACGTGCGCCATGCGCTAATGCCAGATCACCGGAAACAGCACCAAGGCTGAGACAGAAGCGTTCTAATGCTGCGGCAGCAATTGTGTCTGACCCTTCCATAGCATTTTGCCATAGCGTCCGGTTATCACGTAGCGTGATGGGTAATCCTTGCTGCTCGGCGATGGCTTCATAAAGATTGCTGAGGCCGGGGCCAGACACGATTCGTTCAGCCGAAACACGGCGAAAGCGGTGGCGTAATGTTTTGAGGATTTTGTCTTCTACGTCATCAAGCGGTGGGTAATCGAGGTGCCCCCCTTCTGTTTCCATCACAAAATATCGGCCATCACGGCGTAAAACGCATGCGGCTCCGAGGCCTGTTCCCGGACCAACAATGCTGATGGTTCCTTGTGTGGGGAGGTCTATCTCAGGGCCGCAGAGATGCTGCATGTAGGATGAAGACACTTGAGCAACGGCATGACCGACAGCGCCAAAGTCATTTACTAACGCGAAGTTATCAAGATGAAGGCGTGTTTTGAGTTGGCTGGGTTGGATGATCCATGGGTTATTGGTCATCTTTAGGATTTCGCCGGCCACGGGACAGGCAACAGCTATACCCGCTTCACGGGGTAATGGGCGAGCGATTTGACGGCTAAAAGCTTCCCATGCGAGGGCAAGACTCGCGTGTTCAGCGCATTTTAACGTGACTTCCTTTTCCAAGGTCACCACTTTTCCTTCAGCGACGGTCGCGATAGCAAAGCGAGCATGCGTTCCGCCAATGTCGACTGTGACGATTTCCTTCATGAAACCGCTCCTCATCTCAAATCAATCCGGTCCCTATTTAAAGGGAGCGCGTCCAGCAGTTGCGCACGACTCCGCCGCCGTCAAGGTCATGCATCAGTGCTTTTAGAATCACGTGGTGTTTGTTGAACGTTTGAGAGGCGTAAAAGACGGTGCACGATAGGACGTGGCAAATGGCTTTCTAGAAAGGCAAAGACGGCAAATGGCCACGGGAAGATGAGATGTATTTTTTTGCGTGCAATGGCGCGTTTAATTTTTTGAGCGGCTTTGTCGGGAGAGACTAAAAAAGGTAAATGGCCGCTTAGGCGCTGGCTCATCGGTGTATCGACATAGCCGGGAGAGATGAGTGTTACGGAGACGTGATGTGGGGCCATGGCTGCATGTAGAGCGGTACTGAAGCGTGCTAGCCCTGCTTTTGAGCCGCTATAGGCTGTGGACATGGGAAGGTCATGAAACGCAGCAACAGATCCTAAAAAGGCGATTTCTCCTCCGCCGCGTTTGGCCATGCGGTCAGCCATTTCGGTTGCTAATGTGGCTGGGGTTGTAAAATTAACGAGGCATAATTCGTGGACGAGAGAGGGGGCTTCGGTCAGAGCGCCGTCTTTACGAATATCCCCTAACCCAGCCGCGAGAATCAGACGAGAGATTGGGGTTTGGGTATCATTGTGACGCAGTTGCTCGAGTGCTGTGTTTGTTTCCGTTAGATCAAGGCTGTAGCATTCTGTGGTTGCGCCGCGTTGGGCGGCATTTTTCGCGACCTTGGCGAGGCGCGTTGGGCTGCGCCCCCATAAAATCAGATGTGCTCCGGGCTGTGCATAAAGCATGGCCAGCGCTTCCCCAATACCGCTCGAAGCACCGGTGATGAGGGTCGTATCAGAGGAAAATTGGGGTGTCTGTTGCATTGAGAAGCAAAACTTCATGGCTAAAGAGAAGAAAGAAGATAGAAACTTATAGCCTTGCTGTGCAAAAAAGCCCGATCTTTTGTGCCATTATGGCCGTGTTTGACTGAGTATAAGGTTTTTCATGACGTCTGTGCCCTCACCTATTTCGCCTCCGGATAGTCTTGTTATTCGCCCTGTGGTGAATAAGCGCCATATCCAAAAATTTATTACACTGCCTCGGCGTTTGTATATGGGGATGGCTGGTTATGTTGCTCCGCTTGATATGGAGCAAAATGATTTATTAAACCCTAGAAAATCAGCTGTGTTCCGCCATGCACGTATTCGTTATTTTATGGCATGGCGTGGGAAAACACCGGTCGGACGGATTGCGGCTATTGTTGATCATCGTGCGTTGGAGCACTGGGGGCAAGCTGTTGGGTCTTTTGCAGCATTGGATTGTGTGCCTGAGCAGGCTGTGGTGACGGCTCTTTTGGCGGCTGCAAAAGCATGGCTTATTCAACAGGGTATGCAGGTCATGCGCGGCCCCGTGACGTTGAGCGGTAATGGTGAATCTGGCCTGATGATTGATGGGCAGGATCAAGCGCCTATGGTGGGGATGTCATGGCACCCCAAGGCTTTGGGAAAGCTGTTTGAAGCCGCAGGCTTGGTGAAGACGGAAGATTTATTGAGTTACCGCTTGGAGCTTGATGAACATACAGAAGAAAAATTCCGCGTTCCGGGTGATTTGAAAATTGGTGAGGGGCGTTTAGGAGCAATTTCTGTTGCGCGCCTCTCCCGCAGTCAAATTGCCTCGCAAGGCGAGGTTTTACGCCAGCTTTATAATGACGCGTGGGATAAAAAATATAATTTTGTTCCCCTGCAAGATTATGAAATGGCCGCTATGATTGCGCAGCTTAAGCTTGTGTTGAAGCCAGAGCATTATGTGCAGATTGATCAAGACGGCGTTCCGGTTGCGATGGCGCTTGTGGTGCCTAATGTTTTTGATATTGCCGGTGATTTGAATGGCTCCCCTTCTCCATTGGGGTGGGTACGTTTGGCTTCCCGCCTCTTGCAGCATCGTTTTCAATCTGCCCGTGTGATTTTGTTGGGCGTAACGCGGCGTTTGCAGGGGACAATGCTTGGGGCATTGCTGCCGTCTCTGGCGATTGCAGAACTCCTCCGCCGCCGGCATGCCCTGCCGTATCGTTGGGTTGAATTGGGATGGATTCAGGAAAGTGATACCGGCATGAAAAACCTCGCGGAAGCCATCGTGCCTGAGCCTTATAAGCGGCACCGTCTTTACGAAGTCTCTTTAAGCGCGGAATGATGGCACAGTTGGGTGAAGTAGCGTTTTTGCGTAACTCACCCATTGAGGAGGTTGTGGGTTTTTAAAAGTGTAACCAGCCTGTTTTTTCAAAGGTGAGGGTATGGTCCGCATGGTCATGGACATGCACGCCCTGCCCCTTACGTACTGTGCCAATACGCGTTATGGGAACATGATGTGCGGCACAGAGCTGTTGTAGTGCTTCCGCGCGTTCAGTTGGTACGCAGAGCAGAAGCTCGTAATCATCGCCCCCGCTTAAACGGTGCTTGAGATATTCCGCTCCCAGTGCGGCGGCGGCAGGTGATGCTGGAACGTGATCTGCGTTGATGTACAGCATGACGCCTGAGGCACGCGCAATATGGGCACAGTCTTGTATGAGCCCGTCAGAAATATCCATCGCGGCATGTGCTAGGCCGCCAAGGGGGAGATGTACGCGTGGTAAGGGTAAGTGGTAGCGTGCGCTGAAAGTACCGTCAGGGTCAGCAAGCTTTCCCTGTAAGGCCAGAAGGCCGAGGGCCGCGTCTCCAATAGTACCCGTTACCCAGACATCATCCCCTAGTTGAGCACCGTTACGCCGCAAGGCGTGCTCTGGGCGCACTCCCCCATAAATCGTTGCATTCAGCACTAATGGGCCATTGATGGAGGTTGTGTCTCCACCAAGGAGGGGAATATTATAGTGTTTTTGATCCTCCGCTAAACCACCACAAAATGCTGAGAACCATGCGTCTGAAAAAGAGCGGTCACGGGGTAATGTGAGGTTTAGGGTATAGCCAAGGGGGGTGGCTCCCATTGCGGCAAGATCTGATAAATTGCAGCGAAGAAGTTTCCGGCCGAGTGTTTCTACCGGATCATCTGGTAGGAAGTGCACATTCTCAACCATTGTATCGGTTGAAATGGCAATGACCTGCTCCGGAGGTGGTATGAGGAGCGCGCAGTCATCGCTGAGGTCCAGCGCGGCATCCCCCGCAAGTGGACGGAAATGACGTTCGATAACGTCAAACTCTCCCATGCTCACGCGGGGTACCTCCAGAGTTGCTCAATAGGGTATTGTTTATTCAGCAGTAGATGTTTTCTTGCGGCTTACGGCATCAAGGAGGCCATTCACCATGCGCGGTTCATCGCCTGAGAAGAAGCCGTGAGCAACATCCATATATTCGTTAATGACGATACGTTCAGCCGTGTCCGTCTTAAGAATTTCGTAGGTACCTGCCCGCAGGAGTGCACGGAGAACGGGGTCAAGGCGGGTGATCTGCCATGTTGAGGGCAGTGCCGCAACGATGGTTGTGTCAATTTCGTCTTGGTTCCACGTCGTTTTGCGGACGATGTCTTGAAACAGTTTCAGGTCAGCGTCGGGGATATGGCCATCTTCAAAAGATGCTGCTGGCGTGATCTGGCGGTGACGGATGAATTGGTCAACGACTGTTTCGGCATTATCTCCAGATTGCTCACATTGGAATAAGGCCTGAACAGCAGCAACGCGGGCAATGGTGCGGCTGCGGCGTGTCGGGTTTTCAGATGGGGTCGTCATGGTGTCTCCTCACTGGGCCTCTCTGGCCCGTGTCGTCTTTAGTCTGAACAGTTTATGGCGTTTCGTTTTTTGAACGCCGTTCTTTTGCTGGGGGCGCTTGTACAGCATGTTTGGGTGTTCGTAGAAGTTCTTCTGCGCTGGGGATTGGGTTCATATCGGCTAAAATTTTTGAAAACGCCTCGACCTCTCGAAAATCACGATAAACACTAGCGAAGCGGACATACGCTACGTCATCGACCGCACGCAATGCGTCCATCGCGAGTTCACCAATCTTTTGGGAGGACACTTCGGTCTCGCCAGAGGCTTCAAGCAGTCGAACCAGTCGGGTGACCAGTTGCTCTTGTTGTTCTTCTTCTACCGGGCGCTTACGGAGTGCCACGCGAATCGATCGTGCTAACTTGTCACGGTCAAAGGGAGCACGGCGGCCATCCGCTTTTAGGACGGATAATTCGCGCAGTTGGATCCGCTCAATCGTTGTGAAACGTAATTGGCAGCCGGAACAGACACGCCTTCTACGAATGGCGGTGCCGTCTTCACAGGCGCGACTATCCTTAACCTGAGTGTCTTCATGTCCACAGAATGGGCAGTGCATGATCGGTCCTGTGCGTGCGGCCTTGTTTGCCCTCTTAAAGCGGTTCACTCTAGAGTAAGAATGAATTTGCTCCCTAACGGGATTTTACGAGGGTGTTCCCATTGATTAAAAGTCTGATACGTCGTGATCGGTTCTGTGTATGGGGCGTTTGCTTGGCTTTGGCTAGTGCTATGACCATAGCTAAAGCAGAACCTGTAGCACAGAATAGCGCACATATCGTGGTTTCCAATGGCACTTTGTTGCCGTTGCCATTGAGTTCAAGCCGTGCGGCAGGTTTTTTTTCGCTGACGAATAATGATGCAACCGATCATTTGTTGAAGGGGATTACATCCCCTCTTTGCGCTTCGATTATGGCGCACCATACGAAGCAAGAACAAACGGTAGCGACAAATGATTTGTTCACGCATCTTGCGTTGCAGCATAATGCGACCATGGTTTTCCCGCGTGACGGGTATCATTTAGTATGCTTAGGGCTGCATCGTTCTTTGCAATCCGGTGATAAAGTGCCGTTCACTTTCTTGTTTCTGGATAGTCCAGATGTGACGGTGAATTTCACGGTTGTTCGGTAAATATTTTATGCGGTTTTGGCACTTGCAAGAGTGGCTAAAACCGCATCCCCGTAGCGCTCTAGCTTCGAGCCACCGACCCCTTTGATCTGCGCGAGTTCTCTCCGGTCTTGCGGTAGAGCGAGAGCAATGTCTTTTAAGGTGGTATCATGAAAAATGACATAGGGTGGAATTTCTTGTTCGCGCGCTTCTGCCAAGCGCCATTGGCGTAAGGCCGAAAATATATCGCGTGCATGGTCAGGCAGAGTATCCGCCACGGGTTCGCTTGCCCCTTGGCTGAGGGCACGTTTTTGATCTTGGCGTAAGCGTATCTTCTCTTCCCCGCGCAAGATTGGGCGTGCGATGTCTTTTGTAAGGGCTAAAGCGCCGTGTTCTCCATGAATATGGATGGCGCCGCGCGCAATAAGCTGCCGGATCACGGCGCGCCACCATGTTTCGCTATGCTCTTTGCCAATCCCAAAAACGCTTAAGGTATTAAACGCATTGCGTTCAATGGTTTCATTCGTTTTGCCGCGCAGTACATTGGCAATTTGCACAGCACCGAAGCGTTGGTCAGTGCGATAAATCGCTGAGAGAACTTTTTGCGCTGCCTGTGTGCCATCAAAGGTTGAAACCGGGTCGATGCAGTTATCGCAATGGCCGCAGGGTTCAGGCAAATGTTCATCAAAACAGGCTAGAAGAGCACGTGTACGACAGCCTGTGGTTTCTGTGAGCGCAATCATGCTTTCAAGGCGGGCGCGCATTATGCGCTTTTCATGGTCAGGGGCATTAGACTGATCAAGCCAGTGCCGTGCCCGGGCCATATCTTCACCGCCGTACAGAAGTAACGTGTCGGAGCGTTCACCATCACGTCCAGCACGGCCAATCTGTTGATAATACGCCTCAGGAGAGGACGGCATATCAAGATGTATCACGCAGCGCACATCTGGGCGGTCGATCCCCATGCCGAAAGCAATGGTCGCAACAATGACCATATCTTCGCCTGATCGAAAGCGGTGCAGTGCGGCACGCTTTTCAATGGCGGAGAGGCCGGCATGGAATGGAAGGGCTGTTAACCCTCGGTCCCGCAAGGTTTTGGCAACACGCTCTGTTTTGTTGCGGCTTCCGCAATAGACTATGGATGCGCCGTGCTTATGGTTGTCGAGTGCTTCAAGAAGTTGTTTGGTCTCCCCGCCTTTGGGCTGTGCTTCCACAAAAAGATTAGGTCGATGAAAGCTTGCCAACAGTATTTTGGCGTTGGGCATTCCGAGCACATTGAGGAGGTCATCGCGTGTACGTGGGTCTGCCGTTGCGGTTAACGCCATGCGGGGGACGTTGGGGAAAAGATCTGGGAGCGAGGCTAGACCACGGTATTCAGGCCGGAATTCATGACCCCATGCGGAGACGCAATGGGCTTCATCAATTGCGATGAGGGAAATGTGATAGCGCGCGAGAAAAGCGCTGGTCGCAGGTTGTAATAAGCGCTCTGGAGAGATGTAGAGGATGTCGATTTGCCCCGAACGCAAATCGTGATGCAACTGCTCTCGTTCTTGTTGTTCAAGCTCTGAATGGAGGGCCGCCGCACGAACGCCGACTTGGCGTAGGCCAGCGACCTGATCATCCATCAAGGCAATCAGTGGGGAGACGACAATCCCCATACCGGGGCGGCAGAGCGCGGGAACCTGATAACAGAGGCTTTTCCCGCCTCCTGTTGGCATAAGGACGAGGACGTCCCCACCATCCATGACGGTTTGTACCGCCTCACCTTGTAGGCCACGAAAGCCTGTAAATCCAAAGATGTCTTTGAGAATAGTCTCAGGAGTTTGAGGAGAAGCGGTATCCGTCACAGAAGGTCCCGGAAATTAGAGGCCGGGGATGATGGTGATAGACACGCGGCGATAAGCAACGTGTGAAGCATCAACATCAGTGTCCGGCTCGGGGGTTAAGGTAATTTTGGACGCGTCGACGCCATCGGCTGTTAATTCAGCCGCCACGGTCTTCGCGCGGTCACGAGCAAGCTGTTTAAGTGTATCTGGGTCACCTGATAAACCAGCAGAGCCAGCAACGCGGACGCTTAGCGCATGCTCTTTTTGTGCAGTATGCGCTGCTTTGGCGACAATCTCTTTTGCTGTTTGGTTCATGACCGCGTCGTCACGGTCAAAGAATACCACGTAGCTGTCCCGGTCGGTGGAGGAGCAAGCGCCAAGGGTTGCGGTAAGTGCCAAGGCTGGCAGAACGCTGCGAGCCAAAAGACGGCGAGAAGACAAGAAAGTACGGACCATGATCATGTGCCTCATGTTGAGGGTGGTGTGTAATACCATCGTGCAGGCTCTTCGTGCCTTGTCCCTGCGTGCGGGTCAACTGGCTTGAGAGAGGATCTGCCCGTTCTTAAGTGTCCAGATACGATCCAAGCGCTCAACACCGATGAGGCGATGAGCAATCAGGATGATACTGCGCTGATCATCAAGACTGTTGAGGGTCTGGAGGAAAGCGCGTTCTGTATCGGCATCGAGGCCACTTGCGGGTTCATCGAGGATGAGAATGGGGGCATTGGACAGGAGAACGCGGGCGAGTGCAATGCGGCGCCCCTGCCCGCCCGAGAGCTTGGATCCATTTTCACCAACCCACGTCTCTAAGCCTTCTGGTAGCTCACGTAATGTAGTGGCGATCTGGGCGCGCTCGAGGGCGTCCCATAATGTGTCATCATTAATGTCGGTGCGACCGAGCAGGAGGTTCCCTCGGATGGTATCATCAAACAAATGGCTCGCTTGTGAGAGCCATGCGATTTGACTGCGCAATGCATCATCTGAGAGATCTGCAATATCGGTGCCACCGAGCGAAATATGCCCAGAGGTTGGGTTGGCCACTTTTAACAGAAGCGCTGCCAAGCTGGATTTCCCGCTCCCGGATGGCGCAATGAGAGCCACGCGCTCACCGTGCCGCAAGGTAGCATGTGCATGATTAAAAATGAGAGGTCCCTGCTCTGTCCAACGAAATGAGACAGCGTTGAGGGTTAGGTCCCGCCCTGCTGGGAGAGGCTTGGTTGTGCGCGTGGTGGCGTGGGGTTGATCAGCTACGGCCATAATGCGCTCAGAGGCATGAACGACTTTGCCCGTGAGCAAGCCTGCTTTGGATAGACCACTGATGTTCTCAAACGCTGTTAGAGCGACAAATAATGCCGTGACGGCGAGTATGGGTGTATGGCTGGTATGGAAGAATATGCCCGCTAAAAGGCATAAAGTGATGCCAACACCAACTTGCCCCAATAAACGCGCACAACCGTGCATGAGAGCCATGCGTAGGTGGAGAGCGTGCTGGTATTTGATGAGTGTTTCTTGGCTTTGTATGACGCGTGTTGTGAGGTTCTTTTCTGCCCCGAAAGCGCGTGCTTCCCGCAGGCCAGTGGTGAGATCTAAAGTGGTCACACGTAAGTGTGACTCTGCATTCAAAATAGCAGGGCCTAATGTTTGTGCTTGTTTGCTGGCTAATAACGGCAACACAAATGCCATGACAGCGAAAAGGATGGTCATGATGATGCCAGCCATCATGTCTGCGCGGCACCAAATATAGGCGGTAAGCGGCAATGTGAGCGCTGCGGATGCCAGAGGTACGATAATGCGAAGGTAAAAATTATCGAGCGTTTGAATATCACTGACCAAACGTGACAGCAGATCTCCAGAGCGCTGGAACCCTAACCCTGCGGCGGCGCCATGTGCAAGGCGCCGGAAAAACCAAACACGCAAATCTGCCAAGGCTTTAAACATGGCGTTATGGGTGCTGTAGCGATCCGCATAGCGCAAAATAATTTGAGAAGTTCCAGCGATTTGCAGCAAAATGGTACCAGCACTGACGCCAAGAGCGGCTGCGGTCATGCGCTGACCGGCTTTGCCCATCATGATAAGGCCAGCACATACGGCGAGTTCTGAGAGGATAAGCCCGACAATGAGGTGCGCATAATGTGGGCGCCAGAGGCGGATGATGCGGCTCAATGGAGCTGAAGAGTGAGATGACATGTTTCTTACGCCTCTCCCGTCTCGTTAATATGTGGTGCGGATTTGGTGAGAACGAGGTGCTTGCTGGAAAAGCTCTTAGCGCGTTCGGAATGCGTGGACATGATGACTGTGCGCTGTGCAATCAGTTCTTTTAAGCTGTTTAGGATGTCTTGTTCTGTTGCGGGGTCGAGATGTGCCGTTGGCTCATCGAGCAACAAGATAGGCGCGTTTTTCAGGTAAGCGCGTGCGATGGCGATGCGTTGTACCTGTCCGCCAGAAAGACCAAAACCGCCCTCCCCGATTTGGGTATCAAGCCCGTTCGGAAGTGTCGGGAGATAGTGGTCTACGGCAGAAAGGCGCAGAGCTTTTTGCAGGTCAGAATCTGTAGCGTCAGGCCGTGCAAAAAGAATGTTTTCGCGGATTGTGCCCGCGAAGAGGATGGGTTTTTGTCCAATCCAGGCAATGATATTGGATAAATGCTGTGGCGGAATATGGTTGAGGTCGTGGCCATTCAGTAAGATACGGCCTGATCTTGGCATGATGAAGCCTAAAAGAAGCTCAATAAGTGTTGATTTTCCCGAGCCACTTTCGCCATTCAGAATAAGTGTCTCACCCGGTTGAAGGCTGAAGTTCAAATCAGTGAAGACGGGATTGTGTGATTCTTCCCATGAAAAACTGACATTTTCCACGGTGAGTGCATAATTATGCGCGGGAGGCAGTGGCTGTGTCTGGGGGCGCGAAGCAGTTTTGCTATCGGGGAGAGCGGCCATATTCTCGGCCGCAGCCGTCGCATGGGCGCGGTCTTGATAGGCGGCAGAGAGTGCACGAAAGGGAGCGAACGCCTCAGGCACCATGAGGACGGCGAAAAGGGCTTTGGTCAAAGTCTCCATTGAACTCATGGGAGACAAGGCATGTATTTGGGTAGAGACGATGAGAACTAGTGCCACGACCATGGCCACATCTGTTGTTGCGGAGGCGATAAAGGCGATGCGTAGCACTTTCATCGTGCGGCTGCGTAGGTCATCTGCGCTTTGTGCAAGTGCCGTGGCTTCACGCTCGGTGGCGCCAGATAAGACGATTGTGGCAATGCCTCTTATGCGGTCGAGGAAACGGGTTTGTAGGCGTGTCATGGCTAGAAACTGACGCCGTGACGCAATGCCTGTAGCAATGCCGAAAATCGCTTGAAAAAAGGGTAATGAGAGGCAGCATAGGGCCAAGACAATGCCCGCATGATGGTTCTCAAGGTAAACGGCGAGCACGACAAGCCATTGCAAGATAAGCCACAGCGCAGACGCTGGAACCCAACGGGCGAAATATCCGTCTAAAGCTTGAATACGGTCTACAATTAGGCTTGCGATTGTGCCGCTATGCTGGTTGCGTAAGATGACGGGGCCAGTGAGGGTGATGCGTTGTAGGACATCGTTTAACAAACGGCGGCGCGCTGCGGCCCCCGCATGTATTGCGGCGATCTCTTGTACAACGGCCAAGACTGTACGAAGAAGAGCTAAGGTAAAATAGGCTTCTACCCAAGGGATGCTCGTTGAAATACCTTGTGTGAGTGTCGCTGCAATGATGTGCGCGAGTGCCCATCCCTGCCCTATTGCTACGAAGGTCGCTAGAATGCCAAGGCTGGTGCAGAATGCTGTTTGGACGCGGTTTGCTTTGCCCTGCGTCTTTGTCCAGCGTTTTGTGATGGATTTATCGCCGCTCATAATCTTTGTGCATATAGGCTTCTGCTCTCAAAGGTGAGAGCTTATTTTTGAGTATAAAGATTTTTTTCATCTGCCCCCTACTACGAAAGGGTGCCTCTCTCACTCAGAGTGCGTCGTGCGACTGTGGGTGGAATCATTTCAAGGGGAGCTAAAAGGAAGGTTAAACGATACGTTGTGCTTTCATCATGTTCAATGGTGAGATCTGCATGTAGCTGCCGTGCGAACCCACGAATAAGTTGCCGCCCAATGCCATCTTGATGGTGGGTGGAGAGTTCCTTAGCGGTGTGTTCTGTTCGGTTATCCGTTAAGGTCAACGCGACATTGTGTTTTATGTGGGCCTGGCGTTCATATTTAAAGGAGATGAATATAGCGCCACTTCCGTCGTAAGGACGTGTGTAGTGCGAATGGTTGCTGATTATTTCTGTTATAATAAGTGTTATGGGAGATGATTGAGTGGTTGGAATGAGTATATCATCAATATCGTAATGGATATCGAAGCGCTCTTTTGATTTTTGATTATGTGAAATGAGAATACTATTTGCGAGCTCTGGTATGAAAATGTCTGATTTCAAGTGGTTTTTTTGGTCGCTCTCATATAAATGATGGTGCATCATTGATATGGCGCGCACTCTGTCACGTACAAGATGAAATTCTTCTCGAGCATCTAGAGATTTTACACGGTTTGCATGTAAATTTAATAAAGATGCAATGATCTGTAAGTTATTTTTGACGCGATGATGAATTTCGTGAATAAGATGTTCTTGATAATTGGTTGATTTTTTAAGTTTTTCTTCTCGAATTTTGAGGTGTCGTATAGCCCTTAAGAAAGAGCGTTCTAATTGTCTTATTTCAGAGGGAATATATCTATTCCTATTAGAGATAAATTTTTGTCCTTTGTGCCACTCAGAAACTGATTGAGACAATTTTTCTAAAGGATGGATGAGAAAATCTTTAGCAAAAACAAGTCCCACCATCATTTCTATAAATATAATGGTAAATATAATGCTTATATTTTCTAATAATATGTTACTGTAGTTCCGGTCAATTTTATTGTATTTGTGTATTATGAGAACCCAATTATTTTCGGTTTGCTTTGATAGTAAAAATATTTTGTATTCTTGATTAAATGAATCAAAGTAATTTTTTTTAATCATGTCTTTTTTTATTCTATCACGGTTTATATTGTTTATGTATTTTGTTAGGTAGTTTTTGTATATCCAATCATATTGATCGATGGATATTATATAGTATGAATCATAATCGTCTTTTTTTTGTGTTATATCGCTAATGTCATACTTTATTGTGATAATTTTATTTTGATATTCAAATTTATTTATTAAAAAAACATTAGTATTGTATTTTTTTATTTTAATTCCATACTCTTCATTGCGGTAGTATTGATCTTCTTTATTGCATAGGGATTCGTTTATTATTGTTTTTTTGTTTTTATCATCAATAATGGCGCAGTAATTATTGCCTTCTGAGGTATTGATAAAATCAATGTATTCGCTAATTTTTTGAATAGAAGAGGTATTTTCTGTAAAGAAATTGGATATCTTCTGTAATTTTATAAGGGAGTTATGGATATTTGTGAGGGTTTCGTCTAAATTTTTTTGTGTATGATTGGCAGATATTTTAATGTTCTGATTATAATAATTCCAAGATATTATACCCGCTACGCAGGAGATAGGAAGAGAGCTTCCAATGACGAGTAAAACAATTCTGGTGCCAAACGTATCTAAACTTCGTAACAGCCGGGCGTAGGAAAATCGTTTTGAAATGTTGATCGCTCCATTGTTTTTGGATTTAACGGCTTCGGTCGTCTTCTATTAATTTGAGTAAATACTCAGGAATGGGTTCATGAGCGATATCATCAAAAAGCTTGTGAAGTCCTCTGCTTAACCAAATCCCAAAAGGTGTTTCGTCACGCATCGTTCTGGCCTCTTGATCTGGCGCTTTTGGACTTTGATTGTGTTTTTTGCTGCCGTTCATTGTGTTTAGAGGGGCCTTTCGTGTGGTGTTATGAACGGTGCATTCACTGAAGAATAAACAGATGAGTTCAAGTTTGGTTCCATCGAGGAGATAAAAAGAGATAATACGCTATATACATTTCCTTATATTACCAAATGAATAATGGAAAACATTTTTTAAATGATATGAAAATTAATTAAAATACATCCATTATCAGGAATTATCTTAACTTAATTAGAATAAATTTTCCATATCGTGAGGATATGTGGTGTTCTTCAGTCTTTCTCTGAGTGCTTGCACTTTAAGGCGTAGCTTGTCATTTGCGGGAAGATCTCCGCTCATCCAGGCTTCAAGTTGTCTGCGCGCACGAAAGACGCGACTTTTCGCTGTGCCCACTGCGCAATGTGTTGCTTCAGCTAAATCTTCATAACTCATGCCGTGAATGACAACCATAACAAGTGCTTCACGTTGGTCGGTTGGAAGGTGTGTCAGCGCTAAGGCTAAGTCTTTTAAGGCTAATGTATCTTCATGCGTTGCTGAGCTTGCAAATGTGGATGCGGGAACATCCTCAATATCGGTTGTGTCGCGGCGTTTGCGTAGGTCGGAGATGAATCTGTTGCGTAAAATACGGTGTATCCAAGCAGAGAAATTGGTGCCGGGAATAAAGCTATGTTGTGCTGCAAGGGCATTGCAAATAGCATCTTGTACCAAGTCTTCTGCAGCAGCGCGATTGCGTGTTAGAGCAAGGGCTTGTACCCGCAGTTTGGGTATCATCGTAATCACTTGGTCATGGAACGTCATGACGTCTCTCCCTGATAGCACTTCTGCATTCACTCTACTGAATGAATGGAAAAGACGGATCGTTGCATGGGGAAAGATTTTATTTTTAGACTTTTCGTTGAAGTTCACAGAGTAAGCTGCGAGCTCTTGATACACGTGCCTTTATGGTGCCTGAAGGCACGTTACAAATGCTTCCAGCTTCGTCATAGGTAAGTTCCTGTGCGCCGATGAGAATGAGAGATTCGCGCAAAATATCAGGCAACTGCCATAAGAGTTCGTCGAGTTCGCGAATTGTGTCATGAGCCTCGTGAGGTGCGTCATGCTCTGAGTGAGGCAGGGCTGCTGCGCCGAGGCTTTCCAGAATCTCGCGTTCTTTAGTGTGGCGACGGTATTGCTCATAAAATATATTGCGCTGGATGGTGAAGAGCCATGCTTTTAAGGATGTGTCATGAGCATATTGTGAGCGTGCCGCAAGTGCGCGCGTTAATGTGTCTTGCACTAGGTCATCTGCGGCTGAGGGAGTGCGTGCTAAAAACCGTGCAAAAGCACGTAGATGTGGAAGGGTGGCAATAAGGTTTTGGTGAAAGTCAGAGCTTTCAAGATGCGTTGCAGGGGTGTTCCCCGCATTGGGGGAGGATGATTGTGAAACGTTACCCAGAAAACATTCCTTTTGTGTAAAAAATATCTAATGGAGGTGATATATAAAATATCATGAAGAAACCTCTTTGAATTTCTATTTTGTTCATATCTGTATAGGACAATAAAATTTTTGATGCTATGATAAGTGTCGTAAAAATCATTAATGTGCATTATTAAACGATAGCGCTGTGATGATGTGAGTGTTAGTTTTTAAGTCGCGCCAAGGGAGACTATAAAGAGTGCCATCTGCTTTGCGTCATGATTTAATTGCTGCCCTTCCTTATGCGCGCCGTTATGCGAGAGCATTATCCGGTGATCAAAAATCTGGTGATGCATTAGTTGCACGAACTTTACAGAATATAACGAGTTGTGTTGATGATACGCTATCGGTTCGTGAAAATTTATACAGGCATTTAACAAGTGCGTTTGACAATCAAGGGGAGCAGAGCCTTACCTTAGAGCAGCGTGCTCTTTTGTTGCTAACGTGTTTGGAAGGTCGGTCTCTCCCAGTCGCAGCACGCATCTTAAAGTTGGATGATGTGTACGCCGAGGGCGCTTTGGCTGCCGCGCGTGAAATTTTAGAAGATGCTGCACATACAAGCGTCCTTATTATCGAAGATGAGCCTATTATCGCGATGGATATTCAGGGGCTGGTCGAACAATGCGGGCATCGTGTGGTCGGGGTGGCGCATAGTGAAGATGAGGCAATTCGTATAGCGTCTGAAACCAAGCCCGGATTGATTTTGGCTGATATTAATTTGGGTATCGGCGGCGATGGTATGTACGCGATTAGCCGAATTTTAGAAGCCCATAAAACACCGGTTATTTTTGTCACTGCGTATCCTGAGCGCCTTTTGACCGGAGAATCGCAAGAGCCGTCTTTCGTTATTTCAAAGCCTTTTGAGCCAATGGCTCTGTCTGTTGCAACATATCAGGCGATAATGGGGAGTTCTCTGGTTGTTTGATTGTTTCCTGCGAGATCGCTCTTGCAGGAAAATGGGGGCTGATACACATAGACTTTCATGTCAGCACCAATTCTTCATCTCCAAAATATCACTTATACCTTGGGCGGTCGCCCTCTCCTCGATGGCGCTGAATTAAGCGTTACGCCGGGAGAGCGTGTGTGTTTGGTCGGGCGTAATGGCTCGGGTAAATCGACGCTCCTGAAAATGGCTTCAGGGGATTTGCAGCCTGATGGCGGCACTGTGTTTGTTCAGCCGGGCGTTAAGGTACACTACCTTGCCCAAGAGCCAGATTTTAGCGCTTTTAAGACAACGTTTGATTGTGTCGCTGCGAATTTGGATGAGACTGAGACGTACCGTGCGCGCTCTATGCTGGTTGAGCTTGGCCTTACCGGCGATGAAGCTTGTGATAGCCTATCAGGCGGTGAAGTGCGCCGATGCGCCTTGGCGCGCGCTTTGGCGGAAGAGCCTGATTTGCTCCTCTTGGATGAGCCGACTAACCATTTGGATCTCCCAACGATTTCATGGCTTGAGCGAGAGCTTGCCGCTTCACGTTGTGCCATGATCGTGATTAGCCATGACCGTCGCTTATTAGAGACGTTGTCACGGAGCGTGGTATGGTTGGAACAAGGGAAGACGCGCCGTTTGGACCAAGGTTTTGCGCGTTATGAAGAGTGGCGTGAAGAGGTTTTGGAGCAAGAGGAGCGTGATGCTCATAAGCTAGACCGTGAGATCGCGCGTGAAGAAGATTGGATGCGCTATGGCGTTACAGCGCGCCGGAAGCGTAATGTCCGGCGCGTGGCTGAACTTGCGGCATTGCGTGAGAAGTGGCGTGATATTTCCTCGCGCGGTAATGGTACTCTGCGTATGGATGCGAGCGAAGCCGATGCCGGCGGGAAGATCGCTGTTTCCGTTGAGGGGCTGACATGGCGCTATGACGACCGTGTACTGGTCGATCATCTTGATTTGCGCTTAATGCGTGGGGACCGTTTGGGGCTTGTCGGCGCGAATGGCGCTGGGAAAACCACGCTGATTCGTCTTTTAACGGGGCGCGTGCCTCCGCAAGAGGGTACGGTATGGATTGGACCGTCGATCTCTATGGTGACGTTGGATCAGCAGCGTGAAGCGCTAGATCCGAAAATGACCCTGGCAGATACATTGACCGGTGGGCATGGCGAAATCGTGCAGGTGGGCGATGAGCGCCGGCATGTTATTGGTTATATGAAAGATTTTTTGTTCCGCCCGGAACAAGCGCGCACACCTGTTGGAAAATTATCGGGTGGAGAGCGTGGACGCCTTGCATTGGCATGCGCTTTGGCCAAGCCTTCTAACTTGATGGTGTTGGACGAACCAACCAACGACCTTGATCTTGAGACGTTGGATCTTTTGCAGGATATGCTCACGGATTATGCAGGTACGGTTCTGCTTGTGAGCCATGATCGTGATTTCTTAGATCGTGTTGCGGGGTCTGTTCTGGTGGCCGAAGGTGATGGTCGCTGGATTGAATATGCCGGTGGTTATTCGGACATGTTGGCGCAGCGTGGTGGGAGAGCGCCATCCGGGCGCGAGGCCCCTGTGGGCGATAATGGCGATGTAACGCCGAAAAAAGCCGTAAAAACAGAAAAGAAGCAGGTTAAGCTTAGTTATAAAGATAAGCGGGCCTTGGAGTTGTTGCCGGGACAGATGGCCAAGCTTGAGGCTGAGGCAACATCTTTGCGTGAGGCTTTGGCGGATCCCACTTTATATGGGCAGGATCCAAAAAAGTTTGAAAAGGCGACAGTGCGTTTACAAGCCGTGGAAGAGGAATTAGCTGCGGCTGAAGAGCAGTGGCTTGAGCTAGAGATGAAAAAAGAGGAGCTTGAAGCTGGTTAAACCAGCTTCAAAGCTTGATAAGGCCCGATGCTTCCATAACGTGACGGGCCTGCGTGATGCTTTCTGTAACGCGTAAGGCCGCATCAAGCGCGCGGATGCCTGCTTGAGCATCCACCAGCACCGGGGCACCGTCCAGGCATGAAGCGGCAAATGCGTCATGCTCAGCCGCGAGATTGTCGTGGTCACGCCATGAGATGGCTTCACGGCGGTACCCGCCCGTGCCCGGCAGGGGTAATCCACGCTCTTTGCTGATGAAACTGAGTTTCCGCTCCATGAAATCAGCAGATAAATATCCCTCTTGCGAGAAGATACGCATGCGGCGCTCGGTTTTGAGAGAAATGCGGCTGGCTGTGATGGTGGCTACGCAGCCATTCTCGAATCGTACGCGTGCATTCGCAATATCTTCATGTGGGCTAGATACTGCTGCGCCAATGGCATCAATGCTCTCAATAGGGCTATCAACGATGGCGAGGACGAGATCTAGGTCATGGATCATGAGATCTAAAATGACCGAAACATCTGTGCCGCGTGGTTTGTAAGGAGCGATGCGGGTTGCTTCGATATAAAGAGGCGCTGCAATTCGCTCGGTAATAGCGCGGTGCTCAGCAGAATAGCGCAGTAAATGGCCGACTTGTAAGATTTTTTGATTGCGTTCTGCACATTCTGCGAGTTTTTGCGCTTCTTCACGCGTTGCTGCGATCGGCTTTTCAACTAAGACGTGCTTTTTGGCATCTAATGCTTGAGAAGCAAGTGCGTAGTGATATTCTGCAGGTGCCGCGACAATAACGGCATCAACACGTTCCAAAAGGTCATCAAGGCTTATTGCGGGGTCACACCCGGCCTCTCCCGCGACTAAAGCAGCGCGTGCAGGGTCCGGGTCATAAAGCCCAACAAGGTTTTCTCGTGGGTTGGCCGCAGCTTTCAGCGCATGAAAACGCCCGAAATGTCCTGCCCCGATAATACCAACTCTTAGCTGTCGTTTTGTGTTCATGCCTACTCTCATCATGCACAATACGACTAACAGCCGTAGAGGCTTCCGTATAGCACAAGGGCTGACAAGCGTGCAGAAAGGTTGCATCGTGTTGTGAGAATAGGCATGGTCCCGGCCATGCACTGGTGGCTTTGCTGCCGATTTTGATCTGTTGACCTAATTCAAGCCGAGGGCGCCCCGTTCCGTCATGATGTATTATAGTCGGCTCAGATTGCTTGGCGTCGCAGGCGTTTGCCTGCTGGGCGTTTTGCTCTGTCTGCCCAATTTCCTAAAAGCACCGTCATCCTCCCTGCCCTGGCGGCAAATCCACCTTGGGTTGGACTTGAAGGGTGGTTCATACCTGTTGCTTCAGTTGGATCTGAAGTCTTTAGAGCATGATCGTCTTTTAAGCCTGCAAGATCAGGCGCGTCAGGCGCTGTTGGATCACGGTCTTGGATATCGTGATTTTGTTCGTGATGATGCGACGCAACGTTTGAGCTTCACGCTGCGTAGTGATGCGGAACGTGATTCTGTTTTGTCGACATTGCGTGCTGTGCCGACTGCTGTGCCGAATGAATTTCAGGTTGCGGCGACGGGTGAACGCATTGATCTGATTTTGCAGCATGATGCGATGTTGTCCCGCGCACGGGATGCTGTGGCGCAGTCTATTGAGATTGTACGCCGCCGTATTGATGCGACGGGCGCCATTGATCCGAGCATTGCCCGTGAAGGCGATGACCGTATTGTGGTGGAACTGCCGGGTGTTTCTGATCCGGAGCGGATTAAGACGTTGCTGGGCACGACCGCGCGTTTGACCTTCCGTCTGCTTGCGCCGAACCCGACGGCTGCGTCCCCCGGTTCAACAATGCTGGAAGATATTAGCACGCACACGCAGCTTGCAGTGCAGGATCATGTGGATGTGGACGGCACAGATCTGACCAATGCAGGTGCTGTGATTGATCAACAATCTGGCGGCTGGGCGGTAACATTCCAGCTCAACAGTACCGGGGCGAGCGCCTTCGGAAATGTGACACGTACGAATGTTGGTCGTCGTTTTGCGATTGTGCTGGATAACAAAGTTATCGAAGCGCCGAACATTATTAACCCGATTACGGCTGGTAGCGGTCAGATTACGGGTGGTTTTGATGCGCGTAGTGCGTCTGATTTGGCCCT
>NZ_BCZB01000025.1 GCF_001598495.1 Neokomagataea thailandica NBRC 106555
GGTGGAAACATTAAGTCTTGTTAATTTTAAATGACGTTTTAGGGTGGCGAGGAAATGGGGTTTATAAGGGAGGGGTTATAATCCCTCCCTTAGGGGGGGTATTTACTGATAAGAAGGCATTGGCCACTCATCTTCGGACCAATCGCCCTGCGCCCAATCGGCTCGCAGTTTAACGGCTAATTCGTTCAATGTTCCATCCACAATAGCGGCGCGAATTTGGCGCATGAGGCGTTGATAATAAGCGAGGTTGTGGAGTGTCAGCAGCATCGGTCCAAGCATTTCTTTGGCGCGGAACAGGTGGTGCAGATAGGCACGGCTGTAGCGTCCAGCCATGGGGCTATCATCATAAGGGGTGATGGGGCGTGTGTCCTCGGCGAAGCGTGCATTACGTAAATTGATAGTTCCGCGCTCAGTATAAGCGCGGGCGGTACGTCCTGCACGTGACGGCATGACGCAGTCGAACATATCGACACCACGCATTACGGCGCCCAGAAGGTCATCGGGGGTGCCGACGCCCATGAGGTAGCGGGCTTTATCCTGCGGCATCATGGGGGTGGTGAAATCGAGGGTGGAGAACATGAGGTCCTGCCCTTCACCCACGGCGAGGCCGCCAATGGCGTAACCTTCAAAGCCGATATCGGTCAGGGCCTTGATGGATTCTGCGCGGAGGTCGCGCTCGGTGCCGCCTTGGACGATGCCGAATTGGCCATAGCCGGGGCGTGCGATGAAGGCTTCACGGGAGCGGGCTGCCCATCGCATGGACATTTCCATGGATTTGCGCAGGGCTTCTGGTGTGGCGGGGAGTGCGGGGCATTCATCGAAAGCCATGGTGATGGTGGCATCCAGCTTATGCTGAATATCTGTGGAGCTTTCGGGGGTGAGGCGGTGTGCGCTGCCATCAATATGGGAGCGGAAGGTGACGCCGTCTTCATCTAATTGGCGTAGTGCGCCGAGGGACATGACTTGGAAGCCGCCGGAATCGGTGAGGATAGGGCCTTGCCAATCCATCATACGGTGCAGGCCGCCGAGCTTTGCCACGCGCTCTGCCGTGGGGCGGAGCATGAGGTGGTAGGTGTTGCCCAGAACAATGCCCGCGCCGGTGGAGCGGACGGAATCCATCATCATACCTTTGACGGTGCCGACAGTGCCGACGGGCATGAAGGTTGGGGTGGGGACGGTGCCGTGGCGTGTGTGCAGGTGGCCTGCACGGGCTTGGCCGCAGGTGCTTTCAGGCGTCCAGACCATTTTATCGGCATGTTGGGAGAAATCAGGCTTGCTCATTCGGCACGCTCCAGCAGGCAGGCATCGCCATAAGAATAAAAACGCATCTCTTCATTGATGGCGCGGGCATAGGCGGCCCGCATGGTGTCTGTTCCGCTAAAGGCGCAGACGAGCATGAAGAGTGTTGAGCGCGGAAGGTGAAAATTGGTCATGAGAAGGTCTACCGCGCGGAAGCGGTATCCGGGGCGGATGAAGATGGAGGTTTCACCGCGCCATGGGTGGACGGTTCCGTCTTCTTGTGCGGCACTTTCCAGAAGGCGCAGGGATGTGGTGCCGACGGCGATGACGCGGCCACCTTTGGCGCGGGTATCGTTGATGAGTTGGGCGGTTTCGGCATCAATTTCACCCCATTCCGCGTGCATGCGGTGCTCTGAGATGGAGGAGCGTACGGGCAGGAAGGTGCCCGCACCGACATGGAGGGTGAGTGTTTTGCGGGTTACGCCGCGTGCATCAAGGGCGGCGAGGAGTTCTGGTGTAAAGTGAAGACCGGCTGTTGGGGCGGCGACTGCGCCGCGCTTGTCTGAGAAGATGGTTTTGTAGTCATCATCATCTTGCTGCGTTGGGCCGGAGGGGCGCTCAATATAGGGGGGGAGTGCGAGTGCGCCCACGCGTTCTAGGAACGCGTCAAAGGCTTCTCCTTCCACGGAGAAGCGCATTTGGACGGCGCCGTCCCCTTCATTTTCGACGATTGTGGCTGTGACCGGATCATCGCCAAAATTGAGGATATCGCCGGAGCGGAGCTTGCGGGAGTTCCGGGCGAGGGCGTGCCAGCTCCCATCCGCTAAAATACGGTCAAGGGTAATGCCAATACGGGCTGTGCCGCGTGTGGCTGAAAGCTGCGCACGGATGACGGCAGTATCATTGGCGATCAGCAGATCGCCTTCCCGGAGGAGCGATGGGAGGTCCCGTACGATGCCGAGGGCGGAGGGGCCTTGTGCAGGAACGTGCAGAAGCTGTGCGCTATCTCTTGGTCGCGCGGGTTCTGTGGCGATGCAGGATCGGGGGAGGTCAAAGTCGAAAGTGGCAAGCTCGTCGGTCATGCTCGGTTCTCTAGCAGGTTCCCGGCGTGCCGAGAATATCGTGGGGTGTTGGGGCGGTGCATCTTTTTTGGGAGTGTTTAGCCCATGCCGGGTTGTTTTTTAACGGCTTTCCAGAGGGCTTCTAGGGTTGGGAGGTCTTGTTCTGGCATGGTTTTGCCGTCTTGGGCGAGGGCGGCTTCCATGGCTTCAAAGCGGCGGGTGAATTTTGCGTTGCTGCGGCGCAGGGCGGCTTCGGGGTCAATGTTCATTTTACGGGCTAGGCTGGCGACGGTGAAAAGAACATCGCCCAGTTCATCTTCTATCCGGTCTGGGTCACCGCCCATTTCGGCTTCGAGTTCTGCAATTTCGCCTTTGACGGCTTGGAACACGCCTTGTGCGTCATCCCAGTCAAAGCCAACACGCTCGGCCCGTGAGCAAATTTTTGCGGCGCGGGAGAGTGCAGGGAGGGAGGCGGCGATGCCTGCGAGGGCACCGAATTCGGCGCGGCCACGGCGTTCGGTTTCTTTGATGTTTTCCCAGTTCCCACGCTCTGCGCCGGGGGAGAAAATATGGGGATGGCGGCGTTCCATTTTGTCGGCAATGGTGCGGGCCACATCGTTAAAGTCGAACTGCCCAGCTTCTTGGGCCATTTGGGCTTGGAATACGACTTGTAGGAGCAAGTCTCCTAACTCATCGGGGAGGGCGTCATGGTCGGCCCGTGCGATGGCGTCCATGACTTCATAGGCTTCTTCAATGGCGAAGGGGGCGATGGTTTGGGGTGTTTGGGCAATATCCCAAGGGCAGCCATTTTGTGGGTCACGGAGGCGGCGCATGATGGTCAGAAGACGGTCTATTTGGCGTTCTTCAGCGTGGGGAGCGGTCATGGCGGGCCCTTGGGGTGAGAGGAAAAGATGACAGTGTCGTCTTCGCTCTCTACAATAAGCCTGACAGAGAATGGACCCCCTAATTCAGGATGGCAGGAGCAAAGCACATGGCGCGGATCTTTATCGATGGTGAGGCAGGGACGACGGGGCTCGGTATTCGCCAGCGTATTGAAGCGTTGCCTGCCGCGTTAGGGTTTGAGATTTTATCGATTGATCCGGCGCTGCGTAAGGATTCTGAGGCGCGTAAAGACATGTTGCGTCAAGCGGATGTGGCGATTTTGTGCTTGCCGGATGATGCGGCGCGTGAGGCTGTGGCCTTGGGTGAAGGGCTGGATGTACGGTTTTTGGACGCATCAACCGCGCATCGGCGTGCGGATGGTTGGGTCTATGGTTTCCCTGAGATGGATGCGGAGCAGTCCGCGCGTGTTGCGGCGGCGCGGCATGTGTCAAACCCGGGGTGCTATCCAACGGGGGCGATTGCTTTGTTGCGGCCTTTGGTGGCGGTAGGTGTGATCCCGGCGGATCATCCGATCTCGATTAATGCGGTATCGGGCTATAGTGGCGCTGGGCGGAGTGCGATTGAAGCGCATGAGCGTGAAGGTGGGCCGGCTTTTTTGCTGTATGGGCTGGGATTACAGCATAAGCATGTGCCGGAAATTCAGCATTATTCAGGGCTGACCCATGCGCCGATCTTTGTGCCGTCTGTTGGGCATTTTGCGCAGGGGATGATTGTTTCCATTCCACTGCATTTGCGGAGTCTGCCAGAAGCGACGACGGCGGCTGAGATCGAAGCAATTTTGCGTAAGACTTATGCGGGTAGTGATGTTGTGCAGGTTCTGTCCGCTGAGCTAACGTTGTTAGCCGATCGTTTGGCGGGCACGGATGCTATGGAGCTTCGGGTGCATAGTGATGGTGAAAAAGTGTTGCTTACGGCGCGTTTAGACAATTTGGGGAAGGGCGCTTCTGGCGCGGCAATCCAAAATTTACGCCTTATGTGCGGGAAATAATGGATTAAGGGGCTTTTGGCCTCTAGCCCTACCTGATGAAATGCAGTATGGTGCCTCCGTTCCATGCGAGTGTGGCGGAACGGTAGACGCAGTCGATTCAAAATCGACCGCCGAAAGGCGTGGGGGTTCGAATCCCCCCTCTCGCACCAGATATTGCCCTGCCTTAATGGCAGGGCATCGAACCGCCCAGCTTGGAACGTTCATGAATAAACCGACCGTAAGACCTCATCGCCCGTTCTTCTCGTCAGGTCCGTGTGCGAAGCGCCCTGGTTGGTCTCTTTCCGCTCTCGATAATGCATTATTAGGTCGGTCTCATCGTGCGCCTGAAGGGCGAGCACGTTTGAAAGATGTTATTGCGCGGTCGCGTGATGTGTTGGGCGTGCCGGATGATTGGCGTGTGGGGGTTGTGCCTGCGTCTGATACTGGGGCTGTTGAGATGATTCTCTGGTCTTTGGCGGGGCAGCGCGGTGTGGATGTGCTCTCTTTTGAGAGTTTTACCGCCACATGGGCTCACGATTTGCGGGATGTTCTCGCGCTCCCAGACATACGTGTTTTTGATGCGCCTTATGGTCAATTGCCGGATTTAACGGCGGTGGACTGGGCGCGCGATGTTGTGTTTGCGTGGAATGGGACGACATCGGGTGTGCGTTTGCCGCATGCGGATGTGATCCCGGTGCAGCATGATGGTTTGGCGATTTGTGATGCCACTTCAGCTGCGTTTGCGATGGATTTGCCGTGGGATCGCCTCGATGTTGTGACGTGGTCTTGGCAAAAAGCGCTGGGCGGGGAAGCGGCCCACGGGATGGTGGCGATTAGCCCACGTGCTGCAGAGCGTTTGCAGCAGCCTGCACCACGGCCTTTGCCTAAGATTTTCCGTCTGGCGAATAAGAAGGGTTTGATTGAGGGTATTTTCGCTGGGGATACCATCAACACGCCGTCCATGCTGTGTGTGGAAGATGCGCTGGATTCTTTGCGCTGGGCGCAGGGTGTGGGCGGTTTGCCAGCGCTGAAGGCGCGTGCGGAAGGCAATCTGGCCGTTATTGCGGCATGGGTTGAGCGTTCTGATTGGATTTCGTTCTTGGCCGAAAAGCCAGAGGAACGGTCTTGCACCTCTATATGCCTGAAAATTACGGCACCGTGGTTTGTGGCGTTAGAGCGTGATGTGCAGATGAAGGTTGTTAAGCATTTGACGGGCCTCGTTGCTGCAGAAGATGCTGGGTATGATCTGGCTTCTTACCGCGATGCGCCGCTTGGGCTGCGCATTTGGGGCGGTGCAACGGTGGAGCGTGCTGATATTGAAACTCTTCTGCCTTGGTTAGACTGGGCGTATGAAGAAACGCGGGAGGCTTTTGCCCCATGAGTTCATTTGACGAAATCCTGACGCAGGATGCTCGTGGTGATGCGCTGCTTCCTTCCGGTTTTGCGGATTTGTTACCGGGAGAGGCGGAAGCGGAAGCACGCGGTATTGCGTGTGTGATGGAAGCTTTTTCACGGCATGGGTATCAGCGGGTTCGTCCGCCGATGCTGGAGTTTGAAAATGCGCTGCTGAATGGTGCGGGTTCGGCGTTGCAAAATCAGACCTTCCGTCTGATGGATCCGAACTCCCATCGTATGATGGCGCTGCGCCCGGATATGACGACGCAAATTGCGCGTATTGCGCAGATTCGTTTGGCGGATGCGCCACGGCCTTTGCGTTTATCGTATTCTGGCAGCTGCATTGTCGTTGGTACGCCGGGGCGGGAGACGGATCGTCAGGTGTCTCAAGCCGGTATTGAGTTGATCGGTCCGGATTCTGCTGTGGCGGATGCTGAAGTGATTGCGCTGGGTGCGCAGGCTTTGGATGAGCTGGGCATTGCGGATGTTTCGTTTGATCTGTCCATGCCAGCTCTGGCGCTGGGTGTGATTGACGGAGCGATTGCGGAAAAGGACCGTGCGGCGCTTTTGCACGCACTGGACCGTAAAGATGCTGGTGCTGTGGCGGAACTGGGTGGTTCGATTGCGGAGACGCTGTTGGCGTTGTTGCGAGCGGCTGGGCCAGCAGATCGTGCGCTAGAGATTTTGCGTGGTTTGGCCTTGCCGGAAGCTGTGCGTCCGCATTTGGAACGTTTGGTTGAATCCATCGCAGCGCTGCGTGCGCGTCGTCCCGGTATTCGTTTGACTATTGATCCGGTGGAATTCCGTGGGTGGCAATATCATACGGGATTGTGCGTCACGGTGTTTGCTGTGGGTTCACGTGAGGAATTGGGGCGTGGTGGGCGTTACCTGGCGGGCTCAGAGCCTGCATGTGGTTTGACGTTGCGTCCACAAGCTTTGTTACGTGCGGCCCCGCTTCCCCCCGCGCGCCCGCGCTGCTATGTGCCGCTGGAGATATCCGGTGATGCGCTTTCAGCGTTGCACACTCAAGGTTTTGCAACGGTATCTGCTTTGGCGCAGGATGCGCAGCTTGAGGCGGAAGCGTTGCGTTTGTCTTGCACGCATTTTTGGCGTGATGGCGCGGCTCACGCGCTGTAATCTGTTGTTCGTTTTTGATTCTTCGAGGAAAGCAAGCCCATGTCCAACGTCACCGTAATCGGCACCCAATGGGGCGATGAGGGTAAAGGTAAGATTGTGGACTGGCTTGCCAGCCGCGCCGATATCGTTGTGCGTTTCCAAGGCGGCCATAATGCGGGTCATACGCTGGTGGTGGGTGAGCAGGTTTACAAGCTTTCTCTGCTGCCATCCGGCCTAGTACGCGGCAAGGTTGGTGTGATCGGGAATGGTGTGGTTGTTGACCCCCATGCACTGATGACCGAAATCGACCGTGTGAGCGCGCAAGGTCTGGTCGTGAATCCAGAAACCTTGTGGATTGCTGAGACAGCGCCGTTGATTCTGCCTGTGCATGGTGCGCTGGATCGTGCGCGTGAAGCGGCGCGTGGTGAGCATAAGATCGGCACAACGGGCCGTGGTATTGGTCCGGCTTATGAAGATAAGGTGGCGCGTCGTGCACTTCGTATCTGTGATTTGTCTGAGCCAGAAACGCTGGACTGGAAGCTGGATGAGTTGTTGTTGCACCACAACACGCTTCTGGCAGGTTTAGGGGCAGATACCTTCTCGAAGGAAGAGATCAAGGCATGGTTGGCTGAAATTGCGCCGCGTCTTTTGTCTTTCGCGTGCCCGGTTTGGGACCGTTTGGATGAAGCACGTCGCGCTGGCCGTCGTATCCTGTTTGAAGGTGCTCAGGCTGTCATGCTGGACGTGGATCATGGCACGTACCCGTATGTGACGAGTTCGAACACCATTGCGGCTGTTGCGGCATCTGGTTCGGGCGTGGGCCCGTCTTCCATCGGTTTTGTGCTGGGTATTGCAAAAGCATACACGACGCGCGTTGGTGAAGGTCCGTTCCCGACAGAACTGCATGATGATATTGGCCGTACGATTGGTGAGCGTGGTCATGAATTCGGTACGGTAACGGGGCGTTCACGCCGTTGTGGTTGGTTTGATGCTGTGATGGTACGCCGTGCATGCCGCGTTGGTGGTGTGTCGGGCATTGCGTTGACCAAGCTTGATATTCTGGATGGTCTGGACGAAATTTCCATCTGCACCGGGTATGAGTTGGACGGAGAGAAGATCAACTTCTTCCCATCTGCTCCGGGTGCGCAGGCGCGGGTACGCCCTGTTTATGAAACGATGCCGGGCTGGCAGGAAACAACGGCCGGAGCGCGTTCATGGGCAGAACTGCCAGCGCAAGCGATCAAATATGTGCGCCGCATTGAAGAGCTGATTGAAGCGCCGGTGACGTTGCTTTCAACCAGTCCAGAGCGTGATGACACCATCCTGATGCGTGATCCGTTCGAAGACTAATTGCTGAAGTTATAACCTCCCCTGTTAACGCTCCATCAAGGGTTCTTCTGGTATTATAGGCTGGAAGAGCCGTTGGGGGCGGTGAAGGGGTATGGTTGCGGCAGATAAGATTCTTATTGGCGGGCGTTATAATGTCCGCTTAGACCGGCCGAAGCCCCCAATGGGGGGATGCGATGCGTATGAGGCGCATGATGTCAGTATGCCGGCTGCGCCGTTATTGGCGCTTGCTCCCCAAACTTTGCGGGCACGATGGCCCGAATATGCGTTATACCGCCATGAAAGTGTGATTCCGCTTCAGGCGCAGGAATATCATGATGGTGCATTATGGGTGATGTGTTCACCCTTGCCGGGGCCGCCCTTATCTGTTGGTTTTACGCCTTGGCCTGAGAGCCAACTGATTGAGAGCGTTATTCGGCCTATTGCTGAATTGCTGATGCATCTTGATGGTCTGGGCATGACCTGTCGGGCATTACGGCCGGATAATGTCTTTCAAGAGCAGGGGAGCCGTCGGCTTTTTTTGGGACCTTTGGGCTTGACGCCGCCTGCTGTGCATCAGCCTGTTGTGTTTGAGCCATTATCGTCTGCGGTGTGTGCACCTCATCAGCGTGGTGACGGCACAATTGCGTGTGATGTCTTTGCGCTTGGCGTGATGATTTTAATGCTGTGTACGGGCAAGGTTCCCTTAGAGGGCTTGTCTGATGAAGAAATTGTACAGCGCCGTTTTGAGCGTGGGTCTGCGGCAGTATATATGGCGGGTGCGACGATCCCTGTCGGTTTGGTGTCGTTGTTGCAGGCGATGTTATCTGACACGCCAGCTTATCGGCCAGCACCGAAGGATTTGGTGACGATTGCGCCAAGTAAAATGTTTTCGTCACGTAGTCGGATTTTGGCGCGGGTGCCTTTGGTTATTGAGGGGTATGCTTTGCGGACACCGCAAGCGGTTGCGTGGTTTGCGGGGCGGTATCCGGATACGTTTTTATCACTTTTGAAGCGGCGTGTGATTGGTAAATGGCTGCATCATGAATTGGATCTTGTGGATGTCGCTCGCCACATAGAACGTTTGGTGGTTGTTGGTGGTGTTGTTGGGGCGGTGAGTTCCAAGACATGGATTCTGATGCAGGCGGTATCATTGCTGGACCCGACGGCTCCGTTATGTTGGGGGGAGCGGTGGTTTTGGCCGCAGGCTTTGCCGCACATGATGGCCAATGCTTGGCGAGAGGGTGAGGATTCGGTCATGCGGCGGGATGTCTTTGGTTTTGTAGGGCTTTTGATTGCTACGCCGGATTTAGTGAATAAGGCGCAGCTCTCCCCATTGTTAAAGCAGCCATTACAGCATTTTTTACGTTTAGCCCGGCAGTCTTCTGTTAAAGGTCAGGAGCAGGCGCGGCGTATTGTGTATCACGCGAATCACTACCAGCCCTGCTTGTCGGATCAATGTTGGGATCAACGGATTATTCAATCGGTTGGTTTGGTGTGTTGGTTGGAAAAGCACTGTGCTGAGCAGGGAAGTTTTCCGGGAGGGGCTTTGCTGGATAAGCACATGCGCAGTTTTTTAAATGTACACGCAACATTAGGGTTTATGCGCTCGATTGCAGATGTGCATGTGGCGGGGCGTGCGGTGTGGGTGTCAGATTTACAGATGATTGCGCGTGTGCAGCAGATGTCCGATATGGGGCCATTGTCGCATATTGCACAAAAAGCTTTGCCTTATTTGCAGGAAGAGTTGAGTGCGTGGCGGAGCAAAACAGTACGAGAGCATAAATCTGAGCAGCTTGCACAATTAGTGGAACGTGGTGACCTCGGGGCGTTGTTAAGTTTTGTGCAAGATCCGTCTGATTTGGGGCGTGATCAGGCGCAAGCGCAGGAGGCGGAGCATGAAGTGGAGACGATCCGTGCTTATATTGCGTGTGAGGCGGAGAGGCTGAGTGCTACGCAAAAACAGGCACGGAATTTAGGAGAGTTTTGTTGTTTGGTGGTTGGCATCGTGGTGGCGATGTCGAGCATTTGGTATGAGTTTTGTGGGCATTAGACCATGAAGCGTGGTGCGGTATTCCCTGACTTGCGATGGTGGCATGGTCTCTTTCTAGGGGTTGGTGTGATGTATTGCCCCGGTGTTGTGTTGGTGCTGTGCGTCTTGCTGTTGCCTGTTGCGGTTTTAATGATGATCGACACGCGAGCGGATCGTCAGCGCTTGGTGATTATGTTGTTTTATATTGGCGCGGTGATGGTACGCCCTTTGCACCATGTGTGGGGAGGGCGTGCGGCCTGGCCTGTATGTGTGCAGATTGTAGAGGACGAAAAGCTCTTAATTCTAGACTGGTGCGCTTTAGCGTTTGCGTGGTTTGTGGCTGAGGCTTCTACCGTTGTAGCGCGGTTTATAGGGGGGCAGCGCTTGCGTGTGGAGCGGGTGAGGTTAGAGAAAAGGGTTACGGCGTTGGAGGAAGAATGGGGGCTGTCTTCTGTGCGTTGAGGGGGGTACGGTGAGGTGTTGCCTCACCGTGTGTTGTATTAGGTTTCGTTACTTTCGGGCTGGGTTTCCACTAAGCGGGCGGCGAGGTCACTATCGCCCCCGACGAGGCCTCGGGCGTATTCTTCTGCGAGGAAGGGGCGGAGGTCTTCTACTTGTTCACCGACGCCGACCAGATGGACGGGCAGACCAAATTGCTCAGCGAGGGCAACGACAATGCCACCACGCGCGGAGCCGTCCAGTTTAGTGACGATCAGGCCGGTGACGTTGACCAATTCGCGGAAGACGCGGACCTGTTCAATGGCGTTTTGGCCGGTTGTGGCATCAAGTACGAGTAGCACGGAGTGAGGAGCTGTTTCGTCAAACTTCCGCATGACGCGGATGATTTTGGCGAGTTCTTCCATGAGTGCGCTTTTATTGTGTAAGCGCCCTGCGGTGTCGATGAGGAGAAGGTCCGCGTGTTCTTCTGTTGCGCGTTTGAGGCCGTCAAATGCGAGGCCCGCGGCATCAGCGCCATGTTTGCCGGAGATGACGGGTACGTTGCTACGCTTTCCCCAAACGTCTAATTGTTCGACGGCAGCGGCGCGGAACGTATCGCCCGCGACGAGCATGACTTTCTTGCCTTCTTCGGAATAATGGCGGGCCATTTTGCCGATGGTTGTAGTTTTACCAACGCCGTTGACACCGACGACCAGCACGACATGCGGCTTACGGTTGGTATCAATTGTGAAGGGTTGTGCGACGGGATTGAGAACCTGCGCAATCTCATGGGCGAGAGCTTCACGGATTTCATCGCTGGTGACGTCTTTTCCGAAGCGAGAACGCCGGAAATTTTCGATGACGCGTTGTGCGATTGCGGGGCCGAGATCGGCTGCAATGAGCTCGTCCTCAAGTTCCTCAAGTGCAGCTTCGTCGAGCCGACGATGCGTAAAGACCGCGCCAAGCCGTGCGCTTGAACGGGACAAACCCTGTTTTAGTCGAGAGAAAAATCCAGCCATACTTGGGAGTTCGGACAGGTTGGGCTTCGCGTCAAGCCTTGGAAGGGGATTTTGGGAATTTTCTCATGTGTTTTGGTGTGATGGGTTCTTTTTTTGAAGAAAAACAGAAAGAAAAGCTCTGTTGCTGTGGAGGCATTTTATTATTTTTTGGAAAAAAGAACCAAAAAACTTTTGATTGTTGGGGCCCCATATTTTCCTGTTTTTGGGAACAGTGACGCAAGTGTCTTGGAGTTTATGACGGCAAAGCTTCACAAATCATTGGAACATGAAAGCTCATTAGAACAGAGCTAAGCATCACTATGATCACCTAAAGCATTGCGTATAAATGGATAAGGAGGTTTTGCTTTTTTAAGCAAAAAGAATAACTTACGGCGATACACTCCCTCATTTTCAAGACGGACAGAAGGAGCGCCTTAGCCCTGTAGGATGCCGAAGAGCGTTCCGTTTTCGGCATATTCGACATGAATGGGGGCCAGAGTGCCGCGTGGGGGGGATGTTTCTGGGTCGATCAAGCGGAATGGGGCGAAGCTGGCAATATGGCCTTGGGCAGGGGTTTCAATGAGTACGGCTTGTTGCGTGCCGACAAATTGCGTCAGGAACTCGGTTTTATTGCGTTCACCAGCGTCACGCAGCAGTGCAGCGCGGGCTTGGCGTTCTGCATTGGGGACGGCGGGCATACGGGCTGCGGGTGTTTCTGGGCGTTCGCTGTAAGGGAAGACGTGCAGGAAAGGGATTTTCTGCGTTTCAATGAAGGATAGAGTTTCCTGAAATAGCGTATCGGTTTCCGTTGGGAAGCCTGCGATGAGGTCTGCACCAATGCCGATTTCTGGGCGGATGGCGCGGATGCGGTCCAAGCTATGGGCGACGCTGCGGGTGGTGTGGCGGCGCTTCATGCGTTTGAGGATCAGGTCAGAGCCAGCCTGTAGGGAGAGGTGTAGGTGCGGCATGAGGCGTGGCTCATTCTCAAGAAGCCACCAGAGGTCAGAATCGCCTTTGTCTGGGTCGAGTACGACGGGGTCTACTGAGGAAAGGCGTAGGCGCTGGAGGGCTGGGAGTTCTTTTAAGAGGGAGCGACAAATATGGCCAAAGCCTTCACCGTTGGGGCCGCGCCATGAGGCTACGTCTACACCCGTGAGGACAATTTCTAGGTGGCCAGCATCGACGAGGGCTTGAGCGCGTTCGAGTGCTTCTGGCAGGGGGGTGGAGCGTGAATCGCCACGGCCATAGGGAATGATGCAGAAGGTGCAGCGGTGATCGCAGCCTTGCTGTACTTGCAAGAGGGCGCGGGCATGGCGTGAGGGCGGTGTGCTGGGCCGTTTTGCTTGTGCTTGCGGGGTGCCCCAATGTTTGGGGTTTAGCTTATCGGTGTTTTTGACCACGCGGGAGACGCCGGGAAGGGCCGTCCATTTTTCTTCCGCGACTTCAGACGCGCAACCGGTGACGACAATTTTGGCATTGGGGTTTTCGCGGTGAGCGCGGCGGATGGCTTGGCGTGCTTGGCGCTCTGCGGTGGCGGTGACCGCGCAGGTATTGACGATGATGGTGTCTTTGGCGTTTTCGCCTTCTGCCAGATGCGCCATGACGTCACTTTCATGGGCGTTGAGTCGGCAGCCAAAGGTGAGGACTTTTGGGGACGTCATGAGAGTGTTCCCTCAAAAACGCGGGTGGCAGGGCCAGTCATCCAGACGGTGCCGTCAGCGCGCCAGTCAATATGCAGTGTGCCGCCATCGACATCGACTGTGCAGGCGCGTTCTGTCAGGCCGCGCCGGGCTGCGTTGACGACAGCAGCGCAAGCGCCGGAACCGCAGGCTGGGGTGAGGCCTGCGCCACGCTCCCAGACACGCAAGCGCATATGTGTTGGGGAGAGGATTTCTGCAAAGCCGATATTAGCGCGTTCTGGAAAAAGGGGGGCGTGTTCAAGAATGGGGCCGAGGGTTTCAGCGTCTTGGATGCCATGAAAGAGGGTGGCGTGTGGGTTACCCATAGAGCAGGCCGCCGCGGGATGTGGGGTGATGTCCTGCACAGGCAGGTCCAGCGTGTCACACGCGTGGTTGAGAGGGATTTCCTTCCAGTCCAAGCGTGGTGCACCCATATTGACGGTGATGAGGTCGCCTTGCCGAGTGGTAGAGAGGAGGCCTGCTTGTGTTTGGAGTGTGGGGGCTGAGAGATCCTGTAAGTAGAGGGCGACGCAGCGTGAGGCATTACCGCATGCGCCGGCTTCTGAACCATCCGGGTTGAAAAAGCGCACAAAAACATCGGCCCCGTCGCGTGTGGGGGCGTTGAGCAGGACCAGTTGATCACAGCCGATTCCCAATCTCCGGTCGCAGAGATGTTTAATCATATCTGTGCTGGGCACAGAGTGAGAGTGGCGTGTGTCGATAACAACAAAATCGTTACCGAGTCCGTGCATTTTCGTGAAGGATAGAGTCATGGCGGGGGTCTTCTAGCGCATGTGGCGGGTTGACGCACGGAGAACATGATTTACGGGAGAGGGGATTTTGAGTGACCTGATGATAGAGGGGAGTGGTGCGATGAGTAAGGTAGAGCAGATTGAAGGGTTCCATGCTGCGGCCTTTACGCGCGTTGATGATGCGCCGGATGCGGCGTTTTATGCGGATCGTTTGCCCGATACATTGATGGATTTGGGGGCGCGTACGGCGGTTACGGCCTTGTATCAGACAGCGTTGCCGGTTGGGGGGCGTGTTCTGGATCTGATGGCTGGATCTTTGAGCCATTATCCGGAAGAGGCAAAGTTTTCTGAGGCGACAGGGCTGGGGGTGACGAAAACAACCCTTGAAGCGAATCCTGTTTTGACGAAACGTAAAGTGCAGGATTTAAACGAAAATCCGATTCTTCCCTTTGAAGATCAGAGTTTAGATGCGGTGACGCTCTGCGATGGTGTGGCGTATTTGACCCAGCCTTTAGCCGTTTTTGATGAGCTACACCGTGTGTTAAAGCCCGGTGCACCGCTGATTGTGACGTTTGGGGATAGCTTCTATCCACAGAAGGCCGTTGCGCTTTGGCAGGCCTTGGAAGCAGAAGATCGTAGCCGTCTGATAAGTATTCTGCTATCTCGTGCTGGATTCGTGGATCTTGATACAGGGGAAGTGGTCCCTCCAGAAGATCTTAACGGCTGGCACGACACGGTTCGTGCCTTGATTGGGCGTCGTTCACGCGATTAAACATGCCTAATTGATCGTTCACGCGGCGAAGAGCTGTGCTGGAGGGGGGATGTCAGGAGGGGGCAGACCAATACCTTTCGGTATTTTACTGGCTTTTTGACGCATAAGTCTCTATCCCACCCCTCCCTGCCGCCGCATTTTTTGACGTCGGCGTGACGTTTGTCGAGTAATTGTTGCCCATGTTGTCTTCCGATATCCATCCCGCACTCAAACGCGCGCTTGAAGCACGCGGTTACGAACAGCTTACGCCTGTTCAGGAAGCTGTTTTACAGCCGGGACTTGATGAGCGGGATCTGCTGGTGTCGGCTCAGACAGGATCAGGCAAAACGGTTGCTTTTGGCATCGCGATTGCGCCGACTCTCCTGGGTGAAGCTGAGCGTCTTGCACCATCCCCGCAGCCTATGGCGCTTGTTATTGCCCCAACGCGTGAACTCGCGATTCAGGTGCAAAATGAGCTTGAATGGCTTTATGCTGATACTGGTGCACGTATTGCGAGCTGCATTGGTGGTACCGATGCGCGCCGTGAAGCACGTGAACTGAACCGTGGCGCCCATATCGTTGTGGGAACGCCGGGCCGTTTGTGTGATCACCTCTCCCGTGGTGCCCTTGATCTGAGCGCTGTGCGTTGCGTCGTACTCGACGAAGCGGATGAGATGCTCGATATGGGCTTCCGTGATGAGTTGGAGCAGTTGCTGGATGGTGCTCCGGCTGAGCGTCGTACGTTGCTGTTCTCTGCGACAATCGCGCGTGAAATTGTGTCTCTGGCAAAGCGTTACCAGAAGAATGCTGCACGTGTTGATACGGTTAGCGGTGCGAAGCAGCATAGCGATATTACGTATCGTGCGGTTGTGACGGCTCCTCAGGAAATCGAACGTTCTTTGGTGAATGTTCTGCGTTTCTATGAAAGCCCAACGGCGATGGTGTTCTGTAACACCCGTATGATGGTAAATCAGGTTCAGGCCGCTCTGTTAGAGCGTGGCTTTGCATCAGTCGCTATCTCTGGTGAGATGGGACAAAATGAGCGTAGCCGCGCTATTGAGAGCCTGCGTTCTGGTCAAGCCCGTGTGTGTGTTGCGACGGACGTTGCGGCACGTGGTATTGACGTACCAGCGCTGAATCTTGTGATTCATGCGAGCATTCCAACATCAGCCGAAACGCTGCTGCACCGTTCAGGTCGTACCGGTCGTGCGGGCCGTAAGGGTACCAGCGTTGTGATGGTGCCGTTCAGCCAGCGCCGTCGTGCTGAGCGTCTTTTGGCATTGGCAAAGCTGAATGCATCATGGGATGCTGTTCCAACGGCAGACGCGATTGCAGAGCAGGATGCACAGCGTTTGCTTGAAGACCCAATTTTGACGGCAGCTTCTGGTGAAACAGATGATGCGCTGGTCACGAAGATTGCGGAAACGCATGACGCGAAGGCTTTGGCAGGAGCATTGGTTGGTATGTACCGTGCGCGTCTGCCAGGTGTTGAAGCGCTGCGTCCTGTTTCTATTGAGGCACCGCGTCGTGAACGTGGCGAGCGTGGTGAGCGCGCAGAACGCGCACCGCGTGAAGAGCGCGTTATGGCTGGCCAGTGGTTCCGTATGGGTGTAGGTCGCACGGAGCGTGCAGATCCGAAGTGGCTGATCCCGCTGATTTGCCGTTTGGGTGGTGTGCAGAAGCGTGAAATCGGTAGCATCCGTATTGATCAAGAGCAGACACACTTCCAAATCGCGGATGAAAGCGTTGATCGCTTTAAGTCCTGCCTTGCTGGTGCAGATGCTGATGAAGTGACGATTGAAGCGTCAGAAGCGCCACAGGGTGGTGGCTACGGTGCGCGTGGTCGTAATCCGGGCGAAGGCAAGCGTTTTGGTAAGGGTGGCCCACGTGGTGGTGCTGGTGGTGGCTATAAGGGCCGTGGTGGCGCAGGTCCGAACCGCTCCCGCCCAGAAGGCGGCTCACGTGGCGGCCGCCCGACAGGTGATGGCTCTAGTCGTCGCCGTCGTCCATAATGAAAACGAAATAAAACTTTTTCTTTTACTTTAAAGAAAGAGTTGTTTTCTCTGATATTCCTTGCCACTAAAGTCATGGTGGTAGGGAAAAGCAGTGCCACCACCATGCGGTGGGAGCCGTCATGTCCTCGGGATGTGGCGGTTTTTTATTATAGAGCAATATTTGTATCAAATAGCCTGCTGAGATGCAGTGTTTATTTGTACTGTTTTTTGCAGCGATTTCACAAACATTGCTCATCTCGATAATGTTTGAGGAGATGATGATTGACGTTCTGCACGTATCTTAAAAAGAATAGGTTTTCTTTTAGGTTGTGTTCAGAGCAGAGGTTAAAATCCTTCGCTATTATTGCTGTGTTATTTTCGGCTGGTGTTGCTCAGGCGAATGACCAGCGTCAGTCCTTAAATGACTTTTGGGTGACTGGGTCGTTGTATTCCTCGACGGCGGCGACCCTGCCACAAGGGAGTGCGTTCTTTGAGCCGTATTTATGGAATGTGATGTCTTACGGCACGTACTCGGCCAGAGGTCAGCATCAGTCAGGGCCAGTGGTGAATCATGTACGCTCTTTTAACCCACTTTATTATGGCTTGACCTCGAACCTTATGGTCGGGGTCAAGGCTAATTTTGGCTATAATAGTAGCCGTGCTTTTGCACCATATCGTGGGATTCACGTCGGTGATGTTGCTGTGAAAATGCAATATCGGATTTGGCATCCGCCGAAGGAAAGCTCTTTGCCGACAGTGTCGTTGGACTTTCAAGAAACACTACCGGTTGAGCGTATTGACCATCTATCAGAATCTGCGAACCCGATTGGGTCGGGTGTGTTTAGTGAGCAGCTTTCGGTTTTTGCACAGTCTTATGTCTGGTTGCCGAATGGTCGCTTAGATCGTGTGCGGTTGAATTACTCTTATGTTGTGCCGACGGGGCGCCATCTTGAAGGGCGTTCTGTTTATGGAACATTGCCGGGTTTTGAAGGGCATGTTTCCGTTGGGCAGGGTTCGGTGTTTAATCTGTCAAACGAGTACAGCATTACCAAGCATTGGGTTTTTGCGACGGATTTTATCGTGTCGCAGAGTGATGCTGTGCGTGTGCATGGACGGAGCAAGGGGGGGAGTGTGTTCCAAGATAATGCGCCGGCTTCTTACTCGCTCATGATTGCGCCAGCTTTGGAGTATAATATTACGGGGATGGTGGGTGTGATCGCAGGTGCGGGCATCACATTCCAAGGGCGTAATACGGCTGCGAGTATAACGCCGATGCTGGCGGTGAACTGGAGTTTGTAACGCTTGGTTCGTCGTTTTTTATGAGGGTGGATAGGCTGCCCCAATGTGCCAGATAGGTGGTGTTGGGGGAGAGTTGAAGCAGGCTGAGAAGGTGACCTCTCAGCCTGTATTGGTATGAAGGTTAGGTTGGGTTCATGGTCAGCAAAGGCACGAAGGGGGCTAATGTACCGTCATTTGGTTGTGCTTGAACTTTGAGCAACTGCATCACCAATGGGTAGACGTCCACGTTGTCAAAAGGTGCAAGAACTTTTCCAGCAGGGAAGTCCGGCCCGGAAGCAACGAAGAGGGCATTCATGTCCGGAGAGGCGGGATCATAGCCATGATCGCCCTTAATGGGAGGGTGGTTGGCATCGGGCTTTGTTTTGAGCACGACCCAGCCCGGATCCGCTAAGCAGATATAATCTGGTACGCGTGGGTTGGTGCCGTAGTGCAGGCGCTCAGGGATTTCGCCTTTGCGCCAGCACTGCATGTGGTCATGCTTATGGAGCAATCCGGCTTCGAGCACTTTGGTCTTGCCCGGCTGGGCGTTGACGCCAGCGTACGCGCCGCCGGTGATAAAGTTAAACGATGCTGCCGGTGCGACCTTATCCAAGGCGATAAAGTGGTTGTCTCCAATCTCGGACATGCCGTGATCAGCAACGACGATGACGTCGGCTTTGATGTGGCGGCTGGCAAGGCCTTCCATCAGGCGGTTAACGCCTTCATCGACATCGCGCAGGGCATCATTGACCTGTGGTGAGTTGGGGCCAAAGTGGTGCCCGTTTGTATCGGTTGTGTTGAAGTAGAGGGTTGCGAAGCGTGGGCGATCTTTGGCGGGGACATCAAACCAGCTTAAGAGCTTATTCACGCGCTGATCATCCGTCATGCTTTTATCAAAAGCGCTGTAATCATCGGGGCGGATGCCGTGGATTTCGCTTTCGGAGCCGGGCCAGAACATGGTGGCGACTTTGAGCCCCTGTTTTTTGGCTGTGACCCAAATTGGTTCGGCTTCATCCCACCAGTAGGATTCTTTGCTGGCCATTGTGAAGGTGACGCCCGGGTGAGCGGGGTCCGTCATTGTATTGCCGACGATGCCGTGATGGTCGGGGCGCAAACCGGTCACCAGCGTATAGTGGTTTGGGAAGGTGATGGAGGGGAATGATGGGTGCATCGCGGTGGTGGTGATGCCGTTTTGTGCGATGGCAGCGATATGGGGCGTCAGCCCACGGGAGAGATACTCCGTCCGGAAGCCATCGAGTGACACCAGAATGACCGGTGTTGGTTCGGTGGCGGTATTATCTTGTGATGTCTGCGGCGTGGTCGCACAGCCGGAGAGCAAGGACCCGGCGAGGAGCGCGCCGAGGGAGAGGAGGGAAGAAAAACGCATTTTCATAGTGTTTCTTTACGCCAAATTGTTATGGGCGAGGCAATGGGGTGTATAAAAAGTTTCTGTGACGGTTAGACGGCGAAGACCTCTAACAAGGGTACACGCGCTCGTTCGCTCATGGTGTGGCGATAGGCATCAACCTCAACTGGGTAGTGAATTCCGCGAATGAGCGACAGGCTGCGCAGTTGAGCGAAGAGATGCAGGTCATCGTAAGATAAGGTGCCGTTTACGGCGCTAGGGGATTGGATCAGAGGGGCAAGCTCTAGGAGCTTTTGGTTGATGTGCTGAATGTCGTCCGTGCTGTTGTCCAGAATTATGCCGAAAGGATGTTCGGCACTTTCTTTGCGGCGGATGAAGTTGGCTCGTGCGGACGTGGTGGAAAACTCTGGGAATGGGGCAGAGGCCACGCGCGGTATGAGAAGTTTATAAGCAGGTGCGGCAATGCTGGAGAGCCATTGAGTGATGGCGTCATTGAGTGGGCCGGTGAGGAGTGGTGTGGGGGCGCTCTTCTCAATATGTGCGATGATATCGAGGCTTTCGGGCATGAAAGTCCCGTTTTCTTCAAGGATTGGTACAACTTTACGCCCAACCATCTCGGTTGGGCCAGTCGTGTCATCATGGAGGAAAATACGCTTTTCGAAAGGCAGTGCATGCAGTCCGAAAATCATACGCGCTTTTACGCAGAATGGGCAGTGTTCATACACATGGAGGATGGGCAATGCGGAGGACATAACCAGATGCTTTCTGCCAAGACTATAGAGGGGAGAGTATAAACGACTCTCTTATATTCGGGCGCATCTTTTTGTTCATGATACCGTGACAGAAAGGGGGCGCGCCTTGCGGGCCATGCCATTATTCGCCTTTTGGGCAAGAGATTTTAGGTGATGGTAGGCATGACCTGAAGTGGTTTGTGTTTGCGATGAGAGAGCGTCGTGCGTTTTGCTCTGTAAAATATGGGGTGAGGAATATTGTCAGCGGAGTGTTTGTAAAAACCTTTAAGCTTCTCCGGTATGGGGGGAAAGGCGCAGTGGATCAATCTGAATGGATGTTAGGGCTTTGCGCCATTTATCGGCGTATTGTGTGCTGAAGATGAGGTCTTGGTCTGCGGGGGCAACGAGCCATGAGGAGTCTTTTAAGATTTCATTTTCTAATTGACCGGTGGACCAAGACGCATGGCCAAGCGCCATGATAGCGCGCTCGGGGCCTTTTCCGGCGGCGATGTCTTTGAGAATGTCTAAATTGGCGGTGAGGCGTGTCGTGTCCGTGACGGTAATGCCGCCTTCATGCTGCCAGTCTGCGCTGTGGAGGATAAAGCCACGGTCATGATCAACAGGGCCGCCGAGGCAGAGTGGGAGAGCGCGCTTGGGTGGGTTAGGTTCTATGGAGAGTTGGCTAAAGATCTCTCCAATGGAAGGTTTGAAGACCCGCTTATTGATGATGAGGCCCATGGCCCCGTGGCTGTCAGAGTGGCTGCATACATAGATGACACTCTGGGCAAAAAAGGTGTCAGCGAGTTGAGGGGCTGCGATGAGCAGTTTCCCAGTGAGGTTTTCGTTGTGTCCGGAGAAAGTGTTCGTCATCCGTGTAACATGCGAGAATTTCACCTTTGTTTGCAAGCATTTGTCATGAATAATGATGGAATTGCATCGTATTCAGCAGGTGCAGTTTGTGGAGGGTAGGATGTCTCAAACAGTATTGGTGACGGGGGCTACGGCGGGTTTTGGTCGTGCCATTACCGAGAGATTGGTGCGAGATGGGCATCGGGTCATTGCGACGGGGCGCCGTACAGAGCGTTTAGAAGCATTGCGTGCGGAGTTGGGAGATCATGTTCTTCCTGTGACGTTGGACATGCAGGACAAAGCTGCGCTGCGTGCGTTGCCAGAGCGTTTGCCGTCGGGTTGGGACGTGGTGGATGTGCTGATCAATAATGCGGGTTTGGCGTTAGGTGTTGATCGGGCACAGGATTCGAATCCTGATGATTGGGAAACGATGATTGCCACGAATGTGTCTGGTGTTGTGGAATTGACGCGGGCATTTTTGCCGCAAATGGTGGTGCGTAATGCTGGGTATATCATGACGCTTGGCAGTACGGCGGGGACATATCCGTATATGGGTGGAAATGTTTACGGGGCGACGAAAGCGTTTGTGCGTCAGTTTAGCCGTAATCTCCGCACGGATGTGTTGGGCACGAAAATCCGCGTCACAAATATCGAGCCGGGCCTGTGCGGTGGCAGTGAGTTCAGCAATGTGCGTTTGCGCGATGATGCGAAGGCTGACGCTGTTTATGCGGGGACGACGCCCTTGCAGCCGGAAGATATTGCGGAGACGGTCTCATGGCTGGTGCGTTTGCCGTGGCATATGAATGTGAATTCGATGGAGATTATGCCGGTCTGTCAGGCTTCAGGTGGTTTGGCGGTTAATAAAACGGTTGGATGATGTGACCGTGTGAAGTGGATGTAAAAAAGCCCCGGCGTGAACCGGGGCTTTTTTTGTGGGGCTATAACTTAGCGCATGAGGCCTGTATGGCCGATGCTGTAGCGGCCGGGTTGTGGCCAGACGGCGAGGCCATGTGGCTCTGCCCCGACGGGTATCTTGCGGACTGCACCGGTATCCGTATCAATGGCGTAGACAACGTCATCAAAGCGGCCGGAGAGCCAGAGGAGCTTGCCGTCTGCGCTGACATTGCCCATATCGGGGCTGCCGCCGCCGGGGATGGGCCATGTTTTCAGGACTTTGTCTGTGGCAAAATCAATCACGGAGACGCTGCCAGGGCCGCGGCGTGGGCCATGGATTTTGTTGGAACCACGGTTAGCAACGTAGAGCACGCTGGCATCGCGGCTTGGGTACATGCCGTGCGTACCGATGCCGGTGGGGATGAAGCCGGTTTCACGGAATGTATCGCCGTCGAGGACGAACACGCCGTTGGCCATCATGTCTGCAACGTAAAACTTACGTCCGTTTGGTGCGGCCATAATGTCTTGTGGCATGCCGCCGCGTGACAGTTTGAGCATACCGAGCAGTTTGAGATTGACGGTATCAATTTTGGCAACATAACCGCCAAATTCACAGGTAAAGATGGCGTAGCTGCCATCGGCTGCGAAGTTGGCATGGTTGATGCCCTTACATTGTGGTGCTGAGACGGAGCCTTTGAGTTCCATGGTGTGCGGGTCACGGAAATCGAGGCGTTCATGCGCTTCAGCAACGGTAATGGCGTAGCGGCCATCGGGGGTGAAGTACATGTTATACGGGTCATCTACGACCACATCTTTGCCGCGCAGTGTGGTGGCGGGGTCGATGGGGGTGAGGGAACCGTCAGAGCGCCCTTCACTGTTATTTGTAACCCAAAGGGTACGCAGATCCCAGCTTGGCACCACATGCTGTGGTGAACGACCAACGGGAATGGTTTTCACGACTTTGAAGGTTTGTGGGTCAATGACGGAAACGCTGTTGCCGCGCAGGTTGGGTACATAGATGCGTGCGGGGTCATTGGTGATGGCTGGGGTAACCCGGCCAGCGCTTGCTTCACTGTAAATGTTGTTGGGGTTGATGACGGCCGGCATGCCCGGAATGGTGTGCACAGTGGAAGGAGTGGTCGTTGCATCTGCCGGGGTTGGTGCGGTTATTGGCTGTGCTGGTGTAGTGTCCGTTGTTTGTGCATGTGCGGAGAGTGCTGTGCTGAACAGCAGGCTCAACGCGGCAGCGCTGGCAATACGGAGGGAACGAGGGGTAAATGTCATGGGTGCTTCTCCTTAAAGGATTGAATGGCCGCAACCCCGGCCTGTATTTGAAGAGAGGTACCAATCTGGCCGAGCGCTGCTGTGGCAGGGCGCGGATCGCCTCCATAGACTCCATCTGCTGTGGTTGGCTTTGATGCATGTCGTAAAGCATCACTATGGACGAGAGATGGGTCAACAGCCAGCATGAGAGATGTGTCGCTGAGTTCGGCATGCTTGCCAACATCTGCACCATAGCCTTTGGCGCGGAGGGCATCAGCGAATGCGTTGGGAACAGCTTCATAATAGCTGGTGGCGGCGAGGGCGTAAGCGGTGCCTTTCCAGCGTTTATTGAGGGTTTGGGCCGTCTCGGTCATCAGGCTTTGATAGCCCCCGTGATCCCCGAGAAAAATGATATTATGGAAGCCTTGTACACGGAAACTTTCAGCAGCGCCTTGGAGAAGGCCCGTGAACACGGTGGGGGGGACAGAGATGGTGCCGGGAAAGCGCATATGGGACGTACGGGGTGTGGTGCTGCCTTCAGGGACATAAGCGATGACGGGCGCGACAAGTGTTTGCCCAACGGTGTTGGCAACTATATCCGCTAGGGCAAGGGCGCGGACATTATGTTTGCCAACGCCGATAAAGGGGCCGCTTTGTTCTGTTCCACCAATAGGAATGATGATGGTGCGCGTTCCGGCCTGAAGCTGCGCGTTAATATCGGTCCAACTCTGGCAACTGAGCTCAACATGTTGAGCAAGGCCAGTGCAGCTTTCGGCTGCATGGGCTGGGGCGAGCTGGCCGGTTAATGCGGCGAAGGATGTGCCGATACAAAGCGCGAGACGTGAGAGAGGCCGCCAGAGGCGCATGTGCCATCCTTCCGTGTTGTGAGGTGTGGTATTTATTACTCTATAAGGACGAAGCCTTTCCAGTGGGGGGGCGTTATAGAGCGTATTCGAGCGGTGGGCTGCCATATGTTGCGTGGCTTTCAAGCGCGAAGAACTGTAGCGGAATCGATTAGAGACATTATGTTTTTTCAGACTTCCACCGATATTGACCCTGTGGGTAGCGCGGCACACCTGATCCAAGTTGCATTGACGCCGGTTTTTATGCTGTCCGGTATTGGGACTTTGATTAACGTGTTCAACACGCGTCTGGCCCGTGTATCAGATCATTTAGAGGCGATTCATAAACAACTTACGGCTCCAATTGTGGAGAGTGAAGCGCCGATGGAGCCTGTGGATCGTAAGCATTTGGAAGCGCATGCTGTTCATTTGCAGCGCCGTATTTTTGTGTTGGATGCGGCTATTTTGCTGAATGGGACGGGGGGTGCCGCGACGTGTGGTGCGGCGATGGCGTTGTTTGTTGGGTCGTTGCGTGATGCAGGGACATCGTCTTGGATGTTAGCGCTTTTTGGTTTGGCTTTGATGTGTACGGTTGGGGCGTTATCGTTTTTCTTGGCGGATACTTTTTTAAGCTGGCATGGATTAAAGCGCCGTGGTGCGTTGCCGCCACTGCCATGATCATGGGAATTGGCAGGGTTTCTCTGGGTGCATAATATGCGAAAAGTGCAGCTCTGATGTGCTGTAAATTGCTGTTGTGCTCAAGTATGAATTCGTAGATGTCTCCCCGCCAACGCCAATCCCGGCGTTAAAAATAGGCGGTTTTACATCATGATTTCTATGGCGATTTCGTACCTTATTGGTCTTCCGACCTGTCTTATTTCTGAAGCGGTAATGGTGGGCTTTGTTCCATTGATTGGTGTTCTGATGGTTGCGACGGTTGCGTCTGATCGTTTTCAGGATAGCTGAGGAGCGATAGGTCTAAGGAATAAGGATGTGTTGTTTTTGGCGCAGAGGTAGGGCGACATTTCGTACGCGTCTTTTTTCTTGTTTTGCCTTTCCGTGCGGAAAAAGCGTGGAAAGTATGTTCAATGCTTAATGGTTATTGAAAACGTCTTTTTGACTTTGGTGGTCGGGCAGGCTGTGCAGCAGAAATACGGATCATAAGAGGGTTTGTAGAATGTTCTGTGATAGAAAAAGGATATATTCTTTTTAATAGTGAAGAATTAGGACGTCATTAACAAACCAAATGCACATTGCTGAGATGCTTTTGTGCGGAGATTGGGTTGTTTAGGAATGTTTCGATTCAAGGGAAAGTGTTTATTTTAACATTTTCCTTCTGTGCCGTGTCATTGATGAGCAGTGTTTATACTGCCGTTGATATTGCCAAGCGTGAACGAGACATTAGAGCAGATTATTCAGCGTTATTGCAGCAGTCTGAGGGGCGTGTGCCTGTTCTGTCGTGTGTCTCTTGTTCTTGGGGAGATACATTGGGGATTGCTCAGAGCATTGTTCAGGAGCCGGATGAGATGCGGCGAAAGAATGGTATTCTATCCCGCCGCTATTCTGAACAAATAACAAAAATGCATCTCTATAATTTTTATAATAACGGAATTATGATAGATAATGTTTATTCAAAATATAAAACTCAAGAAGACATAAATACTTTAGAGCGCGTTCTAGGGGGGAGTGTACGGCAGCAGGTGACAGGTTTAGAAGCGGCTGTGTGGTCAGATATCCGTTTATGCGGGTGGGCTTCTGGCGTGACTTTGGTGATGTTTGTGCTGGTTTCTGCTGTGATGGGGTATCGAGAGATTGCTTGGCCATTGCTCAGATTACGGGATCGGACATTAGCCATTGCGAAGGGTGAATTTGCTGTTTCGGTTAAAGAAGAAAAACGGCGTGATGAAATTGGTGCGATGGCCAGCGCATTGGAGGAAATACGTTTAAAGTTACAAGGTGGACGGGAAGATATTCTGACGAGTTTAGCAAACCGTACGGCGTTGCAGGATATGATGCGTAGTGCTTTAGCGTTGTCAGAGGCTGCGGGTATGGTGGCTCTTATTTATTTGGATTTGGATAATTTTAAGCAGGTTAATGATCGTTATGGACATGGTGCGGGTGATGAATTGTTGCGTCTTGTCGCACAGCGTTTGCAGATAAATGTTGGGGCGAATGATCTGGTTGCGCGCTTAGGCGGGGATGAGTTTGTAGTGTTCTGTGCCTCATGTGTGGATGAGGACGCGGTTATGAGTATGGCGGCCCGTATAGCGGCTGATTTGTCGTTATGTGAGGAACTCCCTTTTGGGCAAGTGGCTGTTAGCGCGAGTGTCGGGGTGGCTATTGCTCAGGTTGGTGAGGTCACGCCGGAGCGTTTACTGCGCCATGCTGATTGCGCCATGTATGCAGCGAAGAGCACCGGTAAAGGGTGTTGTGCTGTTTATGAGCCGTGGATGTTGGATGAAGCTGAGCGGCGGCAGAAATATGAGCAGGCTTTGAGAACATCAGTTGAGACTCATGAGTTTCATCTTGTGTATCAACCTGTGGTTGATTGGTGCACAAAGCGCGTCATGAGTTTTGAAGCTCTCTTACGCTGGGAGCACCCTGAACTGGGCTCTGTTCCACCGAATAAATTTATTTCTATTGCAGAAGAAATAGGGGCGGTTTTTCAGATTGACTGTTGGGTCATGAAAACAGCTTGTAAAGAAGCGGCGCAATGGCCTGATGACCTTATTCTCTCGGTGAATGTTTCACCCATTAGCTTTGTTGAAGATGACCTGCTGGACAGTATTTATATGGCGTTGAAAGAGAGTCATTTGCCCCCGGAGCGTTTGGAAATTGAGATTACCGAAACGGCGATGATTGAGGATTTGCCCGGTGTACATGCGGCGGTGATGGCGCTGCGGAGTTTGGGCGTGAAGGTTGCTATTGATGACTTGGGCGTAGGGTATTCATCGCTCAGTTTTTTGCGCTCAATCCCGGTCACGCGTGTGAAGATGGATAAAAGTTTTATTGCTGAATTAGGGCGGGTTGAAGCCGCGCAAGCAATTATTCAGGGGGTTGTTGTGATGTGCCGTGAGTTGTCTATCTCATTAACGGCAGAGGGGGTCGAGACGGCGATGCAAATGGCCGTATTGCAGAGCATTGGGTGCACGCAGCATCAGGGTTATTATATTAGCCGTCCATTGCCCGCAGAAGGTGTTTTGCCATTTGTGACGCAGTTTAGCGTGCGTACGGTTCCGTCCCTGCATGAATGTTTACAGGGAACATGTGGTGCTTTGCGGGTGGAGGCTTTTTCTACGATGCGTTCGGCTCTTGCATGAGGTCTGTTAAGGGGCGGATGGGTAGGGGGTGCAGGGTTCAGGCGTTGTTTCGCGGAGGAAGTGGGCTAAACGCCGAAAAACTTCTGCGCGGGGGTCGGAACGGCGCCATGCGAGGCCGATAGTGCGTTGCGCTTCCGCTTCTGTGAAGGACCGTATGCGGACAAGGTTTTGGAAATTACTCCGGTTTTGTAGTGCTAATTGTGGGATGAGTGAAAAGCCTTCACCAGCGCCAATCATATACCAAAGCATTTCGAGGCTTGTTGCGAGGCGTGGGTTGCTGCTGCCTTCACGCGGGCGGGGAAGTGCCGTGCAGAGGGATAATGCTTGATCGCGTAGACAATGGCCGTCTTCAAGGAGGAGGAGGTCGTGGCGGCCGAGTTGTTGCAGTTTGAGTGTTTTATGGTGGGCGAGTTCGTGTGTGGATGGAAATACGCCTAAAAAGGCTTCATTAAATAATGGGACGGTTTCGAGCGTATCAGTTGGGGCGGGGAGGGCCATTAAAGCTAGGTCCAGCTCGCCGCCGCGCAGTTGACGGACGATAATATCCGTCATTCCCTCAGTAAGCTGTAGGGAGAGTTGTGGGTATTTATGGCGGAGTTGAGGCAAAAGGCTGGGGATGTAGTAAGGGCCTAAAGTAGGGATGACGCCTAGGCGTAAAATCCCGTCCAAAGGGCTGCACCGTGCGCGGGCAACTTCTAAGAGGTTGCGGGCGGCTGCGAGAACCTCACGCCCGAGGGTGATGAGGCGTTCTCCTTCGGGGGTTGGTGCGACATGGCGGCGCGAGCGCTCAAATAATGTGACGTCTAAGAGCTGTTCCAATTTGCGGACTTGTTCTGACAGGCCAGCTTGGCTGACGCCGCACCGTTCTGCTGCACGTGAGAAGTTCCGTAGGTCGTCAACAGCGACGACGTATTCGATATCGCGCAGGGAGAGGCCCGCTAAAGGAATGTAGCTCATAGAATCATAGATAGGACCGAATTATTTTTTATAAAAGCCCGGTTTTGCTTATTAATAAAATTAGGTGTGGGTGTGGGCATGAAAAGCACGATTGAGGGGGTATTTCAGGGCATACAACATCAGGCAAAACATCATTATGATAACGTACAGGGTGGTGCATCATGGCGATGCATCTTATCTCTAACGCTCTTGTTGGTGATCGTGTCCCCTTTTTTTGCGTTTTGAGGATTGACCTTGCGTAACGTGTCTCGTTTTTTAGCCTTATGGGCTGCTTTATCGTGTGGTGTGGTGACATCATATTCGGCTCATGCGGCAGAAAGTGCCCCGGTTGTTTCTGAGAATGATACGGCCAGTTTGGTGACGGACCGTGATGCGGTTGGCCCGAATCAGGCGTTGCGGGTGGGGTTGCGGCTTCAGCTGAAACCGGGGTGGCATACATACTGGGTTAATCCGGGGGATGCAGGGGATGCGCCGACCTTAGATGTTACGGCCTCTGGCGGTGCGGCGGGTACGGGATCAGACATTCATTGGCCCGTTCCAGTACGGATCAGTGAAGGTGGCTTGATGTCGTATGCGTATCTTGGGGATGTTTTGCTCCCTGAGACCTTAGCGCTGAAGGGCAATGGCCCCGTGACGCTGCATGCGCATGCTGAGTGGTTGGTGTGTGCGCAGGTTTGTGTTCCGGAAAGTGGTGATTTCACGCTGTCCCTGCCTGCGTCGTCTGCTGCGGCGCCATTTGGGAAAGATGCCGCGCGCTTTGATGCGGTGCAAGCGCATATGCCAGTGCCGTCTCCTTTTCCGGTTACTCTGAGTACGGATGGTGCTTTGACATTATCTGGCGCGGGTTTGTCACCCGAGGCGGTGTCTGATGCGTGGTTTTTGCCGTTGGAGAGTGGCGTTTTGGATCAGGTGGCGCAGCAGCGCCTGACCGTGCAGAAGAATCGTCTCTCTTTAGCACTGTCCTTCCAAAAAAATGCGAAACGTGATGTGCCGTTAAGCGGCGTTGTCGTTTTGAAAGATGCGCATGGGGAAGAAAGTGCTTTATCGGTGACGGTAAAGCCGGGGGCGGCGGCTCAGCCCGTTGCAGCGTCGCCAGATGTGGTGGAGGCTTCTCCCGGGGCTGCTGGGTGGCTGCGGATGATGCTGTTCGCGTTTATTGGCGGGCTGATTTTGAATTTGATGCCATGCGTTTTCCCGGTTTTGGCGATGAAGGCTCTGTCGTTAGCGCGGATGGGCGGGCATGGGCGGGCTGCTCAGTTGCGGAGTGCGCTGTTTTATACTCTGGGCGTTATGGGGTCCTTTGCGGTTCTTGGCGGTGCCATGATTGGGCTGCGTATGGCCGGGTCTGCTGCGGGGTGGGGCTTTCAGTTCCAATCCACGGGTTTTGTGGTTGCGGTCTGTTGGTTGCTGTTTGGCATGGCGCTGAACTTGTTGGGGATTTTTGAAATTAGCGCGGGGCGCTTGGGGCAAATCCAAACCAGTGGTCATGGTGTGGGGAATGACCTCATGACGGGCCTTTTGGCGGTTATTGTCGCGACGCCATGCACTGCGCCTTTCATGGGGGTTGCTATTACGACGGCGCTGAGTGGCCCGCCGGTGATGGGGCTGTTGGTCTTTCTTTCCATGGGGCTTGGTCTTGCTGCGCCATATCTTCTGGCGGCTGGGGTGCCGGGCATTGCTGCACGCTTCCCTAAGCCGGGTGCATGGATGAATGTGTTGAAGCAAGTTTTGGCGTTTCCGCTCTTGGCAACGTGCGTGTGGCTGCTTTGGGTTGCTGTGGTGCAGCGTGGGGCTGATATTGTGGTGACCGTGGCTGGTGGCTTGGTGCTGCTGGCGATTGCGGCATGGCTGCATGGCATTGGGCAGCGTCGCGCCATTATGGAAGGGGCAGACCGGACGGTTTGGCTATGCCGTGGGCTGACGGCGCTGGCGGTGCTGGGATGTGTTGGTGCTTTAACGCAGGCCGTGCGTGGGCCGGCACAGGCTGTTGCTGCGCCTTCACAGCAGGCAGGGATTGAAGCGTATACGCCAGACCGTTTAGCCGCGTTGCGGGCTGAAGGCCGACCTGTCTTTGTGGATATGACGGCCTCTTGGTGCATCACTTGTATGGTGAATGAGCGTGTAGCGTTGGATGTGGCGTCTGTACAAAAGGGGTTTGTCCAAAATCATGTGGCCTATTTGAAGGGTGACTGGACGAATCGGGATGCGACGATCTCAGCTTTCTTGAAAGAGCATGGCCGTGATGGTGTGCCGCTTTATGTGTACTACCCGCCTCATGGGGAAGGGGTTGTTTTGCCACAGATTCTGACGCCTGCTTTGGTGTTAAAAGCAATTACACCTCAATAATAACTCTGCGGATAAATGGCGCTTTTGTGCGAAAAAACTTGTGCAGAGTGCCATTTTCAGCTACGTCGCCGCACGCACAGGCACCCCTGGAGGTCTGTGTTTTATGAATTTTTTCTACGCAGGAGCGTAAAATAGTGACCAAATTGACGACACTTGCTGTCTCCACGCGCGCGAAGGCTGGTAAGGGGGCAGCGCGCGCTACGAGACGTGAAGGTCTTGTTCCAGCTGTAATTTACGGCAACAAGCAAGAGCCTGAAATTGTTTCCATCGATCCGCGCCTCATCATGAAGGAGCTGTATCGTGGTGGTATTTCTTCACGTGTATACACGCTCGCCATTGAAGGCGGTGCTACGGCTTCCGTTCTGATCCGTGACGTGCAACTGCACCCGGTTTCTGACGCACCGATCCACGTTGATTTCCAGCGTATTGCACCGGGTCACAAGATCCATGTTGCAGTGCCAGTTGCTGTTGAAGGCGAAGCACCAGGCGTGAAGCGTGGCGGCGTTCTGAACGTTGTCTACCACTCCGTTGACGTTGAAATTGATCCGTCAAACATTCCTGAGCACTTCGTTGCAGACATCAGTGGTCTGGACATTCACGACACCGTTCGTTGGACAGATCTGAAGGGTACGGAAGGCGCAAAGCTGACCGGTTCTCAGCCTTCTGATCTCGTGATCGTGTCTGTTGCTGCTCCGAGTGTTGACGCGGACGCTGAAGACGCTGCTGCGGAGTAAGTCCATGCAGCTCTGGACCGGCCTCGGCAACCCCGAGCCGGGGATGAGCCGTCATCGACACAATATCGGTTTTATGGCAGTTGATGCCATTGCCGCGCGTCATGGGTTTTCTCCATGGCGCAAGCGTTTCCGTGGTGAAACGGCCGACGGAAACATTGGGGGGCAGAAAATTCTGCTCCTCAAGCCACTGACCTATATGAACCTTTCGGGTGATAGTGTTCAGCAGGCGGCTCAGTTTTTCAAAATCCCACAATCCGACATTACCGTATTTCACGATGAGCTTGATTTGGCTTTTGCTAAATTACGGATCAAACGTGGTGGCGGTGCTGCGGGGCATAATGGCCTGCGTTCTATGGATCGCTGCTTGCCCGGGCCAGATTACTGGCGTGTACGGATGGGAATTGGTCACCCCGGCCATAAAGACCGTGTGCATGGTCATGTACTCGGCAATTTCGCGAAGGCTGAAGAGCCTGAGTTAGAGCGTTGGTTGGATGCGATTGCAGATGCTGCGCCGATCCTCGCAAAAGGGGAGCGCGAAGCCTTTATGACGAAGGTCGCGCTGCTTTTGGGGTAAAGGCGTATTCGTCTTTGATGTTGGGGCACTGCCCAGACATGGCAGGGATTTTGATCCCTGCCCCTGATTTTAAGGTGAGGCCGTAGATAATAGTCAGACGGCAACTTAGATTATCGTGACTGAATTGTTTTTCTAAAAGAATATCCTTTCATCATGGTATGCCAATAAATTCGATGAAAGACTTGCGTTTTTAGGAACCATGCAAAGCGACTTGGTTTGCGCTGATCATATGGGAAGCTGGGGGCAATTTTTCCTCCATAGGTAAATTCGGCTAAAACGACTTTTCCGTAGGCGACTGTCAAAGGGCATGCGCCATAGCCGTTATAAACACCTTTGAGTGGGCGTCCGTCTAAGGACGCAAGCACATTTTCGACAACGATGGGGGCTTGTTCACGGATTGCGGCGGCCGTTTTGGCGTTGGTTGTGCCCATGACGTCACCAGCGCCGAAAATTGTGTCATAGCGGGTGTGTCGCAGGGTGGCGGGGTCAACGTCGAGCCAACCACCAGCATTGGCGAGGGGGCTGGCTTTTACGAAATCTGGTGCGCTTTGTGGTGGGGTGACATGCAGCAGGTCAAAGCTGCGTGTGATGGTTTCCTCTGTTCCGACGATTTGGAATGTGGCTTCTCGTTTTTCGCCGTCAACTTTGATGAGGTTCTCTTTTTTGCGTACGTTTACGCCGTAATAATCCATTTGACGCTGTAAGGTTGGGACCCAGTGGGCAACGCCAAAGAGGGCGTCCCCTGCGAGGCAGAAATCTACTTCGGTATTATGTAGTGAGCCTTCTTGACGCCAATGGTCTGAGGCGAGGTAGACGATTTTTTGTGGTGCGCCTGCGCATTTGATCGGCATAGGGGGCTGCGTGAAAATTGCCTTGCCGCCATCCAAGTGTCGGATGCACTCCCATGTATAGGCAGCCGTTTCACGTGAGTAGTTGGAGGTGACACCGTTGCGCCCGAGGGTTTCGGGGAGGCCTTCGATTTTGTCCCAGTCCAGTTGTAGGCCGGGGCAGACGATCAAGCGGCGGTACTGGACGGTACGGCCGCTTTCAAGGGTGACGCTGAGGTCATCGGGTGCGAAGGAGGCTGCGCGTTCTCGGATCCATGTGACGCCACGGGGAATGAGACCGCCTTCTTGGCGTAGGGTTTTGCGTAGGGGAACAACACCAGCGCCAACCAAGGTCCATGCCGGTTGGTAGGCGTGGGTCGTGGAGGGTTCGATGATGGCGATGGAAAGGTTCGGGCGGTGTTTTTTCAGTAATGACGCGATGGAGATGCCTGCCGCACCACCGCCAATAATGACGACGGTGAAGCGATCTTCAGATGATGGGGATGTATCAGCCATGATCGAAACTCCGAAAGATCGAAAGAGCCGAGCCATCCCAAGAGGTTGAAGTGAGGTTTACTTCAAGCGGCCAAGACGCTCAGCGAGAAGACTATAAAACGCCTCTGCGTCGATCTCGTCCACCCACAAAGCGTTTGGTGTACGTGATGTAACGGCCCAATAATCGACAATACTTTGGCCGAGGCAAAGGGGAGCGTCACATTCAACGACGACATTGCATACCCGCCCTGCGAAGAGATCAGGGCGCAAGAGCCAGCCAATGGTGAGGGGGTCATGCAGTGCGCCGCCTTCCCAGCCGTATTTGAGCTTTTCAAAACGGTCTTCTGCGCCGAGCATACGAGTGACCATGGCGCTGACGGGGGTGTTGTGTGCGCTGATGGGGGCGAGGCGCTTGGGGGTGGCGATGGCGCGGTGTGTGACGTCAAGCGGAAGCAATGTGATGGGGCGCCCGCATTCGAGAACGATTTTGGCGGCGTCAGGGTCTACAAAGAAATTAAATTCTGCGGTGGGGGTGATGTTGCCGCCTTCGCGCTGTGCGCCGCCCATGGCGACGATCTGTGCGATGCCGTGCACGCAGTCAGGCGCGCGGGTTAAGGCGGTGGCGATGTTGGTCAGCGGGCCAAGACAGACGAGGGTGATGGGGTTTTGGTCGTCATGTGCCTGGGTGAGGCGTTCAATCAGGGCATCAACGGCATGTTGGGGTTGTGCTCTGAGGGTGGGGGGCGGCAGGTTTGCGCCGCCCATGCCTGTTTCTCCGTGAACATTGGCCGCGTAGATGGGGTCTTTACGGAGCGGGCGGGCCGCACCGGCATAGACGGGGACATCAGTACGGTGTGCAAGTTCCAGCAGGGCGCAGGCATTACGCGCTGTTTGCTCCACGGCCACATTACCGGCAACGGTGGTGATGGCGTCTACCGTCAGTTCTGGTGACGCAAGCGCCAGAAGAATGGTGACGGCATCGTCCTGACCGGGGTCCGTATCAATAATGATGCGGCGAGGTAATGGAGCCATGGAGTGCGCTCTCTCTTTTTGTTTATTACGATTCGGTGTTGTCGTCTTTGAACCAGACTTCGACTGGGCCGGTGATCTTCAGGGTCATGGGGCGGCCTTTACGGTCCATTGCCTTACCGACGGTGAGACGCACCCAGCTTTCGCTGATGCAATATTCTTCAACCGTGGTCTTTTCTTCACCTTTGAAGCGGACACCGACGCCACGTGCTAGGACTTCTTCATTGTAGAAAGGGCTGTCGGGGCTGGCGCAGAGGCGGTCGGGAGGCGTATCGCTCATGGGAATGATCCTGTTCTTGTGATGTGTTCGTTCCTTCTCTAGCGCCCAAGGCGCTACTCTCCAAGCCATCAACCTCTCGTCCTGTGTGTTTCTCCTTGTGGACGGTGAAGAGAAATTCGTGAAGGTCGGGTGTTTTGATCTCTCAATTGCGTTTTAGGGTCATGATCTTCGTCGCTATGGGGGTAAATATTACACACAAAAACGCCTATCCATGAACTATCAAATGGGCTCTCAAAAGACGATCATATTTTTTATGTCGTTTGTTTTTGTGTATTGGTATTGAAATAAATTTATTAATATGATGGTTATATTTTATGTATAAATATAGTGTTAACTTATGGGGTAGTTATGATTTTAAGCGATAATGGAAAGGCGCTATTAAAGATACTTATACCGTATCTTGAGCATGTTGAAATTCGGGGGGATTCGGTTCGAAAATGTCCTACATATTCGGAGATTTTGCATGAAATTATGCCGGGAAGGAGACTTGAAAGAGGTGATGATGCCGGGAAATTATTAAAGCATATGGGGCTTGATGATTTGGCTGAGTGGACTAAAAATAAAGAATTTCCAGCTATTACAGGACTTATTGTTCGAAAAACAGAAAGAGATCCAGGAATTGGATATTATAATATTATTAAGGAAACAGGAATACAATGGCATGATCATATAAAAAATGCCAAAAATTTTAATTGGAAAGCGTATTTATAATACATATTTACGTTATTATTTGGATTGTTCTGAAGTGGTACGCGATAGGAAGGCTTTCTCTTGTGCAGGTGTCCTGCGCGTTGGTGAGGTGCGGTTGAACGCGTGTTCTGAACCATGAGGGTTTTGATCTCAGGGGCTGCGTCTGGCATTGGGCGAGAAATTGCGCGTGTTTTGGCGCGGCCCGGATGCGTGTTGTTTCTTACAGACATTCAAGCTGAAGCTCTTTGGGTGTTGGGGGAGTACTGCCGTGCACAAGGGGCGGAGGTTCAAAGTGCGGTGCTGGATGTGCGGGATCGTGCCGGGTTAGAAGCATGGGTTCATCAGGCGCAGGTGTTGGACTATGTTTTTTTATGTGCGGGCATTACGGGGGGGCGCCCCCCTTGTGATCATTACGGCGTAGCAGTCGAACGTGAAGAGCGTGTCCGGGCGATGTTTGATATTAATGTCGTGGGGGTTTTGAATATCTTTTACCCTGCGGCGGCGTTGATGAAACGGCGCCGTCGTAACGCGCGCGGCTTGCGGGGGCGTATTTGCGTGATCTCCTCCGTTGCGGGGTTTGTCTCTTACCCGGGTACGCCGTCTTACGGCGCTTCTAAAGCGGCGGTGGATCGACTGTTTGTAGCTATGGCACCTTTGTTAGGTGGCGCTGGTATTACGTTGACGTCCGTGTGTTGTGGGTTTGTGGACACGGCAATGGTGTGGCGGAATGATTTCCCGATGCCGGGTCTGGTCTCGGTGGAAGAGGCCGTTTCGCGTATTATGCGGGGTGTGCGGCGGGGGAAGCGGCGTGTGGTGTTTCCGTTGTGGCTGGTGGTTGGGTCACGGCTGATGGATCTTTTGCCGCCACGCTGGGCGGAGCGGTGTTATTTACGGCAGCCTTCGGCGCAGCCTGCGGGCATGCCGGATTTTTAACCAGAATATCATGATAATTTTCATGGATTAGGCATGATGTATTGTGTCTAATTGGTAATGACAAAAAACAGGTCAATGAGGCTATACTTTTCTTATGAACTTCTGCCGTATTTTCATTGACCGCCCCGTTGCGACAACGCTGATGTCTATCGCGATTTTTGTTGCAGGGATTATTTGTTATCCATCGCTTCCGGTCTCGACTATGCCGGATATGTCATCCACTGCGATTATGGTGGTGGCGACGCAGCCGGGGGCAGATCCGGAGCAAATGGCGACGTCTGTTGTCGGACCGTTGGAGCATCGACTGACGGGGCTGGCAGATCTTGAAAGTATTGAATCTGAAACAACGCAGGGTAGTAGTAGCCTCTACTTGAATTTCTCATCGTCCCGCAATCCGGATGGAGCGTTGCGTGATGTGCGTGCTGCGTTGCGCGCTGCACGGGTGGATTTGCCCCAAGGGACTTTGGATGGAGATCCGCAGGCTTTTAAGCAAGATGGTGGTGGATTCCCGGTTTATTTGATGAGTTTGACGTCGGATACGTTATCTCAAGGGCAGCTTTACGATATTGCCCATATCAATGTTGATCCGATTTTGTCTGAAGTGTCTGGGGTAGGACGGGTCGAGGTTGTCGGTTCGTCTAACCCTGCGGTGCGTGTTGAGCTTAACCCAGGTCCTTTGTATCGGTGGGGTATTGGGCTGGAGGATATTCGGTCTGCATTGGCTTCGGCGAATGCGTTTACGCCGAAAGGTTTTATTGACAGTCACGGTCAGCGTATGACGCTGACAACGAATGATCAGGCGCTTAAAGCGGAAGATTATCGGAACTTGATTATTGCGTATCGCAATAGCTTTTTCCCGGTGCGGTTAAGTGATGTCGCAACGGTCAAAGATGATGTGCAAGATGTTTATCAAACGGCCTATTTGAATGGGCAGCGGGCGGTGACGCTGGTGGTGACGGCGCAGCCCCATGCGAATACCGTGGCGATTGTGGATGGTATTAATGCGCGGATGGATAAGTTTCGTGCGTCTTTGCCGCCTCATGTGGCGTTGCATGTTGGGTTGGATACATCCCGCTCTATTCGGGCGGCATTATTGGATGCCAAAGAGACGTTATTTATCTCTGTGATCCTTGTTGTGCTGGTGATTTTAGTCTTTTTCCGCCGTGTTAAGACGACGATTATTCCAGCCGTGACGGTGCCCTTGGCCTTGTCAGGGACATTGGCTGTGATGGCGATGTTCCATTTTTCACTCGATGTTTTGTCCTTGATGGCTTTGACCATTGCTGTTGGTTTTGTGGTTGATGATGCCATTGTCGTGTTGGAAAATATCGCGCGTCACATTGAGAATGGTGAGACGCGCTATGATGCCAGTGTACGTGGTGCTTCTGAGATTGGATTTACGGTTCTATCGATCAGTGCATCACTGATTGCGGTGTTCATACCGTTGTTGTTTTTGCCGGGCACCGCGGGTTCGATCATGTTCGAGTTCTGCATGACGATGATTGCCGCTATTGTTATTTCTATGTGGCTTTCGCTGACGCTGACGCCAATGATGTGCGCGCGTATGCTGGAAGTGGATCATGGCGATGGAGAAGCGCATGGTTTTGTTGGGGCTATTCTGAACAGAACCGTATGGGTGTTGGACGGGTTGTCTGCGCTCTATGCGCGTTCCATGCGCTGGTGCTTACGGCATACGGTGCTGGTGGGTTTGACATTACCCTTAAGCTTTATTGCGTTGATTGCGGTCGTCACGATCTTGCCGAAGGAGTTTGTACCGCAGCAAGATATTTCGCTTTTGGGAGGGAATATACAGGGTGACCCGACGATGTCGTTCCAAGAGTTGGATCGGCGTATTAAAGTTGTGGCGAATATTGTGGGGAAAGACCCTGATGTTTTGTCGACAACCGTGTTTACGAGTTCGAAAAATGAGGCAGATTTTTATCTGCATTTGAAAGATAAAAGCGAGAGACCTCCGGTTGAGACGGTTCTGGCCCGGATACGTAAAGCCTTACCGAATGATCCCGGTGCTGAGGTGATGTTCTGGAATCAGGGCGGCGGCAATCAAGGCGGGAATAGCCAGAGTAATACTGGGAATTATCGTTATGTGTTGCGCGGTGAAAATATTGATGATTTGTCGGCTTATATCCCGAAGTTAATGTCTTATTTGCGTAATTCTGGGCATTTTAACAACCTCTCTTCACCGACAGAACATCAAACGATCTCTGCTGTTGTGGCAGTGCGCCGTGAGACGGAAGCGCGCTATGGAGTGACGCCGCAACTGATCCAGCAGGCATTGTATGATTCGTATGGGCAGAGCATTGTTTCTACGATTCATCTGCCTATGACGACGCATCGTGTGGTGATGGTTGTGGCACCAGAATATCGGTTGGATCCGTATCAATTGCATTCGTTATGGGTCTCGACTTCGGCAGGAACGGCAGCGGGTGGTATTGCCTCGAACTTGATACGTGTGCGTGAAACGGGTGGAACGGAATCTGCGTTTAATGCGCGTGCTGCGGCATCGATTCAGAATGCGCTGGCCAATAGGTTGTCTGGTACGAGTTCTGCGGGGTCTGCTGTATCGTCTTCGAGCGAAACGATGGTGCCATTGGATAATGTGGCGCAGGTTTTGATGAAGCCGCAGCCTTTAATGGTGGCGCATCGGGAGGGGTATTTCTCAGAGTCGTTTTCATTCGATCTCACCCCGGGGTTTTCCTATTCACAAGCAACGAAATTTATTGAGCGTGCTTTGCAGGAGACGCATGCACCTTCTGGTGTTTTGGGGGAATTTACGGGAACGGCGGGTGATACCTCCAAAATGTTGGTTAATGGTTTGTTGGCCTTCGCGGCCGCCTTGGCGGTGATGTATATTGTGTTGGGGATTTTGTATGAGAGTTTGATCCACCCAATCACCATTTTATCGACGCTTCCGTCAGCGGGTATTGGCGCGGTTCTGGCTCTTTTGGTGTCGGGCAGTTCGTTCAGTTTGATTGCGATGATTGGGATTATTCTTCTGACAGGGATTGTGAAGAAGAACGCTATTTTGGTGATTGATTTTGCGATTGAAGCTGAGCGCAAAGAAGGGTTGAGTCCGAAAGAAGCCGTATACAAGGCTTCTGTCACCCGGTTCCGTCCGATTATTATGACGTCTTTGGCTGCAGCGCTTGGGGCTGTCCCTTTGATTATTGGGCATGGTTATGGCTCTGAGATGCGTGCGCCTTTGGGGATTTCGGTACTGGGCGGGATGATTGTGAGCCAGTTATTGACTTTATATACGACGCCGGTGGTGTATTTGTGGATGGACCGTCTAGGGCGGTTCGGAACGCGTTTGGTTCGGCGTGTTGTTGGGAAATCAAAAATATCATCATCTATTAAAGCTCAAATATGAATAAATTATCCTTGCTTTATAATATAATAGTGAATAATTTTATTTATAATAAACGGGGGCTTTTCGTTTTTCTTATTTGATTATATTTTGTTTAAATTCCAATTGTGAAAGAGGATATCGAAAAGAACGATGGCTGATAATTTTCCTTTGATATCCTCTCAAACATCCTCGGCGCCTGTTGAGAGTAAGGCGTCGGATACGGCGCCTTATTTGTTACCGACTGCGGTGCCGGTATTGAGTGTTGAGCGTAATATACGTTTTGATTTCAATGATGGTGCCCGGGTGATGGTGCCTGAAATCGACCCAAAAATTGGACAATGGCATATCTGTCTGTCCGATTATGAGACGGGTAATGTATTATTCAATGCCCAATTAAAAGGCGGTATGGTCTCTTCGACGAAGAAGTATCATGTGCCGTTTCAGATTGATGTGACTTTGGTGCAGGCGGATGGGACGCGTGTAGCCGCGTTGCATCATAAGATGTCTTTGCGGGAACGGCCGGTTTTGGTGCAGCTCCCTGTGGGGACGTTGGGGGATACACTGGCATGGTTGCCAGCCGTTATCCGTTTTGCGCGGCAGACAGGTGCGCGTGTGACGTGCAGTGTTGCGGATATTATTTTACCGCTTGTCGCAGATGCTAACCCTGAGGTGGTGTTAATCGGGCATAATGTTGCGAAAAAGGACGAGGCTTTTACGAGCCGCTTTTACGCGACGTATCGTATTGGTTTGTTCTTCACGGATAAAGATTGTGTCTATCAGCCGACGGATTTTCGACATGTTGGGTTGCACCGTACTGCGGCGTATATTTTAGGGGTTGATCCTTGGGATGATACACCGCCGAAGGTGACAATCCCGGATGGAGATACGCCACCGATTGATGGCCCTTATGTGGTCATAGCAACGCAGGCGAGTACGCAATGTAAGTATTGGAATAACCCTGCTGGCTGGCATGAGGTGATCGCGTTTTTGAAGAAGGCGGGATACCGCGTTATCTGTATTGATAAAGATGCGTTCCATGGAACGGGGTATGTGTATAATCACATTCCGCATGGTTGTGAGGATGAAACGGGCCCTAGGCCGCTCTCTGAACGAGCACGCTGGCTCAAACACGCAAGTTTCTTTATAGGGTTATCGAGCGGTCTGGCGTGGTTGGCTCATGCGGCGGGGGCGCCTGTTGTTATGATTTCAGGGTTTACGCATCCGGATAATGAGTTTGCTACGCCGTATCGTGTCATCAATTGGCATACGTGCAATTCTTGCTGGAATGATCCGCAACACCAGTTTGATCATAAAGACTTCTTTTGGTGCCCTCGTCATAAAGGGGATAAGCGTCAATTTGAGTGTACTCGTTTGATTACGGGAGCGCAGGTCATCCGCACGATACGCCGCTTGATGAAAGACCGTGCTCTGCCGGGTGCGGAGGATCAACAAACGAACGTTGCGTGACCGAGTTTTATGTCTGAGATATCTTCTTCCGTTGAAATGCCTATTTGTGTGGCAGCTCTGTATAAATTTGTGCCGATTGAGGATTGCCCATCTGTTCAGGCCCTGTTGAAGCAGGATGGGGAGGCGTTGGGCATTCGCGGGATTCTGCTGGTCGCTCCTGAGGGGTTGAATGGCACGATTGCGGGAACGGATGAGGCGATTACGGCTATTTTGACGCGTATTCGCTCTTTGCCGGGATGTGCAGATATTGAAGTGAAATTCTCACGAGCACCGGAATTGCCGTTCCGGCGTTTTAAGGTGCGGTTGAAGCGTGAGATTGTGACGATGGGGTGCCCGGATATTGATCCACGGCATAGTGTTGGTCATTACGTTGCGCCGGAAGATTGGAATGATTTGATTTCTGATCCGGATACGATTTTGATTGATACGCGTAATGATTACGAAGTGTCGATCGGGACGTTTAAGGGGGCTGAAGACCCGAAGACGACCAGCTTTCGTGAGTTTCCTGAATGGTTCCGTAAGCGGCGGGAGGCTTTGGAAGCGGAAGGGCGTAAGCCAAAAATTGCGATGTTCTGCACGGGGGGTATCCGTTGTGAGAAATCGACGGCTTTTGCGCGCTCGGAAGGTGTGGAAGATGTGTACCACTTGCAGGGTGGTATTTTGAAATATCTGGAGACGGTGCCAGAGGAAAAGAGCCTGTGGGAAGGTGCGTGCTTTGTCTTCGACCAACGCGTTGCGGTGGAGCATGGCCTTGAAATTTCTCATTATGATTTGTGCCATGCGTGTCGGCGGCCGATTTCGGAGGCGGAAAAAGCCTCTCCGCTTTATGTGCAGGGTGTGGCGTGCCCGCATTGTCATAATGAACGCTCGGAAGAGCAACGGCACCGTTATGCGGAACGTGAACGGCAAGAGCGCTTGGCTTTAGAGCGTAAGACGGGCCATTTGGGGGTGTCGCAGAAGTAAGGGTGAGGTGGAGTGTCGGCACAACAGGTGGCTGAGAAAGATATACTGCCATCTGTTCTCAGGTTTGGTGATCGACGCATATAGGTTATGTGGTTTGGCCCTGTTGCAAAGTTGGCATTCCTGTTTGAACCCGTTTTGGGGTGTGGCGAAGACATGACAAATGAGCGATTTCTAAGGGCAAAATTTTCTTAGTGAGGCGATCTTGTGGGCGGTTCGTTGGTATTGCCGCTACGCGATCAGCTAGCGGAGCGCGGCGTGAGTGTCGATCATTGAACGATTTAGCGCCGGGTCCAGCGCTATGCCATCTGAGGTGGACAAGCGTTTACGCTGGTATTGGAAATGCACCGTAACATCATGCTGCGCAGCAAGGTTATTGCGAGCATGCGTCAGCGTATGAATGATCAGGGTTTTACGGAATTCCAGACGCCTATTTTGACGGCGTCTTCCCCTGAAGGTGCGCGTGACTTCTTGGTGCCAGCACGGTCTGCATCCGGGTAAGTTCTATGCACTGCCGCAAGCGC
>NZ_BCZB01000026.1 GCF_001598495.1 Neokomagataea thailandica NBRC 106555
TACGACGCCCAGACCAGCAAGCATGATTGTGAAGGAGGCAAAGACCTCAAACAACACGTGACCGGCTACCATGTTGGCAAACAGTCGGATCGACAGGCTGACAGGACGTGACAGGAAGGAGATGATCTCGATCGGGACAATCAATGGTGCCAAGCCGATGGGAACGCCATCTGGCAGGAAGTGCTTGAAGAAGCCCAGACCTTGGTGACGCAGCGCGACGACCACTGACAACAAGAAAACCCCAACTGCTAACGCCAACGTCACAGCAATGTGGCTGGTATATGTGAAGCAGAAAGGGATAAGACCGAGATAGTTACCCGTCAGAATGAAGAAGAAGAGCGCAAAGATGAACGGGAAGAAAGCGGTTCCCTTTTCACCAATAGTGCTGAGGGCGAGATCATGGACAAAGTCATATCCAAGTTCAGCCGCAGCTTGTAGACGCCCGGGGACAATCGCTGCAGGGCGCATCCCGATGTAAAGGAAGCCGAGGACCAGTACGACAGCGATGATCATAAAGAGCGGCGACTGCGAAAAATGCAGACTTTCACCGAGCGTACCGAGAACCGGTTTCAGCTCGAATTGTCCGAGCGCGTCAATCGTCGATCCGGCAGCCACGCTGGCTTCTCCCGTTATTAGTGGGGCCTGCCAGGAGGGCGGGCCCATTTAAAACTCGCCAAGCATTTATCATGCCGGCACCACATCCAAGCAGGGCAAAAATCATGATGAACACGACTTTATAGCCCAGCCAACAACCGAGAGCGTACCCGATCGCTACTCCGACGGCTAGACCAGCAGCGAGTTCGGTTCCTAATCGCATGGCAACGCCGAACTCAGAAAGCGTTTTGTTACCATCGGATGAGGAGGGTGCACCTGCCTTTTTAGACCGTTTTTTGGGAGAAAGCTTTTCGTCCGCGCGGGCAAGCCGTTTGGTGAAGCTGTCTTCCTTTTCGGAAGGACGGTGAACCACGTTAATTGAACCCTCTTAGTCCAGCACGTGTGGTTTTGTCAGGAAGAAGATCTTCCGAACGCTAACCTACGTATCGGGCTTGCTACCGACGACTCCTTGCGGTGTCAATGCGAAGTATCAAACCTGCGTGTTTCAACTGACCAAACGTAGCCGTTTACGGCGGCCTTTTGCCCCACCTTCTCCATTGTTTTTATCAATTCCTTGTGCGGCTGTGTCTTGTATGCCACCGCGAATATCGAGGGGGAGCATGGGGGCTGGGTCCTCTTTTTCCACAGAGAGTTGAGGTGCGTCTGGCAGGGGGTGGTTGAGATAGGCTTCAGAGAGGGTTCTGAAGGCGTAATCCACCATAGAAGAGGCGTAGCTCATATTGGGGTCACCTTCGACGGTGCCAGCAGCGCCAAAGCGTGTGTAAGCGAATCGCTCCACAAATGCGCCAAGTGGAGCGCCGTGTTGTAGGCCGATGCTGACAGCTTGGCCGAGGCATTCCATCAAGCCGCGTGCCATGGCGCTTTCGCGTGTGGGGACGAGATTGATCTCACCGAGGGAGCCATCGTCGAATTCACTGGTACGCATGAAGAGGCTGTGACCGCCAATGGCGGTGCGTTGCGTGAAGCCGCGCTGCCGATTCGGTAGTGGGCGGGGTACGCCGCGCTCTAATTTGGCGCGTATGCGTGCATATTCTGGCTCGGGTAATTCCGGCATAAAATCGGTCAAACCGTATAAGGCATGATGCATACGTTCATGCGCTTCGGGGCTTGTTGGTGGCAAAGGGTTGGTGCCGGAGAGTGCTAAGGCCAAAGCGGAATGTGGCTGCAATCCACGATGTTCCAAACGGTTAAGTGTGGCTTGTCGTAGTCGCCCATCATCTCGGGTTGGTGAGAAAATGGGGGTTAGGCCGCAGGCTTCGACGTCTAAAAGACCATCGACGGCTCCTGGACTAGAAAATCCGGTTTGGATAGGGGCGAGGATAGGTGCGTCATGATGTGCGGCGGCTTCTGGGAGGGAGCGCGCAGCGAGGTCACGCAGTTCACCGAGTGGTGATGGAGGGATGTCGGGGCCCGTGAGTGGGGTGCCTGCGCGGGCGACGGAGGTGGTAAGTGCAGCAACAGCTTGGGCTGCGGCGCGTCCTTCAACGCTATCATAATCAAGGCCAATGGCGGCCAGAAAAGCATCCAAGTCGGTCAACAAGACGAGACCGGCGGGTTCCTTAGGTATAATGTCTGGGGCATCAAATAGGGGGAGTGCGCCACTGCGTTCTGAGGCTTGGTCCTCTTGCAGGCGGCGCAGTGCATCACAGATAACGGCTAAGGATGTGACAAAATGTTCACGCGCGAAGCTGCCATCTTCGACGAAGGCAGAAAGACGCAGAATAAAGCCGGGTGTTTCTTCTGGGTCACGGCCCCAGATTGCGGCATTGGGCGCGATTTTCTGGAGCAATAAGAGGCACGATAAGGCCTGCCCAAGAGGGGGGGTGTCAGCCGGGGTTCCGGGGAGAGGAAGGCATGCGTCAATCGTATCAACCCAGCGTGCTGCTTCGGTTGCAAGGCGCACGGGGCCTTCTCCCGGCGCGAGAGACGCAAGGGCTTCTGCGGCGGCATCGTCCCATGCAGCAGGGAGGGTGACGGCACGGGTGGTGCTGTCATCAGGATCGGTGGTGACCTGAAGCGTCCTCATCCGGACGCCGGTCCAGTGGAGGCGGGCTGTCATGTTGAGAAGTTTACGCCTCTGTCCAGTGATGACGAAAGCGAGAAAAGAGGGGTGAAACTCGGAACAATACCCGTAAAGATGGGGATATGGGGGATAACATTTTTTCTGGTCTTCGCTGGGAGGGAAGTCTGTGGAATTGGACGGCGGAGCCGGAAGCCGCTAGACGGTAGTGAGGTGAATTTTTTGACCCTGAATAAAGTGTTATGACAGGGTTTCTGAGGTGCAGTGTCTATGAATACAGCAGCAACGGGACGAAGTGGCTCTTTGACGAGTAAAGAGTTTATCACAGGGTGTGGCGTGCTCGTTGCGCTGGTGATCGTGCTGGTGGTGGCTGTTATGGGGAACCGCTCTAGTGATGAGACGGGTTACCCGGTGCATGCAGCCTTTACCCAGATTGACGGTTTGGATGTTGGTTCGGATGTCCGTTTGGCTGGTATTACGGTAGGGCACGTTACGGCGGAAAGTGTGGACCCTAAGACATTCCAAGCGCAGGTGACGTTTAGTGTCGCACCTGATGTTAAACTCCCAGTTGATACGGCGGCGATAATTACGTCAGACAGCTTACTGGGGGGAAAGTATATTGCGCTGTCTCCCGGCGGCTCGGACCATAGTGTTCAAGCAGGTGGCGTTATGACGGAAACACAGGGTTCTATTAGTCTTGAGCAATTATTAAGCAAATTCATCTTTTCGGTGACGGATACTCTGCAAAAAGCCAAAACGGCTGATAAGTCCACAGGTGCAAACGTGCCGGCGCATGGTGGTTTATCGGACGCGCCATAAGCGTTTCCTTGAAGTGAGGCATTGACCATGATCTGGCAGGATAAAGAGGGCGCACCACTCTCTTGTGTTGAGAAGTTACGTGTTCTGCGAGAAAATGATGCAGAACTGCGGGACGTGCTCCAAGATGCGTTTGAAGATGGAATCCTGATGGGAGCAACTGCTGAATCTATGCGTCGCTCTTTTGAAGAGGCTTTGGCCAGTTTGACAGATCCTACAGTGGCGTTGACGGCGGGCGATGAGGGGAAACAGACAGCATGATGTGGCGTTCGTTCATTGCTCTGAGTGCGATAACGTTAGGGGGCGTGTGTAAGGCGCAGGCGGCTGTCGGGGTGGTCCCGCCGGCGATGTATGCGCCACAAATGTGGCAGGGGCGTAGTGAAGCGGTGCTTCATGTGTTGAATCGTCTTGATGCACATTTGGAGACGATGTCTGTACCGGTCGGCGGTACCGCAACCTATCGGACGTTGTCTATCGCTGTTGATGCCTGTGTAAGCCGTCCATTGAGTCTTGCGGAAGATGCAGGGGCGCTGGTGCATTTGCGTGATTCTGGGGATACGACACGTCCGCCTTTTGACGGGTGGATGATGGAAAATGAGCCGGGAATCGCCGTGTATGGCAGCCCGCTTTATGATGTACGGGTTGTGTCTTGTGGCGGGGCGTTCGTAGCGCCGAATCCGGGGCCACTGCCTGTGCCGCCAAAGCCTGTATTGCCGGGGGAAGACGCCCCGAATACGACGGGGGATGGTGGCAATGGTGCTCCTGTACCGTTGGCTCCGGACGCGCAGGCAGCTATTCCGTTGGCTCCGCCAGATAATGCGGCAACGAGTTTGGTGCCATCTGCGCCACCAGCGCCGCTACAACAGAAATCTGCTCCTTCTGATCTTGCACCACCGGAATCGGTGGAGCCGAATGTGCAGTGATGTAATGACGGCATATATGTGTGCGTGTGTGTGGCACATATGTGTTTCTTGAGATTTTAAAAATACCCGAAAGGGCCCCTTCATGACGCTTTTTCGTCGGAACCGTCCAGATAATGCAAACCGGGTGGGGTGGCTGTTCTTGGCTGCTGGTCTGGTTGCTCTCAGTGTTGCGTGGTCTGCTGAGCATTGGCTTGGCCTAGTGCCCTGTGAGCTTTGTCTGTGGGAGCGTTGGCCATGGCGTGTCCTGAGCGTGATTGGCTTTGTTCTTCTGGCGGTGCCGCGTCGTTATGCTCCCCCTGTGGCGTATGTGGGGATAGCGTGTGTGACGGTCAGTGTTGGCTTGGCTGTGTTGCATGCGGGGGTTGAGTATCACTGGTGGCCTAGCCCTGCACCAGAATGTCGTGCGCCAGTGTTCCATGGCGGGGATTTTCGGGCATGGATGGCCAGTTTGCCGCAGCGCCCCAACAAGCCTTGTGATTCACCGGATTATGTATTGGGCCTGCCTATTTCCATGACAGAATGGGGGGGGCTGTATGCGTGCGTCGTCGGGATTTTAGGGGCGTTGGGTACGTCTCGTCTTTTGCGTCAATTGCGTTAGTTCTTTGTGCGGCGGTACGCCATCGCAGATGGTGTTCTACGGGTAGCGTGTAGTAGGGGCCTTTGATTATGGGTGTGTTTCATTCTCTCTATCATCAGGGTTTTGCGCGTGTTGCTGCCTGTACGCTGCCGGTTACTTTGGCGGATCCGGCGGATAATGCGGAACGCATGGCGGAGATTGTGCAGCGCTGTGACCGTGATGGGGTGGCGGCGGTCGTTTTTCCTGAGTTGGGCCTTACTGGGTACACGCTGGATGATGTGCGTTTTCAGGATGTTTTGTTGGATGCGGCACGTGACGCGCTGAAGGTATTTTGTGCGCGTGTTGCGGCATGCAAAACGGTGGCTGTGTTGGGGCTTCCATGGGTGGTGGGGGAGCGTCTGTATAACGTCGCGGCGGTTGTGCAGAAGGGGCGCGTGCTTGGGGTTGTGCCTAAAACATATTTGCCGCGTTATCGTGAGTTTTATGAGCCACGGCATTTTACGTCGGGTCGCCATGTATCCACGGTGGTGAGGTGGGATGGCCAAGACGTTCCCTTCGGAACGGATGTGTTGTTCCGGGCGCAGGACCTGCCGGATTTTGTGCTTGGTGTAGAGATTTGTGAAGATTTGTGGGTTGCGAACCCACCGAGTGGTGCTCTTGCGCAGGCGGGAGCGCGTATCATTCTGAACCCTTCTGCTTCGCCTGTGACTGTAGGGCGTACGGATGACCGTATGCTGTTGTGTCAGTCCCAATCTATGCGGACTGTGACGGCCTATGTGTATGCGGCGGCGGGCGAAGGGGAATCGACAACGGACCTTGCCTGGGATGGTCAGGTCACGATTCATGAAGTGGGGCGTTTACTCGCGGAATCAGACCGTTTTCCGCAGGGGGAGCGGCTGGTGATGGCGGATGTGGATCTTGCGTTATTGCGGCAGGAGCGCATGAGGGTTGGGCAATTCGGGGGTGAGGCTGAGAATTTTCGTGTTGTAGAGTTTGCGTTGAATCCGTCTCAAGAGGATCTGGGGCTTTTACGAACGGTTGCGCGTTTTCCGTTTGTGCCGGATTCGCCCCAGACATTAGCGCGTGATTGTTACGAGGCTTGGACGATACAGGTGAGTGCGCTGCGGCGGCGCTTGGAGGCGAGTCGTTCGGAATGTGCGGTGATTGGTGTTTCGGGCGGGCTGGATAGTACGTTGGCGTTGCTTGTGGCTGTGCGTGCCGCAGATGAGCTTGGATGGTCACGCGATCGCGTGCGCGCCTATACGATGCCCGGTTTTGCGACGGGGGCCGAAAGCTTGGGATATGCGCATCGTTTGATGGCGGCTCTTGGTGTGCGGGCAGAGGAGTTGGATATTCGCCCAACGGCGCGCACGATGCTGGGCGGCATTGGTCATCCTTATGCTCGGGGGGAGGCTGTGCATGATGTCACGTTTGAAAATGTTCAGGCGGGCTTAAGGACGGATTTCTTATTTCGTCTGGCCAATCATCATAATGGCATTGTTGTTGGGACTGGGGATTTATCGGAACTGGCCTTGGGGTGGTGTACCTATGGGGTGGGTGACCAAATGGCGCATTACAATGTGAATGCGGGGTTGCCGAAAACACTGATCCAGCATGTGATTCGTTGGATTGCTCGTGAAGGTAATTTGGGAGCGGATTTACCGGAGATTTTGAGCACTATTGTGAGTGCAGAGATATCACCTGAATTGGTGCCGGATTCTGGGCAAGGTGTGCAAAGTACGGAGTCCTTTATTGGGCCGTATGCTTTGCAAGATTTTACCCTTTATTATGTGTTGCGTTATGGGTTTAAGCCTTCGCGTATTGCGTTTATGGCTGAGAAGGCATGGTCCGATGTGGGGACTGGTCTGTGGCCGGTGCATTATCCGGAGGATCAACGCAGGGCTTATAGCATGTCAGACATTCGCCATTGGATGATGGTTTTTGTGCGACGCTTTTTTGCGACGAGTCAGTTTAAGCGCTCTGCCATGCCAAATGGCCCCAAAATTGTTGCGGGTGGTTCATTGTCTCCCCGGGGGGACTGGCGGGCGCCGTCTGATGGTAATGCGCGTATATGGCTGGATGATATTGAACAGAATATCCCACTGGCATAGAGGGTTATGCCAGTGGGTCTTGTTTTGGGTATTATGTCCGTTGTTTAGCATTCGAGACTGAGAGGCGAATCCACGGGTGACGCTCTTGTACGAAATTTACAATGGTTGTTTTTCGTTCTGTTACTTCTGTTGAAGTATTCGTCATGGCGCCGGCATGGTGGCGGTAGTCTGCTAGTACTTCCGGAACATGTTTCCCGGCGAAGCCGTATTCTGCAAAGCTGCACCAAAGGTCAAAATCTTCCCAGCCCATGGCCTCTCGAGAGACGTAATATCCACCGACGGCAGCCCATGCCCATTTAGAGACGAGTGCCATGGCATCAATTTGGTTGCCAGAGATGAGGGCGAAGGGGTTGTAGGTCAGATTGCTGAGGAAAAGTGGGGTGCCGGGCGGTTGAGGGAAGTCAGGGTCATATTCAGCGATGACCGGGCCGTTTTCGTTGAAGCATTCGATGGTGGGGTAGGAGAATGCGGTATCATGTTCCATGGCATGAGCGAGAGTGCTGCATGCATTCGGGCGGAGGCGATTATCGGCATCTAGGTGCAAAATATATGGTGTTTCGGCCGCATCCATGCCGATATTGCGTGCGCCGCCAAGGCCTGCATTGTGACAAGAACGTCGGAGCACGAGGCGGTTAAAGCGCTCTGTTTTACGCTCCATCCATAAGCGAATCATGTCAGGGGAACCATCTGATGATCCATCATCGACGACGATCAGGTCAAGTAGCTCTTCTGTTTGCTGCTCAACGGATGTGAGGGCGTCGAGTAAGTAGTCAGAATAATTATAAGATGTGATCACGACGGTGACGCGTGCGTCACCAAAGCAATCATTATAAAAAAGCGTTTCACTCTCAGGGATGACAGGAAGTTCCGGGCGGTTGCGTCGTGCCTCTGCAAAGTGGAGTTCTCCTGCGAGGGCTGCTGTGCTTTCGCTTTCCATAGAAAGAATAGCGCGTTTCATGCGGCGCGCCTGGGCGACGGGACCAAAATGATACAGGACGTCATGATAGGCATTGCGTGCGAGCTGTACGCGTTTGGTTGGATTCTCAATCAGGGTGATGAGGGCTTCGCGCCATTCAGCAATGCTATCGGCAAAGAGGCCTGTTTCGCCGTCTCGTACGAGGCGGAGGAAGGGGCCGGTTCGCGCTACGATAGAGGCTGCTCCCGCGAGAGAGGCTTCAAGGAATTTGACTTCACTCTTAGCGTTACAAAAAACGTTATCGGATTCGAGGGGAGCAATAGAAATATCGAATCGTGCAAATTCATCGGCAAGTCGTGAGAGTGTCGTCATGTCCCGCCATTCAATCTGATTCGCAACGGGGGCTAGTTCTGGAAATTCCTCGATAAGTAGAACGGGTTTTTTATTGTCTTTCTCTTGGAAAAGAACGAGTCGAACATTTGGGTAGAGTGAGAGTATATCGGCAATAGCTTTGGAAGCGCGCGCGAAATCGCGCTGATGGGTGCGCGACCCGGTGGCGTAACCGATTCGAATAATATCAAGGTGGCTGGGTGGGCGGCTGGGCTCTCCACGTAAGCGTAGGTGACTGCGTGAGCGTTCGAGCGTTTCGTGGTTATAGACGTTGGGTAGGAGATGAACACACGGGCGAAGAGCATGCATTTCTGTTGCGAGTTCTTGGGTTGTGACGGAACCATAACTGCAACGTGCAAGAGTTCGACGCATTTCAGAAAATGTTCGCTCTATTTTTTCTTCCGTAGCTCCAATGGAGCGAATTCCATCAATGATATTTATTCGAGCATAATGAGGGACAAAAACAATATCATCGGTATCAAATACGGTTATTACATTCTCTTTGTTGCTGAGATCTAATATTGTACTCACATGACCGCTGAATTCGACGCGCCATAGAAATGCGATATCGGCCCATTGAATGTCCTCATAAGAGATAGATGCACAGGGAAGTACGCGAGCTTCATATCCAGCATCAATGCAGGCTTGTGCATTTCGAGAGCATCTATATTCAGTTCCTGGAGTATTTGGTTCTCCGGATATAAATAAAATTCGTGTTTTTTTGTCTTTTATTGTTGTTTTTATTTCTGGTTTATTAATTTTTTTATATTGAAGAAAACTGAATTTTTGTTGATTTTGATTTTCTGTTTTGGCTTTTTCTAAAGCATTTTCGTGCTGTAAAATTTTTTCTTTCAATAATTTTATATCATCCTGTAGTTTTTTATTGTTTATCTTTTCTAGAAATAGAGATGATTTTAATTCTATAAAATCATTATCGGTAATTTTTTTATGATTTTTTTGTATATTTTTTGCCAAAAACGCATCATTTGATTTGTTTTCTTCGTTTCTTCTGTTGAGTTCAGGGTTCATTGTTCACTCTGTTATTTCTGTCGATATGTTGTGTTGTTTTTGACACGTTTTTTTTTATTTGAAAGCCTTTTATCGTTTCTCTACGAAAAAGCGAGAAACTCTTGCTCTTATAATGCTTTTTGAGTATGTTAGTGAGAGTGTATAAAATCTGTTGTCTAAGACAGTGGTGCCGTTTGTTTTTGTTAGTATTTAGAGTTGGTTATGACTTTAATATACGCAAAAGACTGATTGGTGATTGCGTCGTGAGGCAACGTTTGATTATAGTCAGCGTCACTCATTAAAACGAGGTGGTCATCCGGCCGCCAGTGTACGCAATCTTAGTTTTCGAGGAGTACTAAGTTATGGCGGTCGTTACAGTCCAAGGGGCTTCGCAGGGCTCTTCAACGAATATTTTTTCAGTAACTGTAGACGGTGCTCGTGCTCAGGCGCTGGCCAACCAATATGCAAGTGCTGTTGGTGGATCGTCTGCATTGGATCTAGTTCAGGGGGCCAATGTCAGCACGAATCAGCACGGTCTTGTTGATGCTGGCGGGACCTACAGCATTGGTGGTTCGCTTTCCAACATCACAGTCGGTTCTTATGGACCAACGGACACGCTGAATGCGGCTGTTACGATTGATCTGACGACGAGCACGACCTCTAGCGTAAACATTCTGGCGGGTGACTGGGCCGGTGCCACGGTTCTGGCAGGCAGTCAGAGTGGTGTTTTCATCGGTGGTGTTGGGGATAATACATTTTCAGGCACTGGTGGCAGTGGTAGCTGGAGCATCGCTACGGGCGATGGTAACGATACGATCAATGGTACAAACGGCAACAACACCATTGCTGGTGGCGTCGGTAACAACTTGATCACGCTGGGCTCCGGTACGAACACTGTTCTGTCCGAAGGGCAGGATACCATCAAGGGTACGTCCGGCACCAACACTGTTACGCTGATCGGTGGTAGCTCTCAGGTTTCCTTGGGTGCAAACAGCACGATTATTGACGCTGCGCAGAACAACAACGTCTCGTTCGGTACGAACAGCTATGTAACGGCTGGTAGCGCGAGCTCCTACTTCTCAACCGGTGCGACGTCAACGGTTGTTGGCGGCGCTAACGATACGGTTGCCGCAACAGGTAACCTGCAGGTTGTGCGCGGCTCGGCTAATAACATCAGTGTTTCGGGCGCATTGTCCTTCCTGAATGGTACGGGCAGCACGACGATCTCTGCTGGTACGTCAACGATCTTCGGTGCTGGCGCTCTTAACCTGCAATTGACTGGTTCTGGTACGAACCTGTTCGTTGGTAACGAAGGCAACGAAACGGTTTCTGCGGCAAGCTCAACGGGCGTTCTGCATGCCTTTGCAGGTACGGGCAATGAGACGATCATCGGCGGTGCCGGTGCGGATACGCTGGTTGGCGGTACGGGTAACGCAACGCTGGTTGGCGGTACGGGTGCAGCAAACTTGTTTGCTCTGAATAAGGGCAGTGCTGGTGGTAACTACACCATCCAAGACTTTGGTAGCGCCGCCGGTAACTTGATGGCTCTGTACCAGTACGGCCTGCAAAACAACAACGGTCTGCAAAGCGTTCTGCAGAACGAGACGGTTGCAGGTGGTAACACCACCATTCAGCTTAGCGACAACTCTAAGATCACTTTCGTTGGTGTCACGAACCTGAAGGCAAGCAACTTTACACTGAGCTAACATTCCAGCTTAGTAGATGCTTCATGAGAAAGCCCGGTCTTGTGCCGGGCTTTTTCTTTGTTAGGTGGTGTAAGGCGGTACTGAGCGTTGATACGGATTTCTCAAACGCATTTTGCGGATAGTGGGCATCAGACAGAAGCCGAAGAAGACAATGCGTATTTTTCAAGTTCTATACGGCTGCAAGGACGCCGTTTTGATGATCTCGTTCATGAGCGGGACCGACTAAGAGCAGAGCTTGTTCAGCTTCGTGCATCACGTTCGTGGAGGATGACAGCGCCTATACGGTGTGTCAGTGGTTTGCGACATGGACGTCTACCGAACGGAAAAAAAATACAGGAATATAGTTCGGAGTTTTTATCTCTTAAAAATAGAAAAAAAATTGATTATATTTTTGGAAAAATAAAAAAAATTACAAATAAGAAATTTCATGAAAATAAAAAAATAGTCGATTACTTTAATTATCACGAAAATAAAAATGATATAATTTACCCATTATTTTTAATAATTGCTGAATTGACGGTTGTTCAATGCGCAAAATACCGTGTTTGGCAGAAAAAAGATTTATTAGAGCGTCTTGGATGGCATGTGGAGGTTATTGATTGGCGGGACCAAGCCAAGGTGATGTCCGCACTGCAAGTATGTACGCGTGTTATTTTCTATCGTGTTCCGGGGTTTGATGCTGTTTTGGCACAAGTGGCTGAGGCGCATAGGCTGGGGTTGTCGCCACGATGGGAAGTGGATGATCTGATTTTTGATCTGCACGAGTACCGACAAAATGGCAATGTTGCTGGGTTGCCGAAGGCTGAGCAGGATTTGCTGTTCTTTGGTGTCGGGTTGTTTCGTAAAGCCATGTTAGCTTGTGGACGGGGTTTGGCATCAACGGAAGCATTGGCGCAGGCTATGCGTGATGCGGGGGTGCAGCATGTTGGTATTATTGAAAATGCATTGGATCTCGACACGCTGAACATCGTCCAAAATCTTCCTCAGAAGGGTGTGCGGGAGGATCATGAGGCTGTGTGGGTGTGTTATGGCTCTGGCACCAACACGCATGATGCTGATTTCCGTCAGGCAGAGCAGGGCTTATTGGCTGCGATGGAGCAAGATGAGCGGTTATGCTTACGTGTGGTTGGGCCTGTGCAGATTTCGCAGAGCTTTGAGCGTTTTGGTGCGCGTGTAGAGCGTTTGCCGATGCGGCCTTATGCTGAGTATCTGAAGATTTTATCTTGGAGCGATATCAGCATTGCGCCGTTGCAAGAGACACTTTTCAATGATTGTAAAAGCAACATTAAATTTGTTGAGGCCTCTATTGTAGGGGTGGCGAGCATTTGCTCTCCACGTGGCCCTTTTTGCTCTGTCATGGTGTCTGGCGAAAATGGCGTATTAGCGGCGACGGATGAAGACTGGCGTCAGGCATTTCTCCGTCTTACGACCGATAGGGGGTTTCGCAGCGTTTTGGCGCAGAAGGCCAAACGTGATGTTTTGGCACGTTATCACCCGGATGAAGTCGCTCAGCATCAGGTTCTGCCTTTATATGGTGCTCCTGTGGTGTCTGAGCGGCAGGCGCTGCGTGTTTTAGCCGTGAATGTTTACTATAAACCTTATTCTTTTGGTGGCGCAACGATTGTTGCTGAAGAGTTGGTGCGCGGGTTGAGCCGGCGCGGGGTGGACGTGGCGGTGGTGACGTCCCGGCCAGAGGTGGCAGGGCGCCCACCAGGCGCTCTGCGTTATACGGTTGATGATGTGCCGGTTCTCGCGGTGACGATTCCGGAAGGTCATGACCGCTTTGGCTGGATTGATAATCCGTCTAATGAACCACATTTTTCAGCGTGGTTAGAGGCTTTTAAGCCGGATGTGGTGCATTTTCATTCTGTGCAGGGTTTGGGTTTGTCGTTTCTGCGTGTGTGTGAGGAGCGGGGCGTGCCGTATGTGGTGACTCTGCATGACGCATGGTGGTTGTGTGAGCGTCAGTTTATGGTCAAGGCGGATGGTCAGTATTGTTTCCAGACGGATATTGATTTGGATGTATGCCGTAAATGTCAGTCTGATACCGTGTATTTGGCAGATCGTAAGAGGATGATGATGCATGCTTTGGGGCAGGCATCTTTGTTATTATGTCCGTCTGAAATGCAGAGGCAGCTTTATATTGCGAACGGGATAGCTCCTGAGCGTCTTGTGGTGAATCGCAATGGTTTTGCATGGCCGCAACGTCCGAGAAAAATGCGCCGTCCGGGTGAGGGTGTACGCTTTGCGTATGTTGGGGGAACGGAAGATATTAAGGGGTATAAGCTGCTGAAGAAGGCGGCAGAAGGGATTAATGGAGCGGGGTGGAGCCTGACATTAGTCGATAACAAGCGGAATCTTGGGTACCAGTCGATCCGTGATGATGAATGGGCGGTGCAGGGTATATTGAAGGTTGTGCCGGGATATGCGCAGTCTGAATTGGATGCATTTTATGATGAGGTGGATGTCTTGTTATTCCCCTCTCAGTGGAAAGAGAGTTATGGCCTGACGGTGCGGGAGGCATTGGCTCGTGATGTTTGGGTTGTGACGACGGCGCCGGGGGGGCAGTCTGAGGATGTGGTGGAGGGGGTGAATGGAACTCACCTTCCCATTGACGGGCGGTTTGAGCCTTTGTTGGAGGTGATGTGTATGCTTATAGCGGAGCCTTCACGTTTTGATGGGTATGTGAACCCGTTGAAGAATACGCTGTGTACGTTTGACGCGCAGAGCGATGCGTTGTTGGAGCATTTGACGCATATTGCGGGCCGATGAGGGGGCGATAAGGCCGGGGTTTTGTGGGCTGGTCGTTTGAAGGTATTGTGCGTTTGATATCGAAATTGGTTGATGCTGAGGGAAGGCTTACGCATTGGTCCCCTCAGTTCGTCTGACCAATGAGATGTAGTGTCATTGCAGTGGAAGAGAGTATTTCAGTTCAGATATTGAGCGAAAATTTGGAACAAGCCGTCAGACTATTATATCTTGACTAAGATAGCGTATCTTTGGGAACGCGCCTTGTTCAGAATCAAGAATATATGAGAATTAATTGGTAAAATAAACTTTAAAAGTTGTTGAATTTTTATCACACTATGTAGCCTATATGACCTTTTATCGCTTGGATGATTATATTACGCTTTGTTTTCATTTTGAATGATTAATAATAATGCGCGTTATCCTAATATACTTATGATAGGGGACTTATGACAAGATCATTCAAAATGCGTTTTGTTCTCTCCGGTGCGACAATTTTATCCACCATCACAGCTCTTAACGCTCAACCAGTAACCACAGAAAAAAATACAAAAACGGCCAATTATACGGCAGGTAGCCCTGAAACTATTACAGTGCGTGCTCTCAGACGCCTTCAGCGCGAAAAAGATGCACCCTCTGCTGTGACAGAAATTAGCAAAAGCGATGTGCGGGCCAATAGCTCTGCTGGTAACATTGTTACACTTCTTCGGAATGCTCCGTCTGTGTATAGTTACCAACAAGGAATCGGCATGAACTCGCCGGTTTTCTCTATCCGTGGCACACGAGGCCTTGAAGTCGCTCAAACTCTTGATGGTATGCCCATGCAAGATCTGCTCAATGGCGGATCTGGAGTGTATCTTACGAGCATTGCAGGCGCTCCTTTCACCCAATATCAAATCGACGGTGCATCTGTTTATCCCGGTGTTGCTTACCCAGATCAAGCAACTTTTGGTACTATTGGCGGTACGATTGCTTATCACTCTATGCGTCCAACGCAGAAAGCGGGTCTTGATGTCTTTGGGCAAATCGCTTCATTTGGCACGTGGCTTGAAGGTTTTAAACTGAATTCCGGGGCATTAGACGGAAAATTAGGCGAAGGGGATGATGCCCCGCGCATGATGTTGCAATATGATAACGAACAAACCAAAGGCTTCATCGACTACACGCCTGCACGGTACAACTCTATGGAGTTTGCCTTCGATAAGCCTTACGATGACGCCCAATCAAACTTGCAGGCCACCATTCTCTACAATACGGGTTCTGGATTATTTCAACCCAACCCGACACCATCTGTTTACCAACAGCAAAATGGACGTTTTTCAAATTATTCGCCAGATCAGCAGTATTTCTCTCAGAGAAATGATTATTTCACTATGATGCTGAAAGATGATACGTACATCAACGATTACATAAATGTTGGTCTATCAACTTTCTACAGATACACGAATGGCGTTACTGAAAACTACGCAAACCCTACATTATTTGCGCCCAATGGTGGGGCCGGTAGTGCTTCTGTCGGTGGCGTAAATCCTTTCAGCCAAACCATCGCAGGCTTTGGTGAGCAGAGCTACTATGGTGTAGGAAACCCTTATTACCAACCGGGTGTAAATGAATATGATGGCAATGCCATGTATGCTAACAGTTCATATTGCCCAAAGTCATTGCAAAACCAATGGGCAGCAGCAGGGCAATCAAATCCTTGTGGATACAACTATAACAAATCCTATAACCACTCAGATATCTATGGAATTCAGCCGCGCGCATCCATTCGTCTGCCTGATTTTTGGGGTATTCGTAATACCATTCATCTTGGAAGCCTGATTGCTAAAGAAACATCATCCTCACAGCCAAGCTATCTCGGTATTTCGCCGAATGTAACCTCTTATCGTGTCCCAAACTTCCCGTCTCTGACGCAGAGAGAAATCTACTCCGGCTATATTCAAGACAAAATTGATCTTTTCCATAATACACTGCACATCACACCGGGCGTAACATTTCAGGGCACGTATTCAGGCCTCAAAGGCTCTGAAATCTTCTTAGGGAAACCATCGGCTGCAACGCTGGCATCCCCTTACTGCGCTGCGGGAAATCCGTGCCAATATGGTGCCTATACCGGACAAAAATGGGACCGAAACTGGCTGCCATTTCTTAACGTCGCATATGACCTCGACAAAGTGTTGCCGTCATTGCAGGGCCTCTCACTTTATGGAAGTGCAGGCACATCTGCTCTCTATGCGCCCGCTTCAGACTTCTCTCCTAGCGTTTTAGGTAATGTACCCAGCGCTTCAATTGTACATATGTATGAAGGTGGTATCCAATATAACACGGGGCACTGGAATATACTGGCAGATTATTATTATCAAAAAGTTGATCGTGACTTTGGTATGTTCACGTATCAATCTGGACCTAATGTAGGCGACTCTCTGTACACTAATGCAGGGCAGCGTTTGATGCGTGGCGAAGAAGTAAAAATTAACTACCAAGTTGATAAAAACTGGCGCTTGTATGGGACTGCTTCGCACAACTCTACCCGTTATCTCAAAACCTTTTTGGCTTCTGTGACGGTACAGGAAGATCAATTTGGTTATGCCCTACGTGGCAGCCCTGTAACGGGTATTCCTGACTGGATTGCGACGTTTGGCGTTGATTACGACAAAAAAAGTCTTCTGACAGAGAATGATGATCTCAATGTTAATTTCTCTGGCCGTTATACGGGTCATCAATTTGGCACATATGACCTCAGTGGTTATGAAAATTTAGGTTCCCTTCCCGGTATTCCATACCAATACGGCACTTATAATTATTATAACGTCCTTGCTGGACAAACGACGATCTCGCGTAATACGGGTATTGCACCTTATGTCATTTTCAACCTTGATATGAATTATGACTTACCAGTTCATAATGCTGGTCCTTTGAAGAAATTGAATTTTGACCTTAACGTTCAAAATCTCTTCAATACGTTTTATTGGCAGTATAAATATGCTCAAATATCACCTGCAGCATGCGGGACCTTTAAGTCTAACCCCGTTGGATTTACCGGATTCACTGGTAATGCTGTAAGTAACTATGGGTGCACACCGCAATACCAAAATGGAATGCCAGGTATGCCGGCATTTATTTCGTTTACTGTGCGAGCTAGTTTCTAAGAACACGTTGGTTTGAACAGAACGACCGTTCAAGTCGTTCGGCAATGGTCTTATGGGTATCATCTTAAGATCATTGCCGCCCCATTATAAAAGATAAGCTGCTATTTTATGGTTGTACGACGTTGGCGACGCTACCATGACTATTGTCACCTTTTATAGATGACATTGGTCTATTTCCCATAACGATGATGTATGGAATTTTTTACGAAAGGAAAACAATAGGAGGTATATAATGGGAGCATGGGGCGCGCTTATTATGAGCTTTTTTGGGGCGTTTTTTGCGTCTCTGACATTGTATTGGCAGTCGCATTTTTTTGGGGTTTCTTTGGTTATACCCTTTTTCGGTTTTGTCGTGCTCGGCCTAACGGCGTGCTACGTTATCCGTATGCCGGGTCATGGGAGGACGCCTACTATAAAAGAAGAGCGTGCCATTATGTGGAGCAGTATTGGGGAAGGAGTCGGCCTTTTTCTTGCTTCCAATATCGTTATAAATCTGAATAGGCCGGATCTTCTTTTGCCATCAATGGCGCTTATTGTTGGCCTACATTTCCTTCCTATAGCGTTTGCCGCCAAATTTCGGCCATTTTATATTTTGGGTGCTGTTTTAATGGCTGCTGCAACGTTAGGTTTTTTCGTTGGTCCCCCAATGGGCGGAGAGATAAGCGGGTTTATGGCGGCTAGTGCGTTATGGCTTGCATCGGTTGTTGCGATCCACCGCGAATGGTTATTAAAAATAACCTGATATTGGTCGGGATTTATGGGCGCGTATTTTTGAGCGACATAACTATTATTAATTCTTTGTATGATGGCCTTTTGGTCAAGGCCTAATAGCTGTGCGTTCCGACAATGGACAAAATTAAACATGAAATGCGCAGGGCTGAGTGTACCATGCTTCAGTATGAGGGTTTTATGAAGCGATTTGGGGTGGAGTGAGGGGATATTCGAGGTCTTATAGATATTCGAGGTCTTATAAACGTGTAGGTTGGGCGCGGATCTTAGGGGAGCAGGAGATGGCGTAAGGCTTGCCAGCGATTTTGGCTGGCAAGAGCTTGGACGGCGCGTGCGCGGAATCGGGGGCTTGGGGCCGTAACGCGGCGTGGTGTGCGGTGGAGGTAGTGCTCAATCCAGTCAGGTGAAAAGAAGCCGGGTGTGGGGTGTGACGCTTGGGCTAAGTAGGTGCGCCATTTATGTGTATCGACAATGCCACTCGGGTTGTCGCGTAAGAGTTCAGTTTTAATGAAGGGAGCACGCCCGGAGAGCAATACGTTGCGCCAATCTGTGTGCATGGGATTGGTGGCGAGCAATTTGGCAAGGCCGCGTTGGCTCGACCAGCATGATGTTAGGTCCCACCCCGCGTGACGCATGGCTAAGCCGAGTCCGAGTTCACCGTGCAAGATGATTTCCTCTTTGCTCATGCTGTGAAAGGGCTGTGTGAAGATGCGTTGGAGCGCGGGATGTTCGAAGGCGTCTCGGTTTATGGTGAGAAACCATGATTGCAGGTGTTGGGTTACCGCTTCAGAGCGCACCATGCCCCAGACAGGCAGGGCTTTTTTACGCATGGTTTCGATGATGGGAGGAAGGGGCTGAATGGCGCCAAAGACGCTGTCATTAGCGAGAAGAATTTCAGAGGCGTGCTGTGCGCAGCCTGCATGTATCAGGTCCTGCCAAGCGCCAAAATCGAGACCGTGATTGAAACGTGGGTATAGCCGTGCAGGAATGGGAGTAGGCCCCTGTGCAAAGCTTTTCTGAAGGGTGATGAGGCCTAGGTTGTCATGGGGTTCAAGGCTGGAAACCGCAATGTGAATCTCAAACCCAGCCTCATGGATGTTGTGTAAGAGGTGACGGGTATGTGGCGCTAAGGTTGGGGCGGGGTCAAAATAAGCAAACAGGCAGACAGGACGGAGCATAAGACCCATAAGGTTTGAGCGGCGCGTCTGCCTATAACAGCGAAGCGTTACGGTACTGGCAAGCCTGATCGTGGATCAGGCTGTGCCAATGGCTGTTTTAATGAGGCTTTCTTGTTGCCATGTGTGTAGCTGAGCCAGTCCAGTTGCGGGGGATGCGGCACTGGCGCGGCCGACATAGACGGGCCGTTGAACGGGAAGCTTCATTTCTGTGAGGACGCGTTCAATGCGGCGGTCAACGAAATGCCATGCCCCATTATTTTGGGGTTCTTCTTGGCACCAGAGGATCTCTTGCGCATTTGGGTAGCGGGCGAGTTCTTGTTGTAGCTCACGGCCGGGGAACGGGTAGAGTTGCTCCAAGCGGATGAGGGCGACATTGTCTTTTTGCGCGCTCCGGCGTTCGGCCAGAAGGTCATAAAAGACCTTGCCTGTGCAAAGGATGATCCTTGTTGCGCCTGCATTATAGTCAGGGTCTGGCAGGACGGGGTGGAAGCGGGTTTGTGGGCCCATATCCTCCAATGGAGACACGGTTTCTTTGTGGCGTAGGAGCGATTTTGGGGTGAATACCACCAAGGGTTTGCGGCAGCGCCGGGCGATTTGTCGGCGTAAGGCGTGGAAGTAGTTGGCGGGGGTGGAGATATTGCAGACGCGCAGGTTGTTCTCGGCGCAGAGCTGCAAAATACGTTCGGGTCGTGCCGATGAGTGCTCTGGCCCTCCACCTTCATAGCCATGCGGTAGCAGGAGTACGAGACCAGAGGTCCGCAGCCACTTTGTTTCCCCTGAGGCGATAAACTGATCCAGAATAATTTGAGCGCCGTTTACGAAGTCCCCAAACTGCGCTTCCCATACGACGAGTGCGTCTGGGTTGCCGAGGGAGTAGCCATATTCAAAGCCTAGAACCGCGTATTCCGAGAGGGGGGAGTTCCAAAAATGGAGCGGTGCTTGGTGGGGCGCCAGATTAGCGAGAGGTGTTTCCTCCCGTCCGGTTTCTTGGTCGATCAAGACAGCATGGCGCTGGGAGAAGGTACCACGGCGGCTATCTTGCCCGGAAAGGCGTACAGGGTGCCCGTCCATAGAGAGCGTACCAAAAGCCAGAGCTTCACAGCTTGCCCAGTCGAGTGGTTTGCCTGCAGCGATAGCATCTCCGCGTGCAAGGATTTGCCGGGCAAGGCGCGGGTGGATCGTTAGGCCTTCAGGAATTGTGGATAATCCATCAGCGGCAAGACGTAAGCGCTTTAGGGGGACGCCGGTCATGGGTTGGATGCGTTCGGGCTCATCCTCAAGGCGTGTGGGATTCTGTGGTGTATCAAGCCATTCCGTAGGGTCGGGACGATAATCTGGAGCGGCGCTATAGGCGGCTTCGAGAATGTTCTGTGCGTTATTCCAAAGCATTTCGATGTGCGCTTCTGACACGATGCCGCGTTGGATGAGTGAATCGGCATAGAGACGGCGCACAGAAGAGCGGGCGCGGATAGCACGCACCATGGTGGGTTGTGTGAAAGCGGGTTCGTCTGTTTCGTTATGGCCAAAGCGGCGATAGCACACGATATCGAGGACAATGTCCGACCGGAAGGCTTTGCGCCATTCATAGGCGAGTGCGGCTGCGCGGAACACGGCTTCTGGGTCGTCACCATTGACGTGCAAAATCGGTGCTTCGATAGATTTGGCAATATCGGTGCCGCGCGTACCGGAGAAACCATCTTCAGGGACGGTGGTGAAGCCAATCTGGTTATTGATGATCAGATGGATGGTGCCGCCCGTCCGGTAGCCAGCGAGTTGAGACAGCATGAGCGTTTCATACACCACACCTTGGCCTGCAAAGGCCGCATCCCCATGCACAAGCACGCCCAGATGCTTATCACCGCGTGTTGTGTTGTGGTGGCGGTGGTGATGCCGTGGGTTGGTATTTTGGTCTTGATCCGCGCGAATACGCCCTAGAACAACCGGGTTAATGGCTTCAAGATGAGAAGGGTTCGGTAGGAGAGACACACGAATATCGTGGCCCTGTCGTGTGATGGTTGTGGCGGTGCCTAGGTGATATTTTACGTCCCCTGAGCCATCAATGTCTTCGGGTTTGAAAGAGCCACCACGGAATTCATTGAAGATGGCTTCAAAAGGCTTCCGTAGAACATTGGCCATGACATTGAGCCGCCCGCGATGCGGCATACCGATGGACATGGAGTCTGTTTGATCATCAGCCGCATGCTCAAGGATAGCGCGTAGGGCAACGACGAGGCTTTCTCCGCCTTCTAAGCCGAAGCGGCGCATGGCTTTAAAGCGTTTTTGGCAGAAGGTTTCAAAGCCTTCTGCGGCGGTCAGTGCAGAGAGAATGAACTCGGTGGCGGGTGTAGTGGGCTGTGGTTGCTCAAACCGTTCAATCCACCATTGGCGTTTATCCGGGTCTTGGATATGCATGAATTCAACGGCGAGCGTACCACAATAAGCGCGCTGCAGGGCGGCTCGTAGGGTTGGGTTTGCCCCTTCTGGGATGAGTTCTGCAGGGGGATGATGATTGGTCAGGCCAAGCGGGTCGAGTTGTGCCATGACATGCCCGCGTTGGCGGTAAGCCGCGCGCAGGGCATCATCATGGCTGGTGTTGGCGGTGTTGTGTGTGGTCGTACTGGAGGAGACAGGAAGGCCGAGGCCCAATGTGCTGAAGAGGTCCGCAAAGGTTGGGTCAACCGTGTTTGGGTCTTCTAACCATTGTTCATGGAGGGCCGTCAGATAGGCTAGATTGGCGCTGCTGATGGCGTCCTGATCGTCGCCCATGGGAAATCTCCTGTCGTTTTAGCTGTGCAAACTAACGTATTTTTACGGTCCGTGAAACCGTAAGGTCACATATGGGAATGTGAGGGTTGCATGGGAAGCTCTTGCCACTGATGGGGTGTGGGGGTAGCGTCATGCACGCTATGACCAGTGTTCCGCTCAATTATGAAGCTCTGAAGCGTGTGCCCGTTGCGGAGAAGCCTTTCCCGCATGCTGTGGTGCCTCATTTCATCGGAAATGATGATCTTGCTGCGCTTGTGAAAGAGCTGCCGCCGATGGCGTCAGGGGGCTCTTTCCCGCCGGAAGCCCTGTCGTTAACGCCGCGTGTGCAGGCGTTGATGGCCGCGTTGGAAGGGCCAGAATTGAAAGCTCTGGTGGCGGAGAAATTTGCCATTGATGTGGCTGATGCTCCGTCCATGCTGACCATGCGCGGGCGGACGCGTGAGAAGGATGGACGGATCCATTGTGATTCGACGGCGAAGTTGGTGACAATTTTGCTGTATCTGAACCCACGGAATGAAGATTGGTCATCTCATGAAGGGTGTCTGCGCCTTCTGAAGGGGCCGGATGATATTGAAGATTATGATGTTGAAGTAACGCCTGCGGAAGGTACATTGGTGATCTTCCCGAATGGTCCGACGGCTTGGCATGGACATCGCCAGTTTGTTGGCACGCGTTATTCGATACAGCTCAATTATATGGCGGCGAGCAAGAAGGCTCGTTATGAGTTGAGGCGTCATCGCCTTTCGTCATTGGTCAAGCGTCTGCCGCTTGTCGGTTAATTAGGGCAGGAACGGATTAAAAATTATGGGTTATCGGGTTGCGGTTGTTGGTGCCACGGGTGCGGTTGGTCGTGAGATTTTAAAGACGCTGGCGGAGCGTGACTTTCCAGTGGATGAGATTGTCGCACTGGCATCACCGCGTTCCACGGGGCGTGAGGTATCGTTTGGAGATAAAAAGGTTCTGAAGGTTCAGAATCTGGAGACGTTTGACTTCACGGGTTGGGATATTGCGTTGTTCTCCCCCGGTGCAAAAGTGTCTTCCGTTCATGCGCCTCGTGCCGCGGCTGCGGGCTGTGTGGTGATTGATAACACCTCCCATTTCCGTATGGAGCCGGGTATTCCTCTGGTTGTGCCGGAAGTGAATGCCAAGGCTTTGCGGAAAGCGCGCAAGAACATTATTGCAAATCCAAATTGCTCAACGGCGCAGATGGTTGTGGCGTTGAAGCCTCTGCATGATTTGTTCGGCATTAAGCGTTTGGTCGTGTCCACGTACCAAGCCGTGTCCGGTGCGGGTAAGGACGGCATGGATGAACTCTTTACGCAGACAAAGGGTTCTTTCGTGAGCGATCCGCCGACAGTGGCACAGTTTACGAAGCAAATTGCGTTTAATGTGATTCCGCATATTGATCGTTTTATGGATGATGGCTCCACCAAAGAAGAGTGGAAGATGGCCGTTGAAACGCGCAAGATTCTGGACCCAGATATTAAAGTTTTGGCGACGTGTGTGCGTGTTCCTGTCTTTATTGGTCACTCTGAAGCGATCAGCATTGAGTGTGAAAAGCCGGTTGATCTGCGTGCTGCGCGTGAGGCTTTGCGCAAAGCTCCGGGCGTTATTCTGCGTGATGTGCGTGAGGATGGCGGTTATGTCACGCCGTTGGAGTGTGTAGGTGAAGATGCCACCTATGTTTCACGTTTGCGCATTGACCCAACGGTAGAGAATGGCTTGGCCTTGTGGTGTGTGTCGGACAACTTACGTAAGGGTGCGGCACTGAATTCTGTGCAAATTGCTGAGAGTTTGGTTGAGCAAGAATTGTTGGGTGGTGTGCTGACGGCACCGTTACCGCCAGAAGAAGACGATGAAGATGATGATGTTTAAGCCACTTTGAGTGGGTGTATGACCTGTAGAGAAAACCCGGCTTTGGCCGGGTTTTTTTGTTTTTGAGTTAAGCGTCTGTTTACCTGTCGTGTGCATAGTGACGTTAGGGCGAATGGCACACTGAAAGTGAGCATCATGTGTATGCGGGTAGAGCAGACAGGGAGGGGTTGGCGTGTTGCTCGTCTGTATGCCGGGTGCTCTGACGTATGAATGCTCTTCTGACCAATCTGCGTCAGTTAGGTTTGTCGCGCCTTGCTGCATTGGGAGGCGTGGGAGTGGCGCTAATGGTGCTTTTGGGTGTTCTGGTTATGCATGGCGGGACATCTGCGGATGGTCTGTTGTACCGAGATTTGGACCCGCGCGAGGCGGGTGAAATCGTAGAGCAACTCTCCAAAGCGCATATTACTTACCGTCTGGAAGATCAGGGGGGGGCTATTTTCGTTCCACAGGAACAGGTGGCCTCTGCTCGGTTATTACTGGCGCGGAGTGGGCTGCCGTCTGGTGGGTCTGTCGGGTACGAAATTTTCGATAAAGGTAATAATTTCACAGCAACCCAGTTTGAGCAGACGATTAATGAGACCCGCGCTTTGGAAGGGGAGTTGGAGCGTTCCATCCGGTTGATTCATGGTGTGCATGGTGCCCGCGTGCATTTGGTTTTGCGGCATCGGGAGATGTTTTCCACCGATGAGCAGGGGGCGCAGGCGAGCATTTTGCTGTCAATGGACGGTGCACGACGCCTCGATGATGAGAGTGTGAATGCCGTGGTTAATCTGGTCTCGTCTGCGGTTCCCGGTTTGGAAACACGGAATATTTCCCTGATCGATAATCGTGGGCATGTTTTGTTGAAGCAAGGCGTGGGGAGTGCTCAGGGCGGGGATACGCCAGAAGCACAAAAACAGGCATTAGAACAGCGTGTATCCCGCGCTGTGGAAGATATGCTTGGGGCGTCATTAGGTATGGGGCATGTGCGCGCTGAAACGACGGTTCAGATGAACAGTGATCATGTGCATGAAACCCAGGAGAGCTATGATCCTGATGAACAAGTGCTGCGTTCACAGCAAACGCGCAGTGAAAAGAATAGCAATAATCAGGGTGCTTCAAATACGAGTGTTGGGAATAATTTGCCGAATGCGGGCTCGACCCAGTCAGAGACGGGCACGCAAAGCACGCGCCAAGAGCAGACCAATAATTATGAGATTGGTCATAAGGTAAGAACTTTAGTGCAGGATGAACCGCGTTTAGCACGGTTAAGCGTGGCGGTTATGGTTGATGGCGTAACGGTTAAAGATAGTAAAGGGCAGGTAACGTGGACGCCTCGCTCTACAGAAGAATTGAACCGTCTGACGGCTCTTACGAAAAGCGCTATTGGCTTTGATGAGGCGCGCGGGGATGTGGTGACGGTTATGTCCATGCAGTTTGCTAATGTCGAGGTGGCTACTGCGCCAGATAATACGGGCGTTATGGCCCATTTTATAGGGCATGCTGGGGGGATGGAGTTAGCACGTTTTGGTATTTTTGCCGTGTGTTTAGTGCTGGTTCTGTTCTTTGTCGTGCGCCCATTATTGCGTCCGGTGCAGACGGAACGATCCGAGGCTATTGCTTTAGAAAATCGTTCCGAAGCGGCGTTGAGGTTTCCTGTTGCTGAGGAAGGGCAGGCTGTTCATCCCGCCACGGTGCCGCAACAGTCGATAGAGGAAATGGTGGCGATGGATGGGGTGACCGGGCAGATCAAGGCCTCTTCCATTCAGAAGGTGAGTGAACTGGTTGAGAGTAACCCAACGGAAAGTATTGCATTGATGCGCAACTGGTTGCTGCCTCAGCATGAGAAGGCTTAAAGATCATGGCGGTTGAACGTATGTTGAGTGGCCCTCAAAAAGCAGCTGTTTTGATGATGACGCTGGGTGAAGAAAAATGCGCGCGTCTCTTTGAGCAAATGCATGAAGAGGAAATTCGTGAAGTATCGGCCGCGATGTCTCAATTGGGTATTGTATCGGCTGATGCTGTCGAACGTGTGTGTAGTGAGTTTAGTGAGGGGTTGGGTTCAGCAGAAACGCTTGTCGGGGATTTGGAAACGACGGAGCGTTTGTTGAAAAGAGCCCTACCAGCAGGGCGCGCCGTGTCCATTATGGAAGAAATTCGTGGTCCTGCGGGGCGCACAATGTGGGATAAGCTCGGTAATATCTCTGAAGTGGTTCTCGCTAATTACTTGCGAAATGAATATCCGCAAACGGTTGCTGTGGTCCTTAGTCGTATTCAGGCCGTCCATTCGGCTAAGGTTTTGGCATTATTGCCGGAAGATTTTGCGCTGGATGTTATGACGCGCATGTTGAAATTGGAAAATGTACAAAAAGGCGTTTTGCAAAGTGTTGAGAAAACGCTGCGTTCAGAGTTTGTCGCGAATTTGCCGCGTGGTTCGCATAGAAACAGTCATGAAGTCTTGGCGGATATTTTTAATAATTTTGATCGGCGTCTTGAAGGGCGGTTTATGGATGCACTGGAAGAGCATAGCCCAGAAGATGCAGATTGTGTGCGTGGTTTGATGTTTACTTTTGAAGAATTGGTGAAGATCCCAACGGATGGGCTGGTGGCGCTGTATAATGCTGTGCCCCGTGAGCATATTCCGATCGCTTTGAAAGGTGCGAGTGAGGGGCTTAAAAATGCCTTTTTCAAAACGATGTCCGAGCGATCTGCGCGTATTTTGCGCGATGAAATAGAGGCGCTCGGGCCGATGCGGATTAAGGATGTGGATGCCGCACAGAATGAAGTCATGATCGTAGCAAAAGCGTTGCTGGATCGTGGTGAAATTGAAGTGATGGATCAACAAGATATCGAAAATGAAATGATATGATGTCGTCAGCGCATATCTCGTTGTTTTTGGAAGATTTTGATCCGCCGATTATTGTTGAGGATGACGGTGTTCGGGCGGCATCTGAGGTGGAAGAAACACCAGTTAAGCATTTTACAGAGGAGGAATATGCTACGGCCCGTCAGGAAGGGTTCGAAGATGGTGTGCGCTTTGGGCGTGAGCATGCTGCGGCTGAACATGAATTGCAGCGCTGTGCTTTTGAGCGCTCTTTAAAGGCGTGCATCGCTTCTATTCAAGCAGAGGTACATGAGCATCTCTCCGAGACTGTTGGACAGGCAGCTCTGACCTTGGTTGAGATGACGGCGCGTTTATTTCCGGCATTGTTGGCAGAATATGGGGCAGAGGAGCGCCGCTTGGTGATGGAGCGATTGCTGCCGCTTCTGAAGAATGTTTCTAATGTAGAATGTTCAATGCCTGTGGGAGAGGGGGCTCTTTTGCAGGCATTATGCGAGCAGCAGGGCATTGAATTTTTGAAATGTACCGAAAGTGACGCGCTCGCCTCAGGCGATTTTAAAGTGTCATGGCAGAGCGGGGAAGCCGTGCGGGATGGACAAGGGGTGCTGCAGTCATTGCAGCATATTTTGAATAATCGTTTGAGAAAAATAGGAGAATAATGTGATGGATACGTTGAATATGCATGTGGAAAAGCAAGAAGAAATTTCTGGCCATGCAGCATCAGAAGCGCCGCGTTTTGCGCATGATTTAGAAGCGATTTATGATGTTCCTGTCACGGTTAGTGCCGTTTTGGGGCGCACGTCTATGCAGGTCAGCCAGCTTTTGCGTTTAGGGCGCGGTGCGGTGGTGGAGTTGGATCGGAAAATTGGGGATCCTATTGATATTATGGTGAATAATCGTCTGATTGCCCGTGGTGAAGTGGTGATGGTGGATGAGTCTCGCTTGGGAGTGACGATGACAGAAATTGTGAAATCTGAGAAATCGAAACGGTAAAATTTAACCCTATATTAAAGCATTAATGAGAGTGTTGTCTTGCAGGTGCAGTGGTGCATATGTGGGGGAGGCCGTTGGTGAATGACATAAGTGTAAAGCCGTCATTGCTTGCGCGCCTGCCATCATTTAACGCAGTTATGCTGAACCTTCCTGTACCGGGGTGGCTGAAAAAAGGAACATATTTTGTTCCCGGAACGGATATTGGGCTGGCGCTCGCGGTTGCTGCTCTTTTATCGGTGCTTGTGCTGCCGTTACCGACGTTTATTTTAGATGTCGGTTTAGCGTTGTCGGTGACAGCTTCTGTTCTGGTACTGATGGTCGCATTGTTTTTGCAGCGACCGTTAGATTTTACATCATTCCCGACACTACTTTTGCTTACAACATTGTTGCGGTTATCGCTGGAGGTCGCGACGACCCGTCTGATCCTTAGTCATGGTTATGAAGGCACTTATGCGGCTGGGCATGTCGTGGCCGCTTTTGGTGGGTTCTTGATGGGGGGAGACGTTCTGATTGGGGCCATTTTGTTCATTATCCTTTTGGTGGTGAATTTTATGGTTATTACCAAAGGTTCCGGGCGTATTGCAGAAGTGGCGGCGCGGTTTACGCTGGATGCAATGCCGGGCAAGCAAATGGCCATTGATGCAGAACTATCATCGGGGGCAATTAGCGATAAAACTGCGCGTAAAAAGCGTCGTGAATTAGAAGAGTTAAGTGGGTTTTATGGCGCCATGGATGGTGCTGCAAAATTCGTGCGTGGTGACGCTATAGCCAGTGTGATTATTACTGCCATTAATATCATCGGTGGTTTGGCTATTGGTGTCGGGCGTCATTCTATGTCTGTGTCAGATGCGACCTCAGCCTTTACGACTTTAACGATCGGTGATGGCCTTGTTTCGCAAATTCCAGCGCTTTTGGTTTCAACAGCGTCCGGTATTGTGGTGACGAAAGGCGGCACAGAAGGTGCCGCAGATGTGACCTTGGTGCGGCAGTTGGGAGGGAATGCCAAGCCTTTGGCACTGGCGGCGGGATCGGCTTTCATGTTGGCTTTGATGCCGGGTTTGCCCGCTTTACCATTTTTGGCACTGGCGGCATTGGCTGGCGGAGGAGCATGGTGGCGTTTTCACTCCCCTTTGAGCGAGGTAGAGGAGGGTGAAGAATTGCCACCGACACCGGATGCAACGCACAATACGGAAGTACCGATTGGGGAAACACTGCGCGTTGATCTGTTGAAATTAGAGCTGGGATTTAATCTTCTCTCTATCGCGGGGGGAGAAAATGCTCGCCTGACTGAGCAGATTAAGGTGCTGCGCCGTACGATTGCTGCGGAGATGGGGTTTGTTCTTCCGCCTGTGCGCATTCAGGATAATTTGCAGCTCGATGCCGATGCTTATTGCGTCAAAATTAAAGAAATTTCTGTTGGCCAAGGAGCTTTGAAAGTTCACCATCTACTGGCCATGGATCCTAAGGGTGGTATGCCCGATCTGGTGGGTGAAGATACGAAAGAGCCAGCTTTTGGCTTGGCCGCGCGTTGGATTGACCAGGGGCAGAGAGAGGCTGCGTTGATACGCGGCTATACGGTGGTTGATCCCGCGAGCGTGATGATTACGCATTTAACGGAGTTGGTACGGGAAAATATGTCGGAGCTGCTCTCTTATACTGAGACGCAGAAGTTACTTGATGAGTTACCGCGTGAGCAGCAAAAATTAATTGTGGATTTGGTGCCGTCCCAAGTGTCTGTGAGCGTTATTCAGCGTGTTTTGCAGAGCCTTTTGGCTGAGCGCATTTCCATTCGTGATCTGGCAGGCATTTTGGAGGCCTTGCAAGAAGGATGTGGCCTGGGGCTGAAAACGGTTCCGGCTCTTACCACGCATACACGTACGCGCCTTGCGCGGCAGATTAGTGCTGCTGTAGCGGGGCCGCAGGGGTATATTCCTGTGGTGACGTTGAGCCCGGAATGGGAGGTCCGCCTTTCGGAGAATATGGCAGGTCCAGTAGAGGATCGTCAGTTCGCTTTGCCGCCCACGGTTCTTAACGAATTGGTCATGACATTGCGTCAGTCTTTGGAGGTGGCCTTAGGGCAGGGAGAGAATCCTGTATTGCTGGTGGCTGCTGGTTTTAGGCGTCCTTTACGGATGGTGATGGAGCGGATACGGCCAGCCACGATGGTGCTGTCCCAGTCTGAAATTTCGAGCCGGGCTAAAATTCGGACGGTTGGGGTGGTGTCGTGATGTGTGATCGAGAGCGGGCATGCGCGTAAAACTGATACGAGAAGCGTCCATGCCTGCTGCAATGGCGGTTGTTCGGCGCGAGTTTGGTGATGATGCTTTGATCTTGGAAACACGGCCCGTGCGTGGCGGTGGGGTCGAGGTGACGGTCGCGTGGGATGATGTGGAGGATGAGCCTGCCCCGGTTTCAGTTCCAGTGGGTTCTCTCTCTTCTGCGGGGCAGCCGTATCATGCCGAGGAATCTATTGTTACCTCATTGTCACTGCAAGAGTGGCATGGGTTTTCTTTGCCAGCACTACAAAGCGCAGAAAGCCCCGAGCAAGAAGTGATGATGTTGGGTCAATATATGTGTATTGGCAGCTTGGACCTTGCGCGGGGTGCGCCACCATTGGTGGTATGTGGTGTGCCGGGCGGTGGTAAAACGCTTGCGGTGACACGTTTAGCGACGCGCATGGTGCTCGCTGGGCACGAGCCTTTGGTCGTGACAGTGGATACAGAACGGTCAGGGGCTTTTGAACAATTATCTGCCTGTATGGATATTCTGCGCGTGGATTTGCGTGCGGTGGAAACGCCGGAGGCTTTGCGCGCTTTGTATGTGCGAGAGGGCCAGAGGCGTATGATGCTGGTAGATGCGTTTGGTGTTTCCCCTTGGGATGCGGCGTTGATGGGGCGGTTGGTCAAGATCCAGCGCGCTCTTCAGGCAAGTTTGGCGGTGGTGCATCCGGCGGGAGGGCATGTGGAAGAGACGTGCGATACGCTGGATGCGTTCCGCAATATAGGCGCTAATCACCTTATTGTTTCGAAAACGGATTGTACACGTCGGATGGGGGGGATTGTGCAAGCATCTTTGCGGGGAATGTCTTTGGTAGAGGTAAGTTCTGGGCGTGGGGTGATTGATGGATTGATCCCTGTGACGCCTAAGGTGTTGCGTGATGTTTTGATGGATATGCAAAAGCGTGCGCCAGCCACAGGGCAAAAGGCGACGGCGTTGGCGCCGAAAAAACGTTTGGGTGCTCGGGGGCAGACGCTGACGGGGCGATCAGAGAGTATGCCGGTAGGGTGTGCGTCTTTACCGAGAAGTGCAGAAGTTTTAGCGCGCCATATGCTGGCACAAGGACGCGTATAATGAGCGAAATGATGATGCAGCAGGCGAAAAATGATAAAATTCTATCGCTGATGAGCATGGAAGATGGTGCGGCGTTACCGGATGGAGAGCGTACGCGGGTTGTTGCAGTGGCATCTGGTAAAGGGGGGGTTGGTAAGACGTGGTTGTCGGTTTCACTGGCCCATGAACTCGCACGTTCTGGCAGTCGGGTTTTGATTGTGGATGGTGATTTCAGTTTGGCGAATGTGGACTTACAACTGGGGTTGGCGCCGCGTTATGATCTCGTGGATTTACTGTCTGGCACATGCCGTTTGGAGGAGGCCATCCAGACCTATACGTCTGGCGCGATGACACGGGGTAAAACGCCGTTGATTTTTGATGTATTGCCCGGTCGGTCAGGTCTGTCTTCTGGCGTGGGTTTGGAGCGAGGAAGTGCGGACCGGCTCTTGCTGTCACTGCGTCTTCTGCGCCGTTATGATGTGATTATTTTGGATTTATGCGCGGGTATTGATGTTGTGACACGGCATCTATCTGCAGTAGCGGATCGGTTCTTTGCAGTAACAACGGAAGAACCTACGGCGCTGGCTGATGTTTATGCGGTGATGAAGCTGTACGCGCGGGATCGGCGTGCGGTGGGTGGGGGTGTCGATGATTGTCAGGTAGTAATTAACCAAGCTGCGAGCCATCGGAGTGGCCGTAGAACCTTTGAAAAACTCTTTACGGCGTGTCGTTCTTTTTTGAAGTGGGAGCCAGAACTGGCGGGGTGTATTCGGAAGGATAGCCGGGTGCCAAGTGCTATTCGGCAGCAAAAGAGCGTTGTGGAGAATTATCGCCTTTCTCCGGCATCTGTGGATATTAGTCGTTTGGCGGATACTGTGCGGAAAGGTTTTGCTTCTGATGGTGTTTCTGCAAGACGGGATTTACGCGCAGGCTGAGCATCGCGTATCAGTGGTGATACTGAAACCCATAGGGGCATGATGATGCGTATCGCACTGATCCAGATGACGCCGGGCACGGAACGGGCCGAGAATATCGCTCAAGCTCAGCGTTTGGTTGCTGAAGCGGTGACACAAGGGCAGGCAGAGCTGGTGGTAATGCCGGAAGTGTGGAGCTGTTTGGGCGGTGTGCGTGATACAAAGCTATCCGCTTCGGAGGTCTTACCCACGCCGGGAGATGCTGGGGGTGTGTTGTATGAGACGCTGCGTGAAATGGCGCGACAGCATGGGATTTGGGTGCATGGTGGCTCGATCGGTGAACGTGTTGAGCAGGATGGGGCTACCCGCCTAGCGAATACGACATTGGTGTTTTCACCGGATGGGCATGAAGCAGCCCGGTACCGCAAAATCCATCTTTTTGACGTTGTGACACCAAATGGTGAAGGGTATCGTGAGAGTGATACTTACGTCGCGGGGGAAGACGTAACGACGGTTGATATTGCGGGTATCCCGACGGGTTTGGCCATTTGTTACGATATGCGCTTTGCAGAGCTGTTTTTGGCGTTGCGGGCTGCGGATGTGAATATGGTTCTGTTACCTGCGGCCTTTACGCAGCAGACGGGTGAGGCGCATTGGGAGGTGCTGTTACGTGCTCGTGCGATTGAGATGCAGGCGTGGGTTGTCGCGTGTGGGACAACGGGGTGGTATGTTGAAGCAGATGGTACGAAGCGCCAAACTTATGGGCACTCTATGATTGTAAGCCCGTGGGGGGATGTTGTGTTGACGTTGGGGAGTGAAATTGGCTGGGGGGTTGCTGATGTGGATATGTCTTTGGTTGAAAAGACGCGTCAGCGCATGCAGGTGCAGCAGAACCGTCGGTTGATCTGATAGCATTATGAAAATTGCTTTTCGGGCTTCTAATGCGCCACCAGCGCAGGAGGCGCTTTCTCGCTTTATCACGCGTTATGGTGATGCTGCGATAGAGGATGCTGAGGTTGTGGTGTGCCTTGGCGGTGACGGATTTATGCTGGAGACGCTTCATACGGTCATGGGGTGTGATGTGTCAGTGTACGGTATGAATTACGGCACGGTGGGTTTCCTCATGAATGCGCCGCATGAGGAGGAGTTGATGGAGTGTTTGGACCGAGCACAGCCATCTATTTTGCATCCGTTGCGGATGACGGCCCGGACGGCTTCGGGTGAAGTGGCAGAAGCATTGGCGTTTAATGATGTTTTTTTGTTCCGCCAGACGCGGCAAACATCGCATATTCGTATTGAAGTGGACGGGCGAACACGTTTGGAGGAGCTTGTATGCGATGGCATTATTGTTGCGACACCTGCGGGATCAACGGCGTATAATTTATCGGCACATGGTCCTATTGTCCCTTTGAGTGCGAATATCTTACCATTAACACCGATTTCTGCATTTCGTCCGAGGCGCTGGCGGGGGGCTTTGTTACCATCGACGGCAGTGGTGCGGTTTACGCTTCTGGATACGGATAAAAGACCAACGGCTGCGGTCGCGGATTCAACGGAAATACGCGATGTTGTGGATGTGACGGTGTGTGAAGACCGCTCTTATCATGCGCGTGTTTTGTTTGACCCTGACCACGGGTTGTCCGAGCGTATTATTGTTGAGCAGTTTGCCGGTTAGGCTGTGAGATAGCGTCCTATTCTTTGCCAAGTGGCATGCTATTAGATGGCTCGTCTGTGCTCTGGTGAAAGGGGCATAAAGTCACGAATAAAAAAATCAGGAGAGTGGCAGGAGCGCGTGCGCAGCCGTGTCCTGACTTTGTTTTTTATTGACAATAAGGGCGCTTCTTTTCGTGGTCATGGCGGGGTGTATGATTGGTATTTACGGTCTTTTGGGATGATACACGCATTCTCGAATAGTCTTTTTGGAAATTGGTCTTCTGACGCTAAATCAGTCTTAATGAGTGCGCATAGGGCATTAGAAAATAACGGATTTCCGTCATTCCCATATGAATACGGAGCTTTCCTCTGGGCGCATGTCGGCCCTGCCAATTTTTTCATCAGGGCTCTAAGAGCCTCTCCGAAAGTCTATTTGGCCAAGATGCTCAGCTTTAGACTTTCGGAGCGGGTTTCCATGTTTAGAGAATAGGCGTGAGGAGTGGTTTTCCTTCGAAATGAGCCACGAGATTATCAATCATGAGATTGCCCATCACGGTGCGTGTTTCAATGGTCGCGGAAGCTTGGTGTGCTTGTAGGACTGTGTTCTGAAGTGTGAAAAACTCAGGGTGAATGGTTGGTTCATTTTGGAACACGTCGAGCCCTGCTCCAGCAATGGTGTTGTTTTTAAGGGCGTGGAGCAGGGCGGCTTCATCCACTACGGTACCACGAGCGATATTGATCAAAATACCGTCTGCTCCGAGGGCTTGGAGAATTTCAGCATTAATCATATTGGCGGAGCGTGGGCCACCAGATACGGCGAGGATAAGAACATCTGCCCATTCAGCGAGGCTGAGAAGGTTGGGCTCAAAGCGTACTGCGCTTTCGGGGCGAGGGCGTGAATTGAAATAGGCCATTTCCACGCCGAAAACGGCGGCACGATGTGCAATCGCTTGTCCGATATTCCCGAAGCCGACGATACCGACTTTTCGTCCGCGCACCGTCCGGGCGAGGGGCGGTTGTTGAGTGCTCCATTGGCCGCTACGGACGAAGGCATCATTTTGCACTGTGTTGCGCAGGCTGGAGAGCATGAGGCTGAGCGCCATATCCGCCACATCATCGTTGAGTGTGCCTAAGGTGGTGGCAACGCGTATATTTCTGGCCTGTGCTGCGGCGAGATCAATTTGATCCGTACCGACGCCATTAACCGAAATAACTTCGAGATTGGGCAGTAGGTTCATGATGGCCAAGGGGAGGCCCGAGCCACCACCTGTGGCGACTCCACGGATTCGGGGGGCGATGGTGGATAACTCTTGCGGAGTCGTAAATTGATGGGTGGTAAAGAGTGTTTTGAGGCGTGTGTCAATGGGGGCAGGGAAGGAATCAATGAGGAGGATGTCAGCATTTGTGGACATTAGATATCTCCATGAGAGGGCAAGTGGTTGAATCAGTTGTCTAACGTGCGGGTAGCGAGCGTTTTGCAAGCAAACTCTACCTCTTTCCAGACTCTATCAAAGCCAGAGTCGGGTCCGTAATAGGGGTCTTCGACGTCATCTCCCTCACGTTTTGGGTGGTGATCCAGCATCAGGGAAAGCTCTGCTGTGGCGTTATGGGGGCGCATTTTTTGCAGGGCGAAGAGGTGTGATTGGTCCAATGCGATGATGTGGGTAAATCTGTGGAAATCTTCTGGATGAACAGCGCGTGCACGCAGGGGTGAGGCATCTAGGCCATGTTTGTGGGCTACGCGTTGTGCGCGTGGATCAGGTGGATCACCGATGTGCCAATGCCCAGTGCCTGCGGAGTCGATATCCAGTGTGAGGCCACGTTTTTCAGCCTCATGGCGCATAGCGACTTCGGCGAGGGGGGAGCGGCAGATGTTACCGGTACAGACAAAGAGAAAGCTGGGCATGGTGTTTTCCAGTGAATGTCTTGGTCAGGATGTCAGCCAGATGAAGAAGGACATTGTTGCGATTGAACTCAGCGTTCCGAAGAACAGAATGGATGCAACCTCACGCTCAAGAACCTGAAAGCGCATGGCCAGAATAACATTGATGGAGGCGCTGGGAATGGCCATCGTCAACACAGTTTCGCGCATTGGCATATGGGGGAGGTGCCACATACGGGCAATGGCGTAGATAAGGCCCGGAATAACGAGGTTTTTTGCAAAGATGACAAGGCCAACCAAAGGGCTGAAGCGGACCTGCCGTGTAAAGAGCACCACGCCAGATGCGAAAAGGGCGGCTCCTCCCGTTGTATGACCTAGCAGCAAAAGCGAACCCTTGAGGAAAGGGGGAAGAGAGAACCCAACACAGACAAGGGTGAGCGCCAGCATAGGTACCCAGACCACGGGTTCGCGGAAGGCATGTTTGAGTTGGGCGATGAGTGGGCTTTTTGTACTGGCTGCTGTTGTAGGTTTGGTATTTTGCAGCAGAATGAAAGAAAGCGGCATTTGTACGAGGTTCATGGCCAGTGCTCCGACGGAAATGGGGACGGCGCTGGCGGGGCCAAATAACTGCCCTAATACAGGGATGCCGATGAATGGGACGGATGGCCCAGTTGTAGCCATGGCGATCATCGCGGCTTCGCGGCGTGGAAAGCGGAAAATACCGTGTAAGACGCCAAAGATCAGCCCATACCCGCCAATCATGGCGAAGCAGATCAATACGGCGATAGGGCCTGCGGTCATCACTTCAGCGCGTGGTGTGCTGAGGATGGAGGCGAGGAGCTCAATCGGTAGAGCATAGAGCATGACCAAGCGCGTTAGAACGCTGGCTTGTACGGCATCAAAATCACGTCTGTAAGCAGCGTAATAGCCGAGGGCGAGTGTGACGAGGATAGGCAGAATAGACTGCACAATGGTTATGAAGAGAGAAGACGCGCTCGGCATCAGGCAAATCACCATTTTTCAATAGAGAATGCCGTATATGGCCCGATTGAAAGGGAGGGCATCGGCATTATGATAGGAATGATCTTCCTTATCATTCTTCTGCGCTTCGTCTATCCCTAAGAGTGATAGCGCGGTTTTTGTATCTTTTGCGTGATGGCACGCGTTGTGATGCTGTGTTGGATAGAAGGGCACCAAAATGCACGCATTATTGAATGCTGTTTGTACTGTTTTGTTGGTTGCGGCGGGTTTGGTCACGGCGGTTATTGCCGTTGTGGAGGCGGCATGCCGTGGCGCGCTCGTTCATTTTGGTGTGGCACCAGAATTACAGACACTCGTGCTGTTAGGGCTGTTTTTCTTTCTGCTTTATGGTGTCTTGCGTTTGTTTGGCCGCATCTTGGCATTTCTGCTGATTGTGGCTTTGGTGCTGTATATTTTGCAGGATTTCTCTTTACTGCCCGCCGTGCATCATGCGGCAATGGTCACGCAGGGCCATTTGGAAAGGCTGTAAGGGCCTATCAGGTGTAAGTCGCGGCGATTGCGCGGAGAGTGGCGCGGCTTTTCGGTTCGCGCCCAGGTCACTGCAGCCTCTAAAATCGGTGGTGTTCTTCCCCATTGAATAGCGGATCGTTCTGCGCCACATCTTTACATTATGAGCACAGCGCACAGCACAACCACTCCGCCCACGCCTCGGCGTGATCCGCACAGCATTACTCAATTAGGGCGCACACGCGTTGATGAGTTTGCTTGGATGAAGGATGAAAACTGGCAACAGGTTCTGCGGGACCCGAAAGTCTTGCGTGAAGATATTGCCACGCATCTGCGGGCTGAAAATGCTTATGCAGAAGCGGTTTTGAAGGATACGGAAAGTCTTCAAAAGGCCCTTTTGGACGAAATGATAGGGCGTATCCCACCCGATGAATCATCGGTACCAACGCCGGATGGTGTGTGGGAGTATTACACCCGTTTTGAAAAAGATGCGCAGCATCCTTTGCGTGCTCGTAGGCCACGGGGTGGTGGCGCGGAAGAAATCCTGCTGGACGTTGAAGCGCGTGCGAAGGATTTCCCCTATTACGCTCTGGCGGCTGCGGTGCATTCTCCCAATCATCGCTATTATGTCTTTGCTGAAGATGTGCAGGGATCTGAGGTGTATCGGATTCAGGTGCGTGATTTAGCGACGGGTGAGCTGTGTACGCCGCCGGTTGAGAGCACGACGGGGAGCTTCACGCTTTCACCAGATAGCCAGTGGCTGTTTTGGATTTTCCGTGATGATCATGGGCGTCCGTCGCGTATCTATCGCCGTCCGTTATTGGGTGGTGAGGATGTTTTGGTGTTTGAAGAAACCGATTCAGGTTTCTTCCTGAGTATCGGGACGAGTGCTTCACGTAAGTGGATCGTGATTGAGCGTGGTGATCATGACACGAATGAAACGCTATTGATCCCGGCGGAGCATCCAGAGCGTGTGCCTGTTGTGGCTGCGCCTTTGGTGCGTGGGGAGCGTTATACGCTCACGCATTGGAATGATCATTTTGTGGTGCTGACCAACCGTGATGGTGCGGTTGATTTCCAACTGATGATCACGCCGGATACCGCGACTGACCGCCCGAATTGGCAAAGATTCGTGCCCTATAAGGTCGGGCATTATGTGCTTGAGGCCACGGCGTCACAGGGGTATTTGGCTTGGGCCGAACGGTGTGATGGCAACATCAATCTCTATGTCGTGCCGCAAGGCGTGGCAGGTGATGTCCGCGCAGAAGCAACATCTATCCGTATGGATGAACCCGCTTATGATCTGACGCTGCTGGGTTTCCCGGAATACACACACTCCGTGCTGCGCTATGTGTACCAATCCCCAACGCGCCCGGCCCACTGGTATGATTATGATGTCAAAACGGGCGAGCGTATTTTGCAGAAGGTGAGGGATGTGCCGTCAGGGCATGATCCGGAGCATTACGAAACACGTCGTCTCTTCGCTACCGCCTCGGACGGGGAGCAGGTGCCTGTAACGGTATTGATGAAGCGTGGGCAGGTTCTAGATGGTTCTGCTCCATTGCTGCTTTACGGGTACGGTTCTTACGGTATCTCGATGGATGCGACGTTCTCCGTATCGGCCTTTAGTTTGGTGGATCGGGGTTGGGTCTATGCGATCGCGCATATTCGCGGTGGTGCGGAAAAGGGCTGGAGCTGGTTCCTTGACGGTCGTGCTGAGAAAAAGACCAATACGTTCACAGATTTTATTGCCTCTGCCGAGCATTTGGTCGCTCAGGGCTATGGGCAGGCCGGGCGTATTGTGGCGCATGGTGGTTCAGCCGGTGGGTTGTTGATGGGGGCCGTGGCCAATATGGCGCCGGAGTTGTTTGCAGGCGTTGCGGCTCAGGTGCCGTTTGTCGATATGCTGAATACGATGTCGGATGTGTCCTTGCCGTTGACGCCGCCGGAGTGGCCGGAATGGGGAAATCC
>NZ_BCZB01000027.1 GCF_001598495.1 Neokomagataea thailandica NBRC 106555
CCCACGGAATACCGGCGCGATAACGATATAAGACAGCTTCCACAAACAAGCGATTGTCCGCAGCCGTACCGCCAACATGACCTTCTCGGCCGGGAAGCATCTCTTTGATCCGCTCCCATTGCGGGTCGCGTAAACCATAGCGGCGCGCCATAATGCCTCTCTTTCAAAAAAGAGCACAAACAGCATCGGGCAAACAAAAACACAACCGTCAGTAAAAACCATAACTGACGACACGCCCTAACGAACTCAAAAAAAATGTCATCATGGGAGAAGTGCGCCTGATCGAGAGACAGCTCGGATTTCACACCGTTTAAAATACGAAGCAAATTGAGGTCCTGCGTCCTTAACTTACGGTTGCAACAGGGACATCCTGAGCTTCAGCCGCGAGCCGGACGAAGTCCGCAAGATATGTCACATCGTTGTCCGTCTCGCGTTGGCCAAGAAATATCTGCTTGGCAATTCCGTTTTCGCCGATCCTCACGGGGTGCAGATCGAAACGAGATGCATTTTCGTCCACCAGCCATCGAGGAAGAACGGCAACACCTCGACCGTGCGCCACCATCACCAACATAATATCCGTCGTCTCGATCTGTTTATGCTGACGCGGTGCAATACCAGCCGGCTGGAGAAAACGGGTGTAAATATCCAGTCGTTCCGACGGCACCGGATAAGTGATGAGGGTTTCCTCCGCAAGCTGCTCAGGGCTGATACTATCAGCACTACGCAATGGGTGGTCACTCCCAACCACCAACACTAGCTCATAGTCAAAAACTGGCGTGAAATTCAAGCCGGGTTTGTACAGTGGATCCGGTGTTACAAGAAGGTCGATCTCATTGCTCAACAGCGCTCCGATACCGCCGAACTGAAATTTTTGCCTGACGTCGACGTCCACTTTCGGCCAGCGTTCGAGATACGGCGATACCACCTTAAGCAACCATTGATAGCAGGGGTGACACTCCATCCCGATCCGGAGAGTGCCACGTTCGCCCTTAGCGAACTGTTGCAGCCGCTCTTCAGCCAAGGAGAACTGCGGCAGCAACCGATTAGCCAGTAACAGCAGCCATTGACCTGCCTGGGTTAGCACCAAGGAACGCCCCTCACGCCGCCAGATTTTTACATCAAGCTGGGATTCAATCTTGCGGATAGCATGGCTGAGCGCGGGTTGGGTCAGGTTCAATCGCGCTCCAGCAGCTGTCAACGACCCTTCACGAGCAACTTCCTGAATGATCGTCAGATGGTTGCGCTCCAGAATACCCATGCCTCACCCATTATATGCATAATGTTTATATAAACATTATGCATATATCATTTCTGCTTATTATTTGCGCTCTCTATCGTGGAAAATCTCACCAGTCGCCTGAATTTTCCGTATGGTTTCCTCGCTATAATAACGCCTGACCCAATACTTACACCGTAAGTTCCCGGCGAATCATCTCTGCACCGGCACTGAGAGCCTCGAGCTTGCCTCTTGCCACGCGACGGGCCAAAGGCGCCATTCCGCAATTAGTGGACGGATAGAGCTTATCCGCATCAACAAAGCGAAGCGCCTTGCGCAATGTATCGGCAACAGCTTCCGGCGTCTCGATGGCATCGTTTGCCACATCAATCGCGCCCACCATCACTTTCTTGCCACGGATGAGTTCAATCAGGTCCATCGGAACTTGGGAATTATGGCACTCGAGCGACACAATATCGATGTTTGATTTCTGCAACTTAGGAAATGCTTCCTCATACTGCCGCCACTCCGAACCGAGCGTCTTTTTCCAGTCCGTATTGGCTTTGATGCCGTAACCGTAGCAAATATGCACGGCCGTTTCGCATTTCAGGCCCTCGATCGCTTTCTCTAGAGCCGCAACACCCCAGTCGTTTACTTCGTCAAAAAAGACGTTGAATGCGGGTTCATCAAACTGGATGATATCGACCCCGACCGCTTCCAGCTCCCGAGCCTCCTGATTGAGGATCTTGGCGAATTCCCAAGCCAACTTTTCTCGGCTCTTGTAATGATCGTCATACAAAGTGTCGATCATGGTCATAGGGCCAGGCAGCGCCCATTTGATCGGCTGCTTCGTGTATTGCCGCAGGAACTTGGCATCGTCGACGAAAACCGATTTCGGTCGCGTCACTGCACCGACAACCGTCGGCACGCTTGCTTCGTAGCGATCGCGTATTTTGACCGTCCGGCGATCTTGAAAATCGACACCGTCAAGATGTTCAATGAACGTTGTGACGAAATGCTGTCGTGTCTGTTCACCGTCACTGACGATATCAATGCCTGCATGGCGCTGATCGTCGAGCGATAGGCGCAGGGCATCGCGCCTGCCCTCAACCAGTTCTTCGCCTTCCAGTTTCCAAGGCGACCAGAGCGTCTCAGGTTGGGCCAGCCATGACGGCTTGGGCAGGCTACCTGCGGTCGACGTTGGGAGGAGTGTGTTCATGGCAAATAACCTTTCATGTTCGTTCAATCAGGGCCTATCACTGGCCAACCAACGCTCAAGCGTGGCCCGGTGCGGCGTGATGAAGTGCTCTGCGGCGAATTGTCCTTGCTGTACGCCCAGTCGGCTCCGCTCTTCCCGGTCGTAACGAATCCGGGTTAGCGAATAGTCCTGTTGAGTGAGGGTTGGTCGGTAGACCATCGGTGCTGCCGCGTTAGCGTTGTAGATCTCTGGCCGATAGATTTTCTGAAAAACTTCCATCGTGCTGATCGTGCTGATCAGTTCGAGATTGGTGTAATCGTTCAGCAAATCTCCTGCGCAATAGAATGCCAGTGGCGCGACGCCGCCCGGAGGCATGAAGTACCGGACTTTCAGTCCCATCTTCCCGAAATACTGGTCAGTCAACGAAAGCGAGTCATTTACGTATTCGACACCGAGTACAGGATGCCTGTTATCAATCCGATGATAGGTCTGGCTGCTTGAGACACTAATGCAGATGACGGGCAGCTTGTCGAAATTTTCCGTGTAGGCCACCGATCTGATGAAATGCCTGAATAGGTTACCATGCAGGTCACCGAAATCATCGGGCGCCCTCAACTCGCCCCGCCCCTTGTTGTGCTCCGGCAAGACGATGCTGAAGTCGTAGTCCCGTACGTAGGAGGAGAAATTGTTGCCCAGAATTCCGTTGATACGTTTGCCTAATTTTTTATCGACAATCGTCGTGTATAGCATATCGATCAACGGGATCGGATCGCCTTTGCCTTCGATATCTAGGCCAACGGAAATAATGGCCAGCTCAACGGAATAACGATTGCCCTCGGGATTATCCCACTGGGCAAGAGCATTAAACCGATTGTCAATCATCCGAAGGGCATTGCGGAGATTCTCCTGACGATGCTCGCCTCGGGCCAGATTGGCAAAATTCGTCGTGAGGCGGGTGCTGTCGGCGGGATAATAGTTTTCATCAAAAACAACCTGCTTCAATGTGAATGAAAACTTCCCGTTCATGGCAGCCACTCTTCTCGTCGGTCTATCGTTAAGAACGGTACAGGTCTTATGCGAAGGCCATAGGTGAATAAAAATGATTTGTTTTCATTAAAACATGAATAGTATGCATATATTCCATGATTGACCGGCCAGGGTGCTGAAGCTCCTATATTCGTCAAGCGGGTAATTCAGGTTCCTTGGGCCTGCACAAGGCGGTGAAGATTTCACGCACGATGTATCGCTTGAGACATCGGATAATCTCACTTCTAGTCTTTCCGTTTGCGGTTCTTTTTGCGACGTAAGCTAGGGTTGGCGGATGCGTGCGCATTCTGACGATCGCGACGCGGTAAAGAGCGGCATTGGCCTGCCGGTTGCCACCTCGGTTCAACCGAAAGCGGTTTGTCCTGCCGCTTGAGGCCGGGATCGGGCAGACCCCGCACAGACGGGCAAGTGCCGCTTCTGATTGGATACGCGCGGGGTTATCGCCGATTAGAATCAACATGTCCGCAATCGTCATCGTGGCAATACCGTGTGCCGCGTGCAGTCCGGCAGCCTTGCTTTCGACCAGAGGATCGAGGTCGCAATCAAGGGCGGCAATTTCATCATGAAGTGCTAGCCACCGCCTGGCTAGGGAGCGCATGGCGGTCTTCGTCAAGGACAGCAGCGTCCGCTCCTGTGATATCCGAAAAGCCGCGATCGTACGAATGAGTGCCATCTTGCCGCGACATTTCCCAAGTTTCTCTCGCAAGGCTGTGGGAGCGTTAATGATCAGGGATTTCAGCGTCACCATAGCCTGTGATCGGCTTTTGACCGCCGTATCACGCACGATCTTGAGCTGGCGGATCATCTCTACGGTGCCATTGTGGGGCTTGGGAAGAGCGGTCGCCTGTCCGTTCAGGACAGAGCGTGCGGCGCCCTCGGCGTCGAAATGATCGTTTTTTCCATGTTGGGCACGGATCAGACGATTGGGGCGGCTGACTTCAATAACCCTATGCCCGCGGGTCAGCAGCAGGCGTGACAGCCCGGCCCCGTATGAACCGGTTCCCTCGACGCCAAAGGCCTTTATCTGACCAAGGGTCACCGCCCATTGCTCGAGTTCAAGATAGCCATCCATATCCGCCGTGATGGATCGATGGCCCAAGGTCGTTCCCTGGCTGTCGAGGGCCACGGCAACATGTGTGTCCTTATGCGTGTCTACACCGATGATAATTGTCGGAACTCGCTGTGATGTCATGAAGAGCCTCCTTGCCAAAAGAGCGCCCGTGCATCGGACGAAGAGGACAGGACTGTGAGGGGGCGAACCCGCCAAGCTCCTATCAGGTCACATCGCCGTCCGGTGTCCGGGACGGACCAACACCCGACACATCATCACCAAGGCATGACGCCAGTCACATTAAGGGTCAGAGTGTCGGCCCGCCAAAACATACTCACAGTCACATTAGCGCATCTGTGTTAGATGGCAGCCGCGCGTAAAATGCCTGCCAGCTACAAACGGCACCGTTTTCCGCGTGAATTGATAGCTTAGCCATGTGGCTATATTTCCGTATGCCTCTGAGCGACCGTCTAATTGAAAAAATGCTTCTCAAACGTGGGCCTGTCGTGTCGCACCAGATGGTCCGTCGCTGACGCCTGAAATTGGGGGGCAGATTATGTCCGCAGTTTGCACCGCAAACGTGCCGAACCGGGCAATATGTGACCTTTAGACGCAATCAGGATTGTGATTGGCGGACAAGTACATTGGCTCTGGCGTACGATGGGCCAAGACGGTTATGTCTTTGATGAAAACTGACGGAAACAGCGCAATACCAAACCCGCTCAGCGTTTGCGAGCACGCCTTACGACGCTTTATCGCCTACCAAAACATCCCGCATAACACTCAAAAGAGCCGCTGCACCGGCCATGCTCATGGCGCCCGCCAAACACAGGCTGGACGGACTGGCAGACGCCGTAAATAAACCCGCTACAAATAACGCACCCGTCGTCTGCCCACCCAAACGCGCGACCGACAGCATCCCACTAGCACTGCCCTCACGCCCTTTCGGTGCACTCAACATAATGGCGCGGTTATTCGGCGGCTGGAATGTACCAAACCCACACCCCGCCAAAAGCGTCCGCCAGATAATATCCATATTGGATGCATCAGCCGGTAACAGCCACAACAACACAAATCCGATTGTGACCGTAACCATACCAATCGTGCTCAGTACTGATGCCGGGAAGCGATCTGAAAACCGCCCCACAACAAACGACATCAGCGCCACACCCACCGCCCATGGGGAAATCAGCAAACCAATCGTTGCGGGATCACGATGGAACATCAAGTTCAACGTCAGCGGCATTGCAACAATATACAAATTGGATGCAATAAAACTCATATAGCTGACTAAGCAGGGCAACAAAAATGCCCGACGCTTCAAAAGATCGACCGGCACGATAGGCTCTGCTCGGCATTTTTGTAACCGAAGCAACTGCCACCAACAGACAATTCCAATAAGCGTCACAATACCGCCCATCGGCAACATACCGTGGGACAAACCATCCAGCCCGATGCCAATACAAGCAAAGGCCAAAACCGTCAGCAACGACCCCGCCATATCCACGGGCGCTGTGCTGTGCGGCGTTTCAGGCAACGCAAACCGCGCCATCAGCAAAGCCGCCAAAGCGAGCGGTAAATTAATCCAAAAGATCCACGGCCATGACGCCATCGACAAAACGATAGAGCCTAAGGTCGGGCCAATCGCCACACCGATACCAATGAAAAGCCCATTAATCGAAATACCACGTCCCAACTCAGATTTTGGGTAAATAAAGCGCACTAGAGCCAAATTCACGCTCATGATACACGCCCCGCCCACACCTTGCAGCGCACGTGCCAGCGCAATCTCTGGCAACGTCTTGGACAAAGCACACGCCACAGAGGCAATCAAAAACAAAATAATCCCACACTGGCTCATGCGGGCATATCCAAACCGTGCGCCCAAAGACGCGAGCGGTAGCAAACACGATAAATTTGCTAACTGATAAGCATTCACCACCCAAATCACACTGGATTCAGGCGTATGAATGTCATGGGCAATAGCGGGCAGCGCAACATTCGCCACCGCATAATCCAGCACAGATAACAGCAGCGACAGCAAAACAGCAGACATGGCCGTAATGCGTCGCGCTCCATAAAGGCCAGTCTCAGCAGAAGATGATGGAATGCCCTGAACGCCTGCTGCTACTGCCACTGTACACTGTCCTACTTACCAAGATGGCGTAGAGCTTTGCCCGCAAAGAGATTAGACTCAAGGGCTTCCAGCGAAACACCTTTTGTTTCTGGCACAAATCCGAGAGTAAAAAGCAAAAAGACACCGTTAAGTGCTGCAAAAAGCACAAAGGTCCACGATGCACCCAATGCTGTCATGACCAGAGGGAATGTAATGGAGATCGCCCAATTGGCTCCCCAGTTCGTCACCGTCGAACATGAAATACCAAAGTCACGCCCACGAGTCGGCTGCACTTCTGAGCACAGCGTCCACACCAATGGCCCTTCGCCAATCGCAAAACCCGCGACGAACAACAGTACAAAGCCACACAGTGCCACCTGAGCACCAAAGCTCGACGCCCCAATCGCCAGCAAAACACCCATACCTAACATGGCGAAAGCAGCAATCGCACAGCTTAACATCAGCAGCGGACGACGCCCCCATTTATCCACGCAGACAATCGCCACGAAAGACAAGCCCATATTCACAAGCCCAACCAAAGTCGTGGCCCAGATCGCAGCATTCGTACCAAAATGAGCTGCTTGGAAGACACGTGGCGCATAATAAAGCAGCGCGTTAATCCCCGTAAGTTGCTGCATCACTTGCAAGATCATACCCAAAGCAACCGAGCGGCGGAAATGCCGGTTCTTACGAAACAACGCAAAGCCAGCATCACTGCTTTGGCTCAAACGCGCCTGAATATCGGCTAGTTCCGCATTGGCCACCTCTTCATCAGAGCGCAGCAAATGCAACACTCTACGAGCCTTCTCCGTACGGCCACGCATCATCAACCATCGTGGGCTTTGCGGCAAAATCACAACAATAACCAAAAACAGCGCCGCAGGTGCCGCCATCACGCCTAGCATCCAACGCCAATGCCCGCCTGATGACAAAAGACTGTCAGAGATAAAGGCGAGGAAGATGCCCAACGATACCATCAATTGATAGAACGAAATCATCGCCCCACGGACAGATTCCACCGTGATCTCAGAAATATACAATGGAGCCGCAAAAGCTGCGAGACCAACCGCTAACCCCAAAAAGACACGCCCAATAATCAAAACCACTGGGGACGGTGCAAGGCTACACAACACTGTGCCAACCAAGAACAAAACAGCCGCTGCCATCATCGCACCGCGACGGCCGAACTTCATAGAAATACGCCCAGCCAACAAAGACCCGAACGCAGCCCCAGCCATCATCGACGCAACGATCCAACCTTGAAGCCCATCGCTGGCGTGAAAATCTTGAGCGATAAAGGGAAGCGCACCAGCAACCACCCCTGTATCCAGCCCAAACATCAACCCAGCGAGTGCTGCCAGAATACCCAGTACCGTCGCACGACGCGTACTGCGCTGCGGTGTATCGCCTTCATCCACACGGACCGACGCAATGCCAACCATAACTCACTATCCTTGATACAAACGTCGGCCCAAAAACGCCTCACGCCGCCTTCGTTACGATAAGCACAAAAAAAGAGGCGGCGAGCATTGTATGCTCCACCGCCCCAAAATTCTGCGCACATTTTCGTGAGTAACGCAAAAATTACTCACATACGCGCCATTACTGACCAATATTGCGCAAAGATTTCCCCGCGAACAAATTCTTTTCCAAGGTTTCGAGCGCAACACCCTTTGTTTCCGGCACCAGTGTCATGGTGATCACCGCAAACAACGCATTAAAACCCGCAAACATAATAAACGTCCATGACGTACCAAGCCCGGCCATAATTAACGGGAAAGTGCTAGAAATCACCCAGTTTGCCGCCCAGTTCGTTACTGTAGAACAGCCAATCCCGAAATCACGCCCACGAGATGGCTGAAACTCTGAGCATAGTGTCCACACCAGAGGCCCTTCACCAATTGCAAACCCCGCGACGAAGAGCAAAACAAAACCACACAAAGCCACCTGCGCCGGAAAGCTTGACGCCCCCGTCAACAGCAAAATGCCAACCCCCAACATCGCAATCATGGCCAAGCTACAGCTCAACAGCAAAAGCGGACGACGGCCCCATTTATCAACACACGCAATAGCAACACCGGTCAGCGCCATATTGACCAAGCCGACGAGCGTCGTCACCCATACCGCAGCATTCGCACCGAAATGCGCCGCTTCAAAAACGCGCGGCGCATAATAAAGCAACGCATTAATCCCGGTCAGCTGCTGCATAATTTGCAGCAACATGCCCAAGAACACCGTCCGGCGGAAATTGGCATTACTCCGAAACAAGCCCAAACCTGAATCGCTATTATGCACCATGCCGCTCTGAATATCGCGCAATTCAGCTTCCGCGACCTCATCATCAGAGCGTAAAACGCGCAATACACGCCGTGCATGATCGTGCTTACCCTGCATCAGCAACCAGCGCGGACTATGCGGTAAGGTCAGCGTGAAAATCAAAAAAAGCACCGACGGAATGAGCATCGCGCCGAACATCCAATGCCAGCGTCCACTCCCCGCCAAAACACTATCGGACAAAAAGCCCAAGAAAATGCCAAACGAGACCATAAGCTGGTAGACCGAAATCATCGATCCACGCGCAGACTCAACAGTAATTTCCGAAATATACAGCGGCGCCGCAAATGCCCCAAGCCCAATCGCCAAGCCAATGAAAACACGCCCCCCCATCAGCACATACGGATCAGGGGCAAAGGTGCAAATCAGCACGCCACTCACATACAAAACTGCGGCAGAAACCATCGCGCCCGTACGGCCAAAACGCGTTGAAATACGTCCTGCCACCAAAGAACCGGTCATCGCACCGATCATCATGGAAGACACGATCCAGCCCTGAAGCACATCGCTGGCATGAAATTCTTTGGCTACAAACGGCAGCGCCCCAGAAACTACCCCAGTATCTAGGCCGAACAATAGCCCGGCCAGAGCAGCAAAAATACCCAAAACAGTAGCGCGCTTCGTGCTGCGTTGAGGGCTACTGAGAGTATCCACACTCTCAGTGGCTGCAACTCCATCCATCACGTGACGTCCTCAAATCTGCTGCCGTGATACACACTCCATCACGGCATAGTCGACATTACGCCGGGGCCATCTGGAGCGTTACAGATAGCCTCGGCCTGATCTCCCCTAACAAAGACTAAAAGCTTTGTTAGGTAAAATCGTATCTCCTTGTTACAGACATAGAGTAATATAGAAATCAAAAACCCTTATTCTGCGTAAGGATTTTTCGTTCCACGCAATTGGAGCCGAATAGGCACACCCGGCATATGGAACGTCTCACGAAGGCCATTCACGAGATAGCGCTTGTAAGAATCAGGCAAAAGCTCCGCACGCGTACCAAACAAAATAAAGGTCGGCGGACGTGACTTCGCTTGGGTCATATAACGCAGCTTCAAACGGCGTCCATCCACCAATGGCGGCTGATGACGTTCCAAAGCTTCTTCAAACCAACGGTTCAACTCACCCGTTGTAATACGTGAATTCCAGACCTCATGCGTATCACGCACAGCTGGCAACAAGCGGTGTACACCGGCCCCTGTTAATGCCGAGAACGTCACGACGGAAATGCCACGCACCTGAGCCATAGATGTCTCGATACGGTCAGCAATCGCTTGACGTGTCGCTGCACGATCTTCCACCGCATCCCATTTGTTCAGGGCCAGAACGCATGCACGCCCTTCACGCTCGATCAAACGCGCAAGCTGCAAATCTTGCTCATGCACACCCAAGGTCGCATCAATGGTCAAAACGACCACCTCCGCCATCTTCAGGGCTTCGATCGACGCGGAAACAGACATCCGCTCTAAATGCTGCTCAACACGAGCACGACGGCGCATCCCCGCCGTATCCACCAAGCGAATCGGCCCATGCTCATCATGAATATCAACGGAGATCGAATCACGGGTTAATCCCGCTTCCGGCCCCGTGATCATCCGCTCTTCACCAAGCAAACAGTTCAGAAGCGTTGATTTACCCGCATTAGGACGCCCAACAATCGCCAAGCGCAATGGCCCAGGTGGACGCTGCTCTTCAGCCCCCTCCGTACCGTCTGCATCGGCTGTCGCATCCGCACGGCGGCGTGAACGCTCCACAACACGCGGCGCTTTAGGCAAGCGGTCAATGATCTCACCCATTAGGTCAGACAAACCTTCGCCATGCTCAGCCGACAGCGCCAAAGGTGTGCCCAGACCCAGCGAGTACGCTTCCATCGCACCTTCTGTGCCGGCTCTACCTTCTGCTTTATTCGCAACCAGCAAAACAGGAACATTTTGACGACGGAGCCATTGTGCAAAATGCGCATCTGCTGGCGTAATGCCAGACCGTGCATCAATACAGAACAGCACCAACTGCGCTTGCGTCACAGCCATTTCAGAAGATGCACGCATCCGCCCAAACAGCGTATCTGGCGCAGCTTCTTCTAACCCGGCCGTATCAATAATCCGGATACGGCGCCCACGAATATGCGCCTCACCTTCTTTACGGTCACGGGTCACGCCCGGCATATCAGACACAAGTGCCTGACGCCGCCCGACGAGACGATTAAACAGTGTTGATTTGCCTACATTAGGCCGCCCCGCAATCGCAACGGTTGGCAGCATATCAGGCGTAGAAATAGTATCAGTCATTCGGTCCGGAAAATCCGATCAGCCATAAGCCCGCAGGACAGCGTCCTGCGACAGGGCTAGCACAAGCCCATCACACACAATCGGCTCAACCTCACAGGCCGCCGGTGTTTTTTGGCGGGAGAGAATCTTGCCGGTCTTCGCATCAGCGATGATCATACCCTCTTCTGGCAGCGTTGAGAAACAAACAAGTTTCCCATCGGCCAAAACTGGGCCAACCCACTGAACTGCATCTTTTTGAACTTCCTGACGGCGGAATCGACGAAGCTGCGTAATCCAGCGGACATGACCAGACAGGCGGTCGATACACGCAAGTTGCTGATCCGTCGAGACAACAAACAGCCAGTCATCACAAAGACAGAGCGGAGACTGACCACTTACCTCACGTTCCCACAGACGGCGACCGGAGCGCATATCAATCGCCACCAGCACCCGAGACATGGAAACCGCATAGGCCGTACCGTCCTTAATGACGGGTGCACCGCGCACACAAGAGAAGTCGAGCATCGCGCCAAGGCCGTTTGACCCACCGAGACTATCGCTCCAAACCATCTCACCCGATGTGGCGCGCAGAGCAACCAAGTCACCACTGCCAAAGCCAGCCAACACAACGCCATCCACAATAGCAGGCGATGCTTGACCGAATACAACCGTATCTGCCTGTGTTGCCTGATACGTCCAGATTTGCTGGCCCGTTTTTTCATCCAGCGCAATCAAGCGTTCATCAATCGTGCCGAAAACGACCAGACCATTCGCAACTGTTGGTGCCGAGCGCCCCGGCGTGCCGAGTTCTGCCGTCCACTTCACTTTACCCGTTGCCGCATCAAGCGCTAGCGCGAGAGCAACGCCGGTCACAACATAAAGCGTGTCACCATCCAGCGCGAGGCCACCACCCAGATTGGTCGAGCGGGATTCGGTTCCTTTCGGCTGGCGGGACCATAGCAGCTTCATCGCTGGCCATGTCCAAGCCTTCACTTCACCCTGAGCATCAGCCGTAAAAATGCGCCCCTGCCCAATCACTGGGGGAGACTGAATCGCACCACGCTTATTCGGCATAATGGCCACGGTGGACAGAATGCTGGTTGGATTGACTTCCGCACCAACACTACGGCTCCACGCTAACTTCGGCCCATTCCATACCGCATTCACAGCAATATGGTCTGGCTCACGCCCAACTTGTGCCCATGACGTGACAGGCTGTGCAGCAGGCAAAGTGATCGGCGTATGGTCATCAGGGTCCACCGCCAAGCCTGCGCCCGTTGACAGCACATCAATACGATGACCTGCCAAAACGGGCTTATCGTCATCATCAAAAATACTACACGCGCTCAGAGCGGTCACCGCCGCACCAGAACAGGCAAACCGGAGCAAACCGCGACGGCTAGCCCGGATGGATGTATGGTTACGACGCATCAGCCTGCATCTCCCAAAGTCTCAAGCAAAGCTTCCGCACGACTACGTGCACCTTCTGGTGCTGTCGGGCTGCTTACAGTTTGATTTAAAAGACGGCGCGCTTCTTCTTTTTGCTGTGCCGTCGCACCGGGTGCGAGGTCAAGGCTGACGAGCCCTTCACGCGCCAAAGAAGCCCAAGCATCGTTCCCTTGTGCCAAAGCCGTGTAGCCTGCACGCAGAGATGCCGTATTTTGCGCCGTTGGCTGCTGCACATTCAGCCCCAAATAACGCGCGACAGTACGCATGGCAGGCAATGCTGTGTCATCATCCGCGACATGTGCCCATAGAGCTTGCGCAGCAGGCACATCCTGATGCTGTGCTTTATAATCTGCCAAACGCAGCGCAGCGTATGTACGCACACCTTTCGGGCCATGCTCCGCCAGATCTTGCAGCGTGGCCTGCGCCTGCTGTTCAGCTGCGGCACTGCCATGAGCTTCAAGCGTGGACATTGCGGTAAAATAGCGCCCAGACGCTGCTTCTTGCGCGGTTTTCAGCGCGTGACGTTGCCAGCCCCATACCCCACCGGCAATGCCAGCAAGCACGAGAACACCCGCAGCAACGGCACCAAAACGACGTGCCTGCGCACGCAAACGCTGCTGGCGCATATCATCATGGATTTGTGCAATAAAATCGTCCGCCACCTGATCCCCTGTCGGCTTCGCTTTACACGTTCTTCTGTAAGACCATACAGGCGCGACCCGCTGGCGGCAAACGCTTCACCTCTACAAACGGTGCTTTCTCGATGAGAAAATGCTGAATCCCACCTTCTTTACCATCTTTTAAGCAAACAAACGGCACGATGCACGGATGTTGCACCTCCGCCACTTGGCACTCGCTGCCCTCATCCCGCTCTCTGCCTTGAGCAGTTGTGCGCCAGACCGCATCGCCTCCGCCCTTACAGGCCAAGACTGCAATAGCGCCTACCTCTATGACGACGAATCTTTCTGCAAAAAACGCGTCCAGCCACCGCCGCAGCCTTACTGCACCACAGGTTTTGAAGGTACGGATTGCTGGGCACGCCCAGACCTCATGCCCAATTTAGGGACCGAAACCTATGAAGGCCCCACACACGGCCAAGCGGCCCCTACATCGCTACTACAGCCTAAAAAGCCATAGAGGCACCACAACCTCACCGCTTATTTCGCGGCGAAATGCTTACCCGCATTCGCTAAAACTGCAGACAGCTTTTGGAAATTTGTAGCAATACGTGACTGAACCGCCGTTGAGCCTTTATGGACTTCCGCGATACGATTCCGTGCATCATCACTAATTGCCGTTTCGGCACGGTTTGCAGCGGCTACAACGCACGCATTATACGCCCGTGCTTGCTTTTCATAGGCCGTTACACGGTCAACGCTATCATTATACTGCGCAACGCTACCCACATGCACAACTGGCGCCACGGGTTCAGCACCACATTTCGCGGCACCCCATCCAGCCTCGGCGGCTGACACCGGCATTACCGCAACACTAGACACACATAACAACGCAATGAAAACGCCAGACAAGCGGGGAGACATGCTTCTACTCCGTATAACAAGCGCGCCTCCCCTAAAGAAAAATCAGGGCACAATTACGGCATGCACCCCGCCCTTTCCTTATCCGGCAAAGCGCACCGGTCGACCGCTCAACGGCGTAACAATCGCATCGTCCTGCATAACGATTTGACCACGCACAATCGTCGCTATCGGCCAACCATGAACCTCAGTACCATCAAACGGCGTCCAACCGGCTGGAGTTGCAATCCAATCATTCGTGATTGTACGGCGCGCCCCCATATCAACCAGCGTGAAATCCGCATCAAACCCAACAGCCAAACGGCCTTTATTCGGCAAATTATAAATACGTGCAGGCCCGGCAGACATCACATCCGCCAAGCGTTGCAGCGACAAACGCCCTGCATTCACATGGTCCAACATCAACGGAACAATCGTCTGCACACCCGTCAGACCAGCCGGGCAATTCGGCCATGCACGCTTTTTAGCCTCAAGCGGATGCGGCGCATGGTCTGATGACACAACATCCACACGCCCATCACGCACCGCACGCCACGCCGCGTCATAATGCGAACGATCACGCAATGGCGGGTTCATCACAGCAAGACCACCCAGCTTTTCATAACAATCCGGGCCATATTGCGTGAGGTGGTTCACCAGCACCTCCGCGCTCACCACATCACGATTTTCTGCCAGATAATCCAGCTCTTCTGCCGTTGAAACATGCAAAATATGTGCTGGACGGCCAGTTTTACGCGCAATACCCACGATACGCCGCGTGCCTAAAAACGCACATTCCACGTCACGCCAAACAGCATGCGTTTCATAAGGCTGCCCTTCGTGGAACTGCCCTTTCCGGTCCTGAAGGCGGTATTCATCCTCCGAATGGAAGCACACGCGCCGATTGCCCGAACGCATCACTGCTTCAATCCCGGCATCATCCTCAATCATCAGATTACCGGTCGAAGACCCTGCAAATACCTTAATGGCACACACACCCGGAGCACGTTCCAGCGTTGCCAGTTCCGGCGTATTCTCACGGGTTGCACCAACGTAAAACCCCACATCAATATGTGCAGTCTCACCAATCCGCCCGTATTTCCATTCCAACATTTCAGCCGAAACAATGCTCGGATTCGTGTTCGGCATATCGAACACTGTTGTCACACCGCCAAGAGCGGCAGCACGCGTTCCAGTTTCGAGCGTTTCAATCTCAGCATTGCCCGGCTCACGCAAATGCACATGGGAATCAATCATTCCCGGCAGAACATGGAGCCCCTTTGCGTCAATCTCCCGCTCAGCCTCATCTTGCGCGGTAGTGGATAACGTAACGATCCGCCCATCACGTACGCCAATCGTCGCATCTTGCTCACCCCATGGGGTCACACAGCGACCATTGCGAATAATCAGATCATAATGCATCAAAAAATCTCCCCAAACTTACGCCAAGACTTCAAACGTATCCGCAGCACAACTGCGACCTTCAATATGATGACGGTGCCATAACGCCAAAAAGAGCAATGTCCACGCCTGCCGTGCATGACCGCGGCGGCTTGCTGTCTCAAAAATACGCCGCACTCGGCTTTCATCAAACACCGCAGCGACAGCCGGATTACGCGCCACCAACGGCCACAACCGTGCAGATTCAGCCTCAATCCAAGCACCAACAGGCACCGTAAAACCTTGTTTCGGCGCGAAAGGCCGCGCCTGTGGCAGCGCATCTTGTAACCACTGCCGCAACAGCCATTTCCCTTGACCATCCCTAATCTTGAAATGATCCGGCAACGGCCAAATCGCGCGTGCAACAACCGGGTCCAGTAACGGAGTACGCCCTTCCACCGAATGTGCCATCAAGCATCTGTCCAACTTCAAGAGCAGATCATTCGGCAGCCATTCCGCCACATCAATCGCTTGCACAGCAGGCAAACCCGCCCGGCGCTGGGACAATTCCAAAGCCGCCAGACCTGTCCGCCATGGACGCGCCCGCGCAATACCCGGCCCCCCCAAACTCCGCCCGAATGTACCCGAACGCCAACTACCACGCCCGCCGCGCCACCAAGGACGCATCGCCCGGCGATACCGCCCATACCCCGCGAAAAGCTCATCACCACCCTCTCCACTGAGCAAAACCGTCACAGCTTTACGGGCTTCTTGGGCCAAGAACCATGTCGGAATAATCGCGTAATCTGCCGTGGGGTCATCCATAGCCGCCACAATTTTGGGCAAATCACGCCAGACCATCTCCGGTGTGATGCTCAAAATATGATGCTCAGCCCCAACATGCCCAGCCAATGCCGCCGCATGAGCCGTTTCATCCGCTACAGTCACCGTACTGCCGGTCTCGAACCGGGCCGTCCATGCCCGCAAGCGCGGCAAACCCAAACGATGAGCCGCCGCCAACAAAGCCGAACTATCAATCCCACCGGATAAGAACAGCCCTAACGGCACATCGGCCCGCATATGCGCCAAAACACTATCCGTCAGCGCTTTATCTAACCGCTCCAAAGCCTGCGCATCGGTCAAACTCTCAACAGAGAGCCGCTCCGCTTCCACCAACGGGTCACGCTTGCGCGATTCAACGATCCGCCCATCAACGATCCGCAACGTTTCACCCGGCAAAACACGCCGAATACCGGGGAAAATAGTTTTCGGACCCGTGGTAAATTGCAACTGCAACAGCTCATCACGTGCAGCATCTCTTAACCGGCGCTCACCAAAACCGCCCGCTAATAGCGCTTGTGCTTCAGAGGCAAACGCAACGCCGCCTTCAAACTCCGCAATATACAGCGGTTTAATCCCAAACGGATCACGAGAGAGCAGCATCTCATGTGCGCCATGCTGATTCTCAACGGCGGCAATCGCGTACATCCCCCGTAATTCAGCCGTATAGCCTGCACCTTCGCGCAGCCACATGTGCAAAGGGGGCTCACAATCGCTTTGCGTCCGGAAAAAATCTGATGCGAAACCTGCCCGTAAGGCGGGATCATTATAAATCTCACCATTCGCCATCAGCGCGGCTTGGCCATACTGGAAAGGCTGCTGCCCCCCCGCAATATCCACAATCGCCAAGCGCCGATGCCGCAAGGCCGCGCCCGCAAGATCTAACCGCCCTTCACCATCCGGACCACGATGCAATAACGCCGCAGACATCCGGTCAAGCACCTCTTGGTCCGGCTTAAAGCCCGGGCGGCAAGAAATGCCGGTCATGCCGCACATTAGCGAGCACCCTTCGGTGAACCCAACGGCCCCCTAAGCTTATAAACATCATACGGACGCCTAATATACGCCTCCCCACACCCCAAGAAGTCAGACCACTGCTCCATCACAACATCTTCTGCGAACTCACGCTCAAAGCGCGTGCGCCCATTGCCCGCTAACCGTTCAGCCAACGCCGCATTCTCGAAGACTTCCCCCATCTGCGCTGCTAAAGCACGGTCATCTTCCACGGGGGCGAGCAAGCCATCTTCCGTGCCAGCCAAAATTTCTTCCGGCCCTTGAATCGCACTCGCCACCACCGGTACGCGCGCCGACAGCGCTTCGATCACCACATTCCCCAAAGGCTCAATGCGTGACGGACAAACAAGCAGCGTGCAAGCCCGCAACCATGGCCCCGTTTGCGTCACCCAACCCGGCATATGCACCCGATCAGCCACACCTTCACTGCGCGCCAAAGCCTCCAACGCCCCCCGCTCGGGCCCTTCTCCAGCAATCACCACATGCTGACCCGGCAGGTGGCGCATCGCACGGATCAACACGTCAAATGCTTTATTCTTATGCAGACGCCCAAGCGCCAAAGCGAACGGAGTATTGGGGGCTAAAAACGAAGGCCGCTCCGGCATTACACCAGAAAAATCTGTCGCAAAATTGGGCAGATAATGAACTTGGCTTTCATCCCAACCTTGCTCAACCATCCAACGGGCCAAGCCGCGTGTATTACCGATCAAATCCGTGCAGCGCCGATAATTGGATAAATCATAATATCCGCCCAGACGCCCAGCCAAACGCCCCCTCACCTCCGGCAATTTTTGAGCCGCACGGCTCATCCATGCCACAACAACATCAGGCTGGATTTCATCCAAGGCACGCTTAAGCTGCTTTCGTGTCCAAAAATCAATTGGCCCACCAAAGCGGAAGCACTGCGTCGGCACACCTGCCGCACGCAAGCGAGCCTCCCGCCCCGCTTCCGTACGGATCAACGCATGGGTCGTACGCCCCGACTTGTGCTGCGCTATCGCTAAGCGTTCAAAGAACAACTCCGCCCCACCACGCGCAGAACCTGCCATAACATGCGCCACAGAGGCACGCATATCGATATCGGGGCAATCACTCTCGGACCGTGCCGAAGATACGGAAAATACCATAGCTCTATTTATCAACTATGCCGCGCAACGCATCAAGGGCAGACCCCTAAAAACTGCGCCATCATCCGGCCTGAGTGATGGCACCTTGAAAAGCGTGACCTTGGACTCATCAGCCACACTCCCCAAGCCGACACTCCACACTTCACACCGGATAAAAATCATACCGAAACGGTAATGCCGCCATCCACCATCAGAACATGGCCATTCACAAAGCTGGATGCGTCCGATGCAAGGAAAACGGCTGCCCCGACTAACTCCTCCACCTGCCCCCAACGGCCCGCAGGCGTGCGCTTACAGAGCCAATCTGTAAATTCTTCATTCGCAACCAAAGCTGCATTCATTTCCGTTGCAAAATAGCCCGGTGCAATACCATTGATTTGCAAGCCATGCCGCGCCCAATCCGTCGCCATACCACGCGTCAAGTTCTTCACCGCACCTTTTGTAGCGGTATAGGGAGCGATACCGGGCCGAGCGAGTTCACTTTGCACAGAACAGATATTAATAATCTTCCCGTGTCCGCGCGGAATCATATGCTGCGCCACAGCCTGCCCCACGAAGAAAACTGCATTCAGATTGGTCGTAATCAACGCATCCCAATCCGCCCGTTCAAAGCTCTCCAACGGGCCACGGCGCTGAATTCCGGCATTGTTAATCACAATATCCAACGGGCCAAGCACACGTTCAACCTGCTCAATCCCAGTCTGAACTTCTGCCTGATCTGTCACGTCAAAAACGGCCGTCTTCACCAACAACCCGTCTTTTTCCAATTCAGCCTGTGCAGCGTCCAGCGCGGCGGCCTTGCGCCCATTCAGCACGACCTCAGCCCCGGCCTCCGCCAAACCCCGCGCCAGAGTCAGGCCAATGCCCCGAGATGCCCCAGTAATCAAAGCACGCTTACCAGAGAGCGAAAACAAATCATGCGCCATTACCATCTCCATATCCTCAAGCACTAAGAGACCGTTTAAGACACCGAGAAACCTAGACCTCCAACACTACGCCGTCATGTCACATCTTAGTCATGCACAACGCGCCATCACGCCCCCCCAACCACACGAATACATTCAAGCGCGCCTGCTGCTATACCCACGCATAACACTGCGCAAAATACCCTATCTTGTACCAACAATCACAGCCATTCGGCACGCCTCTAGAGAACTTGACTCAAAATACGCACCACCTAAATTACTCAATGCCTAAAAAGACAGCGATACAGGTATGGTGACAACCTGTGGTCTCCTTGGAGACAGTCACGCTTGAGCGCATAACGCCGCTCTTGGCCATGGCCGGACACAACGAGGATGCCCCTCGTGCGTGGTCGGTCGTCGCTGCCTGCATCACGATCGGCTCGTGTCCGTTTTTATCAATGATAAGGACACGACCATGATACTAAATCATATCAACCTCTATAGCCACGATACCGACGCTGACCGAGCAATGTTCGAACGGTATTTCGGCCTACACACACTCGTCCTACGCGGCCCAAAAATGGCTATCATGCAAGACGATAACGGCTTGGTGCTGATCTTAAATCACTTTGAAAGTAAACTCAGTGGGTTCAACTACCCCAAGAGTTTCGACGTCCTGCACATCGGCTTCATTCGAGATTCCCGTGAGGCGGTAGACGCACTGTATTCACGTTTAAACAAAGATGGCTGGGATGTGCAGGCACCGCATAATACGCATGGTGCATGGGCGTTCTATTTCAAAGCAAAAGGTGGATACTTCGTTGAAGTAACAACACTCACCCCCATCCGCCCTGAAGAGGTCTATCATGGCCATACTGCGTAACATTTTTCTATAATCGATGGCTTTACGTACTGATTAAAAAAACTCGCCTTTCCCTCTCTAACGGAAAGGCGAGGACACATGGATTACACCTTTGATGACGCGCTGGTAAACTGCGCTGCCCCCTCAGGGCTTTCCTTGCAAAACCCCACGCGCCGCTTCAATCACGACATCTTCCGCCAAACCCGCAATCGGTGCCTCCCCTTCCGGCCCCGGCGCGGAAATGGCAAAAGCCGCCACACCGGCCGGAGCATATTCGCTTTGCTTAGACGGACCAAACAAGCCGAGCGTCGGCGTCCCAGCAGCCGCAGATAAATGCATCAAACCCGAGTCATTACCAACAAAGAGCCTACAACGCTTTAACAAGGCCCCAACCAGCCCCAACGCATGGTCACCGCCTAAATCATAAGCATCCGGCAGGGCGTCTAACACCGGTTGCGCGCGGGCACGTTCCACGTCACCCGGGCCGTAAAACACCGCTGACCGCAACCCCTCACTCCGCAGGGCTTCAGCTACCGCAACAAAACGCTCCGCAGGCCAAATCTTTCCATCCCAATTTGCCGTCGGGGCCAAGGCCACAATCGCCCCTTCGGGCAGGAGCGCTGCGGCTTGAACCTCTTGTTCTGGTGTGGACCACAGACAAGGCATCGGCGTGGGACTGAACCCTAAAGCATCCCCCAACTGCACCACACGACGACCGGGCCTACGCCCGCCACGCACAATATGCCGCGCGCCAGCCCATAACGTCAGGCTGATCAAAGACCCGCGCAAATCCACGACCCGCGCCCAGCGCGTGGTCACACACATGCGCCACAGATCAAGCCAATGCCGGTCATGCTTGCGCTTTTCGAGCACAATAACCCGTTCAACTTGCGGGTTAGGCTGAAAAAGCCCGGCCGCGACAGGCCCACAGACAACAGTAAAACGCGCCTGCGGAAAACGCTGTGACAGCGCGTCCAGAACACCCGTCGAGATCACAGCATCCCCCAAACGGTTTGCTGTAATAAAGAGAATGTTCACGCCTCACCCTCGCCAGAAGAACGGTTCCAAATTGGATCTTTCATCTTGGATAAAAAGGCCGCATGGGCTGCACGTTCTTCTTCACTTGGCGGCGCCATCGGACGCGGCGGGCGGCTTTTAAGATACTCACCACCGCCTTGCCCTGATCGTCCACGAGACGGCCCGGACAAGCCCAATCCACGCTGCCGTCCCCCCATAAGCTCGACATACACTTCCGCCAGAAGACGGCAGTCCAACAGCGCATTATGGGTGCCACGTTCGGACAAATCGATATTAAAACGACGGCACAGTGCATCCAAGCTGGCCGGCATACCGGGATATTTCTTACGCGCCATCAGCACAGTATCAACTGCGCGCGTGTCATAATCCAAAGGTACCCGTCCACACTTCATAAGCTCAGCATTCACGAACTTAAAATCGAACGGGGCATTATGCGCGATCATGCGGGAATCCCCGATAAACGCTAAAAAACCATCCGCAATTTCCGGGAATTTTGGCTTACCCTGTAAGTCCTCAATACGGAAACCATGCACCTTTGTGGCCTCAGGCGGAATATCCCGCTCAGGGTCAATCAGCACATGATATTGTTCCCCCGTCGGCAAATCATCGACCAACTCCAAAGCCGCGATTTCGATGATTCTATCCCCCGTATCGGGGTCAAAACCTGTCGTTTCCGTATCGAAGAGAATAGACCGTGTCATGCTGCTTTTCGTAATTTTTGCACCAATGCGCGAACCTGCAAGGCCGCCTGCCCGCGCGATAAACCCGTTCGTATCACGATGTCCGCGCGGCGTCTGCGTTCGATGTCGGACATCTGCCGTGCCAATAATTGACGCGCTTGAGAAAGACACATACTGCCCGCCCTCCCCCTACGCATAATCCGCGCCAAACGTGTGGCCATCGGGGCTTCAACAACCACAACGACATCGCAATTCCGATCTTCCCCAACCTCCATCAAAAGCGGAATATCCAAAACACACATATCCACGCGCATACGCCGACAATGCTGCAAAAATGCTTTCCGCTCCGCACGTACCAACGGATGCATAAGCGCTTCCAAACGCTTCAAACCCTGCGATTGCTGCCCTAAAGCATGACGCAGCGCCTGCCGGTCCAAAACCCCATCCCGCACCGTACCGGGAAACAAGCGCGCAATATCCGGCACAGCCCAACCACCCGGTGCTTGCAAGCGCCGCACCGTCGCGTCCGCATCAAACACTGGAATAGCCGCCCGGCGAAACAACGCCGCTACCGTTGATTTTCCAGCAGCCATCCCTCCCGTCAGCCCGATAATCTGCATGGGTTAACGCAGGCTATCCGCCAAGAGTGCAAACACAGCCTCATCAACCACCGGCTTCACACCAAACCACGCTTCAAACCCAACACCCGCCTGATGAATCAACATACCAAGCCCATCAACCGTTTTGAGGCCCTTCGCTGCTGCGGCCTGCAAAAGCGGTGTCTCACGCGGCGTATACACAATATCCGCAACAGCCAGACCCGGCCCTGCCTCACGCAGCAAGGCAGACCAGTCTGGTGATGCCCCTTTCATGCCCAGCGCCGTTGCATTCACCAACAAAGAACACCCAGACAAAAGAGTCGGCCAATCATGCCAAGCAATCGCCTCTCCACCATGCAGCGCCTCCACCAACGCCTCAGCGCGCGCTAAGGTGCGGTTCGCGATCAAAACCTCACAACCACGATCCAACAACGCCGCAGCCACAGCCCGCGCCGCGCCACCAGCCCCCAGAATCAAAACACGCCCGTGTGGCACCACCCCATGAGCAAGGAGATTTTCACAAAACCCGCTCCCATCCGTACAATCACCAACAAGCCCTTTTGGCGTAAAAACAACCGTATTCACGGCCCCAGCCCTGCGTGCAGCATCCGTCACATAATCACATTCTGCCAGCGCCGCTTCTTTATACGGGATCGTTACATTAACCCCACAAAAGCCCGCCGCCTTAAGGCCCTTTAAGGCCGTCACAAACCCTTCTGGCGACGTTGGCAACGGAACATACGCACCATTCACCCCATACAGACGGCACCAATAATTATGCATGAGAGGGGAGCGTGAATGCTCAACTGGCCACCCCATCACACCCGCAAGGCGCGTCTCACCTGTAATTTTTTGCTCAGCACTCATAACGCCAATGCCTCCCATGCTTTCGGCAACAGCCGCGCCAACCGCTCGGCCCATTCGACCTGCCCCGTTTCGTCAGCAATCAAATCCTGCCTAATTTCGATTTCCATATACGGCAGGCCCCGTGCCTCCGCATGGAACGGCACCGTATAGTCAGACGTTTCCGTCAAAACATACGGCTCATTTTCGCCGACACACAGCCCTTCATCCCGCAATAAACCAGCCATAATATGGGACAAACGCGCATCACGGTTAAACAACACACCCGCATGCCAAGGCCGCTCAACACCCTGCATACTCGGCGTGAAACTATGCAGCGCTATAAGGGCCGTCGGGCGCGCTTTCCGCGCATCCAACTCAGCCGAAATCACAGCATGATAAGGATGCAAGATCGCGTTCTCACGCGCCCGCCGTGCCTCATCAGACAACACAGCATTCACCGGAATTGGCGTTCCATCACTCACCGGCGGAATAGAGGTCGGGTGCCCGGGGGAGCGATTACAATCAATCACCAAACGGGAATAACACTGCTCAATCAATGCAGCGCCTAAAACCGGGCGAAGCCTACGCCCAACCCCCTGAATACCAATATCATAAGCAATATGGCGTTCATGCTCAGCCTCTGGAATGCCCAACCGCCCCAAAGCAGCAGGGATAGCCCGCCCTGCATGGTCACTCACCAGTACAAAGGGAGACGGTGCATCTTCAACAAAACGCACAACCGGATGAGGATCATGCCCCGTTAGGAGACCCTCACCCTCTGATAAAATGTGTAAAGACATGCCCGGCTCTGTCGTCTGTCATCAACCCAAACGCAGGCCGAGCATAACCAACCCTCAGCCTACAAGAGCATCCACAGTACGGCGGACCGCCTCTGGGGACCAGTCCATATTCCCAACGGAAATGGCGACGATTTCGCCTTTTGCATTCACGACCAGTGAACGCGGCACCGCATGTTGCGCAATCCCCTGCGCTTTATCATCCGGGATTTTAAAGGTCGGGTCCGTCTGACGCAAAGATGCAAGCGCAGCAGGCACATCCGCACTAGCCGTTAGCGCATCCGAATTAGGGTCGATCAAAGCGGGCAAAGTATCAATCCCATGCGCATCATAAAAAGCTCGCACTTTCGGGATTGTGCTGCCACGCACACCAACCGCCACAATAGCTGGACCATTTGACCCAAGCGCCTTCGCCGTCGCGTTCACCGAAGGCAATTCACGCTTACAAGGCCCACACCACGTCGCCCAAAAGTGCAAAATGAACGGACGGCCAACCCAATGCGCCAAAGACACTTCTGCGCCTTGCTCATTCTGTACTGACAGATTTGGCAAAGCCTTTGGTTGAGCCAAACGCCCAAACGATTCCACACGAAAGGGCGCTGCGTCATCCGCTGCTGCTGCCGCTTCAGCTGCCCGCACAAAACGAGCACTCCCGAACGCGCCAACCCCAACAAGGCCAGCACCCCACGACATTAAATTCCGACGTGAAACAGTCATAATATCACCTGCAAAAAATGTTTTTTGAGATCACCGAGCGTGCGCCAGCACCTTACTTAATTGCGTCGCTGCATCAGCCGCGCCCCAATCCAAGCCACCATCTGAAATCGCCCGAACATGCCCCTGCCCATCAATGAGCAGCGTTACAGGAATTTCCAAAGACGGCGCATGATACCATGCCTTAAACGCCGCCTTATCAACAACCCATGCTGAAATGGCTGCATCTTGTGCTTGCGTTAAGAACGAAGCCACTTTAGCCGCATCCCCACTCGCAATAGCAACTGGCACTATTAGAGCATTCGGATTCTTCGCCAAAAATCCGTTTAGCTTCGGCAGTTCCTGCTTACAGGGGCCACACCACGTCGCCCATACATGCAGCAAAAATGGCTTACCGCGATAGCTCTCCAACGCGAGTTGATGCCCATCCGGACCGGACAGCGACAAGGCTATCGGATCTCTACTAGGCGCCCCCGCGACAAGACTTTGCACCGGATTAGGCAAGTTCTGCTGCTCTGCGTGCGCTGTACTGGTCAGGCGTCCACCCCCCAATACCGCCAGCGTCAAAAGCGCCGTAACACCAAGGCTCGCTAACCCGCCCCAAAAACTGCGCCTATTAATCGGATTTGATGACAAAGAACGAAATCTCCAAGTAATTAATGTAAAGCTACGTCAAATAAGAGATTTTTTTCAAGCGCTTTTTTGAAACGACTTCATTTAAACGGTCACAGGAAACAAACGCCCAATCATTGCGCTGATGGAAGGGCAACGGTAGGGTTAGGTCAACGCTTTTCTGCGCTTTGATATCCTGAATTTTTCAAACCGGTAATCATGACAAACGCTCCTTCTTCTCCCGATTCCTCCAACGACCAAGCTCAATTGGCCAACCCACAATGGGGCGGCCGTTTCGCATCTGGTCCAGCCTCCATCATGAGCGAAATCAACGCATCAATCGGCTTTGATCAAATCCTCTGGCGGCAAGACATTCGCGGCTCTTTGGCCCATGCGGCCATGCTGCAAAAAGTTGGCCTCCTCACGGCAGAAGAAGAAGCAGACATTCAACGGGGCCTCGCCGAAATTGGCCGCGAGATTGATGCAGGCACCTTCCCTTTTTCTACTGCTCTTGAAGATATTCACATGAATATCGAAGCGCGCTTGTCCGAACGGATCGGTGAAGCAGGAAAGCGCCTACACACCGCGCGCTCACGCAATGACCAAGTCGCCACTGATTTCCGCCTCTGGACGCGTGACGCCATAGACGGACTACGCGGCCAAACCGCCGCCCTCATGCGCTCACTTGCAAGCCGCGCCCTTGAGCACCATGCAACGCCCATGCCGGGTTTCACTCACCTACAAGTGGCCCAGCCCGTCACATTCGGCCATCACCTTCTGGCCTATGTTGAAATGCTGTCCCGCGATGATGGCCGCCTCAACGACGCACGCTCACGCCTCAACGAATCTCCCCTCGGCGTTGCTGCACTAGCCGGAACATCCTTCCCTATCGACCGGGAAATGACCGCCAAGGCACTCGGCTTTGATCGCCCGACAGCAAACTCACTCGACACCGTGTCCGACCGTGATTTCGCGCTAGAACTGCTCTCGGCCCTCTCCATCCAAGCGATGCACTTATCCCGCTTGGCCGAAGAGATCGTGAACTGGGCATCTGCTCCGTTCGGTTTTGTTCGTCTGTCCGATGCGTTCACAACCGGTTCTTCCATCATGCCGCAAAAGCGCAACCCGGATGCTGCCGAACTGGTCCGCGCTAAAATTGGCCGCATCGCGGGGGACTTCATCGGCCTGCTCACCGTCATGAAGGGCCTCCCACTGGCTTACGCCAAAGACAGCCAGGAAGACAAAGAACCCGTCTTTGATGCCGTCGAAGCCATGACGCTTTCCCTCGCCGCTATGGATGGCATGATCCGTGATCTGAAACCCAATGCTGAACGGATGCGTGAAGTTGCCGGTATGGGCTTCTCAACCGCGACCGATCTGGCTGACTGGCTGGTACGGGAACTGCGCCTCCCCTTCCGCACAGCCCATCACGTCACTGGGCGCTTGGTCGGCATGGCAGAAGAGAAGAATATCGACCTTGCTGACCTGTCTCTAGGTGAAATGCAAAGCGTCGAACCCGGTATTAACGCCAGCATCTTTGACGTCCTCACCGTTGAATCCTCCCTCGCCTCCCGCACCAGCTTTGGCGGCACAGCACCAAGCAACGTCAAAGCCCAAGCCGAGCGTTGGCTCACAGCATTGGAATCCGCCGCATGAAACGCATTCTCACACTCGGTATGTTATGCTTGCTGATGGCCACGGGCCTCAGCGCCTGCGGGAAGAAAGGCGCGCCCCACGCACCGGGACCGTCACAGGATATTACCTACCCCCGCAGCTACCCGGCTGAATAATTAAGAGCATGCCTGCTTCCTTGAGCGGGAGCAGGCACGTTCACGGCGCATCACGCCTGCACATACACCCACGCAGCCTTGCCAGAGCGCAGCGCCACTTCTACCCGCTTATAATCCGACACTTCATACGCATCAGCCGCTGCAAGTTCTTCGGCTGAAATGGCAAAAACCATGCCTTCAACCGTATCATCTGCCTTGCCCGTCGGCACCACCACCGGATGAAAACGCTGCCCACTGGCCCGCAGAACCTCCGGGTCCGTAATTTCAACAAAATCCTTCCGATAGCCCACCATGGCGTCTTGTTCACCCCCCAATAAACGCCCGAAAGAAGACTGCTGAACGCTCTCTAACTGCAATGTTCCGTACGAAAAGAGCAAAATATCGCGGTTACTCATTAATGATTTTTCCTATTCTTCTTGAGGGTATCACGGCGCGATATTACGCCCCATCGCATCAGACAAAGTGCGTCCCTCCAGGGTTTTCCATTCGGTCCAACCATTTGCAGAGCGCCCGAAAACATAAATTGCAGCCGTGCTGGGGGAACTGAACAAAACATCCTTCTCAAAAATGAGCTTGGCGCCCTCAACGCGCAAATCACCATCTTCAACCATTTGGCGGCGTTTCTCGCTTTTAGCTGTTTGGGAAAATGTTTCCGTCGGAACAGTTCGCCCATAAGACCCTTTCCGAACAACAACACCCTCATCAGTATACTGCGCGCGAGCATGCACACCATCCGCTTCAAGTATTAACTCGATATTGGAAACCGTTTTAACTTGTGGCTCTAAAGCAACCTCTATCTCCGATTTATCTTCTTTTTCCAAAAGCGGCTTAAAGATAGGAAACCCCAAAGTTGTAAACAAAATATCTACCGTATCAAAAATCTCTCGGCACTCAGCCTCCATCGGGGATGGTGTATGCGGCTTACTGCCTGCGTTCCCATTCTCAAGCTTAAACCGATCGGCGCTCTTGGCACGTTGTATAGACAACCATTCAAGGAAATAGGCGTGGGTGACCGTAAGGCTACGCGTCAGAGAAATAGATACTAATGCACGGTCCCAAAAATCTTTTTTTTCATTATGTTGTTTAAGACGAGAACCTATATTTCCACTTTGCCCAATATAAGCGTTTTCAGTTCCCGTTTCGTCATTGCTTCCAAAAAGAACATAGAAACCAACATGATCAGCTTCTGGCATCGACAAGAAAGCGTTTAATTGTACGCGCGGAATCTCAAAAACTTGGACAATTCTTGTCGTTATCGAGGAAACCCGAATACCTTGAGGATCACCCGATGGCAAAAATATCTGTATTGTTTGTGGATACGTCATTCCATAATCTTGACACATCAAAGTTCGAAAGCATAGCGGCCGAAGCCGGGCCATTTATCACGATACACTACTCAATCTCTTGCACATCTTCCAAAAGAAACCCTGACATTATCCCCCAAAACACACCTAACGTGCGGGTGCGCCAAAACAGCTTCGGCGGACCATCCCTCCGCCCGTAATACGCGCACCCCCATTGCACCATCGCGCTTGGACAGCTTGCGCCCGTCCGTTTCCATAATGAGCGCGTGATGGGCATATTCTGGCTCCGGCCAGCCCATCAACACCTGCAACACCCGATGCACGGATGTCACCGCGAACATATCCATGCCACGCGTCACCCGGTTAACACCCAACAGCGCATCATCATGCGTCACACACAAATGGTACGACACGCCCGTATCCCGCCGCGCTAAGACCACATCTCCAAACGCCGCAGCCTGTCCCATAATGCGCCCGCGCCCATGCTCCCACCAGCCCGGCTCTTCCTGCACAACATCCAGCGCACGCTGCATATCCAAACGCCACACGACAGAGTCGCCCGCAGCATCATAACAGCGCCCACGGCACGAACCCGCGTAATACACACTGCCATCCGGCGCATACCGCCCGTCCGATGCCGCACGAATCTCAGCCCGCGTGCAACGGCACGGATACAACAAGCCCCGCTCACGCAGTTGCGCCAATACTGCGTGATACTCATGCTTATGCTCAGACTGGCGGCGTACCTCGCCCTGTGGCCACAAACCCAACCAGCGCAAATCTTCTTCCAAAGCCACAGAAAACAAAGGCCGACAGCGCATTTGATCACAATCCTCAATGCGCACATGATACGCACCACCACACGCCATCTGTTGTGCATGAAGCGCCGAAGCCACATGCCCCAAATGCAGATATCCCGTTGGGCTCGGAGCGAAACGTGTTCGAAAAGAAAGCGTCATGAAGGTTTCATCTGAGAGTTCTTGCAATCACGATATTTTACTGGAATAGTCTTCCGCGAAGTAGCCGACGACGCGTGACTATCCGGCGTTTGGTATCATACTATATACGTTACGCCCTAAACTCATGCATGTGTCGTCCTCAACAAAAGGATGCGCGTGGTGCCTGTCAGTAGTCAGCATTTCCCCGCTCTCGTATTGAACGCGGATTTCCGACCGCTGTCCTATTTTCCATTATCCTTATGGTCATGGCAGGAAGCCATCAAGGCTGTATTCCTAGACCGCGTTTCAGTCTTATCCGAATATGATGACGGCTTGGTACACTCCCCTAGCCGAACCATGAAACTACCCAGCGTTATCGCGCTAAAAGACTATATTCCTGCGGCTCGCAAACCCGCCTTCACACGCTTCAACGTTTTCCTCCGGGATAACTTTGAGTGCCAATATTGTGACGATCGACTCCCCACACACGAACTCACCTTTGACCACGTCATCCCCCGCGCCAAAGGTGGCCGCACAAGCTGGGAAAACGTCGTCACCGCATGCAGTCCATGCAACCTTCTTAAAGGTTCACGCCTACCCAAAGAAATCGGCATGCACCCACGGCGCAAACCCGTACAGCCAAGCAGCCGCCTTCTACAAGAAAATGGCCGCACCTTCCCACCCAACTATCTCCACGAAAGCTGGCGCGATTATCTCTATTGGAACACCGAGCTAGAGGCGTAGGCTATCTTAACACTCACTGACCTTGGCCCTCGAATCATGATTATGGGGCCGTCCAATAGCGGAAAATCCACCCTCGCACAGGCCATTGCTCATAAACGCAACGGTATCGCTATTTATCTGGACCAACTCGCACACAAACCCAATACCCCATGGGTGCGCCGCCCCCAACAAGAGTTTCACGCACTGCATGAACAAGCCATTGCACAAGAAAATTGGATTATGGAGGGTAATTATTCATTTCTAGTACCAGCACGCCTTACCCGTGCGACAGGCGTCATTTTACTAGATGCCTCCACGCCACTAAGCCTTTTCAGATATATCAAACGCACACTTGGCCTAACGCCCCGTATTGGCACTCTCTCATCCACACGCCACGCCATCCATTGGTGGATGCTGCACCACATTGCCACCACAACACGCCAAAACCGCCGCCGTTACGCACACGACTTCGAACACTATACACTCCCCAAAATCGCTCTCACATCCCGCCATGCACTCACCCAATTTTATCGACAAGAGCATCTGACACGCTGACAGAAGACCACAAAAAAAAGCGCCCCACGAATGTGAAGCGCCCTTCCCAATTTATACATTCCCCTTCAGGAACGAATAAATTATTCCCACTCAATCGTACCCGGTGGCTTAGACGTAATGTCATACGTCACACGGTTAATACCGCGCACTTCGTTGACGATACGGCCAGAGACACGGTTCAGGAAGTCAAAGTCGAACGGATAGACTTCAGCCGTCATACCATCCGTGCTGGTCACAGCACGCAGCGCACATGCTTGATCATATGTACGACCATCACCCATCACGCCAACGGTACGCACAGGCAGGAGAACTGCAAATGCCTGCCAAATTGCATCATAAAGGCCCGCACGACGGATTTCTTCAAGGTAAATCGCATCAACCTTACGCAGCAGGTCCAGCTTTTCACGTGTGATGTCACCCGGAATACGAATCGCCAGCCCCGGCCCAGGGAACGGATGACGACCAACGATATTCTCAGGAATACCCAACTCACGGCCCAGCTCACGGACTTCGTCCTTGAACAACTCACGCAGCGGCTCAACCAATTGCATATTCATGCGCTCTGGCAGACCACCCACATTGTGGTGAGACTTAATCGTAACAGATGGGCCGCCCGTGAAGCTAACGCTCTCGATCACATCCGGATACAGCGTACCCTGCGCCAAGAACTGTGCACCACCCAGCTTCGCGGCTTCTTCTTCGAAGACTTCTACGAACAAACGACCAATGGTTTTACGCTTAACTTCTGGGTCTTTCACACCCGCCAGTTCACCCAAGAACAGGTCAGATGCATCACGATGCACCAAGCGAATGTTGAAACGACCACGGAAGGTTTTAACAACCTCATCCGCTTCACCCGCACGCAAAATGCCCGGATCCACGAAAATACACGTCAGCTGATCACCAATCGCGTCATGGATCAGCTTCGCTGCAACTGAGCTATCCACACCGCCGGACAGACCACAAATAACGCGGCCTTCACCAACCTGCTCACGAATACGTGCGATTTCGAGGTCACGGAAACCCGCCATCGTCCACGTACCGCTGCACCCGGCAACATTATGCGTAAAGTTCTTAATCAGCGCAGCACCATGCGGCGTATGCACGACTTCTGGGTGGAACTGCACGCCATACATACGGCGGCCTTCATCAGCAATAATCGCAAATGGAGCCCCCTCTGAATGCGCCACAGCACGGAAACCCGGCGGCAACTGCGTTACGCGGTCACCATGGCTCATCCAAACTTGCTCACGGCGGCCACGTGCCCATACACCACGGAACAGCGAGCAATCTTCAGCCACATCAATGTAAGCGCGACCAAACTCACGGTGCTCGTGCGTTTCGACCTTACCGCCCAGAGCCTGACACATGGCTTGCTGGCCATAACAGATGCCCAGAATCGGCAAGTTCAGTTCAAACACAACCGCCGGAACGGGAGGAGCGTTTTCGTCATGCACACTAGCCGGGCTACCGGAGAGAATAATGCCGCGCGGCTTAAACGCACGAATCTTTTCTTCTGTCGCCGTGAAGGGCCAGATTTCACAATACACACCGCTTTCACGCACACGGCGCGCAATAAGCTGCGTAACCTGACTACCGAAATCGAGAATGAGGATGCGATCCTCATGCAGAGTTTCGTCAAGCGTCTCGATGGGTTTAGCATCCTGCTGGGTCAAAATAGGGCCTCGCGTCACGCGTATTGGGTTAGCATCATTGGGCAATGGTGCCCTCTAAAGCTCTCCTATAAGGTGTTGTCTCGTGCACGTCATCACTTTGGGGCAACCTTCTGCCTATTCTGAACGGGATAGCCATGCGTTTTCAGCTTTTTTCTTCTTTCGTATTGCTCGGACTCCTCACTGCTTGCGCAGGAATCCCTGACCCCGGGCATGATCCTTCGGGCCGCTGGATCGGCACACTCATCACAGATCAAGGCACCTGCCCCACCGCCCGCAGCTCAACACTACAAATTCGCGGCAAAGACATTCTCTTCACACCAGAAGATGGCTCGCTCGTTCTCACCGGGCATTATCAAGCTAATAGTCAGCACTATCATGCAGAACTCAGTATGCAGGATATCAACCACCAGCCCCTGACAATGGTGTTCAACGGCTATCCAGTAGGGCAAACAATTGGCGGTTTATACGGCTCCAACAGCTGTCATGCGCACATCACCATGACGCGCCAATAATTTTTTTCACTAAAAAGACAAAAAAATGAAAAAATGGGGTTGCTAGAATGGGGCAGCCCCATTAAAACCCGCCTCAACAGCGCACCCGTAGCTCAATTGGATAGAGCACCAGACTACGAATCTGGGGGTTAGAGGTTCGAGTCCTTTCGGGTGCACCATAATATAGCAGTACTGCACCCGTAGCTCAATTGGATAGAGCACCAGACTACGAATCTGGGGGTTAGAGGTTCGAGTCCTTTCGGGTGCACCACTGATATTATCCTAAAAATTGTTGCTGATCATTCTCCCAATCGTAGTCTGCGTTTGGGATTTTTTGCATGTTATCACCCAGCCTCCCCTCAGCGCTCTTCACGGCTTTGTTATTTTCATTCCCTCAAATAATTCATAAAATAATGTTTATCTTTTGAGCCCTAACAGCACTTATCCGCTTACACCCAATCATGGACACCCATATGAAACATGCATCCGACATTCCTTCTATCTCACGGCGATGGTTTATCGGTGCAGCAGGAACGTGTGCGCTTATGAATACGAATGCTTTTGCTGAGACCTCCCACCCCAAAGGTGCGCCCGAAGATTCACACGGCGAAGTCTCTAATCCTTTTGGGAAAAACCTCATCCCAGCCCAACCGAGTCCACAAGATTACCAATACCGGCCTTCGATTCATTTTTCTCCAAGCGTAGGCTTCATGAATGACCCTAACGGGTTGATCTACGATGGTGAGTTTTTCCACCTTTATTACCAATATAACCCCATTGCCCCTTACGCAGGCTATGTCCATTGGGGCAGCGCAAAATCCAAAGACCTGTACTCTTGGGAAGATGGCCCCATCGTTCTCAAGCCAACCAGCGCAGGCGAAGCCTTCTCAGGTTGCGCCATTATTGACCGCGATAACACATCCGGCCTCTTCCCCGCCCTGCCCGCAACGGACCCACGCAGCAAAGAGCCCAACCTCGCCATCGTGTACACACGCGCAGCCCCCAAACTACAAACACAGGACATCGCCATCAGCCGTGACGGCGGCACGACTTACACCGACATCAGCGCGAATCCTGTCCTAGATATCCACAGCAACTCCTTCCGTGATCCAAAGGTCTTTTTCCATGCGCCAAGTGGTCGCTGGATCATGACCGTCGTACAATCACGCCTGCATAAGGTCTCCTTCTATGGCTCCTTCAACCTGAAGGACTGGATGCACCTTTCTGACTTTGAGTCCGCCGGTTTGTTTGGCGTTGATTACGAATGCCCAAACTTGATCGAAGTTCAGCTTGAAGGCACCAATGAAACACGTTGGTTGATGCTCATCTCCATCAACCCCGGCGCTCCCCAAGGTGGCAGCACAACACAGTATTTTGTTGGCTTCTTTGACGGTGAACGCTTCACAGCCGAAGACGCCCACACCGTGTTCGGACTCACAGATTTCTGTAAAGATTCATACGCTTTGCAGTGCTATGAAAACCTATCCATTTCTCAAGCAACCATGATTGCATGGCTTGGAAACTGGCAATACTGTGAACAAGTCCCCCACAGTACATGGCGCGGCGTCATGACCCTACCCCGCCACATTTCTGTGCGTCGTGATACGGATGGGTGGATCCGCTTGGTCCAGCGTCCCATTGGCCTAGAAAACCTACGCCTTTCTCAAATTCCGACCCCCTTCCATCATCTACCCGCGCTCACAACGCAAACCGTCGCCCTGCCGAAAAACCAAGCGATCGAACTCGTCATCAAAGCCAGCCTGGAACCACGAAGCCAAATGCTTCCCGATGGGACATCAGGCCGTGCAGGTCGCTTCACAATCGACTTCAGTAACGCCCAAGGCGAAAAACTCACCATCGGGTTCGACGGATTTTCATGTCAACTCTGGGTCGAGCGTGGTGGCCTCAAAGGCTTCATGGATCCCTTCTTCACGCGTGAATTTTCTGCTGCATTAACACCAGACGTACGTGAATTCTCATTGCGTCTCGTATATGATGCCTGCACGTTAGAACTCTACGTCAATGACGGGATTGCTGTCGGCACGGCTCTTGTCTTCCCGCAAGAACCTTTGGATCGTGTGAGCTTCTCCACCACGAATACCGCCGCTAACATACAGCAATTAGAGGTCTATCCTCTGCGCGCAACCATGCCACGCCCATTACCTAAAACTGCCTAAGCACTGACTGTTATGCCCATGTCCTTCTCACGGCTTCGATCACGCCACCATCTTCTTGGAGCGCTCTTCAGCACGATAGTGACATGGGCATGGGTGCCAACGTCAACGGCACAAAGCAACAACGTCATACAAACCGGTCAGTACGCTCCCGGTGCGCGAAGTTCCGCCACTGCCAACGGTGCTTTAGACAATGTCATTGGACAACACCCACCAATGATTACCACTAGCATACAATCAAACGGCATGACTTTTTACGTCACACCCGATGGCCGTATTGTAGATAAAAATGGCTATTATTTAGCGCAGGACCCACAGCGTAATACACGCTTCTCTCAACACACATCAGAGCCAGCGCACCTGCCGCTGAATGCTAAGCTCGTCCCCATTCTTATTGGTGTCATGGACACCAGCTTAGTCACACGCAACCACCTGCATTTTCATGGCTGCGAAAAGCTCACCCAACCTCTTATCCATTCACCCATTGATCCGCCTGGTGTTTTTGTTGCGCCTGCACCCTGCACACTAAAACAGGGCAGCACACATGCACTAATCTATTCTGCTGCTGAAATTCTTGCCGGAGACCACGGCAATTTATATGGCCTCGCCGGCAACCGAGACCAACTCCTCAGCGCCACACAGGCTGTGCGCATTTCAGACCATGAAACACGCCTGTCCATGCCAACACCGAGCAACACAGAGGCTCCCCACCCTTGAGAACCTCATCGTCTCTTCTTGCCCTCTTTTTGTTATCAACGACTGGGGCTGTAGCCCAAACGGTTATACCCTTTCGTTCCACAGGCGATATCACCCCGTCTTCTGACTTTCTCTCACTGCCAGCACGCCATGTAGCCCCGGTGGCGCAGGACACATCTCCTAAAGTCGAACAACAAACGCCACAGAATGAAGATGCCATCGTCATTCCCACGCTGCACCATATCAACGTCACAGTGACCGTTGGGCCAGACGCCCACCCTATCGGAAGCGAAACACAAGAGTATATCCTCTCAGGAATTTTCTCCGATTTTGTGGGAAAACCCATGTCCATTAAACAATTGGATATTCTCACCCAACGGATCAATGCCGCTTACCGCCTCAGCAATGAGCCATTTGCCTATGCCTATATCCCGCCGCAAACCGTGCGGGACGGCGTCCTAAGCCTTCTGATTCGCAAATATACCATTGGCCAAATTCACGTGACGGGCAATCGGTGGTTCTCCAAAAACCTCATTCAATATGAAAGCGGCCTGACCAGCGGAACCATTCCCAATTTTAACGAGGTTCAATCTGATCTCGACTGGCTAAACCGCAACCCATTCCGCTCTGCTGAAATTATTTTCTCACCCGGCGCAAAAACGGGTGAAACCGATGCTGATATTTATACAGCTGACCGCTTTCCTATTTACATGTTCGGTGGCGCTAGCAACCAAAACGACCCTTCCTTAGGGCGTAATGGCTGGTTCTGGGGCGGATCCGTTGGAAACTTTCTCGGCCTCGACCAAATCCTGACGTATCAATACACAAAAACCACAACCAATCGCTTTTTCAACCATGCCGTCGCTTGGCATATTCCCATATCACCGCGCGACTCATTCCTCATGTTTGGCAACTACGCCAAAGCACATCCCTTTTCCCAAAAGCCTTTCAGCAACTATGGCGGCGGTAGCTCCGTCTCCTTCCGCTGGATGCACATGGTACAACACGTTGCCTTTGGTGGTGCATTTGGGCTCGATGGTACCATCCAACTCGGTTACGATTGGAAAAATGCCAATTCATATCAAAAAATAGGGCCAAAAGACGTTATCATCGGTAACGCAGACACCAACCAGTTTGTCTTTCTCTACTCTGGCTCCATCCAAGACCCCTACGGCAAAACAGAATTTACCAACCAAATGGCTTATGGTTTCCCCGGCCTTACACGCCGCAATAACCAACCCGCGTACCAAACGATCGCACCGGGCTCATCGCCAAATTATTTTTATGACCGCCTCACTCTAGGGCGCAGTTTTCCACTCACGCATAGCCTCAACGCTAATTTTCATATCACCCATCAACAAGCGACCAAGAACCTCCTCTACTCTGAACAGGTCTCACTCGGCGCTCAAGGCACAGTACGAGGTTATTATCTCAATACGACGTTTGGCAGTATTTCCACCTATTTTAATGCTGAATTAGCAACAAAGACCTTTTCACTCATGGGCCTAATGAACCCCAAAGCTCATAAAGACGAAACAACTCTTACGTTATTTTGGGATTATGGAAACAACCGACAGGTACGCCAAGTGGTCGCTGGCGTACATTCCGTCACCCTCTCCAGTGTCGGCCTTGCAGCAACAAGCAAAATCAATCACTGGCTCACCGGCACTTTTGATGTCGGCTGGCGCCTACGTCGTGCCCGCAGCATTGGCACCAAAGGTGCATGCGTAGATTACAATATGACCGTCGGCTTTTAATAACGACGTGCCCCCCAACGTGTTACCACTGGTAAGTAGAGGTTTCTCTTTTATGGTGTGTGGTTGATGGGATGGCAATGGTCTTATGGGCATGCCCCTACGACCATAGGTGAGCGACTTGAGCAGTTTTTTTCCACCGAGCTTTGAGTATGAGCGCACGGTATTGTAACCCTCACGCCATAGCGCCAGAATATGTCGCACATGAGTGACGTG
>NZ_BCZB01000028.1 GCF_001598495.1 Neokomagataea thailandica NBRC 106555
TTGGACCGGCAAGCAGGCTATTTACGCTCATCGCATGTACCGAAGTTCGTGTCTTCACAGTCGATTTTTTATAATAATTCCGTTGCTCTTGGTGGCAAGGGCGGTGTGGGTGTATTGTCTCGTTCTGCGGTATTTCATGGTCAAAGAATGACATTAGGGCGGGGGTATCAGTCTGCTTCTGTTTGCAAACGGGGTATAGGTCATTTTTCTAAAGAGCGAATAATAAACTCTAAAGATAAAAAAGATTTTTGTTCTATAATCGTACCAAAATCTAGGACTATTCATCATTCTGTAAGAGAAAAATCACGTCATATTTTTGTTCATACCATTAATCAAAATGCTTCTCGTGCAGTAGGAAGCGTGATGGTTCAGGCGATGAGAAAAAAAACAGATTATAGGCATGCTTTCGTACCGTTTGGGTCGATTGTACAAAAGCAGAAAGATATTTTTGAGTCTGGTGGTGACCGATCAAAAAACGATTTAGCGGATCATGTTGTCAATCGTGCCAGGCGGGGGATGGAGGCGGTAGGTCATTTTGGTGAAAAGAGTTTTGCTTGTCGAGACGGGGCGCTTGCTCAGGTAGAGTCTCGTATATGGGGGGCTACGCAGCGTTTAGCGTTGCGGCGTCATTCAGGGGGAGTGGATGAAATATCGTCACCGCAATACCCGGGTTTGAGTGCTGGTTATTTGTAATTAACTATTGATATATTGAGAAGGTGTAATGGCATTAACTCTATCAAATATAGGAAATGCCATTGGAGCAATGGCAAAAATTGGTGCTTCTGCTCCGGTTATATTGGGAAATTTAGTTTTAACGGGCATAGAGGTTCCTGATCATTTGCGGGTGGGGGGCAGGCAGATGATGGTGATTCACCGTCTGCCCGGTGGCCAGCGTGTTATTGATACATTAGGGAATGATCCTGGGCGCCTTGAGCTGCGAGGTCGTTTTTTGGGAGCAAATGCCCAAGAGCGTGCTCAATCTATTGAGCGTATGAGGAATGATGGGCAGGCAATTGCGTTTTCTGCTGCAGGGCTATCACTATCTGTTTTAATCGCTGAATTTTCCTATTGTTATGAAGATAAGGGCGCTTTGTGCACTTATTCTTTGATATTGGAGGCGGTTAATGCGCCTTCAGCATCTCGAGAAGAGAGTGATGCTGAACTCTTTGGAGGGAATTTAGATAAGGCGGGGAGTGTTTTGTCTTCTGTTGTATCCGGGCCTGTACAAGACGCATTTAATCTGACGTCTCAGATGGAGACTGTGGCTGCGCAGATTATGCCGGTTGCTACGTTGATGGGGGCTGGTGGAGCTGTGGGGAGGGTCATGAATACTCTTGCGAAGATTCAGGCTGTTACCCAAGCAGGTGAAAATTGGGAGCAGTCTCCTCTGATTTTGAAGCGCATTGGGGAGCAATTGCGGGGTGCGGGAGGAGAATTGACGTCTCTTATTCATGAGGTTGGGGTGTCGTTAGATACGCAGTCTATTGATAGCACCGGTGCTCTTGGGCTGGCGAGTGTACATGCGGGTTTGGAAAGTGCTGGGGTGGATGTTGCTTCACAATTAAAAACAGCATCGTCTCGTATTGTTAATATGCGAGGGTCATAATAATTTTTGTGAGTTGATATGAAAAATATTTATATTGGTTCAGGTGATAATTCTCTTTTTCATTTATCATCTAAGTGTTGGGGAGACCCCCTATTTTGGTGGAAAATACTAGAGGCTAATCAACTCACAGATTATAGTTTCATTGATTTAGAACAGAATATAAAAATAAAAATTCCTGAAAAACCGGCGGTAGAGAGTGTGGGTCTTCCTTGGGGGGAGGATTTTTTATGATTCGTCAATTTGAATGTCGAATACTATGGAATGACAAATTAGATAAAAATCTTTTGATTTCAGAATTTGAAATTGATTCTAGTCGTTATGAATCATCAGATGTAGCTGTTGTATCGTGTATTTTGAAGGTAGGGCAGGGTACGGAGTGGTATCAAAGCCAGTGTGTGCACTCTCCATGGCTGACGTTGCAGATGAGAGATGTTAATGCGTCTGTAGTATGGAACACTGTTTTTGAGGGACGTGTTGATTGTATTCGTCGTGCACATGGGCAAAGTAAAATTGAGTTTGAATGTCGCGATGCTATGGCCGCACTGATTGATTTGCGGCTGCAGAATGAGTGGATTAATCATAATGGGAGTGATTTGCTTTATGCTGTGGCACAAAAAGCAAATCTAGAGATAGATATAGAATTTCCGAGTACTATATCTGATGGAATGTGTGGCCAATTTTGGCAAGTTGAGCATAAGAGAAATATCTTATTATCCCAACATCGTTTTCAAACGGCTGCCGATATTGTTTTTGATATTGCCCGAGATATGTCTTGCGATCTTTATGCTGCGGGGCAAAAAATTATGTGTAGACCGATACGTGCTGTACCGCAGAAAGATGATGAAATTTTTGATCTTCGTAACTGTCTGTATGAAGGCACGTTGTCATCTGACCTTGCCCTAAATAAAGGAATTACGGTGTGTTTTTCTTCGTGGGATTCAAGGCAAAGAATAGGAACTACGGTCTATTATGATGGTGTTTCTTTTTCAAAAAATGAAATAAACAATAATAAAATTTATAGTTTTCGAGTTCCTGGAAAGAGGCTCGAAGATCTAAAAAGATTAGCAAAATCAAAGTATAACCGTTTAATGTCTCATGCAGTGTCTTCAGAAATATCTGTGCCGGGAATGTTCGGGCTAGCCCCAAGAAAATTCGTAGCGTTGTTATGGGAGGGAAAAGTTTCATATTTTTCAGTAGATCGTGTTGTGTCTCATTTTTCTCATCAACATGGTTTTTTACAAAATGTTACGATTAAAAAACGGGTGGTGTAATGACGGATACGCGTCTTTTGGCCGCAGCGCAGGTTAATAGGGTGGCGCATGCTGTATTTGGTATTGTGTCGGCTGTAGACCCTAACAATCACGCAATTAAAGTAAGGGTTCAACCGGAAGATATTGAGACAGGTTGGATGCCTGATATATCCGGTGTGCAATCTGGGGATCTTAAAATTTCTTGTCCTTCGTCGCTGGGTACGCATGTTGTTCTGGTGCCCGTGGAAGGTGACGCAGAGCAGTTTATTGCCGTGGGTACGTTATTTGATTCAGTGGTTATGCCTCCGCGCGTGCCTGGAGAGGGGCGCGTCATTTATCCGGGGGAGTGGCTTATTCAGGCGGGTGGCGGTGGAGCGGGACAGTCGTTGTCTCAGAACACTGGAGGGTGGATTTTAGTCTCGGCACGTGAGCTGAAGATGGGATTGGGGGGGGCTGGTATTGTTATAAAAGATAAAGAAATTGTCCTGTCTGTTGGTGGGACGATTTTGTCTTTGACGGATAGTGGTCTTGTAGTACGGGGCGGTGACATTTGCACTGATAATATAAGCCTAAATGAGCATATTCATTTGGTAGGAAGTCAGAAAAGTACAGGGCCAGTCTCATGATTTCTTTTGGTCATGTCTATGGTGATGACCTTAGTGTTTTAGCGGGAAATGTTTCTTTTGTTTCAAGGGAAGAGGCTACAAAACAACGAATACTCCGTAGAATTCTAACGAATTCTGGAGGGTACATATGGCACCCTGATTATGGTGCAGGGCTACCTCAAATGGTTGGTAGTGTTGTCGACGAAGAATTAATATCGGCATCTATTCGTCACAGTTTATTGTCAGATGTAGGTGTAGATTCATCTCGCCCCATTGAGGTGAATATAGTTCAGAGCTCTGGTGGTGGGGTGCTGTGTTGGGTTGAGTATTTTGATGAATCCAATGGAAAATTACAGTCATTAAAAGCGGAATTTTGAAATAAAATCCGTGTCAAAGGAGAGTTGAATGTCTTTTTCTTTGCGCTCATTTTCCACGATGGTTTCATCATCGTTGACGACGGTGCAGGCTTCGTGTGCTCAAATTATAGATGTCTCAGTTGGCTCTCCGACACGCGCTTTAGTGGAGGCTGTTGGGGGGATTGGGCTGTGGCTGCAATATACTGTGGTACAAGCCTTGCAACGCACACGTTTGGCGACTTCCACGGGGGAGGATTGCGATAGTTTTGTGGCTGATTTTGGCATGAGCCGTTTGCCTGGTGTTGCCGCAACGGGTGTTGTGACGTTGATGTCGTTTACGCCGGATGCTCAGTCTGCTGTGATTTTGCCAAGTGTTATTGTGCGTACCGTTTCAGGCTTATCATTTGGTGTGGTGAAGGATGAAGCGCACCCTGCTTGGTCAAATACGATTGGTGGTTACGTTCGCGTGCGCGGTCAGGACAGTATTGATGTCCCTGTCATGTGTCAGCGTTGTGGGAGCATGGGTAATGTTGATGTAGGGGCAATTTCTCTTATGGGAACGGCGGTTGCAGGCATTGATACTGTGACTAATGCAGCGGCTTTTTTAAATGGCTTTGATGCTGAAAGTGACGCGCAGTTACGCACTCGTTTTCCCCTTTGGTTGGCTGCACAAGCAACGGCCAGTAAGAGCTCTATCGCGAATGCGGTCTCAGGGGTGCAAAATGGATTATCGTATACTTTCGAGGAAGGATGTGCTGCTGACGGTACAGGGCGTTCGGGGTATTTTACAGCTATTATTAATGACGGAAGTGGGGTGCCGTCGACACAATTAGTCCAAGATATTTATGACGCTATTGACGCCGTTCGGGCGCTAGGGGTTGGTTTCTCGGTTCGTGGCCCAATCGTTTTGCCGGTGTCTGTTTCGATGACTGTTGGGGTTTCTGTAGCTGGACAGGGTGTACAAGAGGCAATTGTAGACGCGATTAAGAAGGATATTGTTAATTCTCCGATTGGTGGGGGGTATTCATATAGTCGTTTATCTTACTTGGCGTATGTTTCTGCGGGCGCAAAAGTAAAATCAGTATCAAATATATTATTGAATGGAAGTAATAACGACATTAATCCGATCGACGCACAGTCATTTTCAGTAGATAGAATAGATATTAATGTAGTTAATGAATAAATTTTATTTTCAAGGTAATTATGGCGAATTTTAATTCTTATCCACGGATCTCCTCATTAACTGGTGATGAGGTTTTGGTTCTGGCCGATAAAACAGGCACCATGACCGTTACAGCAACGGCGGGGCAGTTGGCGGGTGTGCCGACTGACGTGCAAGCAAGTGGTGCATTTTATCAAGATGAAGGTGCGTTGGTTAATCGCTTTGCTGACCGACTTCTTGTGGGAAATGCAACAAAAAATCCGGCATTGAGTGATCGTGCTAAGTCATCTGGTTATGATTGGCTGTCGGAAACTATGGCGGGAACCTCTATAGGGCCGTGGGCTCTCCAGGGGGCGCAATTTGCATCGGTTGCGCAATTCGGTAGTAGCGCGATTGTTGCAGGGTCACGGACGTCTGATGCAAAAAATGCTCCTGATATATTGGGATTTCAGCCGAGTTCGATTGGGGTTTCATCGTGGGCTGTCTCCGATGATACGTCAAATCCAACCACGACTACGGCTTATGCTTTTTATGGCGAGGGTTGGAGATTGGAAGGCGTAAATTACCAGCCAACATTTTGTATGGAACTGGAAGGGGTTAATTTTGGCGGCGCTATTATTGGAGAAACCACCCCGTATTCTATTAATGTAGGGGGGGGGGTGTATGGTATTCAATTGGGGGTTGGAGGGGGGCAGGTATCTGGGACATCTGATGCGGCGGCGGGCGTAACATTCGTTGCTAATCCGAATAGGTGGCAGTCTGGTATTGTGTTTGGCGCTACGGCTTTGGTTGGCACTGATGGTGAAGATTCAGGGTATGCTTCTGCCGTGTCATTGGCTCGTAATCAGGGAATAGAGTGGCATACGCCAGTGTCCGAGGGAAGGCCTGGCGGTGTTGGTGCTTTTGTACGCTCAACGGTCTCGGAGCGTGCGAATGGAGTGCGACAAGAGTTTGTTGATAATGGTGTTTATTTTGGAAACATTGCTGGAAATTCAGTATTTTCGATAAAATCGACGCAAAACCCGAATAACACTCTGCAAGTTCAATCTGGAGATGGGGAGCAGGCTGCTGGTATTTATGTTCAAGAAGGAGCGCAGGGGTCAGCTAATTTAGGCTTATATCCTGCGGCTGGAGGTGAGCTACAAATTACGTCTCCGATCAGTAATGTGAGTGGAGTTATTCCAACGCAAGCGGGGGGAGGCTTTCTTCATTTTAATGTCAATGGAACGGACTATCGCATTCCTTTGCTGACGGTTGAGCAGGTGGGGGGGTGACTTGTGGGTATATTGCGAGATCAAAATAACGCGGCATTACGAAGTACGGACGGTAAAGCTCTTTTTGATAACCAACCGTCTCTGGGGTCTATAGATGATTTTTCCCGTCGTTTGCGGCAGCTTTTACCAACGGGTTGGTTTCCTGACGCACCAAATGATGGAGAAGCAGAAAATGCTCCGGTTTTAGTTTCTTTTTTAAAGGGATTTGGCTGCATTCTTGCGGGTATATGGGAGCAAATTCAAACACTCTATCTGTGTTCGCGCTTACAAACGGCCTCAGGCTTTTTTGTAGATATGATGTCGGAAGATTATTTCGGACGCGGTGGGCTGCCGAGGCATATTCAAGAACATGATGCAGATTATCGACAAAGAATTAGACAGAATATGCTTGCAGACCGGAATACGCGTTTAGCGGTATCGTCTGCGTTATTGGTGGCGACGGGGCAAGAGCCGACGATTATTGAGCCTATGAATGCGGCAGATTGTCATGCGCTGGGGAGTAGTGCGCAGCCAGGGTGTGGCGGTGGTTATGGGTATGGCACTTCAGGTTTGCGTTATGGTGGGCAAAGTGGACAGTTTTTTATTGAAACATCTTTAGGTCATTCTGATGGGGTGGAGAGTATTTGTCGCTCTTTACAGTCGGTCGTTGCGTTGGGTGTTGTTGGCTGGGTGAAGGTAAGAATATAATGGATCGTGCTATTGTTTATCCAGGGTCTGTACCTATGGATACGGATCTTTTGCGTGTTGGGCGTTACAGTAAGGCGGCTGTAGGCATTGCTGCGGATATGGTGTTTGGGCCGGGAGTTACTGCGGCTACTGGTTTGTCATGCACACCGTCACCTGATGGGTTGTCTCTTACAATTGGGGTGGGTGCGATTAGCGCGTCAGGCGTTATGGATGCAACTCATTGTGGCGGTGTAGGGGCAGGATTACCCTCGGATTTGTCTCCTGTGACGGTCCAATATGTAAATGCTTCTGATGTGATTGTTCCCGTATCGAATACGGGCGCTAATTTTACAGTTTATGCAGTTTGTTCTGAGCAGGATGTTGACGCTACTGTATTGCCTTTTTATAGCGTCAATAACCCATCACAAACTCAAGCTGGACCGAATAATACGGGTCAAGCCCTACCTACGCGGCGTGTGGCAAGCATGTCTTTTGTTGTTGCAACGTCATCGCCTCAAGCCCCCGTAGGGGGTATTGTTATTGCGCTTTATACCCTCAATGTTCCGAGTGGAGTTCAAAATCTTAGTGGCTTACATGCTATTCCTTTGGATGTATTCTGGCCGACTATTCCCCAGATGGCGACGCGTGCACTTCTAGAAAATGTGACGCAATCAACTCAATTTTTACTTGAGAATACAGCATTGCAAGTGCCGCAATGGGCAACGAGTGTGGAACTGCGTGTGATTGGTGGTGGTGGTGGTGGTGCTTCATCGACCACAGTAAACGTGAATGGCTCGCTCTCCGGTAGTGGAGGGGGGGCAGGGGGAGATGCTTGGGGGGGGTATAGTGTGGATCCCACGAATGGCGCTCCTTTGGTTGTAACGATTGGTCACGGTGGTGGTAGTGGTCAAACGGGTGGTACGACTTTGATAACTTATCAGGGGCGTGTGTTATTGCAGGCCAATGGTGGCCAGGGAGGTTCTTTTTATTCTCCAACGGGCTCTGCGGGGGGGGATGGTGGTAGTTCCTCCGGAGGAACTATTTGGAATCAAACAGGGAGCACGGGTGCAGATGGCCAATGCGGGGCTTTAGTGTTCGCCGGGCATGGCGGTGCGGGGCCTTGGGGCGGTGCGGGTCGTAGTGGTAGTCAAGGTGGACGTTCTGCAACGCATTATGGAGCCGGAGGGGGTGGTGCATATTCCGTTTCTACGGAAGGTTTGCCGTCTTTGGGGGGGGCTGGCTATCAAGGGTGTGTACTTTATCGTTTTCTGCCATGATATTTGAATGGTTTGAAAATATTTTTTGAAATACTTGTGCACAAGGGCGATATGAGGTCGCTCTTGCTAGACACTGCGCCATGATCAGGCCATGCTTGTAGGGTAGTAGACGCATATTAAAGTTTCATTTTCTGCGGATCTAGCAAGGATGTCTGAACTCATGGCTGCTATTAGCCCTCTTGCGGGTAAACCGCTTGACGTTTCTCGTTTGACGAATATCCCGGCTCTTATCGAAGCATATTATCAGTTAAAGCCCGATGTTTCTGTAGCCACGCAACGTGTTACTTTTGGGACGTCGGGGCATCGTGGTACAGCGTTACAGAGCAGCTTTAACGAAAACCATATTCTTGCGATTTGCGAGGCAATTTGTCGTTATCGTAAGGCGGAAGGCATTGATGGTCCTCTTTTTTTGGGGATTGATACCCATGCCCTTTCGGAGCCAGCTCAAAGGAGTGCTATTGAGGTCTTTGCTGCACATGGTATTGATTTACGCATTGATGCGGAGAGTGGATATACACCAACCCCTGTTATTTCTCATGCCATTCTAACATACAACCGTGGACGTGTTTCGGGTCTGGCGGATGGTGTTGTGGTAACGCCATCCCATAACCCTCCAGAAGATGGTGGTTTCAAGTATAATCCACCCCATGGTGGCCCTGCGGATACGGCTGTTACGCGTGCTATTCAAGAAATGGCCAATAGTTTCTTGGTTGATGGTTTGAGTGATGTTCGTCGTTTGCCGTATGAGGATGCAAAGCATGCTGCATGCGTTCAAGGGTATGATTTCGTTACGCCGTATGTAAATGACTTGGCTTCTGTTATCGACATGGACGCGATTCGTGATGCCCAAATTAAAATAGGTATTGACCCATTGGGGGGGGCTGCGGTCCGGTATTGGCCCCGTATTGTTGAACATTATGGGCTGAATGCGGAGATTGTTAGCGATACCGTAGACATGACGTTCAGCTTTATGACGGCAGATTGGGATGGCAAAATTCGTATGGATTGCTCGTCCCCCTACGCAATGGCGCGTTTGATTGAACTGACAGATCGTTTTGATGTTGCTTTTGCAAATGATACCGATGCTGATCGCCACGGGATAGTTGCGGCGCCTGATGGTTTGATGAATCCCAACCACTATCTTGCTGTTGCGGTATCCTATTTGTATCGTAATCGCCCTGAGTGGAAAGCTGATTTGGGGGTTGGTAAGACGCTGGTAAGCAGTGGCCTCATTGATCGTGTGGTGGCCGAAATGGGGCGTAAGCTTGTCGAGGTACCGGTTGGTCTGAAGTGGTTTGTCCCAGGGTTGATGGATGGTTCTCTTGGTTTTGGTGGGGAGGAAAGTGCTGGGGCAACTTTCCTGCGCCGAGATGGAACCGTGTGGACCACGGATAAAGATGGTTTAGTCCTAGACTTATTGGCGGCTGAGATTACAGCCCGGACGGGTAAGAACCCGAGTGTGCTCTATCATGAGTTAACATCTCGTTTGGGTACGCCTTTTTATGCGCGTATTGATGCTCCGGCAAATCCGGAGCAGAAGGCAAAGCTTTCTCAACTGTCACCGGAGCAATTCCCTCTAGATGTTTTGGCAGGGGATGCTGTAACAGCAAAGCTGACGCGAGCACCGGGTAATGATGCAGCTATAGGTGGCTTAAAAGTGACGACAGCTCACGGTTGGTTTGCTGCGCGTCCTTCCGGGACAGAGAATGTATATAAAATTTATGCTGAGAGCTTTAAAAGCGCGGAGCATTTGAAGGCTATTCAGGATGAAGCGCAGGCCGCTATTGCGCAAATTTTTGCGGCATAGTGATATGGGGAGGCGTTTTCTAAAAGCCTCCCCAATTTTTTGTCATATAGTGATGTGAGATAAAAAAGCGTCCACATCTTCTGCGCGGGTGTCAAAACTTGTGACAAGTCGGATGATGGTCCCGGTTATATGTGGGGGTGTTGTCCAGCGATAAAAACCAAAGCCGGCTTTTTCGAGTGTGTCGATGATGGTCTCAGGCAAAGCTGCGAAAATCTCGTTGCTTTCCGTTGGGTAAGGTAAAGTGATATCGGGATGTTGCGCCAAACCAATACTGAGACGTTGTGCCATATCATTGGCGTGTGTTGCATTGTGTAACCAAAGGTCATTTTCTAGCAGTGCCAGTAGTTGGACACTAAGATAACGATGTTTGGACCATAAGTGGCCGCTACGTTTGATGCGGCGTTTAAAGTCTTGGACGTAAGGACGTGTTCGTTCATTCAGGAAGAATACTACGGCTTCCGCCGCCATGGCGCCGTTTTTAGTTCCTCCAAAAGTAAGGACATCAATACCAGCTTTCCATGTGGTGTCTGCTGGTGCACAACCCAACGAGGCAATAGCATTACCTAAACGGGCGCCATCGAGATGAACGCTTAATCCTTCCGCGTGGGCTGCATCACTCAATGCGGCGAGGTGGGATGGTTGATATACGATTCCCCACTCATTAGTCTGTGTTAAGGAAAGGGCGTGGATTGGGGGAGCAAGAAGACCTGCGGCTTTTTTTTCATGGATAATGTTTTGTAGGGCGTCAACCTGCATGATGCCGTTAGGTGATGGGATGGTGACGATTTTTGCACCATGCATAAAAAATTCAGGCGCGCCCCCTTCATCATTTTGGATATGTGCAACTTGATCACAAACGACAGATCCAAAGGGAGACACTAAAGCGGAGAGGGCGAGGCTGTTACTGGCAGTGCCGGTAACAATGGGGAAAACGGCCACTTCTGTTTCAAAAACGTCTCCAAACCGCGTGTTTAATAGGTCGGTATGTGCATCATTGCCATAGGCTGATGCGCTGCCGTTATTGGCCTCCATAAGCGCCTGCATGACTTCGGGGCATACCCGAACGACGTTGTCACTGGAGAAGTTCTTGCGTATGTCCTCAGGCACGGAAACATCCTTGATATCGCGACCGAAAGTGTGGTCGGGGTTTTTATCGTACCTATCCTTAGTCTTTTTGTCATCCGGAGCCCCCTATGAGCACCCATCCTTCAGCGCAGGCAGGTCAACTCATTGACGGTAAAGCCATTGCGCGCGCGCTTACCGAACAAATTGGTCACGATGTTGCGTCTTTCATTGAACAGGGAAACCCCCTGCCGGGTTTGGCGGTGGTTTTGGTAGGCAATGACCCTGCCTCTGAAGTGTATGTGAAGAATAAAGCCATTCAGACACATCGTGCGGGCATGCGTTCTTTTATGCACATGTTGCCGGAGAGTACGTCTCAAGATGAATTATTGGATTTGATAGATCAGTTAAATGCTAATCCACGTATTCACGGCATTTTGGTTCAATTGCCATTGCCTCAGCAAATTGACCCTGTGGTTGTGACTAATGCTATTGCACCTCATAAAGATGTTGATGGTCTCGGGGAAGTGAATGCTGGCCGTTTGGCATTGGGTATGGAGGGTATTGTGCCGTGTACCCCGTTGGGCTGCTTGATGTTGTTAAAATCTGTGCATAAAGATTTAACGGGTAAACATGCGGTTGTGATTGGCGCTTCAAATCTTGTGGGCAAACCGATGGCGCAGTTATTATTGCGAGAGAACTGCACGGTTTCGGTTGGTCATATCCATACGCAAGATGTGCGTTCTTTAGCGCGTGAAGGGGATCTTTTAGTCGTTGCTACGGGTAAGCATGGTCTCGTACGAGGAGATTGGATAAAGCCGGGCGCGACAGTCATTGACGTGGGGATCACGCGCGTTCCTACGGATGAAGGGCGAACGCGTTTGGTTGGAGATGTTGCTTTTGACGAGGCGCGTCATATTGCGGGTCATATTACCCCTGTGCCGGGTGGCGTGGGGCCGATGACAATTGCATGTTTGTTGCACAATACACTGCAAGCAGCACGCGCTACTCAGGCGTTATCACGGGCTGGTGAGGCATCATGACACGCGTCTCTTTAGAGCTGGTACCGCGCACCCTTGACGCTTTGATGGCAGACGTGTCGTTATCACGAGACGTGTTTCCGCAGTTGGGTCTTCTGAATATCCCAGATTTGCTGCGCTTTGATGTGCGTAGTTATCGAGCGGCTGAAGCCGTAGTGGCACAGACAGGGGTGGAAAGTATCCCTCATATCAGGGCGATTGATGTGGACCCTGATGCCCCTTTGCCGGGTACGCAGAGTGCGGAATTGAAAGCGGTACTCGTGGTGGCAGGTGATCCCGCCCCGGAAGGGTACAAAACATATTCTCAGAGTTCTGTGGATATTATTGAGCGTTATCGTCGTGAAGCGCCGCATTTGGATGTGTACGCCGTGTTTGATCCGTACCGTCGTGCGCCGTGGCAAGAACTGGAAGACGTGAAACGTAAGAAAGATGCGGGCGCCAAAGGCTTTTTTACGCAGCCTTTATTCGATGTGAATATGCTGCGCCTGTGCATGGACTGGATGCGTGATGAGACAGTTTTTTGGGGTATTTCACCTGTCCTGGGTGAGAAATCTCGGGCGTATTGGACACGCGTAAACCATATTGTATTTCCGCATGATTATGACACCTCTTTGGAAGGCAACATTCAGCTTGCTCGGAAGATGTTAGAGCTTATCCGTATAGCTGGAGATAATGCTTATCTTATGCCGTTACGGGTAGATTTGGGGGTATATCTTCGAGGTTTAGAGGGCCTAATATAAACGTATCATAGGGTGTTATTATAAATAAATCGTAATAATATACTCGTGCGGGTTTGTGTGATAAATTTTACATCAGACTCGCCCTTTTTGAGGGTATTTGTAACGAGAAAAGAAAAGATTACCTTGAGTATGCAAGATTATTTTATACGGACCTTTTCCCTTCTGACACAACATACTCGTATGTTAGGCGGCACGGCTTTGTGTGCTGTAGGTATATTGAATGCCACATCTGTCGGGGCAAAAACTCTTGCGGATCCTCAGGCAATTTTTGCGCCTTTTACTCTGCCAGATGCGCCGAATATGTATCGTTCTGGGAGCGGGGTGCCGGGGCCGCATTATTGGCAAAACCGTGTTGATTACAGCATCAAAGCCCGCCTTGATGCTGGTGAACATCGTTTGAGCGGTAATGAAGTTATTACATATACAAATAACAGTCCTGATACGTTGGATGTTGTGTGGCTGCAAATTGAACAAAATCGATATAGAGCTGATTCTCGCTCTAATATAGCCGGTGTTCTTCCTTCGGAAACAACTCAAGGTATGGTGCTAGAGGGGGTCTCTGAAATGATTGGCGGTGTGGAGAAGGCACAGCCATATCGGGTTTCAGATACACGATTGCAGGTGAAACTCTCCCAAGCGATAGCGCCTCACCAAAAGGTGAGCTTCCGTATTCAATGGCATTATACCATCCCTGGAACTTGGGGCGGGCGAACGGCCGTTTCAAAGGTGCAGGACGGTGATATTTTTGAAATGGCACAGTGGTATCCGCGCTTGAGTGTTTATGATGATCGGCGTGGGTGGAATACGTTACCGTATTTGGAGCAAGAGTTTTTTCTAGAGTATGGAAATTTTGATTATTCTGTAACGGTGCCGTGGAATTTTACAGTTGTTGGGTCGGGAGCCTTGTTGAATCCTGATGAGGTCTTGACCAAGACAGAGCGCACACGCTTAGCGCAGGCCTCTCGCAGTGAAAAACGTGTTTTAATTCGAGATTTGCACGATGTGACAAACCCGTTAAGTCACCGGCAATCTGGCGGAGAAGTGACGTGGCATTTTGCAATGCAGAATACACGCGATGTTTCTTTCGCTGCGTCTCCTGCCTTTTTGTGGGATGCAGAGCGGATTGATTTGCCTTCTGTCTCCCCATGGTCCGGCTCGGCAAAGCAGCCGAGGCTAGCGATGTCTGTCTATCCGCGCGAGGGAATATCTGCGCACGGTTGGGACCGTTCAACGGATTATGTGAAACACGCTATCGAATACTTCTCGTCACAATGGTTTGTGTATCCTTGGCCAAATGCCATTAATGTTGGCGGGTATGGCGCTGGGATGGAATATCCAGGCATTGTTTTTGACGGGATGCACGAGCGTGATCCTGAGTTGTTTTGGATTACAACTCATGAGATCGGGCATGATTGGTTCCCTATGCTTGTAGGTTCGGATGAACGACGCAATGCCTTTATGGACGAAGGATTTAATACGTTCATTGATGCTTATGCATCGGAACATTTTAATCACGGAGAATTTGCGCCTAAGCAGGATGCTGAGTTTTCACCACAAACGGGTAATCCTGCGCGCGATATAGTGCCGATACTGCAAGATGTGCATGCACCATCTTTGATGATGGCGGCTGACGATATTTCCGAAAAGTATCGACATTCTGTAAGCTACTTCAAGGGAGCGTATGGTTTAAAGTTACTACGGGAGCAGATTTTAGGGCCAGAACGTTTTGATGCGGCATTTCGGCGTTATATTGCTGAGTGGGCCTATCGTCATCCATCACCGTCAGATTTTTTTCGGATTATGGACAGTGAAGCCGGAGAAGATTTAGGTTGGTTTTGGCGCGGTTGGTATTTTACAAATGCAGCACCGGATTATGCTGTAAAATCATTACAAATGCAGAAAAATGGTCACGTACACGTTGAAGTGGTGAATTATGGCTCATTACCGTTGCCAGTCCATCTACGCTTAAAATACGTAGATGGCACAAGCAGTGATCGCCTTCTTCCGACTGAGATGTGGCGCCAAGACAGTGCTGTTTTGTTGACGCTACCGGCAGATAAAGAAGTGGTCGAGGCTACTTTGGACCCGGATGTAGTGATTCCAGATATTGATCGTAGTGATAATACGTTCGTGGTGCCCTCCGTGCGCCCGTAACATAAAGCCGCTCTTCATTAGCTTGTCATGGTTAATCGCCCTGTGGGTTGATGAAGAACGGCGTTTTGCTGTGCGTGTGATAGTCCAGCAATCATATCATTGTTAATATCAATGAGTGGCGCCAAACTGAGGGGGCGCATCATGGCTTCGTTTGAGTGCCGCAGAGACCATGTGCTTAAAGTCAGTAAATCTTTTTGTAGAATGGGTTCTAGAGGGCAGTCTGTTCGTTGGAGACTATGCAAAAAAATGCTCCATAATTTCTGATTTTGGTGCAAGGCATCATGGCGCTCTTGTGCGGTTTTCGCTTGTGTCATGAGAGCATTGATATGACGGAAAGCCATGGCTTCGATTTCTCTGGAAGAAAGATATTGACCAGACTGCGTCTGATATTGTGACGCCGCGTAATTCACGCCACGTTTCTCCTTAAAGTTGGGGAAAAATCATCGGCACCCGAGAAAGGTACCGATGATGATATTGAGGCATTAGCCGCGGAATAGGCTCATAATCTGCGAAGATTGTGAGTTGGCGATTGATAAAGATTGTACGGCAAGTTGCTGTTTTGTTTGTAAAGAGGTGAGCTTCGCGCTCTCAGCTGCCATATCGGCATCTGTTAGTGCGCCAACGCCAGATGTCAAAGAATCAGATAGCGAGGAGGTGGAAGATTGGAGTTGGGTGACAGAATTGGTTGCAACACCTATTTTAGACGAAATGCGCTCGATGCTTGACAGTGCAGCGCCAACAGCGAGCTGCACGACAGTGGTGCCGCTGGTTTGTGAGGTGGTTGTATTTGAGGTGACAGATCCGGGATTTCCGCCTTGCCCTGCAGAATAGGTGCCCATTTTTACGTTATTGTTTGTGGTATCGAGATTGCCGCCTGCCATTGTGATGGAGCCGTCATTGTTGGTTTGGGCTCCAAAGCCAGCATTGTTGATGGCAGTCACCAGTGTGGCTTCGGCCGCGTTGTTTTGTTGGGTGGCCGAACCCGCGCTGCTAGCTTTACTGATATCAATATCAACAATTTTACTCATAGCTCTGACGTTACCATTAGAGTCAACATCACCGCCCTTGGAGATGGTGTAAGTCATATTACCAGAGGCGTCGGCCTGTGTTTGGATGTTATCGCCGTTGGTAAGTTTGTAGGAGGTCGTCCCGTCAGAATTCGTCGTTGTGGAAGCAATTGCACTTTTACTGTGACTGTCGTTAACGCTAAGCTTTCCGTTGCTTATGCTGACAGTGAAGCCGCTTCCAGAGGTGAGAGCATCGTTGATCATGCTTGAAACGGTTGAGGACGCTCCAGAAGAATCTCCAGGTTTGTTGTCGAGTATAAAAGAGGTAGTGATAGCCGGATTTCCTGCTGCGCCAGTGTTGTTCGTTTGTGCTTGGTTCTGTACTTGTAAAACACTGGCGCTAGTGCCTGATCCGGAAAGGGTGCCGGGATTGTTGATTACAGTGCCGCTCATGGAGGTGCTGAGCCCTTGCAACCCAAGCCCTGCGGATGTGGCATTAAAACCGCTCTGCGTGAAAAGGTTTCCATTGATGTCTTGAGCAGCAGAAATGGTGTTATAATTAACACCATTTCCGGTGGAGCCAGAAAGAAGATTTACGCCTTGGAATGTTGCAGTATTGGCGGCTGAATCAATGGAGCTCAATGTTGATTTGATGGCGCTATTTAATTTTGTTTGATCCATGCCGTTATTGGCTGCTTGTGTAATGGTACTTGATAAAGTGGACAGATTGCTTGTGATTGAAATTGTGGCTTGGTTTGTTGTGTTTAAAACCTGACCAGCGAACTGTAATCCTGTTGAAACGCCGCTTAGTCCGGAAATTTGAGCATTCATGCCCTGAGATATGGCGTAAACGGCAGGGTCATCCGATGCATTGTTCACTTTTTTGCCTGTTGAGATAGCATTTTGTGTTGTGCTGAGATCATCGGAGGTTTGATTAAGTGACTTAAGTGCTGCCATTGCTGCGTTATTAGTATTAATGGACATAGACATAATGGTGGAATCCTTCAGTGCATGATGGTCTGTTTGAAGGATAGGCAAAGGGATCTTAATAAATTCTGAATGACTTAATTTATGCGTGATTTGAGCATCCTTTATATGCGTCAGAAGGAAACCCGGTAGTTTTTTGAGCTTGCTGCATGGGGTATGATGTGTCAAGAATGACCGAACTGATCGGTCATTTTAGGGTGCGTGCCATCCTATTGGCCGTCACAAAAATTTGTCAGCTCGCTGGAGTGTAAAGAGACTACATGGCGCAGGATGATCAGCCGTCAGGCTCGGCACCAAAAAAGTCTAATCCGGTTCGGCGGATTATTCTTATTCTTCTGGTAGTTCTCACTTTGGTGGGAATTGGTGTTTACGTGTTTATGACGCGAAACCAGTATAAAACAGATGATGCCTATACTGAAGGGCGTAAAATTTCTATTGCAGCCCATGTGAATGGTTACGTTACTCGGCTTTTGGTGAATGATAACCAGTTTGTTCACCGTGGTGATGTGCTCTTTATAGTTGACAACCGAGATTACGCAGCATCTTTGCAGAAAGCCCAAGCGGCCGTAGAGCAGGCGAATGCCAATATAGACGCATATCGCTTGCAGGTTGCTGTAGCGCAGAAAAACTTCCCGGGTCAGCTGCTGACAGCTAAGGGCAACCTTGCTGCTGCGCAAGCGCAGCTTGTAAAAGCGGAAGCAGATTTTCGGCGTCAGCATTCTGTAGCACGGGCGGCAACGTCGCAGCAGGACATTGATACTGCACGTGCTGCATTAGAAGAGGCCCATGCACGCGTTTTGCAGGCAGAAGGGCAAATGACGCAAGCAGAGCCGGTAGCTGCTAATTTGAGCAATGCTTCAGCACGTGTCACGCAAGAGCAGGCGGCTTTGGCTTCTGCGCAGGCACAACTTAAACAAGCCGAATTGGATATGGAGTGGACAGAGGTTCGCGCTCCTCAAGATGGCTGGATTGCAGAGCGTAGTATTGAGCAGGGAAACTTTGTTCAAACTGGGCAGAAGCTTTTCTCTCTTGTGCTTCCTGAAGTATGGGTCGTCGCTAATTTCAAGGAAACACAAATTACGCGTATGCGGATTGGGCAAAAAGTCGATATGGATGTTGACGCTTACCCAGACCTAAAGCTGCACGGGCATATCGATTCTCTTCAGTTGGGTACAGGTGAGACATTCAGTACTTTCCCGCCTGAAAATGCGACGGGTAATTTTGTAAAAACGGTTCAGCGTATTCCGGTAAAAATTGTGATTGATAGTGGTTTAGATCCGCATCTGCCATTGGCGCTCGGCCTGTCCGTAGCACCAACCGTTTACGTGAAGTGAGCTGTGTTCCATGAGCGCTCTGGATAAATCAAAAGAAGAGTGGAAGCCCAAGCATAACCCTTGGTTGATTGCCGTTGTTGTGACAATGGCTGCGTTCATGGAGGTGCTGGATACAACCATTGTGAATGTGGCTTTGCCGCATATCGCAGGCTCGTTAGGTGGGTCATATGATGATTCCACCTGGGCCCTAACAGCGTATCTGGTTGCGAATGGTATTGTGCTGACAATATCGGGCTGGTTGTCGCGTCTTTTTGGACGTAAGCGGTATTTCCTGATTTGTATTGTGATGTTTACCGTATCGTCATTTTTGTGTGGTCTTGCACAATCATTGCCGATGTTGGTGGTGTTTCGTTTGATGCAGGGCTTCTTCGGTGGCGGACTACAGCCAAGCCAGCAATCTATTATTCTCGATACATTCCCGCCGGAAAAACGCGGCGCTGCTTTTGGCCTTACAGCGATCGCGACGATTGTCGGGCCGGTGTTAGGCCCTCTTTTGGGGGGCTTTCTAACGGATGATTATTCATGGCGTTGGGTGTTTTTCGTTAATATCCCCTTCGGAATTATGTGCGTTTTGGCCGTCTCTGCGCTCGTGGAGGACCCCCCTTGGGAAAGGCGCCGTCGTATGCCTATCGACGGTATTGGTATTGGCCTGATTACTCTAGGCTTAGGCTGCCTTGAGCTCGCATGTGACCGGGGTGAGGATGAGGATTGGTTCGGGTCGCATTATATTGTGCTCATGGCCATTTTGGGGGCTGTTGGTATCGTCGGTGCAATTTTTTGGATGTTGAAAGCGCGACAACCTCTCTTGAGGCTAGAAGTTTTCAAAGACCGTAATTTTGCAACCAGTATGCTTCTGATGTCTATGGTAGGGGCGCTGCTTTACAGCTCGTCTGTTATTATTCCGCAGTTTGCGCAGCAAGTGCAGGGATATACGGCCACAACATCAGGGCTCCTTTTGGCACCGGGCGGCGTCGCGGTTATTGTCTTGATTCCGATCGTGGGACAACTGATGAAGGTCATACCCGTACGGTATATTATCGCCTGCGGTTTTACTTTGATGGGGCTCTCGATGTTTCAAGCTGCGCATTTAAGTGCGCAGATCGATTTCGCAACGCTTATTCAGTATCGCGTTAGTCAAACGGCGGCGCTCGCTTTTCTGTTCGTACCTATTTCAACGGTTGCATATTCAACATTGCCGCGGGAATTGAATGCGGATGCATCAGCCCTTTTCAGTATGTGCCGTAATTATTTAGGTTCTTTGGCTATTTCATTGTCTACTGCGGCTGTTGTTGAAGCGCGGCAACGGCATCAAAATGATATGGCAGGGCATATGATTACAGGCCGCCAGCCCTATACGGATTATCTTAACGCCGTACAAAAAACGGCTCAAGATCATGGGCTTACACCTGCGGCGGCGCATGGCTTTGCTGTGCACCGGCTGATGGGTGAGTTTTCAACACAAACGGCGATGTTGGCTTATAATGAGGTATTTCGTTGGATCGGAATTTTAGCCCTCATGGTTGTGCCTCTATGCGCTCTGCTTGCACCTGCCGCGAAAAAACGGAGCGGTGATGCCCCTGTAGGGGGGCACTAATGAGGGGCATAGATCTTAAAAAAGCTTTCGGCGGTCAACTCTGCCAATTGCGCAATAGCCTGAGCGCTATCATCGACGGGAAGAGCCAAGCGACGGCGGTTGATAATGCGTGTTTGGCACATCGCCATCAATTGCTCTGCCGCGAACTCAGCATCAGGGACAGTCAGTGTGGCGGTGTCGTGGCAGCGTTGAAGCCATTGGCTCAAATGGCTCAGGTTTGCACCAAAGCTATGTTTCCAAAAAATATCCGCCAAATTCGGGAATTTTTTAGTCTCGGCAACCAGTATGCGGTAAAGGCTCATTGCTTCGGGGTTGAGCAAAAGATGGATGGCAGCTTCACAGACACTCAACAAAGTGTTTTTGAAATTCTGCGCGTCATTACTCACCAGAGCAGTAATTGCTTGAAGCTTTGTGCGCGACTGTTCCATAATGAAAGCCGAGAAGAGATCCGCTTTGCTCGTGAAGTGATTGTACAGCGTCCCTTTCGAGACGCCAGCTTCACGGGCGATGTGGGACATCGACGCACCCTCGTAGCCATGCGCCAAAAAGACTTTCCCTGCGCCCTTCAGAATTTGCTCGCGCTTACTGGGTTGCGCGGTGATCGGGGTGGTGCTGGGCAATTGACGTGGTGTCTGGGTAGCCCGTTGGTTTTTCATAAAGCGCCGGCATTCTTTCGTCATCATACTGCAATGCGTATTATGCTGACCGAACAGGTCGGTCAGCGCAAGAATATTTCTGTTTCGGGGGTCTGATCATGAGAGCAATTTCTTTTGTACGCGTTTTGTTTGTCGGTGTCGCGGCTGTTGCTCTTTCGGGGTGCTTGCATGTTGGCCCTGAATTTCATGCCCCGAAAGCATGGGCACCAGAACATTATGCGCGAGCTGTGACGCAGGCTCCTACCAGTGTCACACGTGAAGAGGCAATTTCGGATCAATGGTGGGCGCTTTTTCATGATTCTGAGCTGACATCTTTAGAAAATCGTCTTGTTCACCAAAACTTGGCGTTCCGTCTCTCAACCGCCAATCTCGCGCAGAGTAGAGCGCAATTGATGATGGCGGGGGCAGAGCGCTTTCCGGGCTTGAGTGCGTCGGGCTCTTATGAACGGAGCCAATTTAGTTCTAAATTTGCTCAGGAAGCTATTGGCCGAGTTGGCTCCCGTTTGGGAACGGGGACTGCCGGCCAGTTTGCTCAGCGCGCAGCGAGTGATACTGAAATCCCGCAATTGGACCAGTGGAAAGATGGGATTGATGCGACGTATGAAATCGATCTCTGGGGCCGCGTAGCGCATCAATATGATGCTGCAAAAGCAGATTTGGCGGCGTCGGATGAAGAGCGTCGTGCGGTTTTAATTGCTCAACAAGCAGATATGGCGCGAGCGTATCTTACATTGCGTGGAGATCAGACGCGTCAGCGCGTTCTGGCAGAGAATTTGGCAACACAAAAGCAGTTTCAGGCGCTTGCGCAGGCGCGTTATCGTGCCGGTTTGGTGTCAGAATTAGATGTTGATACGGCTCAGGGGCGTGTCCACGATACTGAAAGCCGTCTGGCGCAGTTAGCGCAAGCGGTCGCACAGGAAAAAAATGCCGTTGCCTTGCTGCTCGGAGAGATGCCGAGCAGTCTGAATGAAGAGCTCGTAGCGCGGGAGACCCCTGTTGTCCCCCCTGTTGTGCCGGTGGGCCTGCCCTCAGAACTCGCGCAGCGCCGCCCGGATATTCGTGAGGCAGAAGAAGAACTCCGTGGTGCAGTGGCCGAGGTCGGTGAGGCAACGGCGGATTTTTACCCGAAAGTGACGATTAATGCAGATTTTGGTTTTCAGAGTTTGTCGTTCCGTGACTTAGGATTTTGGAATGCACGTGCATGGAATATCGGTCCGTCAATTTCATTGCCGATTTTCCAAGGTGGACGTTTGCGAGGTCAATTGGCGTTAAAAGAGTACGCTCAAAAAGCGGCTGCTATTCATTATCAACAGACAGTCTTGCAGGCATGGCATGATGTTGACAATGCGCTGATTGCATATCGCAATGAGCAGTTCCATCATCAGGGGTTAGCGGGGGAAGTAGAAGATAACCAGCGCGCTCTTAACCTCGCAAAAAGCCAGTATCGCTCAGGGCTAACAACATATTTGAGCGTCTTAAATGCGCAGTCTCAGTTGCAGTCAGCGCAGCTTGATTTGGCTGAAAGTGACTGTACGTTAGCAAGCAATTTGGCGCGTTTATATAATGCGTTAGGAGGCGGGTGGAGCAGTACTTTGCCGAGTGATAATCCTTCTCAAGGTTCAGTAGTGGCAATTTCCTCCGGACCTAAAAAAGAGGCTCGCTAAAATTTGTTGCTAAAATAGTGCACTCCTCTTTATTGCTAAGTGCAGTTTACATGTTATTGAAGGTGTAACAGTTTCTTCTCAGCATGGATAAGAAAGAGCGTGCAGCCCAATCTTACTGATCCCAACCTACCGGCGCGTATTCTCGTTGTTGAAGACGATGCAGGAATGCGTACCCTGATTTTGCGGGCCCTTCAGGGGGCCGGTTTCCGTGTGCGTGGTGTCGCATGTGGAGAAGAAATGTGGGAAGCATTAGAGCTAGCACCAGTTGACCTGATCATCATGGATGTGATGTTGCCCGGTACGAACGGTGTTGAGTTGTGTCGTGCCTTACGGAGCGGCCAAGCTGCGGCACATGTGGAAGAGCCTCCGCCAGCACAGTTGCCAATTATTATGGTGTCCGCTCGCGGTGAGGAGCGTGACCGCGTGAACGGGCTTGAGGCCGGTGCCGATGACTATGTGCCGAAACCGTTTGGGCAGCGTGAGCTGCTAGCGCGCGTTCGGGCTGCACTGCGGCGTGGTAGCGTGGGTACGGTGCAAGAACCTGCCCGTCGTGAGCGTTTGAAGTTTGCGGGTTGGACCCTAGACTTACGTCGGCGTGAGTTGACTGACCCTGCTGGCGTCACGGTTGATATCTCCGGCGCAGAGCATGATTTGTTAACGAGCTTCCTCGATAACCCGCAGAGGGTCATCGCACGTGATCGTTTGCTCGAATTATCACGCACTCGTTTGGGGGATGTTTCGGATCGAAGCATTGATGTTCTGGTGAGTCGTTTGCGTAGGAAATTAGGTGGTGACGCAGAGCAATTAATTCGGACAGTGCGTGGCCTTGGCTATATTTTTGTTGCAGAAGTGGAGCGGGTCTAACAATTTCTGAGCGTTTTCCATTTTGGCCATTAGGCCATGTTGGGCGTGTTAGCGTTGTTTTGACGGTAGCCGTGGTTTTGGTCTTTATAGCGAACACGGTTTTTTATAATGAGGCCGAGGCCTTTATCGTCAATGATGTACGCTTCGTACAGTTGGGTGACGCGTTAAATACAGACTTACGTGTCTTGTCATCTGCTCCGGCGAGTCAGCGATCTTTTTTGGGGGTTGTCTTGTCGGGGAGCGAGCTGGACGTGTCTTGGGAGGCGCGTCTAGACTTGCCAAATCTTCCCAATTTACCACGGCATCATAGCCCGCCTTTGACGCGTCTGGTCCACCGTTTGGCACGAGACTACCCGCCCTTAGCAAAGGCCGATTTAGATCTGTATACCTTGGCTCCCAATGCTACGGATGTTTTGGGAAGCGCCACCCTGCCGGATGGCAGTGTTATGCGGTATCGTGTTCCCGGTTTGATGAAAAGACACACCTTTACCCGGGGGTTGGCGGCCGCGGCGATTACTGCTGGGGCTATTAGTATTGCTGCGGCTATTTTGATTCAGGGCTTAAGCCTGCCATTGCGCGCATTAAGTGAGGCAGCAGAGCGTGTTGGCCGGAATGAAGAATGGGAGCCCGTGCAAGAACGTGGTTCTCGTGAAGTGCGCGGGGTTGCGCGCACGATTAATGCGATGCAAACGCGTATTCAAAGCTTGCTAGATGACCGTACGCAAGCTCTTGCCGCCGTGTCACATGATTTGCGCACACCTCTCACGCGTTTGCGTTTGCGTTGTGGTTTTTTGGTGGATGAGGAGGCGCAGTCTGCCATTGAAGCGGACCTAGATGAAATGGAAATCATGGTGAATGGTGTTCTCGCTTATCTCTCAGGTGCGGATGATCCAGAGTCCATTCGTGTGACCGATATTGTGGCGACGATATATACCTTGGTCGATGATTGCTCGGATATGGGGCACGATGCCCGTTATGAGGGGCCTGAGCATTGCCGTCTAACAGTCCGCCCCTTGGCGATGAAGCGTGTGCTTTCCAACCTCATTGAGAATGGCCTGAAATATGGCGGCCGTGTTCTCGTGGAGATTGTTCAACCTAAATATGGATGGGTTGATATTAGGGTCAGTGATAATGGGTCAGGAATCCCAGAAAGTGAACGTGAGCGCGTTCTAACACCGTTTTATCGTCTTGAAGACTCTCGCTCTCGTCAGACAGGCGGTATTGGTCTGGGGCTTGCGATTGTTTCGCGCGAAGTTCAGCGTGTGGGCGGTACCCTTCGGTTGATGCAGGGAGATGTAAAGCGGGGCTATGGCGGTCTATGTGCTGTAATATCCTTGCCTCTTGAGGTGCAGGCCCCGAAAGGGCATCGTATTTAGTCCTCATTATTTAGCTCTAAGCCTCTTGCGTCTCCGGTGGAAACAGCACATGTGACGGAGACGTGTTGAGAAGGACGAACGACGCATGTTCATCGAGACTGAAGATACTCCCAATCCAGAGACTTTAAAATTCTTACCGGGCCGTGCCGTTATGGGTACTGCAGGTACGGCTGATTTTGGGGATGTAGTTTCTGCAAAAGGCCGCTCAGAGCTAGCGGTTGAATTGTTCGCGCAGGCAGATGTGCGACGTGTTTTCCTTGGTAATGATTTTGTTTCTATTACCAAGACACCAGAAGCAGAGTGGCATGCTTTGAAGCCAGTTTTGCTCGGGGTTCTAACAAGCTTTTTTGAAGCTAATCGCCCAGTTTTTGTTGAAGGGCACAGCGCGTCAGCCGTTGATGCCGCTATTGCTGATCAAGATGCTGAAACCGTGCAGCGCATTCGTGATTTGCTGGATGATCGGGTGCGCCCTGCTGTCGCGAGTGACGGTGGCGATATCGCTTTTCGTGGGTATCGGGATGGGATTGTGTATTTGAGCATGCAAGGGGCATGCGCAGGTTGTCCGTCATCCCGTGCCACCTTGAAGCATGGTGTTGAGAACATGCTGCGCCATTATGTGCCAGAAGTCTCCGCCGTTGAACAAGTCGAGGACTGATGAATGACTGAGCTGGGTATGTCGTCAGTTATGACATCGGTGTTGGAGAAGGCGCGAACTGCGACATCCTTTTCTCGTCGTCCAGTATCAGAAGAGGTGCTGCACCAGTTATATGACTTGGTGAAGATGGGGCCAACATCGGGCAATTGCTCCCCAGCTCGGTTCGTTTTTTTAACCTCTCGAGAGGCGCGTGAACGAATCAAACCTTCGTTGTCGGTCGGAAATGCCGAACGCGCTATGGCCGCGCCTGTTTTGGCAGTTGTGTGTCATGATCCATTGTTCTTTGAAGCGTTCCCCCGTTTGGGTGTTGACCCTGAATTGCGGGAATGGTTTGCGGCTGATGTCGGCTTGGCGGAAGAAACGTCGTTCAGAAATGGCACTTTGCAGGGCGGATATTTGATTTTAGCCGCACGTATGCTGGGTCTGGATGTTATGCCGATGTCAGGGTTTGACACTTTCGCTGTAGAAGATACGCTTTTAGCCGGGAAAGGGTGGCGCGCTAATTTTTTAGTCGGGCTTGGGTATCCGGCGGAGAATGTGCCGCATCCTGATCATGCGCCGCCCCGTGCACCGCGCCTCGCTTTTGATGAAGCATGTTTCTGTTTGTCATAATGTGGGCACGAGTTTGATTTGAAATGAAAACCATTGTCTTCAATGGTGCCGGGGCAGGAGCGCAGCCTACGAATCTAGTGGCGCTTCTTGATGGCACGCAGGTCTTAGCGCAGACGGTGTTAACGGGGCGGGGGGCGTCAGAGTATTTTGCTCCTACGCTACAGGCTTTATTGGTGCAGGTGCAGCAAGCGGGGATGGTCTTTCGGCCGGATCGAGTGGTTGCCGTTGTGGGGCCAGGCTCCTTTACGGGGCTGAGGGCATCGTTGGCTTTGGCAAGCGGATATGCTGCAGGTTGGGGGTGTCCAACGCTTGGTGTAACACTTGGTGCCGCACTGCGCGCTACGTTGTCGCGTGATGATGTGACCTGTGTGAGCGTTGCAAGGCGGGGACGCTTTTTTGTGGATCCGCCGCAGGGTTCTGTGTTTGCTATCCCAGAAGTGGATTTTGACGCGTCATCTTTAGCGTGCGTCGCGGGAGACGCCGTAGACGGGGTGCGGTCTTGGGCCTGCCCGACGGTTTCTCTTTTATCGCCTACTGCGCTGGGTATTGTAGCGGCGGCAGAGCGGTATAGGACAGACGCCTTCTCACCGCTCTATGTGGACCCACCCGAGGCAAAACCTCCGGCTGCTGGTTTGCGCCCTGCGCCTGTATAATGTGTATTTGGAGCGATGAGTATACACTCACAGAATGTGGTGTGGAAGCTGCGTCTGTATTGGCGGCAATGCATGCTGAGGTGTTTGCCGGAGGAGAAATATGGAGCCGCGAATCGTTTCATGAGATTTTCACAATTCCGGGAACGCGCGCGTATTGTGCTCATCACGGCGATCTTGGGCTTGGGTTGATTGTGTACCGTGTCATTGCGGGGGAAGTTGAAATTTTGACACTCGGCACGTTGTCTCATGCGCGCCGCCGTGGTGTGGCGCGGCGTTTGGTGCAAGAGGTGTTGCAATATGGGACAGTTTTTTTAGAAGTATCCGTGCAGAACACAGGGGCCCAAGCATTGTATCATAGCTTAGGCTTTGAAGTGGTGGGGCGTAGAAAGCGGTACTATCAAGATGGTAGTGACGCTACTGTACTGCGCCGAGACGCTGATGATGGTACACACATTGTTGTGAAATGAAATTGCTTTAAAATGGCTGTTTTCTGCCATTTTAAAGTGGTATATTAGCCTTGTTTCTGCTGGCTTGGTTCATGTTTTTATCATTTCATAATGATGCCAGAGAAAATATCACCAGCGCCCTCTAATTCAAATTCTTGAATGATTTTACACGGTATAATTTTTATCATGTCTGATATATTTCTATATGTTTCTTGTCCCTTTAAGGTAATTTTTAATCTCTGACCAGAAACAAGAGAGTCAAAATATGCTCGGATATAGACACTGGTCATGGGGCATTTTTTATCTCTAATGTCGAGGTGAAGTATTTCATTTTCTTTCACGGCGTTTTTTTGTCCATTAACACTTGAATAACATTAGGTGCAGCCGCTAAAGGGGCCAACACACATGTTGTAAAGGATTTAGGGTATGTCACAAGAAATAGAAGTGCAGGACTTCAAGAACCTGACCGCGCAAATTGTCACGGCTTATGTCTCCAATCACGATGTTGCTACAGAAACATTGCCATCTTTGATTCGCTCCGTGCATGACGCTCTGGCGACTGTTGATGCACCGGCCGAATTGCCAGAAGAAAAGCCCGTACCGGCTGTTCCTTTGAAGAAGTCTGTGTTCCCAGACTACATTGTGTGCTTGGAAGACGGAAAGAAGTTGAAGCTTCTGCGTCGTCATCTGAAGACAGTCTATAACATGACGCCACAAGAATACCGTGAGCGTTGGGGCCTGCCACCGGAATACCCGATGGTTGCTCCAAACTATGCCAGCCATCGCTCATCTTTGGCGCGTAAGATCGGTCTTGGCCGTCGTCGTGCGGGCTAATGACCTTCGTAAAAACCCGCCCCTATCACAGGGGCGGGTTTTTTTTATAATGAAGGCATTGGACAACAGGAACGTTTTTCGGCTAGGCCGCAATTATGGTCGCTGACACAAAAACTGCGGGCCCAGGGTCCCGCTTCCCTGCACGACAACCGGCTGGTGCTGGAGTCGTAGAGGATTCGCCGATTGCTCGCCTCTGTGTTGAGAAGGGCTTGAAGATGACTGGTCAACGCCGGGTCATTGCGTATGTCCTGTCGACCGCAGATGATCACCCGGACGTTGAAGAGTTATACCGCCGCGCAGCCGAGATTGATGGGCGTATTTCCGTGGCGACGGTTTACCGTACCGTGCGCCTTTTGGAAGAAAAAGGTATTCTAGAACGGCGTGACTTCGGTGGCGGCCGCGCGCGGTATGAAGCCAGTGACAATGGCCATCATTATCATTTGATTGATGTTGAGAGTGGCCATGTCGCAGAATTTGAAGATGACGAGCCTGTTCGTTTGATGACGGAGATTGCCCGTCGTTTAGGGTTTGAGTTGGTATCACATCGTATTGAAATTTTTGGGCGTCGTTTGTCTGAGACGAAAGCCGAGAACGTTATTTCCTCAAAGAAAGATAAGAGCGAATCATGACCATGAAACCGACAGAGTTGGACACGCCGCTTCCCGTAACGGAACGTGAGGCAGAAACGGCACATTCGCTGGTCAGCAGCGAAGAAACTCGTCGGCAAATGGAAACATTGTCTACGCTGGCTCTGAACCGTGACGGTGGCTTTCAGGAAGTGCGTGGCGGTGCGCTGGGTGTTCGCTTGGCGGAAACAGATGAAGAGCGTGATGCTGCTCAGGCCCTCCGCTATCGCGTCTTTTTTGAGGAAATGGGTGCACACCCGGATGAACGGGCATTGCGGACTAAGCGCGACGTTGATGAGTTTGACGACGTCGCTGACCACCTTTTGGTGATTGATCATAATATCTCTTCTGGTGCGAAGGGCGTCGTGGGGACTTATCGTCTCCTGCGCTCAGATGCCGCAGAGAAGGTGGGGCGTTTCTATACAGCGTCAGAGTATGATATTTCGCCTCTAACGGAGTTTCCGGGCCGTCTGCTGGAAGTCGGGCGTTCTTGCGTGGCACAAGAATATCGCGGCCGTGCGGCTATGCCACTGCTGTGGCAGGGGATTGCGTCTTATATCTTTTTGCATCGTATTGATGTGCTGTTTGGTTGCGGCAGCCTACCCGGCACGAACCCAGATGCCCTCGCTGATCAGTTGACGTATCTTCACCATAATCATTTAGCCCCACCTGCATTGCGTATTCGCGCATTGGAGGAGCGTTATGTTGAGATGCTACGCAAGGACCCCCACTTGCTGGAGCCGCGTGCTTGCTTAAGCAAGATGCCTCCTCTGATTAAGGGATATCTCCGGCTAGGAGGTTATGTGGGGGACGGTGCTGTGGTGGATGAGCAGTTCAACACAACGGATGTGGCCGTGTTGGTGAAGAGTGAACTTCTCGCAGATAAGTACTATCGCCACTATGAGCGGCGCCTGCGTGACGCACTCGATTCTTAACAAAGACACATGAAGGCGCTGTGTTGATCGCGGCGCTTTTCCTTTGAGGGTATGGTCATGAACCCCACGCTTCCGCTCTCAGGCTGGCGATTTGGCGCGCTATTATTGGGGGTGGGGGCACTCACGGCGCTCGCATTTCCGCCGATATGTTTTGTACCCATCTTACCATTGGGTTTGCTGGTTTTGTATCGTGCGGCTGAAGATGCGGTATCTTGGAAGCATGCTGCACTTTATGGCTTTTTATTCGGGCTTGGTCTGCATACGGCAGGGTTATACTGGCTGACGAATGCCATTTTGACGCGCGTGCATGATTTTTGGTGGGTTTTGCCGATTGCAGCACCGGGTGTGGCCTGTGTGATTGCTCCTTTGGTGGCTATTCCTGCGGTGGCTTGTCGTTGGGTTGCTCCGGGGTGGCGGCGCGTTTTGATGTTTGCCGGCAGTTGGACACTCGCAGATATGGCGCGTGTTTTGTTGTTTTCTGGTTTCCCATGGAATCCTTTAGGGAGTGCTTTGGAAGTCCCCGGTTCTTTGGGAGATATTTTGATACAGCCCGCCTCACTCATTGGGGTCGATGGTTTAACGCTGGTTGTTGTGTTGGCTGCCTTAACTGTGGCGCGAGGGCGACGGGGCATAGCGGTGGCCAGTTGTGGTTTTGTGGTATGGGTGGGGTGGTCGGTTTGGCACCTGCACCATATGACGGTGCTCCCTGTCCAGAATCCACGGGCCGTGGTGGTGCAGGGGAATGTCTCAGAAGAGCAGATTTTAACGCGTGCAGTACGCGTTGATAATTTCCTAAAGTATTTACGTTTAACAGCCCAAGGTGTGCAGATAGCGCAAGCCGTGGGGGATGAAAGGCCTGTCGTCGCTATTTGGCCGGAATCTGGTTTCCCCGGTATTTTGGATGAAGACGCTACGGCGCGGAGTTACATTGCGCGGGCCGCTCATGGTGCTATGACCATGGTGGGGTCTGATCGGGATATTTTGGGTCATTGGTATAATAGTTTAGAAGTTGTGGACCCAAGCGGTAATATCGCGGCGGTTTATGATAAGAGCCGTCTGGTTCCCTTCGGGGAATATAAGCCGTGGATCGTACCGTTTAATCTCTTGCCGGAGGCGTTAACGCCGGGGGCGGGGCTCAAGACGTTGGACATGCCGGGTATTGGCCGGGTTGGCCCGATGGTGTGCTACGAGGTGGTGTTTTCAGGGGCTGTGATTGCGCCGCATCAACGCCCACATTGGCTCGTGACGATTTCGAATGATGCATGGTTTGGCAATAGTGCGGGGCCGCGTCAGCATTTGGCAACAGGTCGGATGCGTGCCGTTGAAGAAGGTCTGCCGATGGTATTTGTGAATAATACCGGGATTTCAGCCATTTATAATGGTCAAGGCCATGAGATGCAGCGTTTGGGGTGGGGTGTTGCGCAAGAGATGGTAGCGGATATTCCACCGCCCTTAGCACCAACACTCTTTGCGCGTTTAGGGCGTCATTTTCCGTTGGCTCTTGCAGTTTTGTGCGTGATGTTGGCGTGGGTACCGGCTCATCGTTTAAAGGGCTACCAATAAAGTACTACCTAAAGGTTAACGTTGACAATCTCAGGTTGTTTTTTAATAATAAAACAACTTAAGGGGGAGCTATGTCAAAACCTCAAGGTAAGACTGAAAGCAAGAACGTGGCAGGCTCTACGGATGTGCATATTGGTCACCGTATCCGCTTGCGCCGTACGTTAATGGGGTTGTCTCAAGAAAGCTTGGGAGAGGCGCTCGGCGTTACGTTTCAGCAAGTTCAAAAATATGAACGCGGGGCAAACCGCGTGAGCGCAAGCCGTCTTTTTGAGCTGGCACAAGCACTCGATGTGCCGGTTGGCTTCTTTTATGATGGGCAATTACAAGGCACAGACGCGAAGCCCGCCTTAAACGAGCAAGAACGCCCTTTTATCCCCTCAGCCACTCCCTCTTTTGGCTTTGCGGAGACACAGGCGGGTTTTGGTGGGCCGCCACCAAGCGTGCCAAAGCCTGCACAGGCGACGCGTCTTTTCGATGCGTCAGAAGATGAAGCGGCACTCTTTAGCAAACGGGAAACAGTGGATCTTGTGCGTGCGTATTATCGCATTTCGGATCCGGGAGTCCGTAAACATATGCTGGATCTCGTACGCAGCATAGCATCGACTGCTGAAGCGTAATGTGTATGTGCGTTATTGCGTTTTGACCAATGAGGTTGAAGGCCCCCCTCTTTTTTCCGGGCAATGTAAGCAATATGGCCCGTTGATAGTATCGATTGTGAAAACCTAAAAAGAGGGGTTCTTCCCCTCCTTAATGGCGCACTCACATCAGAACGACGTTGATATTCAACGCCTCCCTGACGTGGCTTGAAGTGGGTAGTAAAGAGACTTTATTCGCGGCGTAACACGCGGTCATTCACAAAGGATGATAGCTTGCCTGCCTTGTAGTCAGCGCGAAGGCGGTCTTCATCATATTCATCCCGTACCCAATCTAGGAAGGGAATACGGCCTTCGGCCTCGGCTTTGTAGCGCAAGAAAAAGGCATCCAGAATCCCGGTGCGGGAACGGTTGAAATGCCCAAAGCGCCAGTGCAGTTGGTTGAGCGCATCATCCGCCGTACCGCCTTCAAACATGAGCACAAGGCCAGAGGCTAACCCTGCTCTGTCTGCGCCGGATTTACAGTGCATGAGCATGGGGAAGGTGATACCGCGATACATCTCTGCAAAACGCAGGATACGGTCCCGGTGCGGCGCACCACGGCTTTCAAAGGCCATGTCGAGATGCTCAAGCCCTAAACGGGCACTGGCACGGCGTGAGAGCGCGTCAGAGCCGCATTTGCGGTGTCCGCGTAGGTTCACTAGTGTTTTGATGCCGAGGCGCCTCTGAAGGCTGCGGAGGCGTGCTGGCGTGGGGTGATTACAGCGCCATACCTTGCCGGGTACAACAGCAGAGAGATTGGTCCAGATGAGGCGGAAAATGGAGTGATCAACAAAGAGGCTATCGCGCCACGCTCGGCGACGATCGGCTGCGGAAGTAATCCGGCCTTCGAACATCAGATGTTCCTTATTTCTGGAGCGACAGATGCCGCACGTTGAATGTTTTGTCTCACCCCATAGGAGGATGCGTCAACGGTGCGAAGCTGCTATTTTGATTCGCATGATGTTTGCCTCGCGCCGTAAGCCTTTTGTGATTCTCCCGTTGATGACGCTGCTGTCCGGCTGTGCACTGGGCTCATCGTTCCAATCGCCGCCCGCAGATATGATTTCAACAATCCCGCCAGACCCGGTGCCGCGCCGCCATATTCTGCCACCGGGCGTGACGGCAGGGCGCATCATTCCCCCTATGCCCATGCCACCGGGCGCTGGTGTTGAGTTGGCCGGGGATGGGCCGCAGCATCCCCCCCCGACAGATGGAGCCCCACCGTCAGGCGGGATGAGCTTTGGCACGGGAGATGGCGGCGGCCAGCCAACCGACATAACCCCACGCCCCGCCGTACCTGATACTGAAGTCTCTTATGGCCACAGAGGCGCAACGGTGTCTGCGCCGGGGCAGTGATGGGGCAATAAATGGGACGGTGAGGGGCTGTTATGGGGGGAGACGTATCACGGTTTTGTTTTGGCTCCTTGATGGTGTCTTAAGTGGCCTTGCGCTGATGCTCTAGAGGGCTGTTCCATTGCAAAACGGAATGGAGCCTCTGCGTGTGGTAGAAATGATGAATGTAATCTGTGATGGGCCTGTTTGGTCGTCTTGTCGACGGCTCTATGATTGCCGCCACATCAATTCGGCCTTCAGTGTTTTAAAGAAGCGTTTTGTTACGGCATTCTCTATCATTCTCACCTAATAAGGCAGCACGATTCACGGTATTGGAAACCACAGTATCGTGCTTCTGCGCATCACGGCCCCACGTTTTTAATGTCGAAGACCCACCCCCTAAATCTTGAGCGATATGCTCACGCGATAGATCGCTACTCAGCGCTAAACGCACCGCCTCGTGTCTGAACTCGGTCTTGTAAACTCGCCCTATTCCAATTCTCCTTTTCAACCATCTTTGGTCTTAAAGGTTCGGAACAAAACCGTGACCGTCCATGCTGAGATCTTCCAGCCGCCTACCCGGCGGGGAGCCAGTTCAGGATAGCGATAACGCAATGAGGAGATCTCTCAGCCGCCTACCCGGCGGGGAGCAAGTGCTGGGATGGCCAGAATTATTTCGATACTCTCTCAGCCGCCTACCCGGCGGGGAGATCGGCCTGTGTTGTTGTTCGATTGAGGTCAGCTCTCTCAGCCGCCTACCCGGCGGGGAGCGCTCAGCCGTTCATCGCCTAGTCGGACTAGGTTCTCTCAGCCG
>NZ_BCZB01000029.1 GCF_001598495.1 Neokomagataea thailandica NBRC 106555
AGCGGGATGCTTAGGGATGCTTAGGGTTTCCGGTATCTCTCAGCCGCCTACCCGGCGGGGAGCCCTCTTAGCCTTTCAGGTGGTTTCGGTCATGATCTCTCAGCCGCCTACCCGGCGGGGAGCTGATGCAAGGTGAGCAGGTAGCACCCCATCAGTCTCTCAGCCGCCTACCCGGCGGGGAGCTTAAACCCCGGCTGCGCCAGCGCATCCGCATATCTCTCAGCCGCCTACCCGGCGGGGAGCGGCGGGAAGCACCCACGTGAGAGCCATGTGGATCTCTCAGCCGCCTACCCGGCGGGGAGCCCGGCCATCGTCAACACGATGATCGACCCGCATCTCTCAGCCGCCTACCCGGCGGGGAGCTATATGTTCTCACGTCGTTCATGCGCTGCACTTCTCTCAGCCGCCTACCCGGCGGGGAGCATCCAGCGTTGACCCCATGCCTTGTGTGTATGGTCTCTCAGCCGCCTACCCGGCGGGGAGCGATTAAGCATTGGTATAAGAAATTACCGAACGTCTCTCAGCCGCCTACCCGGCGGGGAGCGCATTGTCGGAAGATCCCGCGATGAGTGAGCTTCTCTCAGCCGCCTACCCGGCGGGGAGCCCATATCTGCTCCAAAAAATCTTGTGGAAGATTCTCTCAGCCGCCTACCCGGCGGGGAGCCTGCCAAGCAGCAACATTGACTGCAATGACAATCTCTCAGCCGCCTACCCGGCGGGGAGCTACCATTCTCTGGTGAAAACTTTATGGTGTCATCTCTCAGCCGCCTACCCGGCGGGGAGCCATAACTACCCCGGGGGCGACTGGAGCAGACTTCTCTCAGCCGCCTACCCGGCGGGGAGCCATATCTGTGTCCCACGCGCACCCTGATTTCCTCTCTCAGCCGCCTACCCGGCGGGGAGCCATACTCGGAGTTGGTTATTCGATCCACCCGTTCTCTCAGCCGCCTACCCGGCGGGGAGCACAGAAGTGCAACATTTGTACCGTCAACGGTATCTCTCAGCCGCCTACCCGGCGGGGAGCTACCCTTCAGAAGGTTCCTGAGGCTTGCTGGATCTCTCAGCCGCCTACCCGGCGGGGAGCGTCAGTCTAGGGAAGCGTGTCTCATCGCCGAGTCTCTCAGCCGCCTACCCGGCGGGGAGCATTACGCCTTATGGATGCAATGACGCTCTATTTCTCTCAGCCGCCTACCCGGCGGGGAGCTTATTGCTGGGGCGATTGCTCCAATTGCTGGATCTCTCAGCCGCCTACCCGGCGGGGAGCAGTAACTTCGCACATGTAAAAGCTATTTATCTCAGCGCACTACCAATTTTAGGGCTATCACACCATCTTTTCAAAGACCCGACTTAATGCACTGTAATAAAATACTTTTCTCAGGTCTAGATTATTGATCCTCAAAAGTGCCTCGAACTAATCCGATCATATCATCCATGGTGACATCCACACGCGTTTCATCATCCTTGACGGGAAGGTTCACGCTCATAAGGGATGCAAGTTCAACGGACGAAATGTCTCGTCTGTTTTGGGTATAGGCTTGCCAAGCCCGTTCGACGTTATGATCCGACAAAACCGCTTCAGGCAGACGTAAATGGGTAGAGCGAATGCTGTCTCCAGCCTCTCGCAAGATGCTGTTTCTTGTGCCCGGGGCCATATCCACATACCAGACAGCATCGGACAACGTTTCGCCTCTCATCACAAAGCGGATTTCGCGCTGGTTGGTTCTGCGAAATTTGCGCATCTGAGAGACCTTGGTATTCCATCGTGCTGTGGGTGATGAAATGTAACGACCCAACGGTGCGTCAGGGCTGATGGAGATCATCTTGCGACAAAGTTCAGCCTCTGCCCGCTTGAGTGGAAAGGACACCGTATCGTCAAGTACTATTGCGGCATCGATACGCTTGAACACGTTATCGCCTACGATCTCCGAAAATAAGCGTCCTTCGTAGCCATCAAGAAGAGCAGTCCTTGGAACCTGCGTATCCCTGTTCAAATCTGTTTCGACACCGGGCATCTTGAGCTTGCCAGTATTTAAAGCAATAGGACTTTGTCCCAATATCCACACATTCGGGGTATTTCCGAGAGGAAGGCGGTGCCGTCTTACTCGTCCTGCGGTTTGAATGATGGCGCGCGTCGAGATCGGATCGATAATCGCATAGTCAAAATCCAGATCATTACCAGTCTCTATAACGGGCGACGTGATAACAACGATTTCAATATCCTTGGCACCAATCTCGGATGCACGTTCAAAGAGCCGTGCTTCGTCACATAGAGCTTTGACGCCAGCTTCGGGGAAGTCTCCCTTACGGGTGAGGGCCTGCTTCAAGCGGGCCTCGATCCAACCCCGTACCAATCGTGTCATTTGTGAATGGAGACAAAGGAGCACGCGGAGCCTTCCGCCGATATTGCCAGCATTGATCTGGTGTGCCAAATCAGCCGTGTGCCGAATTCGCGTCATCCGAACGAGCCCGATCGAAACGCGGACCCCATCAATCTCTATGGCGTTGTTGTTATGTGCGGCTGAACAAGCCGCATCTACTGTTGTGACAAGCTCTTCCCATGTCGGCACGGGGGGAAGAACTTTCCCACGCCGAAGGGCCGGTGTCGTTCCAGAACCACGCAATATCGCGTCACAACAACGCTTGAACACCACGTCGCAAGGCTCGTCATCGGCATTTACGGAAAGCGAGTCCGGATTATCCCCGCAAATCAGAAGGTTGCATCTTTCTGACATCCCTAAAGACCGCGCATACTCCTTCCAACCTGCGTGATAGGAAGACTGTAGTGTTTCAACGATCTCTTTGGTGAGGGTGGCTGACATGATGATGACACGGCGCCCTGCGGCCCCTGCTTGAAACACCAAACGCCCGATCGCCGCGAGATCCTCTCCGTCATATTGGTCGATCTCGTCCAATATAAGGTCGGAACTCAGGACACGCAGCGAAGGTAATAAAAAGCGTGCGCTTGTCGGAGTGGCGACAGGCATCAGATAGTCGATGGTTGAAACCAGAATAGGTGCGTTTAGAAACCTGCGACCGTTTCCATTTCTGTCTCCGGCACGATCAAGGAACATGTCCACGAAGGCAGGAAGACAGCGCCCTGTATCCAAAGAAAGCCCTCGAAGCCAGCTCTCTTCCTGCTCATCGCCCTCTTCGGGGATAGGACCATCAGCCTTCTGAATGCGTAGCCATTCAGGCATGTTCATCAGACTTTCCGAACCACTGTCATCCGGGGGGGCAGTCAGGGTCTCGTCAAATTCTAAGGGCGGCGCACCGACCGAAACCGACACATCGTCCTGACCGAAGTGCAGATCCCTGACATATTCTTTAGCCGATTGTGTGGCTAAAACGCGCAATCCGAGGCCAAGGCTCATTCTGAAATAGCGGCGCTCGGGGATATGATCTCCGAGACTGGCAGCCGCAAGAATAGTGGGGGCGCCGCGCGTTTTCCCCGTGCCTGTGCCAGCAATGATTGCACCGAAAAATCCGCCTTCGTTTTCCAAGCATAACTTTCTTGCAGCCTGAGCTGCTGTCGATTGCCATGTAAAGCGCGTATCGGAAGGTGGCTGAGGGAACGCGACTTCGGGGGGCATCGCGTCTTCGCTGAGGGCCGGATACCGATCTCTCTGACGGTGTGTCGCATCAAAAGAAAAACGAGCGTACTGATAGACCCGTTTGGTGTGGCGTGAGAGGCTATCAGCACGTAATATCGGGCCTCCCGCATCGGCTCTGACCGTATTTGCCAGATGCCCCTCACTGTCCTCATGGGGAGTTTTCATTGCAGACCCCAAGTGATCCGCCAACATGAGCGAAGCACGTATGGCCATATCTGCACTTGATACTGACGGCCCCAAACGCAGCCTGTTAGCTTCCCGGTTTAAGGCTGTGAGCCACCAATTTTCGTGCCAGAATGGTGTTCCTGGCGCTATGGCGAGATCCTCAGGAGGCGTCAGATCGCTGTTCTGATTTACATGCCGTTCGGCCAGAAGGGTTTGGCAATCGCGATTTGCCGTCGGCAAGCGATGATGCGTCAAAATCAGCATGCCAATATGATAAGTCAAGCGATCCGTATGCTGAGTAAAAACAAGGCCTAGATCACGATCGGGAGAGCGATGAAGCTTACCCAAGTGATCTTGCACACGAAGGCAAGAGTCATCGACCATACGAGGTGTCAGAACTTTGATTTGATGAGATAATTGTTCGTCTGTGACTGCGCCAAACAGATCATCCCATATCGCTGCAGAGAATAACTCATGACGCACGGCATCAGCCTCGGGCGGGCCTTTCTTTATTGCTCTGTCGAGCTTTTTTTGGAAAAGCACCGTGGCTTTGCCAAGGTCATGAAATAATGCTGCGATACGCAGGATCGCTGCGGCGGTCTCTTGGGACGCAGGATTTGATTGGCGTGCGGCAAAAGCGGCGGGATGCGTAGCGACAGGAACAACACCTTCCTCCGAGAAGGCATGCCGCGCACCGATACGGATGAGAGGCTTCCGGCTTGAGGCGGCAGATCGGATCTCATGGAGCACCACGGCAGTATTTCGTGTGGCGGTCTTGCGTAATTCACGCGAAACGCGGTTAAGGCAGGCATTTGTCGCTTTGCCGCGCCAGGTTCTGTCTCCGATGCGCCAGAAATACCGGTCAAGAATACGGGCGACCCGTACGCGGGATTTTTTTTCTGACCTACAGACGGCTATGATTTCACGCATCTTCGAAATTCTACGTCAGGTTGGCGGCGAGGATCAGCCTGTCGATTGTCGCAATGGCCTCTTTAAGGATAGCGTGATCGTTAAAGGACTCAATCAATCTGGCGCGAAACGTTTTTTCTGCTTCGGATACGCTTTTCTCCTTATACGGGGCAAAAGCCAAGGGCAGCACCAAGGCATCTTTGAAGCTATCCGCTATATCAAAAACCAGTCCACCGGCCCGTGTTTTGCCGTGAAAGATCGACATGTGTGGTGGAATCCCCAAGGCCCAAAGTGCCGCACCGGCCATCCCATAGCAAAGATAATTCCCGTGATCGATTAACCGGTTGATTAGCGTGACTCGGTCGGTAGAGCTTTTCGTTGCTTCGCCCGCACCGGCGTCACGACGAAACGGAATATCTTTCGGGAGCGCCGCTATTGAGGCAAATTCGGCATAACATGCCTTGGAAAACTGCCCTTCAAAGCCCAAAAGTTGTTGAATGCTGGCGCAGCTTTGGAGGTTTTCTTCAAAAGAGGAACATTTTTTCGATAATCCCATCGTCTCACGCGCCCGGAGCACTTTGGTAGCTCCTTTGCGTCCGAGCTTGCGCATGCGCTGCGTCCGGTCTTGCATGACCGATATGGCGGCTTGTAGGGACTTCTCTTCCGACAAGTAGACTGGCAACATTTCCCTGAAATGTCGTGTTGCGGTGTAGCTTGTTAGGCTCCCCATATGCAAAGGGGTGCCGCCACTGCCGGTGACGGCAAGATGCACGCCCTCCTCCCCAAGCAGACGCATCGCTCCTTGAGTGATTGAGGTGCCTTGACCAATAAAGAGAACCGCGAGATTGACATGAGGGATATTGAATTCGCGGCGATTTTCATCATCATCGATATGATAGACGACCCGTTCACCCTCAACGTGTATTCTTGCATGTTCAAGATATATGGCGCTTTCCCGATCCGTCACCAGAAGGCGGGGGCCACCTTTAATCTGCATTATCCACCGTGCGGGCACTCTCTGGAAACACGGGCAAAATAGCCGGATCGCCCGAAGCTGAAAAACCATAAGTACTGACGTGCAACGGGCGATCAGTGAAGGGGCCAAGGACCTCACGGATATGCAACACCGTTGTACCATGTGTGAGGATAAGAGACTTTAGATCGTTCTCGCGCTGCTTGACGGCCTTTCCCAAGGGCTTTCCTCGTCGCGCTGCGCGGGCTTCAGTACGGCGTATCCAGCCGGGGGTATGCTTCTCAACGGCCCGATCGCGAACGTAAGCCGCACCTATCATGCCCTCATCAGCATAGACCTGATCCGGGAAGGTTTCTTCCAGCATACCACGTCTTTTTAGTGTTATGATTCCTTCAAGTTCGAGAAATCTACCAAGCGACGCATCTGACCCAATCAACTCAATATCGTCGCCGGAGAGCATAGTCTCTCGCCCCATCTTCATCGTGGGGAAGGCGATGGCAATGAAATCTTCAACTGAGCCGTGCCGATTGGCGTGATGCACAGCTCTGATGGCAGCAGAGAGCACATCCCCGGCTGCTCCGAGTTCGATGACTGCGCGTACGGGACGGATCAGAAGGCGGGACGTCGCAAGACAACGCCCCTTCCCCTCGTTCAGCGTGTCCATCACCCCTTTGCCTCTGCCTTTTTGCTGCTTGATCCAAAGACACCCCCTCGGATCAGGTTTGCCATGACAAAATGAGCGTCGCCTGAAATTTCATTGGCGGTTGCGGCGCTCTCTACTCCGTCAATCAATGTCGTGCCGTTTTTACGTAGATCGTAAAAGCTACGTTTTGTTTTGGCGTTGCGCAAAACGGCACCGGTTTCCTGTACGCCGCCATAAGGATTAACCGGTATTGGTTTCGTTTCATCCGCATCACCGTGCCAGATATCGATGCAGCGTAGGGCTGCCCCGATTTTCTGCGAATGCATGGAGGCCTGCATCAGCGAACGACCACCCCATTTGGTCGGAAGCTTTGCAAAAACGCGGCTCAAATTGGCGATGGCCTTTTCCTCGCGAACATATTCCTGCGACGGGAAAACCTCCTGACCTGCTTCCATTTCTGCATCCCAAGATACATTCACCGTGTAGGCTTCATGGTCTTCGTTCGCTAAACCGAACGCTATGCCATCAATGACCTTCTCAAGGTCGGCAGCGTTGCCTCCGATTAAGGCGGAACTGAGTTCTGTGGCTGATGCTGGCTCTGTAAGACTGAGTTTAAACGGATCAAATGTCAGGCTTGTTCCACCACTTGTCGTAATACTCACTGACATGGCGTCGCTTTGGAAACGGTTGCGCCACGCAAAACGCGCATTGGCAATGTTCCACAAAAATAGACCGGCCAAAACCTTATACCCGCCGGCTTCACGGTATGCCGCAGCGAGGCGTTCATAAGCCGACCCGACATCGGTATTGTTGCAGGCGTGCGGAGCACGTGAAAACGGCATGAAACGGATAGCGAATGTCAAACGAACCCCGTCATGTCCTTGGGGTACGATGGCATATTCAACAGATTGAGGATTACTCAGGCCGGGATTTTTCGCTTTGTCTTCCGATGACTGTCCGCGCACGCCCTTTTCAAGGATTTCGATAGGTGTCGCAACGGCTGAATCTGCTTTACGCGTGGCGTAGAACAAGCCTTCCGTGATCTGGAGAGAGCGTGCAAAAGCAAGCATTCCGGTTTCAAGGGACAGTGGAGCGCTGGTTTTAGCCATGGTTTAGACCTCCTTGGTCACATCATTGAATGTATTGTGTGAAAAATAGGCAGAATGCCCCAGAAGCATGTCTTCGCGTGCGTCCCAGTGCCAAAAAGCTGAGGCGAATGCTTCGGGAGAAAGCTCCGTTAGCCGCCGATTGCGCACAGAGACTAACTCAGCGATGCCAAGCACAGGCTCAGCAAAAACATGAGGAATATCTTTGCTTCTGGTACGGGTGCGCTTAGGAGCATGCTCCGGATCTTCAAGCAAATGATAGCCGACCGCCGCGGGCACGATCCAGCCAAAGCCCGCAGGCCGTTCAACTGGAAATAAAAGAGATGCAATCTTGGCTAGGCTATCATTATCGCCTTTGGAAATAACCCGCCGCTCGGTTTGTTCTGGAGGCAGCATGGCATATCCGCGCCGGATACTCTTGAAGGCGGACCCATCCGGCGTTAGGGCCTGCACCTTCACCTCATCATTTTGAATAATACCTCCAGCGATCCTACAGCCGGTTAAGGCACGCGCTAAGGCATTCTCGCTTTCGCAGCCGGGCAGATTAATCAGCAAAGAAACCGTGACCGAGCCGACCATGTCCTCCATTGTTTCAATCGGAGTGAAAACGTTTGATTTATTCTCCATCTCGGGTTTTGTCCGCCCTTCTGAGGCATGGACAGCGTGCAGGATAGGGAGAACAGACGCGCTCCAAGGCTGTAACTTTAGGCGCCGCGCTAAAAAATCCCCTAGTCCCAAGAAGGATAAAGGGCTGGGAAGACCTGCCGCATAATCGTTCATAATCAGATTAACGCGGTTTGCGTGAATGTCGCGCAGTACAAAAAGATTCCGGAGCTCTGGCATTACAAAACCTCCGCCGCCTCACGGCTTTTGGTAAGACGATGTTCAAAATGAGGACTGGTCAGAGCTTTGCGGGCCTTGTCTTCGGCATCTTTGCCTTCCCATCGCCGTTTTAATAGTAATTGGGGTAGCGTAGGCCGAGCAGAATGCTTTTCAGAAAGTCCTTGTCGCTTCGCATAGTCGGTGGTTTCGCATAGGGTATCTTGGATGAATTCAACAGCATCGGAGATTAAATCATCCGCCATCCGGTCCAGCGCTGCCCGTGTATTTTTGTTGTTAAATTCATTATCCGCCGTTAAGCGATCCCCATAGTGTAATATCCGCGCGGCAACCTCGCTGTCACGCCACAGCGGAAATGCGCCCCCTTGTGCAAAGCGGAATAAGTCCGCCTCTTCGTGTGACAACTGTGTCGGCATATCAGCCCTAAAACGGACTCGGGGCCCTCCGATAGCACCAGAAATATTCTGTGGCTTTGCGCTCACAGCCTGTCTTGTCCACTTGCCGCGCGGCACGGGACGATCTGGATGTGCTTTTTGAAAATAATGATCTGTAACGCGTTTCATTCCCATAAAAGCGGCCGCAGGCGATACAGGGGTCATTTGTAAATCCTGCCCATCCGGTCTTGGAACAAATATAATCGGGAATTCGCCTATACCGAGCTGGGTTGGAGCAGGAAGAACTGTCAGGAGGGAAGTCTTCAAGGCTTCAAGAACATCCGTGCCAAAAACCTCTGCAAATGCATCCAGAACAATCGTCGTCTGTTCTTCGGGGTTGCGGATTAGATCGACGACGGAGCGAGGCGGATATCCATCGATTTCAAGTGGTCGAAAAATCACCTTACAAAATGGAATATCAGGTGCGTTTGTCGAAGGAAGAATGTCACCAAGTTGGTTTCCACGTGGTACCTCGATCCGCAGGATGGCATTATCACCATCGGTGCGCGGGCTCACGAGTTTGATTAGATAATGACCACTCTTATGAGCGATTCGTTTTGCTATTTCCGGCGTGAAGGGGGACTTAAGGCAGGCTTTTATTAGGTTGAATTCGCCTCTTAAAGCATCTTTAGCAATGTTTCGGCCTGTTGCTTTAAAGGAAAGCAACAGCTCCATTTTCACAGATGGGATAGATTTCTCGACCTCTTCGTCTACATCGTCGGTCATAAATAGGCCCCTTAAATGATTAACTCTAAGTATCTGGCTGTATGTATGATTAATCTTTCTGAATCTAATGTCTAGAAGGAGCAGTTCATAATTCTTCGCGAGGCAAAAGACGTGAGATTTGCGTTTCTATCGCGCGCTCATGGCTTCTTCCGCGTGGACGAGCTTGCCGTTTATTTGGCGTCACGGACCGAGGCTTAAGGGCCTGGAAGCAGCGTCCTGTGCGCACGCCATTGCTATGCGACAGTCAACATCCGGCTGTGTCCATCATGCCGATCGCGGCTCCCAGTATTGTTCTGAAGAGTATCGTAAACGGTTTGTTGCGCATGGCTTCATCGTTCCCATGAGCCGCAAGGGAAACTGCTGGGATCATGCCGTGACAGAAAGCTTCTTTAAAACACTGAAGGCCGAATTGATTTGGCGGCAATCATGGAGCAGTCGACAGGAGGTCGAACAGGCCATCGCAGATTACATTCATAATTTCTACAACATGAAGAGGCTCCATTCCGCTTTGCAATGGAAAAGCCCCTTAGATTATGGGCGCAAGGCTGCTTAACACATAACCAAAAGGCCTGAACTAAACCGTGATACGTCCATTAAGGGGGACATCATATCAGACGGATAGTGCTTCGTTTGTCACGCAGCACCGACCTCTCTGCTCTGGCATCTATATCCAGAGCGTGAAGCACACTTCAGTCAATTTCCAAACAAGCCTTTATAATAAAAACACATTATAAAATAGAATGTTAGAATAATTTTTATGTCACTATTGGTGTAAAATGATCTATCTCTTAAAGGATCCGAAAATGTTATCCAAAAAGCAATGTTGATCATATCCGGAAATGAAGAATAATATAAAAACCAATAATATTATACTTAAAGTTTTTTCCGTTATTTTGAGTCTTTCGGATGCTGTGCTGCAATTATCTTCTGGTGGAAATTTATTAAAAAAAGTTCCTTGAATAAAATATCGACATTCACTGAGTAGAGAGGATAAAACACAAACTGTGAGTATAGATGCCGATAAAAAGAAAATATATCTATAAAAATCGTTTTTACTGTAATCGTATGCTGCCTTTAAAGCGGCTGTATATAATATCCATGATATAAATTTGAAAAATTTTTCAGATATTGGAAAAGAATAGTTTTTTATGTTTCTAATTTGGATGGAAAATTTATTGTTGTCCACATCATGTGGTTGGTTCGAGTTTATCATGCGGTTTTTCCATCTCAGAAAATATAGCATTTACGGGGAGGAGTGAGAAAGTATTCAAAAACGTACTATGAAAAGCGGGTGGCTGTCTTTCTAAAATACAGTAGTCGCTTAGGATCAGGGCTCACGGGGCGGATGCTGGGTGAGTGCGGTTTGTCGGTATCATGACGGGCGATCGGTAGCCCCGGTCATTTAAATCGGTGATAGGAGAGCTGGCCCGGGGTTTGTAGAGACCAATCTGCACCCTCTTAACTATCAGTGCTGGGGAATTGTGTCGCGCTCTGCCGTCTTGTTTGCATTGAACATGCTGGGATCGGCGGTGACGACTTCTCGGACGCCATGCAGTATGTCCGCTTGCAGAAATTTGGCAGCAGTACCTCGATGACTGTACAGTAAAGACAAAAACCAACCTCCCCAGAACAAAAATCCCGGGGAGTAACCTCGCCTAATTCTGCGGAATAGGGCCTTCGCTCATATTCCGTGGCGGCATGGTCTTCTTGAGTTTTTCAACATCACGTTTGCTGACGGGCGGTGCATTATTGCCCCAGCTTTGACGGATGAAGGTGACGACATCAGCAATCTCTTGATCACTCAGGTGCCCTTCAAAAGATGGCATCGTCAAAGCGGATGGCGCTTTGTGCATCGCGGGCAGTGTGGCGCCGCTTTGTACAATATGCACCAAGGATGCCGGGTCTGCGCTCATGACCACAGGGTTTCCGGCCAGTGGTGGGAATACATCCGGATAACCCGCGCCATCTGTGCGGTGACATGCGGCGCAATTATTCACGTAGAGCATTGCGCCACGTTCTGTTGTCCGGCCTTGATGCAATTCGTTGGTGACGCGTGGGTCATACACCCAAGGTTTTTCCTTTAAACGGGAAGGGCCAAGGTGATGCAGGTAATGCGCAATGGCATGAAGGTCTGCGGCAGAGAGGTTTTGCGTTCCGTGCATAATGGCCGGAGTCATGCTGCCAAAGGCCGATCCTTTTTGGTTTCGCCCCGTGGCTAGGAAGGTGGCAATATCATCCTCACTCCATCGGCCAAGACCGGTGCGGTCATCGGCGCGTAAGCTGGGTGGAATATAGCCATCCACAGCAGCACCGCCGGAGAGATAGGCGTCTCCTTCCTGAGTGCTTAAAGCTTTCTCTTGCATGGCGAGGCCACGTGGGGAGTGGCAAGCCCCACAATGCCCCGGGCCTTCGACAAGATATGCCCCACGGGCAAGGATCATGTCATCATAGGCTGCTTGTGTCGTTTTGAGTGCCTTTTTAGGTGTTGGTGAGAAAATGCCACGCCAAAAAATGAGTGGCCAACGCATTGAAAGCGGCCATGGGATGGTATTTTTCGGTGGCTGTGCGGCAGAAGGTGTAGTGCCGTTGTGGAAATACACATACAGAGCATGCATGTCCTCATCGGTCATGCGTGCGTAAGACGGGTAAGGCATGGCAGGGTAGAGGGTACTGCCATCTTTGCGAATACCGCGCCGTATCGCGCGCGCGAATTCTTCTTCGGTATAGGCGCCGATGCCGTGCTCTTGGTCTGGTGTAATATTGGTTGAGTGAATAGTACCAAAGGGGAGGGCAAAGGCCATACCACCGGTATATTCTTCGCGCCCTTGGACGGAGTGACAGGCTGAGCAGTCTGAGGCCGCAGCGATATAACGGCCTTTTTCAATAAGAGCCGCATCAGGTGTCGAAGGCGCGGCTAATGAGGCTCCAATGCTAGAGAGGCAAACAGCAATTGCACTGACAGAACGCAGAGCTGCTGCGCTGAGCTTGCGCTTGGAAGAAGAGTGTCGCTTGCTCATGCTTGCACCATCGGGCCGGGGGATTTCAGATAGGTGGTCCGAATGTGATGGGCAGACCAGTAAGCGAGCGCGGCTACGGTGCCTGTTGGATTATAGCCCATTCCTTGCGGGAAGGCATTGGAGCCGATGACAAAGACGTTTGAGACGTCCCAGCTTTGCAGGTATCGGTTGAGTGCGCTCGTTTGGGGGTTATCCCCCATAATGGCGCCACCCCCGAGATGGGTTGTCTGGTAGTGGCGTGTGTCAAAAGGCTGCCCAAATTCGAGGTGATTGAGGCTGACTTTCGTGGCACCCATAGCCCGGGCAATGGGTGCAATTTTATTGACCACGTATTGGTTCATGCGGATGTCGTTATCCTTCCATGTGAAGGTCATGCGCAGGAGGGGGAGGCCGTAGGCATCTTTCCATGTCGGGTCGAGATCAAGGTACACGTCACGATACGCCATGTTGCTGCCATGGGCATCAATGGCGAGGGAGTGCTTGTAGGTATCAACCAAGGCATCTTTATAGCCCTTGCCCCAGCGTGGGGTGCCATGTCCCCCCGTGCCGACGGCAGCCGCAATGGGCTTCACCCCAGCTTGGTTGACCCACACAGGGGAGCCGCCGACAAAGCCAAGCGGGCCGTGGTCAAAATTCATGCTGTTAAAGTCATCAATCGCGACACCCACACCGCCTGCGCCGATGAATTGGTTGGTGTAGTTGTTCTCAGGCAGCCAGACGCGTGATGTTGTGATGGTTTGGTAAACGAAATTGCGCCCAATGGTCCCCGTATTTTTGACGGGGTCATAAGGTTTACCGATCCCGGAGAGGAGCATCAGATGAACGTTATGGAACTGGAAGGCGCTGAGGATCACCAAATCCGCTTTAAGAGATGTTTCGCGCTGGGTTGTGGTGTCGAGATATGTCACCCCGGTGGCTTTGGTTTTGCTGCCATCAAGGTCTACACGCAGGACATGGGCGTTTGAAATGAGAGTAAAGCGCTTATCCTGCCGCAAGGCGGGTAAGATGTTCACATTGGGGGAGGCTTTTGAGTAGAGATAGCAGTCATACCCACTGCAATAGCCGCAGAAATTACAAGGCCCCATTTGGCAGCCATAGGGGTTGGTATAAGGCTGGGACGCATTGGCCGCAGGCAGGGAATAGGGGTGATACCCAGCATCATGCGCGGCCTTGCGGAATGTAGCGGCTGAAAACGTATCGTTCATCGCGGGTAAGGGGAAGTCACTGGAGCGATCAGGCGCAAAAACATTGCCATCACCAATGACTTTGCCCTTGACGGTATAAGCCGTGCCGGACGTGCCAAAGACTTTTTCAGCTTTATCAAAGAAGGGCTCTAGCTCCTCATAAGTCACCCCATAATCCTGCAAATGCATATCTTTTGGGATGAAATTTTTGCCATAGCGTTCTTCCATGGCGCTCCGTAGGCGCAAGTCATTCGGGTCTGCTCGGAAATGTACGCCAGACCAGTGTAAACCCGCTCCGCCAACCCCTTCACCGGGTAAGAAAGCAGCCAGTTGGCGGTAGGGCAGGGCTGTTTGATCCACGGTATTGCGGATGGTGACTGTCGTTTTGGCGAGGTTTTGGAAGAGGCGTTTGCGGATCGCTCCGCGCAGTTCATCAATAGAGTCCGGATAGGCGCCTTCAATGGCTGTCGTGTGTTCTTTACCACGTTCTAGGACGATGACGGACAGGCCCGCTTCCGTGAGTTCTTTGGCCATAATGGTGCCAGCCCAGCCAGCCCCGACAATAATGGCATCTGCATTTTTTGTGTTCATGATCAAATAACTTTTTACGCGGTTTGGCCAGAGAGAGAGACGGGCGGTAGAGGGTAGGCTGTGCCTTCCTGATTAACCCAGTCCATGAAGTCAGCGCGGGCACCGGGGAAACCGAGCATGAGCCAGCCGCCGAGATTATGATTTCCGCCATAGAGCGGGTCAGAAAAAGCACCTTCTAGTGTGTTGGTACGTAATTGCTCGAAGAATGTACGGCCCGGGATGGATTCAAGCTGTAAGCTTCCCCCCTCAAGAGCGGTGAGAATAATGTCTTGCGTGGGCGCGGGGAGTGCCGCGAAATTTTTGCCGTATTGTTGGTGAGTGTAGCGTTCAAGAGAGGCAATGCCTTGCCGGTATAATGCGCGCGGGACGAGTGGCAGTTGATACCCTAAATTTGCAGGGCCTTCCTGAAAAGGTGCGCTCATATACCAGTTATCACCGACGCCATAGGGTGTTTGCATTTGACGGTCGATAAATTCGGGAACGCCAAGCTCTGTGGCCCCGGGGCCGTTATGATCTTTGGGAAAAAGTCTTTCAGTTGCCGCCATCAGAAACGCGTATTCTGCTGCGGTAAAAAATTGTGGTGAGTAAGGTGCGGTGGCGGCCTCTCGTGCGAGAGCTCGGGAGATGCCGGCGCTGGGTTGCGTTAACCAAAAAGCCGTTGTGCCCAAAAGAGCGCTGGTGACACTCCGGCGCGGTAACGTAAAGCGGGGTTTCGGGGCAGAAGTTGGGTCAGATTTGACCATGTCGTACTCCGGTCGGGTCGTATGATAAAATGATATGATTATGCAATGACCAGAACGGCCTCTCCAGATCCTTAACCATGTCCCGCTTTATATCACCAGTGAAATGGAGTTCACGAACGTGCGAGCAGGACGATTATTGAGCGTGTGTTGCGTTTGTGGCTGGCAGCTTTAGTACCCCGGCTTTGGGGGAGTGTGATGCTGAGGGGGCAGGGGATACACTGCCCAACCCGGTTGGAAAAATGGCGTCTGGTACGTTGGAGATAGGCGTTTCTATGCTTGCTGGGGAGGTTGGGTGTGTGGGGAGTGTCTGTGCTGCTGTAGAGGGTGTCGTTTGTGGGGTGGGTTGTGCCGTTGATGGCCCTGCGGGGGGCGTTCCGGGGGCTGTCAGGTTTTGTTGTTGAATGCCACCAGAGAGCGGGTTGCCCTCAGCATCTGTAAGCCAATCGGCTAAGCGATGACGTATTTGATATTCGAGCTCTACATTCATGTCCTGCGTCATTTGCTTGGTGAGAGCATCAAGAGCCGCAGGTGAGGATGCGCTTTGGTCTGTTGATGTAAAATGACGTGTGACGCGGGCGTGAACGTAGCCCGTATGTTGATTATGAGCATCAGAGACGTTCAGTTGAATATCCATGGCGCCGTCTAGCGCATCATCAGATGCTTTTTGGAGATAGGCTTGTTTGATGATGAATTGGCCTTGTCCTGCAGCGCCGGTGCTGACGAGGCGCTGTTGAGCAAGGATTTTTAAGGCGGCATCAGGGGGGGTAGGGGCGCGTGCGCTCAAGGTATCTGGCGTTGATATGGCTTGATCTTGAACATTGATTGAGGAGACGTTGAGGTGAAGGGGGGTGAGATAGCTGAAATCGGGGGGGCTAAAATGCTCTGGTTGTGTTTCATCAGCACAGGCGCTGAGGCCGATGAAGGAAAGGCCAAGCATGAGCGCGCGGGATGAATGATTAAGGCGAGTGGAGAGAAAAAGTGAGCGTACCGTCATCATCCATGATCCTTATTGAGAAAATCGTTATAATGTTTTGGGTCGAAAAAGACGTTTTTTGAGGCGTTGGAAAAAGTTATCGTCCGTTTGTTTATGGGGCGTTACGGGTGGGAGGGGCAATACGGGAAGGAAATCTGGCCGAGATTGGGCGGGTGAGCGATGGGTGTCAGGGCGCTCAGCGTGTGGAGAGGTGGTCTGTATCGTTTGTGTTTGAAAACGCACGGTAGACGCACGGCCAACACCAAAGTCTTCGGCCAGAAAAGGGCGGGCTTGTGCAATGGCGGCGGAGTGGTCAGGGTTTTGTGCAAACCATGCCAAGATCCAGTCTGGCAGAAGGGCCGCCAAGGGGGAATCGGAAATGAGCAACCGCCCTCGGGGATAGTAAAAAGAGGGACGCTCTGACGTCTCATTGACGGGCCAGATGAGGTAAAAAACACGTCCGTCATCTGTGTCGTGAAAGCGGTAAGCGGTATGGCTGATGAGGTCTAAGGAAATTTGTGCACGGAGCGGTGCGCCCGAAAAAGGCGATGTGAGGATGAGCGCGCCTGCATTGAGACGTGTCTGTAATAGCGTACTGACCCGCCCTTCCGGGATGAGGTCCCCGTTAGGGCAGGTAAGCGCTTCGCCATTATCGGCATGCCCCGAAGGGATGTGGACCGTATGTTCTGCGTGCTGATCCAGCCATACGGATGCGAGCTCCCGTAAGGCCGCGATGGGGAGGTCACGGCGGAAAAAAGTGGCATCAGCATGAGGAGAGCCGCTTAAGACGCCGTCTGATAAGGGACGAAACAGAGGCTCTAAAGCCGTCAGGAGCGTCTGTTGAGCCTCTGCCGGTAAGGTAAGGGCGTGGCTGCTTTGGTATGCACCGGAAAGCAGCCACCAGCAGGCTTCACGGTTGCTCTGCGTCTCGGTGAACAGCACGACGCTAAGCCCTGCGGCCACATCGTGACGTGATGTCATGTCCCAACCGGGGTAGAGTTGGGTGACGGCCTCACCCTGTAGGGTGATATTGCTGAGGGAGGGCGTGCTGTGAGACGTCATGCAGGGCCTGTTGCACTGAGATTGTCACGGGCGAAGCGGAAGTCATGATTGCAGAATTCGCATTTCATGGTGATCACGCCGTCTTCGGCCATATGGTCAAGGTCATCATCGCTGAAACGCGTGAGGACGTTAACAAGGCGTGAGCGTGAGCATCGGCAAGAATAGGCCAATGCGCGCGGTGCACTGTCTTGAGCATCCAGTGTGCCGAACAAACGATGGACAATATCGTGTGCTGAGAGATTCTCATCAAAGAGCTCATTCTCGCGCAAGGTATCCGCGAAGGCGCATGCTGTTTCCCATGCATCTTCAGCATCATTTTGCTGAGTATCGGCACCGCCGTCAGCAGCAATACGCTCTAGGACCAGAGCGCCAGCTTCCCAACCATTGGGGCCGCGTGTGCAGAACAGCCGGATATGGCAGGCATGTTGCTCACTTGTAGTGAAATAATGCTCAGCCATTTCGGACAGGCTCTGTCCTTTGATTTCGACCACGCCTTGGTGGCGTTCTGTATCCGGGCCTTGATCAATGGTGAAGGCGAGATAGCCTTGGCCGAGTAGTCCCGCAGCATCTTCGGGGAGGGCGCTGGGGTTCGCCTCGTCATCAAGACGTGCGAGGCCACGAATGCCGCCGCTATCCGTGGCATCTGCGAGCAGCATGGACACGGGGCCATCGCCTTTGACTTGTAAAGACAAAGAACCTTGAAATTTCAGCGCGGATGCCATGGCAGCAACGAGCGCGAGTGCTTCGCCATTGAGGCGTGCGACAGCATCAGGGACGTCATGGCGTGATAAAATAGCGTCAGCAAGCGCACCGAGGCGAACAACGCGGCCACGGACCGGCGAGCGCTCAAGGTGGAATGGGACAACCCCTCCAGAGACTACCATGTCAGGGACGTCAGGGCGTGTCGTATCAAGAAAAGGCGGCTTGTTGATCAAAAAAAATTCCTTTCTGGACGCGTAAAGAACGCGATGAAGTCGGTGCGGTTTTGTGCCGCACCGATGGCGTATTAGTCGTGCTCAGCGCCAAGAGCCCAGAGGAGCAGTCCTTTTTGGGAGTGCAGGCGGTTCTCAGCTTCATCGAACACTACGGAAGCAGCGCTTTCAAAGACTTCTTCCGTGACTTCTTCACCTATATGGGCAGGCAAGCAGTGTAAGAACAGAGCCCCCGGTGCAGCTTTTGCCATAAGAGCCGTGTTCACCTGATAGGGCCGTAGAACATTGAGGCGTGTTTCACGGTCACTATCTCCCATGCTGACCCATGTGTCGGTCAAGATCGCATCTGCGCCCGTCACGGCCTCTTCGGGGTTTGTGAAGAGTTCAATGCTGGCACCGTTTTGGCGTGCCCAGTCCACAACGGAGGGGTTGGGGGAGAACCCTTCTGGTGTTGCGATACGAATTTTAAAGTTCAGACGTGCCGCCGCCTCCATAAGGGAAGTGGCCACATTATTGCCATCCCCTACCCATGCCAAGGTTTTGCCCGTGATGGGGCCACGATGTTCTTCAAAGGTCAGAATATCGGCCAAAATTTGGATAGGGTGAGAGACGGGCGTTAAGCCGTTGATAACGGGAACGCTGCTCCACTGGGCCATTTCACGTAGTGCGGCGTCATTGCCGGTGCGTAGGACAATAACGTCGAGAAAACGCGAGAGTACGCGCGCTGTATCGGCGATGCTTTCACCGCGCCCGAGCTGCATGTCTCCTGGTGATAAAACGGTAGTGTTTCCGCCCAACTGTCCCATGCCAACTTCAAAAGAGACGCGTGTCCGTGTTGAAGGTTGCGCGAGGATCAGGCCGAGGCTTCGTCCTTCTAGTGGGCGTGCAGGATGGAGAGGGAGACGGCGGTCAATTTGTTGAGCTTTGACGCGGGCGGCTGTTCTTAGAATGGTCCGTAAAGTTTTTTCGCTATGGTCACGGATATCGAGGAAGTGCCGCAAATTAGACGTCTTCACGATGGGTTTTTGTTCAGCAGGGCTCACGATGCACATTCCTTTTTGGCGTGGGCTTGAAGGGCGGTGAGGGAGTGTGTCGCTGCAATCAAGCGGTCACAGGCGGCGCGGCAGTCGGCCTCTGTGACGATAAGTGGTGGTACGAGGCGGAGGACATTATCCCCCGCAGTAACGGCCAGAAGACCTTGTTGGATGACGGCATTGAGCACATCACCGACAGGTGCTGTGCAGTGTAGCCCCCGCATGAGGCCGAGCCCACGTACGGAATCAAAAATGCCATGAGAGTTTTGGACGACATCGTCCAGCATGGTGCCGAAGGCTGTGCCTATGGTTTCGATGTTTTGGATAAAGCCCGGGCGCAGGATTTCCGTCAGCACACACGTGCCAGCCGCGCAGGCGAGTGGATTGCCGCCAAATGTGGTGCCGTGGGAGCCGGGTGTCATGTGTTGGGCGATTTCTTCGGTGGCGAGTACGGCCCCGAGAGGGAAGCCGCCGCCGATACCTTTCGCGATGGACATGACGTCAGGTTTAATTCCGCTCCATTCATGCGCGAAGAGCTTACCCGTACGGCCGACGCCGGTTTGGACTTCATCTAAGCCCAGATAGAGGCCGAATTCATCACACACGGCGCGGAGCGCTTTCATGAAGTGGATGTCCGCCGTGTTAATTCCGCTTTCACCCTGAATAGGCTCAACGATAATGCCTGCCGTTTCAGGCGTGATCGCGTCACGAAGGGTATTTGTGTTGTTGAATGGGATGTGGTCGAAGCCGTCCACAATGGGGCCAAAGCCCTTTGTGTATGCAGGGTTTCCACCAGCGGCAATCATGGCCAAGGTACGGCCATGAAAAGCGCCGTTAAAGCATAGAATACGGGTCCGTTCAGGATGGCCGTTCTCGAACTGTGCGCGGCGGATCATTTTGACCATGCCTTCATTGGCTTCTGCGCCGGAATTACAAAACAGCACCGAATCGGCAAATGTGTTTTGTACGAGCAAATCGGCCAAATGTTCGGACTGGGGCACGCGGTAAAGATTAGAGACGTGCATGACCTTGCCGGCTTGTTCAGCAATCGTACTGACCAGTTTGGGGTGTGCATGGCCTAATGAGGACACCGCAATGCCAGCGCCGAAATCCATGAATCGTCGTCCATCCGCCGTCTGCAGCCAGATGCCTTGTCCTTGCTCAAAGGCGAGGTCAGCACGGTTGTAGTTGGGCATAAGGGAGGCGATCATGATGGTGATCAATCCTGTTCAAGAGGGTGTGACAGAGTGGAACACGAAAGCCCCGCTCCGGTTCATCCATGGGGGTCCGGGCGGGGCCAACGTATTTCCGTCGCTATTGTGACGTTGGAAAACACGTTCCGTCAAATGCTTCTGTAAGGTTTTGTTTAGGAACGGGTATAAAGGAGATCCCGTGCGAGCCAGCATCCAAGGCGGATCGCTTTCACGTGGCCATGTTCACGTTCGAAGCTGAGGGTCCAGTCACCCGGGGCGGTATGATCTAGCGCGCGGGGGCATGGAAGGAGCCAGAGGTCGTGGGCAAGACGCTGAAGTGGCTCCATTTTTCCGTCTCCCAGCATGCCGGAGAAACCACCATAGATGACCCCGCCATTTGCCGTGATGGATATGCAGGCATTGTCTAATTCATGACAGATATAATCCCCGGTTAATGCTGTAATGTCATGATCTTGAGGGGTGGGGCTGATATCGTCTGCGAGATCTAGATGAGTTGTACGGTTTTCTTTGAGGTGTTCCATGCGCAGGGTGTTGTCTGACAGTTGTTGTAGGCGCACGGCGCCATTTTCGGCCTGTGTGCTCGTGATAGAGGTGAGCGTGTCAGGCAACATGAGGTAACGCAGCCTCAGTGTGTTGTCGTTGGGGTCAATGCGCGCGGAGAGCCCTGTTTCCCGCTCGCGATAGACGCCGGTGAGTTGGCTTTCAATGGTGGCGGTAGGTTGGGCGGGGGGTACGTTAAGAGCGGCCCCTAAAAGTTCGGCCGCAGCATTTTGTGCGGGGGACATGTGGTTAAACATAACCACGATTGACAGTCTTTCAGAGGCAACGTGTAAGCGATGAGAACGCCAGCCCCGTAATGCGCCGCCATGCGCCGTGACCTCTTTTCCGTGCAATGTCAGATGCTGAAGGCCGAAGCCATAAGGGGCTGGTGTGCCATTGGCAAAGGCTATGGGGGCGGAAAGGCGGTTATAGAGGCTGTTGGGGTCGTTACGTGTGGCGTCAATAAAGCGCTCCCATGCGATCATATCATCCAGAGATGCGCCCAACCCTGCATCGCCCGTCCACCAAATGTTATTAATGGCGGGGCGGAAACCTGCTGAGACGGAGCCTTCATAGCCGGTGGTACCATCGGGCATGGCGCGGGTTTCTGCCGCGAGAATGGCGCGCTCCATGCCGGCGGGGTTGAAGATGGAGGACTGTAAAATCTCAGAAAAGCTGCGTCCCGTATAGTCCTGCAAAGCGTCTGAGAGCAGGCGGAAATTTTGATTGACGTAAGAATAGGATGTGCCGGGTTCAAAGTGCAGTGAGCGCGTGCCACGGATAACGCGTTCTGCCTCCCGATCTCCGAAATATCCTTCAATCGGCGCGCCATGCAGCATCGCTACGGCCCAATAATCCCGTAAGCCGGATTGGTTATGAGCCAAATGGTGAGCGTGCGGTGGTTCTTTGAGGAGGGGGAGGCGAGCTGCGATAATGTCATTCAGCGTGGATGGATCTGGTGTGGTGGCCAGCATGGCAGCGCATGTGAATTGTTTTGTGATGGAGCACATACGGAACAGGGTCGCGGGCGTGAAGGGAATGCGGCGCTCCGCATTGGCATAGCCCCAACTATGTCGAGTGATGACTTCGCCACGGTGGATGATGGCAACGGCCCCTCCCGGTCCGGGGTAACGCTGTGGGAGGGAACGAATGGCAGCGTCTAGCGCTGGTGAAAATGATACGCTCATGTCATGACAATACGCGATCTTTGCTTGCCGTAAATGTCCAATCAGTTTCATAATCATGAAAATGATAGAGATACCTGCAGCCCCTGATTTTCGTACGCTGCGTGAGACAGCGCTTGCGCATCTGGCCCGCTTCGCCACAACAGAGCAGGGCTTGAGGCAGATGCTTGAGCGGCGTTTGAGGCGCTGGGGTATGCGTGCGGTTCAAGCGGGTTTGAAGGAAGATGAGCTGGCGGAAAAGCTGGGCGCAATGCGTGGCATGATTGATGATGTCGTGTATGCGATGCGGGCTTTGGGGGCGGTCGATGACCCCGGCTTTGCGCGTATTAAGGCTGCTCATTTGGCGCGGTCTGGGCGTTCGCGCCGGGCTGTTGAAGCGCGTTTGCAGCAAAAAGGTGTGGATGCGGATACAGCACGAGTCGCGCTGGCCTATTCGCTGGGAGAGCGCGGTGAGGCATCAGCAAAAGAGGCGGAGTTGGCCGCCGCGTTGATTTTGGCGCGTAAACGGCGTGTGGGGCCGTTCCAACGAGAGGACCGCCCTCAAGAGGAGCATAACCGTGTGCTTGGGATTTTCGCACGGAATGGCTTTTCACGCGATGTTTCGGAAGTGGCCCTAGCGATGGACCGTTATGATGCGGAGGAGCGCATTATTGCGTTCCGCAACCGCCATTAAAATGGGTATGCTGCGCATGATACGCTGTCGTGCCTTACGGTACGTGCCGGTGTTGTGCGCTGTGATGGTGCTGGCTGGGTGCAGTGGTGGCCGTAGTTTTCACGGAGCTTTGCAGTGTGCGCCCTATGCACGGGCGCAAACCGGTGTGGATTTGCATGGCAATGCCGCAGGGTGGTGGTGGCAAGCGGCAGGGCGTTATGCGCGGGCACATCAGCCGTCATCGGGTGCTATTCTGGTGTTTAAAGCAACATCTCGCATGCCGTATGGGCATGTTTCGGTGGTGAGGCGTGTGTTGTCCAATGATACGATTTTGGTTGATCAGGCAAATTGGGCGCCGGGCAGTATTGATAATGGCGTCCTCGTGAAGGACATCTCCTTCGCGCATGATTGGTCACTTGTGCGCGTTTGGTGGAGCCCCGGTGGGGTTATGGGGTTGCGGCCGAACCCAACCTATGGGTTCATTATCCCGTAAAAACAGTCTGTCGAATACGTTTGAGTATGGCAGAATGCTTGCACAATTGGCCAAGCCTTGCCACATGAGAGAAGCCTTGGCATTTCGGAGTATAAGAACATGGGCGGTATGAGCCCCATTCACTGGGTCATTCTTGCGGTTGTTGTTCTCGTCGTTTTTGGTGGCGGCGGTAAAATTAGTGGCATGATGGGCGACTTTGCGAAGGGTATTAAGTCCTTCAAGAAGAATATGGCTGATGATGAATCAATGGCTTCGTCCAGTGCGTCAACGCCAGAAAGCCCGAGCCATCTGTCTGCGCCTACGGGCGGTGTGCATACGCAGTCGCATGAGACGACGCAAACGCGGGTCTGATGACGTTGAACAGCCGTTTGGAAGAGCATAACGTGATGTCTGATCCCGCATGGGAGCAGGCGCAGGTTGATATTGTGCGTGCTGGCCAGCGTATGGATCAGCGCGGCTGGGTGCCTGCAACCGCCGGGAACATCTCTCGTCGTTTGCCGGATGGGCGGATCGCGATTACTCGCTCAGGGGGGCATAAAGGTTTCCTGAGTGTTGATGACGTCATTGAGATCACGCCGGAAGGGCGTCCGGTGCAGCAAGGCCAGAAAGCCAGTGCTGAGACGCTCTTGCATACGCAGCTTTATGCGCATGACCCGTCTATCGGGGCGGTGCTGCATGGGCACTCTGTGGCCGCTACAGTGCTATCCCGCGATGAAGTACACGATGCGATTACCCTTGAAGGGTATGAGGTCTTAAAAGTGTTTGAAGGGCAGACGACGCATGAGACGTCACTCGCGCTTCCGCTTTTTGCGAATGATCAGGATATTGCGCGTTTGGCAACGGTGGTCGAACCGCATTTATCCAAAATGCCTATGGGTTATTTGATCCGGGGGCATGGTGTGTATGTCTGGGGGCCAGACATGCCAACCGCATTAGCGCGTTTGGAAGGGCTAGAATTCCTTCTCGCGTGCCATCTGGCCCATCTGCAAAAAGGCTAAATGTGTCATGAGTCGTTTGACGGTTTACCGGGATGATGCACCGGGGGCGCTTTTGCTCGATCTTTCTACTCCGGGGGAGATCGCGGAAACGCTGCGCCCGCACAACATTCGTTTTGAGCGTTGGTCAGCGCCGGTCACGCCGGCAAAGGACGCATCTACGGATCAAATTCTTGAAGCCTATCGTCCCTATCTGGATGCGCTGATGGGAGAGACGGGTGCAGGGAGTGCGGATGTGGTGCGGATTAACGCACAGACACCTAACCTGCCCGAATTGCGTAAAAAGTTTTTGTCAGAACATACGCATAGTGAAGATGAAGTACGTTTCTTTGTGCATGGGCAAGGGTCCTTTGTCTTGCATATTAAGGGGCGGGTGTATTCGGTGCTGTGTGAGCAAGGTGATCTGATTTCTGTACCGACGGGCATACCGCATTGGTTTGATGCCGGCTTGACGCCTGATGTTGTGGCTTTGCGTGTCTTTACGGATAAAACCGGTTGGATCGCTGATTATACGGGCGATGATATTGCTGAGCGCTTTCCGGCAAATGTGCCGGGTGTGGCCGCGCAGGCCTGACGGAGACATCATGGTTCGCCTTGTTCTGCTGGATATTGAGGGCACGACCCTACCGATCACCTTCGTGAAGGATGTGATGTTCCCCTATGCCGCGCATGCGCTGCCCACTGTGCTTGAGGATGATGCAGACCCGGTTGTGGTGCAGGCACGTGCGGATATTGAGGCGGCGTTTCCGGGGCGTGCACCATTGGATGTGTGCCGTGATTGGATGGCCCGTGATGAGAAGGCTGCGCCGCTCAAAGCATTACAAGGCGTGGCATGGCGGCAAGGTTTTGCTGATGGGACAATTCGTGCCGATTTGTATCCGGATGTTTTGCCGGTATTGCAGGCTTGGCATGAGGCGGGTTTGCGTCTGGCTGTGTATTCGTCGGGTTCTATTCCATCGCAAAAATTGCTGTATGGGCATACGGTACAAGGGGATGTGACCGGTTTGTTTGAAGGGTTCTATGACCTTTCGACGGGTGGTAAAAAAGACGCTGAGTCCTACCGTAAAATTGCACGCGCTGCGGATGTGGCGCCGCAGGATATTTTATTCTTATCGGATATTGGCGCGGAACTGGATGCTGCTATTGAAGCGGGATATGCTGTGTGCCAGTTGGTTCGTGCGCAGGATGGAACCGTGCCTCATCCAGGCGTGCCTCAGGCGGGAACTCTGGGAGATGTGGCGCAGAATTTTGATCTTCTGGGCGCTTAGGCGGGATGGGCGTTTACACGGATTGGCGGAATATCCCGGCGGAAGCGCGGGGTTCCGTTGCTGCTTTAGGTAATTTTGATGGTGTGCATCAAGGGCATGTGCATGTCCTAAACACGCTAAAGGCGGCCCGGCCTGAGTGCTCTTTAGCTGTTGTCACGTTTGATCCACATCCAAGGGCTTTGTTTCGCCCTCAGGACCCGGCATTTCGTTTGATGTTGCCCTCTGTTCAGGCGCAAGCACTGCATAAGCAGGGGGTGCAGTCGGTTTTTCAACTCGCATTTGATAGTGAATTTTCACGCCTTGGCGCAGAGGCCTTTGTTAATGATGTGCTGATCACGGCATTGGGTGTTCAGCATATTGCCTGTGGCGCTGATTTTGCTTTTGGGCATAGGCGTGAGGGGGATACGGCACGTTTGAAAGAGTTATTGACGGCGCATGGGGTTGGTTTGAGTATTGTGCCGCAATTGACGGATGGAAATGGTCCTATCTCCTCAAGCCGTATTCGGCGTTTGCTGCAAGAGGGGTATCCGGAACGCGCTGCTATGGAGTTGGGGCGTTTGTGGAGCATTGTCGGCCCTGTGGTTCATGGTGATCAGCGAGGCCGGTTATTGGGGTTCCCAACCGCGAATGTTCCGTTGGGGCAGCATATTGAGCCTGCGCGGGGCGTGTATGCTGTGTGGGTGACGTTGCCAGATGGGCGTGTTGTGCCGGGAGTGGCGAATCTGGGACGCCGTCCGACGATTAATGATGGTCGGGAAAGTCGTCTAGAGGTTCATCTTTTCGATTTTTCTGAAAATTTATATGGCCAGACTTTATCGGTCGCGCTGGTTGGGTTGCTGCGTGAAGAGCGCCGTTTTCATGGGTTGGATGAATTGAAGACACAGATTGCAGCCGATGCCGTACAGGCGCGTGACATATTAAAGCTCTGACAAGGTGATTGAGAGGCGAGAGAGATTCTCTTTTGTGGCCTCTGTGGCTGTTGTATTTTAGACACGCGCCCTACGTGATGCGTATGAAAAATATCATGTTGTATGGTCTGTTATGTGTGTTGTTCACGCTAAAAAGTGACATATTTTCTCTCTCTTCAGAAGAGGAGGGCAGAAGGTGTTGGTTTATAAAAATTATTTAAACATCTGAAAAATAACTGCTTTTCGGCTCCTTGTGAGGCCTGAGAGATCTCCCTTGATTGGGCGTGATAAGAGCGGGTAACAGCGCCCAATACGACATAATATGAAATCTATGACAGTTTTATGTTTGTGACTTAAATCGGTAACTTTTGTTGCGTTTTTCATTTTATTAAATCGCATTTCAGAAACGGATATATTTTTGATCTGGAGTTTTTCGTGAAAAAAGTAAAATTGCTTTTGGTCGCGACCTCTGCGTGTACACCGATGCTTTTTGCTGCTGGTGCTTTGGCGCAAGAGACGCAAAAAGCGGCTTCTAAGGCCGCTCCGGTCGCGCATAAAATGAGCAAGCAGCCAGTATCGCGCAATAGTGATACGCAGGAACAGGTGATTGTCACCGGTACGCGTGCGGCTCATGTGAAAGCACGTCAGAGCATTAGCCCGATTACGCTGATTTCTGCGGCAACGCTCGCGCGTTCGGGTGAACTCAATGTGTCAAATGCGCTGACACGTATCTATCCGTCTATCACGATGAGTACGCGCGGTTCCAACACGAACTCGCTCGTTGCGTCTATTCAGATGCGCGGTTTGAACCCGAATGAAACGCTGGTGTTGATTGATGGCAAGCGCCGTCATACGACGGCAAACATTGTGCAGAAGCCCGGACCGCAATTTGCGTCTTCCGGTGTGGATCTGAACATGATCCCCGGCAACATGATCGATCATATCGAAGTGTTGGAAGACGGTGCTGCGGCGATGTACGGCTCAGACGCGATTGCCGGCGTTGTGAACATCATCACCAAGAAGAAAGATCATGGTGTGTCGCTGACGGCACAGACGGGTGCCAATGCTTATAATGGTGATGGCTGGCAGTATCAGCTTGATGCAGATGGTGGCTTGAAGCTGGGTACTGATGGTTATGTGCATTTGGGTGCACAGCTTTATCATACGGATCACATGATTGCGTGGGGCCCTGACCATGCTCTTTTGGGCTACTGGCCAGACGGTGCGGATACGTCAAAGTATTTTGTAAAGCCGGGTGTTAACCAGTCATGGAAGGGCCGTCAGACCGACTATGTCAGTTCACCGGAAGAAACACGCGAGAATTTGGGTATTGATTTTGCGAAACCTTTGACGGAAGGCGTTGAGCTCTACGGTCAAAGTACGCTGGCTTACCGCCATGCTGAAATGCAGGCTTATAAGTCACCTTATGTAAATACGACGTATTTCCCAGACGGTATCCGCTCGGTTACGGGGAATGATGAATTGGATTATGCGGCATCACTTGGTTTGCGTGGGCATAATCTGTTCGGCTTTGATTGGGATCTTTCCACGGTTTACGGTGGCGATAATTCCCGCATTAGCATTAAGGGTGTGTATAACCCCGGCATGGTCAAGGCGGGGCTGACTTCCCCGACCAAGTTCTGGGATTACACACAGAAGAACGCGCAATGGACCAATAACCTTGACCTGCGCCGTGCTTTCACGGTTGGCTCCTTTTTGCCGGTTAATTTGGCAATGGGTGGTGAGCATCGTCTGGACTCTTATCAGATTGTTTCGGGTAACCCAGAATCTTACCTCTATGGTGGTCCGATCGAACATACGGGTATTCCGCCGCAATCTGCGGGTAAGTGGTACCGTAACGTTTATGCCGCCTATATTGATGCGACGTTGCACCCAACGCAGAAGCTGCAAATCGATTTGGCTGGGCGTTATGAGTACTACACCGATACGCAAAACACCGAGAACGGCAAGATTTCTGCCCGTTATGACGTGACATCACGTTTTGCGTTGCGCGGTACGATCAGCAACGGGTTCCGTGCGCCGACCTTGCAGGAATCGCATTTCAGCCGTCTGAACACCTTTGCTGGTACGGGCAGTGTTGCGGGGCAGTTGCCGGTTGAATCGGCGGGTGCGCGCTCTTTGGGGGCAACCTCTTTGCGCCCAGAGCGCTCCACAAATGCGAGTGCTGGTTTCACGGCTGAGCCTGTGACGGGCCTGCATGTTGAGGCGGATGTTTATCAGATCAATCTGCGTGACCGGATCGTGCAAGGTGGTACGGTGAAGGGGATGCCAGCTTTGGCTGCGCTGCAGTCCTTCGGCTTTGACATTTCCCCAACGGCGAGCAATGCCGCGAATTCTTCCGCCTATTATATCTCCAATGGTGCTTCGACACGTACGCAGGGGATGGATGTGAAGGCAGATTACCTCGTGCGGATGCATGAGTATGGTAATTTGAACCTGAGCGCTGCGTTGAATTTGAACCGTACGCGTTTGCATCATAACGGGATCGATACGCTGGGTCGGCCATTGTTGAATGAGCAGGTTATTTCGTATTTGACGACGGCAACGCCACGCAGCAAGTTGATCTTGAATGCGCTGTGGACGGTCGGAAAATGGGACGTTAACGTGCGTCAGAGCCGTTATGGTGAGACAACGTCTATGATGACATATCAGGATTGGACGCCTGCCTCAGCAACCTGCTCCAAGGGTGGTGCGCTGCGTTATTCGAACTCTTGCTTTGGACAGTTCAAAAATACGCCACGTTGGTTGACGGATCTTGAGATTGGCTACCGTGTGACGGACAGCATTCATGCTTCTGTTGGTGCGAATAACATCTTCAATGTTCGCCCACGTCGCCTGCCAGGTCAGTTCGTACAGGCTGGTAACACCATGTATGATCAGTTCTCCGGTCAGGTGCCGTTTATGGGTGCTTACTACTTTGGTCGTGTGAACGCATCGTTCTAAGTTGCGCGTTTTGCACGTAGGAAAGCCCCTTCCGATTGGAGGGGGCTTTTTTTATGCCCGGATTTGGAGATGCTTTCGGGGGGGTAGGTTGTGTGATGGAGGGGGAGGCGTTGGGGGCTGTTCTCTCTTCTTTTTCTGAAGAAAAAGAAGCAAAAAGACTTTTGAAAATTTGGGCTAATACGGGTTTTAGGCCTGTAAACCTTTTTCGATCTTAGATATTGGCTAGACGTTTTTTGGGTAAAAAAGAACAACCACAACACCAAAAAAACTGACGTG
>NZ_BCZB01000030.1 GCF_001598495.1 Neokomagataea thailandica NBRC 106555
TGCGACATATTCTGGCGCTATGGCGTGAGGGTTACAATACCGTGCGCTCATACTCAAAGCTCGGTGGAAAAAAACTGCTCAAGTCGCTCACCTATGGTCGTAGGGGCATGCCCATAAGACCATTGCCATCCCATCAACCACACACCATAAAAGAGAAACTCCTACTTACCAGTGGTAACAAATTGGGGACGCGTCAGCAGATCTATATTTACCGGAATTAAACGGCTAATGCATGGGTGAAATTTTGTTCGTAGAAGTATTTCTCAGTATTTGCGGGCGGGGGGAAGTTTTTTAGAGTGCGTTAATGGTTTCCGGGATAGCACGTTTCTCCTTGGGGGCGTTCAGAGGCCCTTATTCCGACTACATTAATTTCATGTGACAGCCCTTGTAAAATAGACTTTCGTGTAGGCAGTCGAATGGGCTCTTATTTTTAAAAATCAGCGACTTTCCCCCAAGCGCTTTTCTTGAATCGAGAAATTTTATACTGCATTACGTCGGTGATCGGCGATCTTCCTAGCAAGATATCAGCAACGAGATGCCCAGCCCCGGGGCCAATACCGAAACCGTGCCCTGAAAACCCCGCAGCGATGAAAAGACCAGGTACGCCACTATCCGGATCAATAACGGGAACACCGTCTGGAGTACTATCAATGTAGCCCGCCCACGCAGCCTGCACATGAGATTCTTCTAAGGCAGGCAGGAGAGTCCTCGCTTGATGAAGAGTCTTTTTAAGCGTTTTCATATCCGGATGCGGATCAAGAATACGCGTTTTTTCCATAGGAGTTATGTCATCAAGTGCCCATTTTCTGTTCGTATCGAAACCATATTGCCACGCCTGAAAGTCTCCGGGAGAAAGTTGACGCCAGCGACGTGTAAACATCGGAAGAAATTGCGTTGTATTTTTGAGTATTCCCGGGGTGGGGTCGACGCGGCCATTTCCAGAGATAGCGAGCGTATAGCCGCCATCTGCTCTGCGTGTAATGGATGACACTTGCGTATGTAACGCGTCTGGCAGACCGGATATGCCTGGCTTAACGGACAGAATTGATGAACGAACAGACGATTGGGAAAGATTGATTCCAACCTGATTCAAAAACGAGCGTGCCCATACGCCGCCAGCCATAACCGCCTGTGATGTACGAATAGTTCCTCGTTCCGTCACTACACCACAGATAGATCCTCCAGAGAGTTCAACCCCTCTGGCCGCACAGTTTTGAACAACATGCCCGCCATGTTTCAGCACACCTTTGGCAATCATCGGAGCGGCAAGGGCGGGATCAGCGATGCCATCTGTTGGGGACCATACGCCGCCAAGCCATTTTTGTTGTGTTGCCTTACCACGCTGCGCAGCTTCCTTTGCGTTGAGCATTCGTGTGTCAACGCCTTCCTTTCGGGCGAACTGTCCCCATCGTGCCCATCCATCTAATTCGGCCTGATTTTTCGTTAAATACAGCAAGCCACAACGACGAAAGCCAAGATTTTCTCCGATATCCGCTGTCATGTCTTCCCACAAGGAAAGGCTGCGTGTTGATAATGGTAATTCACGCGCATCACGGTTCTGTTGGCGGCACCATCCCCAGTTTCTGCTGGACTGTTCAGCGCCGATTGAGCCTTTCTCCAGAAGGACAACCTTCATTCCAGCTTTGGCGAGCCAGTAGGCAGCTGAAACCCCCACAATTCCGGCGCCGATAACAACGACATCGGCTTCTGCTGGTACTGTAGGAGCTGTCTGGATCAGGTGTAGTGGTGCGGGCATAGGACGTTCCTAGCGTAGGCAGTTTGTACGGATATGTGGTGTAGGCGTTAACGTATCTGTCATTCTACAAGGACATAGATTTTTTTTACGGTTTCGATTGTTTCCCATGTCCCCATAAAACCGGGCTTCATGATGAAACTGTCACCAGCCTTGAAGAGGTACGTTTCTCCGTTATTTTCTACAATTTTAACAAGACCTTCAAGAATATGACAAAATTCAAACGCGTTCCCTTTAATAGAGTGCGTGATCCCGGGTGTAGCCTGCCACATACCTGTGCGAACGTTGCCATCACGTGACGTGTCTAAGGCCCATGTTTTGAATGCCGGGGCCCCTGAAATAAGACGTTCTGGTTCGGCAACAGAAGCGCGAGGGGGAAAGTTTTGCTGTGTTGTGATGGGAAGAAGTAGGGTCATAAAGAGTCTCATAACATTGGAATGTATCGACCCAATGTGCCGTGTTCTGCACCGATTCTGCTCCTGATTTTTAAGCATCCGCAGCAGAGCGTACTGCATCCTTGTTTCAATATGAAATTTCCTGCGTCGAATGACGAAAACCTGATATCCACTGTGGTCCTAAAGACGGCATCATAATGGCTATGACAGACAGTTATTACCTCATGAGGAATTGTGTATGACCTTCCGCCCTAAGTTCATTACCTTTGACTGCTACGGTACATTAACATTCTTCGACATGGCGGGGGCCGCACGCAGACTTTATGGTGAGGCTCTGAGTGAAGCCGCGATGCAGCGTTTCATCAAAAACTTTGCGGCTTATCGCCTTGATGAGATACTCGGCGCATGGAAGCCTTACGCGGAAGTGGTACATAATGCTCTGGAGCGTACCTGTAAAAAGAATGGCGTTCCATTCTGTGCAGAAGATGCGTTGCAAATTTACAATGAAGTGCCGACATGGGGGCCGCATCCAGATGTGCCAGCAGGACTTGCAAAAGTTGCCAAGGACATTCCGCTAGTTATCCTATCCAACGCCATGAATAGTCAGATCATGTCTAATGTTGAAAAATTAGGCGCACCATTTCACAAAGTCATTACAGCGGAAGAAACGGGAACGTATAAGCCGCACATGAATGGCTTTGAATACATGTTAGATGTTTTAGGCTGCGGTCCAGAGGACATCACGCATGTTTCATCATCTTTTCGTTATGATCTCATGACGGCGCATGATTTAGGGATACGTTCAAAAATTTGGGTCAATCGTGGCCATGAACCCGCTAATCCTTTTTATGAGTATGAAGAGATTAAGGATATCAGCGGACTTCCAGGCGCCTTTGGGCTTTAAGAGGAATACCCCCGCAGGAGATATGCTTTCCTGCGGGATTTCTGTACCGGACTTAGAAATATCTGTCTTTAGCGCGGAAATAAGCACCGACAACGGGCATAAAGTGAGCCGCAATGCCGTAGGCAGGAATAGGCGACCACGGTTGGTTCCATACCGGAATATTAACGTATTCTCCGGCTAACTTACGGCCCAGAAGTTGTCCAAGATGAACGGACATTTGAACACCATGCCCGCTCAGCCCCATTGCGTAGGTAACACCGTTCCATTCTCCCGCATGCGGGAGACGATCAACACTCATATCGACATTGCCTCCCCAGCAATAATCAATGTCTGTGCTTGCAAGTTCGGGATAGATTTCGGTCAAGGCTGTATGCAAAATCTGTCCGGATTTGATATCTGATTTCTCGCTAGATTGGGAGAAGTTCGCTCGTCCACCAAAAATCAAACGTCGGTCTTCCGTTGTGCGGAAGTAATTATGAATATTGCGGGTGGTAACGACGTTCCGGCGTCCAGGTAGAATACGCGCGAAGAGGTCTTCGGGCATAGGAGCGGTGGCGACGATGAAGCTGCCTACGGGCATGATGCGGCGGCGAAACCAATTCGGCGCTTTTCGGCTCGTTCCGGTGGCGAGTAGAACATTTTTCGCTTGAATAACACCCGCAGACGAAGAAACCTCAAATACGTTCCCTACCCGACGAAGGCCCATCATTGGCGTATTTTCAAAGATTTGGGCACCTGCTTTCATAGCTTGAGCGGCAAGAGCATATCCAAATCTTCCAACATGCATCTGTGCGCTTTTACGATACAGAATGCCGCCCTCAAACGTTGTAGATCCTCCGATCTCTGCGGTAACCGCTTCGCGGTCCAAGAGGTCAGTTTCTGGGTCAGCGTATTGTTTCACAGCTTCTTGGTCTGCGCGTAAATTTGCGAGATGTTGGTGTGTCCAAGCGACCTTTAGCTTTCCGCATCGACGAAAATCGCAGGCGATTTTGTCAGTCGTCACGATGTTTTCGACGGTATCTACAGCATCGTCGAAAAAATGGTATAAAGCTACAGCTTGCTCTAGCCCATATTTCCCGACCATGGCCTGAAAGTTACCTGCTGTACCATTATTAACATGCCCACCATTACGGCCAGAAGCATGGCATGCAATTTGGTCGGCTTCGAGAACGACAACACTCTTGCCAGCTTTTGCTAAGGTGCGGGCGGCTGAAAGCCCCGTGAAGCCACCACCTACGATGACGACATCGGCCTTTGCTGGAAATGCTGACAGAGAGGTGCTGGAAACGGATGTAATGCTATCCAGCCAATAGGGAACAAATTTCATATAATGATCTCCGTCAGGAGGCGCGAGGGGAAGATGGTTCAATGAACGGCGATTTTTCGCCCAAAGAGGTATGCTTCGTTTCTGGAGCCCAGATATAGCTGATGAGTAGGCCGGCCAGCATAAAGCCCGCTGCTATCAGCATCATGGGGCGCATACCAAACTGCGCATAGCCTATTGGGAGAAGAAATGTTCCTAGTGCCGCACCTAACCGGCTGAAAGAGCAGGCCATACCGACTGCACTTGCCCGGATGGCTGTTGGAAACAGCTCATTCGGGTAAACGAATTGCAGGCCACTTCCAGCTGCTTCAGAGACTGAATACAAAATGAAGCCTGAGAAGATTATTCCAGTGGTCGGATGCGACGATATTCCAAGAAGAAAAAGCCCCGCCCAGCTTATGGCGAAAGAACCAATTAATAATAAACGGCGCCCCATGAGGTTTATCAAGCCCAGTGTCACAGGCAAGATACCCACAATAGTTAGCCCCGTAATACAGAATGATCCTAACAACGCATTTGAGACATGATACTGGCGCAGGAGCTGAGCCTGAAGCGTATGGATTGCAAAACCAGGAGCGCTTTGTAATATCCAAAATGCACTGACGAATACGAGCGCGCCGCGATAAGGGGAGCGCATAATCTGAAGTGGGGAAAGCTGCCCCTGCGGTTCTGCGTGAGGAAGAATATCCGTATTTAGATGGTCGCGTAAAATGCATTGAGCTTCTGTGATACGCCTTTTTTGAATGAGCCAGCGCGGGGATTCTGGTAGCCCCATGCGTAGACAAAAGAGGGTCAGTGATGGAACCGCGCTTGAGGCCAGCATGCTCTGCCACGAAACTTCTGGGAAGAAGGATAGCGCATAACCTACAGCGTAGCTTGCTATGTATCCAAGCCACCACGCCATGATTAATCCGGACAGTACCGGGCCCCGGAGTATGCGCGGCAAGAATTCGGTGACGTAGGAGGTGGCGATGGGGTAATCCGCGCCAACAGCGACACCCAGCAAGAAGCGGAGAGTGACGAGAAACAATACGCCAGAACACGTACTTTGCAGCACGGAAAAGACTAAGAAAGCTGCGATATTAAGTGTAAAGAGCGGCCGGCGTCCTAACCGATCTGCGACGGCTCCACCCAGCATTCCGCCGACCAAAACACCAACGAGGGCCGCAGCACCGACAAGACCTGTTTCCCCTCCGGTGAGATGAAGATCTCGTACAATGGAGGGAAGGGCGATGCCGATGATACCGAGAATATAGCCATCACAAAATGGCCCCCCAGCAGAGATTAGGGCAATTTTCGCATGAAATTTTGTCGGGGGGAGATCGTCCAGTGTCGCTGGTTCATGGGAAGACAATTTAGGCGTCATGATGGGGCAACCTTCTGCATCCTCCCATGGGAGATTCAGGCTTTCAGAGCGCTGCCTACGGCTGGATCGTCCATGACCTGATCCAGTACGGAGACGATGCCGTCACAGAGCTGATCTATTTCAGCAACTGTGCTGCACAGCGGTGGTGCCAGGCCGATGACGTCATCACTGAAAGCACGGAAGAGAATACCCTGCTCATAACCATATCGGCTCAATTTACTGGAAAGACCAAGCTGGGCATCCGGTTTGGTTTTGGCCGCCTTGTCCGTGACAAGCTCAATACCGGCCAACATGCCGAGGGAGCGGGTTGTGCCCACGAGTGGATGATTGTCGAGACCTCGCAAACGATTTGCAAGATGCTTGCCGACATGCGTTCCGTTTGTCAGTAGGCCGCCTTCATACAGGTCCAAAACGGCAAGGCCAATGGCAGCACTGACCGGATGAGCGCTGTAGGTTTGGCCATGTCCAACGGCAACGCCCGATGGCGTTTTATCGCGGATCGTCTCATAGATCGTGTCAGACAAGAATACGCCGCCCATTGGGGCATAACCTGCTGTTAGCCCTTTCGCCACCGTCATCATATCGGGCTCGATATTTTCATGAGCACAAGCAAAGAGAGGACCGGTCCGGCCAAAGCCTGTAATGACTTCATCGACGACAAATAAAATATTCAGCGCACGACATGCTGCCTGCATGGCTGTTGCCCACCCCTTCGGCGGAACAATGACGCCACCAGATCCTTGTACAAGTTCGCAGTAGAAGGCTGCGACATGCTGTGGGCCACCAATTTTTGCGATTTCATCATGGAGCGCTTGCACCGAAGCCTGAATGATGGCGTCCCCGTTGGGGCCGGCAGGGTGGCGGTAAGGATCTGGGCTTGGAATATGGTGCTGCCATGGAAGTGGGAGGTCAGAATCACGGTGAAAGACTGTCAGTGCTGTAAGGCCTGCACCGACAAAAGAAGAGCCATGATAACCTTTTTGAAGGCCTATGACATGACGCTTTTCAGGTGTGCCTCGAGCGTGTTGATAATAACGGATAAAGCGGAGTGTGCTGTCCACAGCATCCGAGCCGCCGAGCGAGAAATAAATATGGTTGAGATGCCCCGGTGCGTGCCGCGTCAGACGTGTAGCCAATTCGATAGCAGGTTCGCTTGAAAAACCGAAATAGCCAGTAGCGTAGGGGAGTTTCTCAAGCTGACGGCGACCCGCTTCAATGACGCTTTCACAGCCATAGCCAGTATTGACGCACCATAGACCCGAAAAACCGTCTAGAAGGCGGTTGCCTTTACTGTCTGTCAGCCAGGCACCTTTGCCAGATTCCAGAATGGTTGCACCATTCGTTTCGTGGTCCCGCCATGACGACACGGGATGAATGAGGTGTTCTCGGTCAAGCGAGATGAGATGTGGCGTATCCATGATGTTTCCTGCACTGAGCTTAAACATGATCATTGCGCAAACCCTGCAATATGTAATGCAAGAAAAGACCGTATCCGGAGCAGAAAATGCTGTAGGTGAGCCGGGAATAGCAGGGATATTCAAATATATGCTCGGGGCATTTTGTTGTTTGCCCCATACTCACAAACTGCGCACATTATTTCATTGCCGAGATGGTTCTTGCAGGAATATATAATGACAGCTCTCACCTTTGACCCACGCCTTGTGGCGCTTCCGAACACGCATTTTGTGGATGGAAAACGGCTAACGGGTGAGGGCGTTATTCCTGTGTATGGTCCGTCAGACGGGCGCTTGTTGTGTCATCTGCCGGAAGCAGGGGACGCTCTGGTAGATCATGCTGTCAGACTAGCGCGTGATGTGCAGATGCGCTCCGGCTGGGCGAGTTGTGCACCGAGAGAGCGGGGGCGGGTCCTACGGCGATGGGCGGACCTTGTAGACGATCATGTTGTGGAATTAGCGCGTTTGGAAGCGCTGTGCTCGACGCGCCCAATTGCAGAAACAACAGCATGGGATGTTCCTTTTACGGCTGAAGGCATACGTTTTTTCGCTGAATATGCCGATAAACTGGGTGGAGACGTTGCTGCTACACAAAGTGACCTTTTGGGCCTCGTTTTGGCTGAGCCATATGGCGTAATCGGAGCGATTGCACCGTGGAACTTTCCTTTAGTCATGGGGAGTTGGAAAATTATTCCCGCACTGGTGGCGGGAAATGGCGTTGTGCTCAAGCCATCCGAAATGACGCCTTTTTCCATTATTCGATTGGCTGAATTGGCTATCGAAGCCGGTGTTCCGGCAGGTCTGTTCAATGTAGTGCAAGGAACAGGTCCGATTACGGGAAATGCTTTGGTCCGACATCCGATTTGTGGAAAATTAACCTTTACAGGTTCCACACGCACTGGAATTGAGATCATGAAGGCGGCCGCTGAAAGCGGCCCCAAACCTGTCACGCTCGAACTGGGTGGAAAAAGCCCGCAGATTGTTTTCGATGATATTCGTAATGTAGATGCTGTTGCAGACCGCATTGTTCGCGCCTTTACCGGGAATGCGGGGCAGGTGTGCGTGTCTGGGTCGCGCCTCATCGTTCAGAAGACGATTCATGATGCTTTGGTAGAGAAAATAATTGCTAAGGCGCAAGATTTTAGAGCCGGAGCGCTCGAACATGCAGCCACCCGGTATTCCCCAATCATTTCGCAGCGGCAGGCCAGTGCGATAGAAACAACAATCCATGCAGCCTTACAAGAAGGGGCATCTGCACTTGTGCCACTGAAGCGGTTGGATGGGCCGGGTGGTGTGTTTCTCTCGCCGTGTATCCTTTCGCGGGTTACGCCGCAGATGCAAGCTGTAAAGGATGAAGTTTTCGGGCCTGTTTTGACGGTTCAGACCTTTGAGGATGAAGCCGAAGCGTTATCTTTGGCCTCTCATGGAACATATGGGCTTGCAGCCGGTGTTCATACTGTTGATCTAGGGCGTGCTATGCGTGCGGTACGTCATCTTAAAGCGGGTACAGTCTGGGTTAATCGGTATGGCCGTTCCTCTGATTTTGTGATTCCTACGGGTGGGTATGGCGGCTCTGGTATTGGTAAAGATCTTGGCCGTCAGGCTGTTGAGGCTAATTTGCGCTATAAAAGCGTTCTTATGGCATTTGAGTCGTAAGTCATGGACCTCGCAGATCTCATTAGCTTACGAAAAGACTTGCATGCTCACCCTGAGGTAAAATTTGAAGAGTTTCGAACGGCAGATCGTGTCGCAGAGATTCTGTCCTCTTTCGGTTATCGCCCATCGAGAGGTCTCGCAAAAACGGGTGTTATCGCGTCTCTTCACGGAAAAAAACCGGGGCCATCAATCCTTTTTCGCGCGGATATGGACGCCTTGCCAATAGAGGAGCGGGGCGATCATGCTCATATTTCCCGTCATGTTGGGCGTATGCATGCGTGCGGGCATGATGGTCATACAACCATGCTTCTGGGAGCTGCCGCAGTACTGGCGCTTGATCCGCCGGAATGTGGGACGGTCCATTTTGTTTTTCAGCCCGGAGAAGAAGGGGGCGCCGGCGCTAAAGTCATGCTGGACGAAGGCTTGTTGGAGCAATTCCCTGCTGATCGTGTTTTTGGAATGCATAACTGGCCGGGCCTTCCCATTGGGGCCATGGCGACACGTGCAGGGGCTATCATGGCGGGTGGATGGCGGTTTTTGATCACGATAACAGGTCAGGGGTCACATGCCGCTCAGCCTCACCTTGGTCGTGACGCTCTAACAATCGGGGCTGCATTCGTTCAAGAAGCCCAGTTGTTGATTTCGCGGCGTTCTGACCCTATGGAGCCAGCAGTTCTATCGATTTGTACGTTCCATTCCGGAACAACGGACAATATTCTCCCTGAAACAGCCACATTACGCGGCACAATCCGCTCTTTGGATGTTCAAGAGCTAGAGGCTCTCAAAAGGGGGATGACCCGTCTGGCTGAAGGGCTTGCGCACACGCATGAAGTCACCATCGCGATTGAGTTTTATCAGCCTTATCCTGTGACCGTAAATACAACGGACGAAATGGCTTTGGCTCTTTCTGCTATGAGGTCTGCTGTCGGCGCGCAGGGCACCGTTATTTCTAACATGAAACCGAGTATGGCCTCTGAAGATTTCGGTTTTATGCTGCAAAAAAGACCGGGCACATTTGTCATGCTGGGAAATGGCTCATCTGCGCCTTTGCATTCCCCTGATTATGACTTTGACGACACCATTATTCCGCAAGGCATCGCTTACTGGGTGGCGCTTGCCCATGCATGTCTGCGCACCAATAAGGATACAGAATTATGACGACGTACAAAATTGCCATTTTGCCGGGCGATGGCATTGGCAAAGAAGTTATGCCGGAAGCTATTAAGGTTCTTGATGCTGTCGGGCGCGTGTGCGGACTTGGGTTCGATTATGCTCATTTTGATTGGAGTTGTGAAACCTGGCTGAAAACCGGTCACATGATGCCCGAAGACGGCATGAGCCAATTAGCGCAGAATGATGCTATTTTGCTGGGTGCTGTGGGATATCCGGGCGTTCCAGATCATGTGTCACTATGGGGGCTTCTTCTCAAGATACGCCGAGAGTTCGATCAATATGTGAATTTGCGTCCTGTGCGGCTTTTGCCGGGAATTCCTTGCCCTTTGGCTAATAAAAAGCCGGGAGATGTCGATTTTTGGATCGTGCGTGAAAATGTTGAAGGGGAATATTCTCAAATTGGTGGTCGGTTTGCAGAGGGTACGGCCGCAGAAGGCGTTGTTCAAAGCGCTGTTTTTACGAAACACGGGACTGACAGGATATTGCGCTATGCTTTTGAACTTGCCCGTAAAATGGATCGTCTTCATGTAACATCGGCTACCAAATCGAATGGTCTTTATCACTCTATGCCGTATTGGGATGAACGCTTTGCGGCCGTTGGAGAAGAGTACCCTGATGTTCGTATGGATCAGTATCATATCGATATTTTAGCCGCTCGCTTTGTTATGTCCCCCGAGCGTTTTGATATTATTGTTGGGAGCAATTTGTTCGGTGATATTTTATCTGATCTAGGACCGGGTATGACCGGCACTATTGCCGTTGCTCCATCAGCGAATATCAACCCAGAAAAAAAATACCCTTCGATGTTTGAGCCAGTGCATGGGTCTGCCCCCGATATTTTTGGGCAAAATATTGCGAACCCGATTGGTCAAATATGGGCGGTGTCCATGATGCTCGATCACTTAGGAGAATCTGAAGCGGCTACGCTTATTTTGAACGCAATGACCGCTGTTTTATCCCAGAAGAATGGTCCACGCACACCGGATATGGGTGGGCAGAACAGCACTCAAGACCTAGGAAGTGCAATAGCCGACGGATTGTTTAAGAGCATTTGACCCGCTCTGCGCAATACCGTGTAAAATGTTGCAATAACGGAATTATATGTCAATCAAATCGTAGAAACAGGAGAAATAACTGCATCGATTGTGCAACGAATTATCTGTCAGAAAAATATATGTGCGGTTCTCCGAAACTGTGCGGAGGACCAGCCGCCGATGGAAATAGCCATGCCAGATTCATTGTCAATGATCGTTTCCCAGTGTTGCCGCTCTAAACCTATTTCCAGAGCTAAAAAAAAGCATGGGCGCTTAGCCCTGCTTACATTCTCAACATGGCTATCAGTGCAAAGTGCTTGGGCGGCTGAGGCTACACATTACCGACATACTCCCCAGGCGAGTAAAGATGCGCAGCAGGTTCTTGCCCTCATAAAAACAAAGTCTACTTCTGCAGTATTACATCATAAAGACGTCGAAGCGCATGAGACCGAAAGCATGGTTGTACATGCGGGCATAGCCTCTGCGACAGGCGTCACGAATACAACGCCGGGAGGCGGACTTATGCCGCCGCAGATCGTTGCAAAGTCTCGCAGCGGTATTACGCGTGACTTCATTGCAAAACAGAGTCCCACAGCCAATCCGGTCTCGATGATCGCCAACCTTCCGGGGGTCGTTTATTCTGGGAATGACCCGCTGGGAACGAATGATGATCAGCAAGGACTGAGTGTTCGTGGTCTAGATCAAACAGAAATCGGGTATCTTTACGAAGGGATTCCTGCTGCTGCGCCTGTCTACCTTCTGCCCTACACATCCTCAACGGCAGATAACGAAAACATCCAGAGCATCACGCTCACACAAGGTTCTCCAGATATCATATCACCCCTATATAACGCTGTAGGTGGAGAGTTAACGGAAAGCCTCCGTGATCCGTCACATAAATTTGGTGGTTTGGCTAATTTTTCCTACGGGTCCTTTAGTCTGAAACGGGAGTTTGTTCGCTTAGATACTGGGGATATTGGCAATACAGGCATACGAGGGTTTCTCTCTTTTTCTGCCCGAACAGCCGATGAGTGGCGTGGTGTCGGTCAGACACGGCGCTATCATGTGGATGGAAAATTCGTGAAGGAATGGGGAGAAGGGAACAAGGCCTCCTTCGTATTGTCTTATAATGACCCGCTTCAGTATTACCTGCGCGCTCCGACTAAATCGGCGTGGGAGAAGTATGGCGTCAATTACAACTATGCGGATAAATATACGAAAGGGAGTTCAGATTATTATAAGCTGCAGGAGAACCTCCATCGCACGCTTATTCTTGGGGCGCCGGTCAATCTGAATCTTGGCCATGGCCTCAGCCTGAATACAACGCCATATTTCAGCTACGCTACTGGCTATGATAATGGCGGTACGACCCTCTCAAGAACTGGAAGCTATTACGGCAATCAGAGAGCTGGAGTTCTACAGAACACCGGAGCCAGCAGTGGTAACTCGTTCTCAGCAATTTCGATTGATAAATATAACCTGTATTATAGCGGGATAAATACAAACCTTACTTGGACCAAGGGAAGCAACGCACTCGCTATCGGATATTGGTATTCTTACTTTGATCAATCTGAACCATCCCTTTACGAAGCTCTCGGTCCAGACGGCCAGGTATCGAGTATGTATGGACAGTGGGCGATCACAACTCAGGCGGGTTCACCTCTCTCACAGTATAATATTCACTTAATTCAGCAAACAAACTCCTTATTTATCAATGATACGTATAAGGCTTTGAATGATCGCCTCACATTAACGGCGGGTTTTAAAGAAACTATGATAACTCGCACATTGACCCAAAATATCCCAGGAACAAATTATAAAAATGGACAAAGTGAAGCAGCGCCCCAGCCTCAGATTTCTATGAGTTATAAAATAACCCAAAATGATCAAATCTATATCAACGGCACGACATCTTTCCGTATGCCAGCCAGCATCATGTCATATGCAGATCGTTACAGTGTTTCTAGTGGTGCACAGACGCGCTCTCATACAGTTAACCCAAAATCTGAATATGCGATTGGTGAGGAAATCGGCTATCGTCACACTGGCCTTGTCAGTGTAGCATTGGCACTTTTCAATTATAATTTTACGAACCGTCAGATTAGCACAACCACTTATGCGAGTGGAACTCCCGTCACAGAGTCCATCAATGGCGGTGGGCAGACAGCGCGCGGGGCCCAGGTCGAGCTAGGGTTGCGTCCATGGCACCATTTCAGCCCATATGTCTCAGCTCAATACTTACACGCCACAACGGACAATAACCTTCAAGTCGGTAATGATTACATTCGATCTGCAGGGAAAGTCGCGGTTAAGAGTCCGAAGGTCACGTTTGCTGTTGGGTTGTCCTATGATAACGGCAGCCTCTTCGGGGCCTTTAATATGAATTACGTCAGCAAGCAGTATTCAACCTTCATGAATGATCAGAGCATTCCATCGTTTGAAACGTTTAATCTTAATTTTGGATATCGTTTTCAGAACTATTTATATCTTAAGCACCCTCAAATTCAAATTAACCTCATGAATGTTGGTAACAATGGATTTCTTTCTGGGGTCAGCGGTCTCAGTATGAATGCTAACCCAACAAAAGGTGTGCGTGGCACCACCATCGCGGGCAGTTCCCCAACTTACTTTGTTGGTGGCGGCTTTGCAGGCGTTCTCTCCTTGACATCTGGTTTTTGAGTGGAATTTTTAGGAAGATTAAAGCTCATGGCGCGTAAACCTAAGATCCTGACATTCGATGTCGTCGGAACACTTATCGATTTTGAAGGCGGAATGAAAAATGCGTTAGGGAAACTCCTCGGCCCAAAAAAAGAGACGCTCGATTTCGAATTATTCCTGACAGAATATCGTGCTCTGCGGAACCGTTCGGAAAAGTTGCTCTTTCCAGAAGACCTTGCTCTTATCTACTTATCCTTAGCTGATAAGTTCGGCCTTCCTACAGGCTATGGGGAAGAAAAGGAATTTGTTTGGAGTGCGATGTCTTGGCCCGCATTCAAGGACAGTGTTGATGCCCTTAAAAGGTTAAAAAAGCATTTTCACCTTGTCGCGATGACCAATGCGCGTAAATGGGCGTTTGATGGCATGGATAAAACGCTGGGATCTCCGTTTTTGAGGGGTTTTACCGTAGATGACAGCGGGTGTGAAAAGCCTGACCCGCAATATTTTACCTATGTGCTAGAGCAACTTGCTCCAGAGGGCTACACAAAGGGAGATGTGTTGCATGTCGCGCAGAGTCAGTTCAATGATATCGGCATTGCACGGCAATTAGGCTACAGTGTGTGCTGGATTGAACGCCGAAAGGCTATGGGTGGTGGGTTCGGTGGCACGGTTTCCGTTCCTGAATTGACCGTGCCGGATTATCATTATTTAAGCCTTTCTGACTTAGCGGACGCGGCAGATCGTGACGAATTGGTTATGCTTTACTCATGATGAAGCGTTATATGCTGCAATATAAAAATCATTCAGCACATTACGCTGTATAAGGGAGGTACTTCGAATATAATATTCAGTCATTTTATGTTTATATCGAAATCACCATTGTATTTGGGCTCGCCATGCAGGGAAACAGCAGAGGCTAAAATGACTTTTTTTATCGTGTGTTCTGTTGTCCCGTATGCGCCGTTTTTTGAGGAATTAAAGTGCAGCTAGCATCTTTCCTCAAGCGACGGACCGTTCTGAAAGGTTCTGGGCTTTTAGCGGCAGGAATGGCGCCACAGAACGGTATTGCAGCGCCTATTTTTGGTGGGCATTTGAAAGTTGCTGGTGTGGTTGGATCCGCGTCAGAAACGCTTGATCCGGCGCGTCAGTCTATGGCTACGGACTATATTCGTGGCCGTTTGTTTTATGATGGCTTGGTTTCACTGGATGACATGCTCAATCCACAGCTAGCACTAGCAGAAACGCTTGACAGTGATGGCTTTGTCATTTGGCGTGTCCGTTTGCGCCGCAATGTTCGGTTTCATGATGGAACCGTTCTGACAGCAGAGGACGTTGTTTTTTCACTCCTTAGGCATCAAGATCCAAGCGTAAGTTCTCAACAATATGCGCTTGCCAAAACAATGCAGTCCGTACGGGCTATCTCTCCTCTTGTGGTGGAGATTGTGCTCAATGCGCCGAATGCGGATTTCCCAGCCATTTTGGGGATTAGTAATTTTGCCATTGTAAAAGCTGGAACAAAAGATTTTAGTCATGCTAATGGGACAGGTCCTTTTTATTGTGAAGAGTTTGCCCCCGGTATTCGAGTAATTGGCACTAGAAACCCTGATTTTTGGGGTGATCGGCCTTATCTCGACAGTATCGAACTGATTGCTATTCCTGACGATATGGCGCGACACAATGCCCTAATGTCGGGGGATGTGGATCTGATTGCAACTGCCAATCCACGTCTTGTTCAAATGCTGAAGGAAGGCGGTTTCGGTATTATAGAAAGCCCTGAGGGCACCTATACGGATTTATCTGTTAGGCTGGATCAGCGATATGGGCGTTCTGCTGATTTTGTCGAAGGTCTTAAGTATCTTTTTAATCGAGAACAGATCCGACAATCGGTTTTTCTGGGTTTTTCGCGCATAGGCAATGATCAGCCCATTCCGCCCGAAAGTCCGTATTTCAATCATCAACTCGCTCCCCGCGAGCATGATCCAGACAAGGCGCAGTTCTTACTGAAGCGGAGTGGTTTTTGGAATGAAATCCTTCCGATGGTTTGTTCTCCGGCTGCGCTCGGGTCCGTGGATATTGCCGTTGTTTTGCAATATTCAGCCTCTCAGATCGCTCAAAAAATAGCCGTGCAACGTGTCCCGGTCGATGGATACTGGACGCAATATTGGATGAAGGCTTCTTTAGGGTTTGGTAATATCAATCCGAGGCCTGCGCCCAGTCTGACACTAGGTGTTGGCTTTGCCAGCACGTCTCCGTGGAATGAATCGCGGTGGCATAATGCACATTTCGATGGTCTTCTCTCAGAAGTTAAATCGACAGGAAATGACGCCAGAAAACGTCAGATTTACTGGGATATGCAGGAACTCATCGCGTCTGGATCGGGGGTATGTATACCCAATTTCACAACCAGCCTGGATGCATATGCGCCGCATGTTTGCGGCCTTCGTCCAAGTCAGGCCGGTCAATTGATGGGTTATGATTTTGCTCGTTCGGTCTGGCTCAGGGGCAACCGGGGGAGGGCGACGTGAAAAACTCACTGCCAAAGCTGATCGGTAAACGCTGCCTTGCTGCCGCAACATCGCTGGTTTTTGTGGTGGTAACCGTGTTTGCCGTGACGAATATCCTCCCTGGCGATGCGACGGATGCGCTTTTAGGGCAGAATGCAACACCGCAGACGGTTGCGGCGCTACGGCATGGGATGGGCCTTGATCAGCCTATATTTTTTCGCTTTTGGTCATGGCTTTGGGCGGCTGTGCATGGTGAGTTTGGTCATTCCTTATTGAATGGCCTGTCTGTTGCAGACGCTATAGGGCCGCGTCTCCATAATTCACTCCTGCTTGCCGGGGCTGCCGCGTTGATTGCCGTGCCTGCTTCGCTTTTTCTCGGCATCACCTCGGCCATCTGGAAAGATACGTTTTACGACCGTATCGTTTCAATTATGACTTTAGGAGTGGTCTCTGTTCCCGAATTCGTCATTGCTACCATCGCAGTGTATGTTTTTTCTGTGCGCTTGCACCTCTTGCCGGCCATTGTCGATGTCGGAAGTGTCCATTCTTTAGGACAATTCCTGTATGCGTTTTTCATGCCCGTCACCACTCTCGCGCTTGTGAGCCTTGCTCAAATGGTGCGTATGACACGTGCTGCGATGGCAGATACCCTCTCGGCCTCTTATATTGAAATGGCTCTTCTCAAAGGCATTGGTCCGGTGCGACTAATCCTTGTGCATGCCCTTCCTAATGCTCTTGGCCCGATCGTGAATGCGGTGGCACTCAGTCTGTCTTCCTTACTTGGGGGAGTTGTGGTGATTGAGGTTGTTTTTACCTATCCGGGTATTGCTGGCTTAATGGTGGATGCTGTGAGTTCGCGCGATGTCCCGATGGTGCAAGCTTGTGCGCTTGTCTTTTGTGTGACCTATCTCATACTCACAACGTTTGCCGATATTGTTACGATCTTGTCTCTTCCGAGAGGGCGAAAAGCATGATCGGTATATTCGGAAAATTGCGGAGCAAGCATGATCGGGCTGTTCTGCTGCTTGTATTCTGGCTTTTGTTGGCACTGATTGGCCCACTGTGTTCGTCTTATAATCCGGGCGCAATTAGCAGCCAGCCTGTTTTTTCAGGCCCCTCAACGGCTCACCTTTTGGGGACAGACTATTTAGGCCGTGACACGCTATCTCGGCTATTGGATGGGATTAGACATACGGTTTTGCTGTGCTTTGCGTCAACGCTTCTGTCCTGCTCTATCGGTACGTTCATGGGCATTGCTGCCGTCACTTCTAAGTCATGGGTCGAGGTATTGGCGGGTAGGGTTGCAGACGGTTTTCTTGCTATTCCAAGCCTTCTGTTCGCCCTACTCGTCATAGCAGTATTCGGCACATCAACAGTGGCGCTGATTATGACAATGGGGGTGATTTATATGTCCGGCGCATACCGTACGAGCCGGGCGTTATCTCAAAGCGTTGCGCAACGTGATTTCGTGACGATGGCCCGCGCTAGAGGCGAGCAGATGACGTATATCATTGTGCAAGAAATTTTGCCCAATATAGCAGGCCCGATGATGGCCGATATAGGGCTGAGATTCATTTATTCGGTGCTGTTGTTGAGCAACCTGAGTTTTCTAGGGATTGGCGTTCAGCCACCCAGTGTTGATCTTGGTTCTATGGTCCGAGAGAATATGTTGGGAGTGGTCTATGGCTCTCCGGCGATGATCGTACCCGTTATCGTAATTGCCGTTCTGACTGTCGGGATCAATGTGACTCTTGATTCTCATGGTAGGAAGGATTGACTATGACAGCCACTATTCAGGTCGAAAATCTTGATATTGTTGGACGTCGGGGCAAGGGGGTTGAACTCCCAATTGTCCAGAATGTCAGTTTTTCAGTACAGCGCGGAGACATGTTGGCTCTGATCGGTGAATCTGGATCGGGTAAGACCACAATAGCACTGTCGTTACTAGGCCATATCCGAAAGGGTTGTCGGATCGCTGGAGGCAGTGTTCGGGTTGCTGGATATGATATCACAACGCTGACACCTCATGAATGTCGTTCAATGCGAGGACGGGTGGTCAGTTATGTGGCACAGAATGCAGGAAGTGCTTTTAATCCGGCGTTATCCATTATGCCGCAAGTGGTTGAGGCCGCGTCGGTGCACCGTATCTTGCCAAAACGGGATCTGGAAGCACGTGCTATAGACTTATTCCGCGCATTAGCGCTGCCAGACCCTGAAACGATCGGGAAGCGCTACCCGAGCGAGCTTTCGGGAGGGCAGTTGCAGCGTTTAATGGCCGCGATGGCCTTGATAACAGATCCTGAAGTTGTCGTTTTTGATGAACCGACGACTGCCCTTGATGTCACGACACAAATTGAAGTTCTTGCTGCGTTCAAGGCTGTTTTGGCAGAGCGTGGTATAACGGGGGTATATGTGACGCATGATCTGGCCGTTGTCGCCCAGATTGCCGATCATGCTGTCGTTCTGAAAGATGGCGCTATACGGGAAGCAGGAACAGTCTCGGACATCCTGTTTCAGCCTGAAGATCCCTACAGTCAGGCTCTTCTCGCGGCGGCGGAACCCAGTGTGAGACCCACGCAAGGCGTTGAAGAGGGGGAGGCACTTCTGGAGGTGCGGGATCTCGTGGTGGGGTATGGTCGACCCACGGCTATGGGCTTGCCTGAGAACGTGATTGTTAATCATACCAGTTTCAGTGTGCCGAAAGGCGGGATGTTAGGCATAATTGGTGAGTCTGGCTGTGGCAAAAGCACCCTCGCGCGTGCCATTTCGGGGCTTCAGCCTTGGGCTTCTGGAGATATTTTTTTTAACGGGGTATCGCTTGCCGGAGATGTGACATTGCGCACACCAGAACAGCGGCGCCACCTACAATTTGTTGCTCAAAATGCGGACAGCGTTTTGAATCCGACAAAGCCGATTGGCAAAACCCTTGAGCGCGTTGTTCGCTTTTATGGCAATGCTCGAGGTGAGGCTGTCACGCGGCGTGTCTATGAATTACTGGATATGGTCCAACTCTCTCCAGCGTTGGCCACGCGATTGCCCTCAGAGCTCTCAGGCGGCCAAAAGCAAAGAGTCAATTTTGCCCGTGCACTTGCCGCTGGCCCGAAGGTCGTGCTGTGTGATGAGATAACGGCAGCCTTAGATACAGTCGTCGCAGCGGCCATTCGGACCCTAATGACAGATTTACAGCGCGACCTCGGTCTCGCCTTTATCTTCATCACCCATGACCTGCACGCTCTTCAGTCTATTTGTGACCGTGTTGCTGTGCTGTACGCAGGGCAGGCTGTAGAGGTCGGTTCAGCAGAAGCTTTAGGGGCGGGGATACATCATCCATACACCCGGCTTTTACGTGCTTCTGTTCCATTAATGGATTCGAGTTGGCTTGAAAGAACGCGGGAGCGGGGTTTGGCGAAGGCTTTGCCCGTAGCCACATGTGATCCCGCGTCTACTCCCCCTGAGTTATGCTGCTTTCTTGCCCGATGCCCTGATCGTGTCAGTGGCCTCTGCGACAAAGAGCCCCCTCCGACACTTTTTGTTCCACAGGGGCCTAGAGTTCTTTGCCACCTTCCTACGTCTACACGTCCGGAGTTTTCAACATGACGTTTTCCCTGAACGACCCAGATCTTTTCCGCCAAACGGCATTTCTTGGAGGAGATTGGAAAACATCTACGAGTGGCAAAAGCCTAACGGTCGATAACCCTTCAACAGGAGAGGTGATCGGCACAATTCCGGCTTGTACCGCGGAAGAAACAGGTGCGGCTATTGAGAGCGCACAGGTTGCACAGGCAAAATGGCGCCGGAGTTCCTCCGCAGAGCGTGCAGCTCTGCTGATGGCATGGTACCAATTGATGCTCGATCATACGGAGGATTTGGCCCAGATCATGACCATGGAGCAGGGGAAACCCTTGGTAGAAGCCAAGGGGGAAGTCACCTATGCTGCATCTTTCCTGAAGTGGTTTGCCGCTGAGGCTGAGCATGTGCAAGGGGAAGCCTTAGTCCCAACGCCGGATCGGCGGGTTATTATCTTGAAAGAGCCGGTGGGCGTAACGGCTGCCATTACGCCGTGGAATTTCCCGCTCGCGATGATTACCCGTAAATGTGCGCCGGCTCTTGCCGCCGGGTGTAGCATGGTGCTCAAACCTTCAGAACTTACGCCGTACTCCGCTTTGGCACTGGCTGTTCTGGCGGAGCGTGCAGGGCTTCCAAAAGGGCTTTTATCGGTTGTGACAGGTTATGCTCAAGATATTGGACCAACTCTGACGGCTAGCCCTATTATACGCAAATTATCATTTACCGGCTCCACTAAAGTGGGGTCGTTGCTGATGCGCCAATCTGCAGACACGGTCAAGAAACTGAGCCTTGAGTTGGGTGGAAATGCACCTTTGATTGTTTTTGATGATGCCGATCTGTCGGTGGCAGTGTCTGGAACAATGATGAGTAAATTTCGTAACGCCGGACAAACCTGTGTCTGTGCAAACCGTGTCTATGTTCAATCTGGGATTCATGATGCATTTTTAGATAGGCTGGCGGCAAAAGTGGCACGTTTAAATATAGGTGACGGCTTTGACCCGCAGGTACAGATCGGGCCACTCATTAATGACGCTGCTGTTGCTAAAGTAAAAGAGCATGTGGAAGATGCTCTCGCAAAGGGGGGGCGCGTCATCGGTAAGCCTTTGGAGATTAGAGGGCGTTTTGTTTCACCGGTTCTGCTGGCAGATGTCACAGCCGAGATGAAGATTGCGCAAGAAGAAACGTTCGGTCCAATTCTACCTGTATTTCGTTTCGAATACGAGAATGATGCCGTTGAACAGGCCAATGCGACCCCGTTCGGGCTGGCGAGTTATTTCTTTACCAACGATATTTCAAGAGCATGGCGCGTTGGTGAGGCGCTTGATTTCGGAATGGTGGGGCTGAATACCGGCTCAGTATCGATGGTCTCAGCGCCCTTTGGAGGCGTGAAGCAATCTGGTCTAGGGCGTGAAGGTGGCTCGTTAGGGCTTGAAGAGTTTTTGGAAGTAAAAAGCTTTCATATTGGCTTACCTGCTGCATGATAATTCCTGCAAAAGAAAGAGTGATGTGAATTATGGCAATCGCGCCAAAGTTAGATCGTATTGATCTTAAAATACTAGCTCAGTTGCAGAAGAATGGCCGACTGACCAATGTAGAGCTAGCAAATCGTGTTGGCCTATCGGCCAGCCCATGTCTGATTCGCGTTAAGCGGTTGGAAACTGCGGGCTATATCGTTGGATATGGCGCACAGATTGCGTTGCAGAAAATTTCGAGTGTTATGACCGTTTTTACGGAAGTAACACTCTCTGACCACAGGCGGGATGATTTTTTCCGCTTTGAAACTGCAATGCATAAAGTAGAATCTCTTGTAGAGGCGCACCTTATTAGCGGTGGATATGATTACCTTCTCAAATTCATGGTCAGAAATATAGATCATTACCAAGAGACAATAGAGGCGCTTCTTGATCAAAATATTGGTATCGAGAAGTACTTTAGTTACATCGTTATAAAATCGCCCATTCTGAAGCCTGCATTTCTGATTGAAAACCTCACCAAAAACACGGAGCGTTCGATATGACTTCGGACAACACGCGCGAGCGTGAACAAACAGCTATTAATTTCCGTAGAATGTCTGAAGCAGACCTTTCCGCCGCATCGGGTCTATCAAAAGTCTTAGGATGGCCTCACCGAATTGAGGACTGGAGTTTCATGCTGCGTCTGGGGCATGGTCTAGTTGCGACACTGGAAAATGGCGATATTATTGGGACTATTCTGTGGTGGAGCTTTGGAGATCGTCATGCCTCGGTCGGGTTGATTATCGTCAATAGTGCATGGCAAGGTCACGGGATTGGCACGAACATGCTGACAGCAGTACGTAGACTTTTACCCGGTCGTTCGATTTCCTTAAATGCCACGCCAGCAGGGCAGCCTCTTTACGAAAAATTTGGTTTTGTCCCAACGGGAATTGTAGAGCAGCATCAGGGTAATGGCGCATCTTCTCCCATCATTGCGCTTGATGCGGGGCAGCGGATACGTCCTGTTGTTCCGTATGACCTTGAAGATATCGTAACATTTGATCACGCTGCTACTGGTATGAACCGGTCAGCTCTCATGGGAGAGTTGGTGCAGAACGCTAAAGCTGTAGTGATTGATACAGAAAACGGAATACGGGGATATTCATTTTGCCGCCGATTTGGGTGGGGATGGCTCATCGGTCCGGTTACGGCAAAAACAATTGAACAGGCCAAGGCTCTTATTTCTCATTGGATTGGCACTTATGGTGGGGAGTTCATTCGGATTGATACACCGGCGGCATCCGGTCTCTCTGGTTGGCTGGATGACATGGGTCTCGTCCGGGTCGATGTGGTCAACACCATGTCTACGGAACCCGTTGTAGTCGAGGGTAATGCCCCACAATATTTTGCCCTATCCAGTCAGGCCCTTGGTTAAGGATTACTGTTATGTCGTTTGTTCTTAAATCCACCGAAGAGCGTGCGCGCCTGTGGAAGCCAATGTTTGCGCGTGAGTTACCTGAACTACCTTTTCATGTCTGGCCTGATATCGATGATCCACAAAAAGTACGTTATCTGGCCGCATGGCAGCCGCCGGAAAACTTATCAGAGGTTTTTCCCAATTTAGAGGTTCTTTTCTCCGTCGGAGCGGGGGTCGATCAATTAAATATTGCTACGATCCCTCAAAGTATTCGTATCGTTCGTATGATGGAGCCAGGATTGGCAGAAGGGATGATGGAATACGTTTTGTGGGCTGTTCTGTCTTATCACCGCAAGATGTTTCATTACGCTCAGCAGCAAGGACAACATGTCTGGCAGGGGGGGGCTAACATATCTGCGCGTGCGTTTCGCGTGGGGGTTATGGGTATGGGGGCGCTTGGTACGCCAGTGTTAGAGAAACTGGCGCAATTTGGCTATGCCTGCAACGGCTGGAGCCGAAGCCGACATAATATTCTGGGCATTAAAAGTTATGCTGGGCCTGAAGAGTTGGATGCTTTCTTGGCTTCCACGGATATTCTTATTTGCTTGATGCCGTTAACGGACGCGACAAGAGGCATTCTGAACAGGGAATTATTTGCCAAGCTCCCTAAAGGATCATGCCTTATTAACTGTGGGCGGGGAGGGCACCTTGTACAAGATGATCTGCTTTGGGCTTTTGATAATGGACAACTCAGCCAAGCGGTTCTCGATGTTACAGACCCTGAGCCTCTTCCGAAGGAGCACCCTTTCTGGGACCACCCGTCAATTATTCTGACACCTCATGTCGCAAGCTCTTCACGTGTTGAATCGGGAGGGGAAATGATTTTGAAAAATATCACGCAGTATGAACGGGGATTTGAAATGACGGGAGAGATTAGCAGGTCGTTAGGGTATTAAAGGCATTGTTACACAGTTTGAATATCGGCTCTGTAGTGATGTGATCCTTTGGGTGGAGAGTTCGAAAAACGCTCTAGTTTTGATGCCTACCCTGTGATTCCCCCTCTTGTGAGTTGATGAGATGGAGATGGATGATGACGCAGTCTGGGTTCTTTGATGTTGAAGAGCGGCTGGCGCGTCTGAGCGGGCTTGGTGATCAGCTCGAGGCATTCTCCCGGACGGTGGATTTTGAGGTATTTCGTCCTGAACTGAATAAGGTCCTTACCTATGCTGATGGCAGCGAAGGCGGACGCGGACGCCCGCCGTTCGATCTGGTGCTGATGTTCAAAATTCTGGTGATCCAGGCGTTGGACAACCTGTCTGATGAACGGAATATCTGATCAACGACCGGCTCTCCTTCATGCGTTTCCTTGGCCTGGGGCTGTCGGACCGCGTGCCAGATGCCAAAACGGTCTGGTTGTTCCGTGAGCGTTTGTGCTGGCACGGCCTACCGCTCGAAAGCCAATGAGGACTTCATGAAAAAAGAGGGCTTTGTTTCGAAGGTTTACAGGGAAAATCCGCATCTCAAGCCCATGCTGCGGCATATCCAGAGATCGAATGGAGGAAAATCCGTCATTCGATCCCGCGTCGAGCATGTCTTTGCAGATCAGACATCACAGACAGGGCTCTTCATCCGAACCGTAGGCATCACCCGGGCCACGATGCGGATCAGACTGGCCAATGTCGTTTACAATATGCGCCGCTTGGTCTTCCTCGAGAGGATCAGTGCCATCGCGTAGCAATCGGAAGAAGACGCAGCCCTTCCACTCTCAAGACGAGAGCGAAAACGCATCCGAAAACTCGAAAACCAGCCGTCGATCCATCAAGCCGTGCAACAAAAAACCATCATTCAACGGTTCTTCGATCCCTCCAGTTTGACGTGCCCCCCGGAAATGTATCCATTTTAAAGTAGAGTCCGTTGGATAAGGAACCGGACCTATGAAACGCAGTCGTTTTACGGAAGAGCAGATTATCAAGATCCTGCATGAGCATGAGGCGGGGCTGAAAGTACCGGATCTTTGCCGTAAACACGGTATGAGTGATGCTACGTTTTACAAGTGGAAAACCCGTTATGGCGGTCTTGAGGTCTCGGAAGCGAAGAAGCTGCGGGCGTTGGAAGATGAGAATACCCGCCTGAAACGCCTTT
>NZ_BCZB01000031.1 GCF_001598495.1 Neokomagataea thailandica NBRC 106555
CAAAACCCGACTCCACGCAGATGTGAAGCAGGAAACAATACACCGCAGTAAAGAGCGTTTCTTTAAGGCTCAGCGTGGTGGCGGACGAGGTTATGATACACGTTCGTCAGCGATAAAACGCGCGGGTCTTCTGCTGCGTCTGCGGCAAGAGCGCGGATGTTTTGATCCAATGTGTAGAGTGTTTCGCGGATGATGGGGTCTCGAATGAGGCTTTGCGTCCACAAAACGGCTGCAAAGCGTTCGCCACGCGTGAGCGGAGAGACGCTGTGCAAAGAGGAGGATGGGTAAAGCACCATGTCTCCCGCAGGGAAGCGGAGTTTCCGCGCGCCGAAATTATCTTCGATGGTGAGTTCGCCGCCCTCATACTCATCAAGATCAGACAGAAAGAGTGTTGAGGAGAGATCAGCGCGGATGGTGCCGCGTTTGTCGTAGCGAATGGCATTATCGACATGTGTGCCAAAATGCTGGTTTTCGCTTGCTTGATACCGGCTCAACATGGGCGGATAGATCCGTTTGGGCAGGGCTGCGGAAACGAATTCCGGTGTTCTGCCCAAACGTGTTGCAAGCTCATCGCCGAATTGAATGGCGAGGGGATCATCCTCTGGGATCTGCATATTATGTTTCACCCGAGAGGATTGGTGCCCTGCTGTTGCACGCCCATCCGTCCATGGTGCGAGGGTGAGGCGTTCCCGCCACTGGCGGACGGCATCACGATCGAGAACACCGGGGATATGGATGAGCATGAAACAGGGCTCCTGATCAGTAATGTGCGCTCAAAGAGAACAGGGCAGCGCGGCCTGGCCCGACGACGATATGCGTGGGGTGCAGTCCAGCATAATACAACTCATTTGAGATGTTTGTCAGGTTCGCCTGTGCGGTGAGGTGCTGATTGATACGGTATTTTGCCATGATCTGTGCGGTTACGTAACCGGGCGCGCGTTCGATAATGGTTGTACCGGATACTGGGTAAGAGCTGGCTGTACGGCTGGAAGAGTAGTTTACGCCTGCGCCGAGTTCCAGTGGGATGCTGTCAAAGCGGTATTCGGACCACATGGAGAGCGTGTGCTTTGGAGCATTAGGCGGCTGGTTGCCGAGTTCCAATGGGCTCGGTGACTTGATGACTGTTGCATCATCATAAGCGTAACCGCCGAAGACGCTGAGTTGCTTGGTGATGTGGCCAGCCAAGGACAGTTCGAAACCTTGTGAACGATAGGTACCGGCATTGATCATGCTGGTGGCATCGTTCGGATTGGTTTCACGCACGTTGTCCATAACGATTTTATACAGAGCGCCACTGATGGACAGGCCGTGTACGTTCCATTTTGAGCCTAACTCATAGGTGTGGGAGAGTTGTGGCTGTAGCTTGGCGGTAGCAGCTGTCAGAGCAACATTCTCACCGGATGGGTCAAAGGACGTGCCGTATGAGAAATACACCGAGCTATTATCGGTTGGTGTATAGACGAAGGCTGTACGGAAGGTGGAGCGTTTGTCGGTGCGGCCTACATTCACGCGGGTAATGTTCTCGTGGTAATTGGTCGTGTAATCATCAAAACGATAAGCGCCGAGGATCTGGAATTTCTTCCAGCTGATCTGGTCGTTGATATAGGGTGCGTAATCGGTTGAAACAGCACCTGAGACGGCGCGTAATGTTGGTGCCATAGGGACGGCGACGTCATCTGCTGGGGTGAGCAGTGATGTTTTGCTGCGCGGCAGGTAGTTATAGCGCGTAATGTCGGCCATCTGGCGTTGCTCTTCCATGCCGGCCATCAGTTCATGTTTGATGGCACCGGTATGGAAGGTTGCAGCGAGTTCGGTCTGGTTATCAATTAGGCTGGATTCACCTGACAGAGCCAACACGTTACGTGATGCTTGAATGGAAGACAGTGGTGTGCCTGCCGGAACGACGTCAACATAAGGTGTGTAACCCAGGATTTCAGGTTCAACAGCGCGTTGGCGTGGCTGGTAGTATGAGTACCGGAACTGATCATGGATCGTGATGTTTTGGCTCAGGTCATGCTCAAGACGGATCGTTGAAATGCTGACATCCGCTTTTTGATAATCGCCTTGATAACCGTAATAGTTACTACGCTTGACGGGAGCAGGGGAGCCGTTCAGCCAAGGGAGGCCGTAGGACTGAGAATCATAATTCTGCTGCCAGAATTCATCGATATGCAGGCGTGTGCTGGTGTTCAGGCCAAAAGCGAGTGACGGAGCAATGCCGTAACGGCGCGGGTGTTCATAACCAACACCTGCTGTGTTGGACTGGTTTGCCATCGCGTTGATACGGAAAGCGGTACCGCCCAGAACGCTCCAGTTGCGGCTGACATCAGCGGTTGCACGTTGTGTGCCGTCGGTGCCGAAGGAGACGCTGCCTTCGGTGCGGGACATCATATCAGCACGTTTGGTGACTTCGTTAATGACACCGCCGGTGGAACCACGACCAAACAGTGCACCTGATGGGCCTTTGAGGACTTCGACCGTTTCAAGGTCGAACGGGTCACGATAATAGCTGCCGAAATCCAGCATGCCATCACGGTAGAAATCGTTCTGAGCGTTAAAACCGCGAATGGAGAGGTTATCGCCTTGTTGCGCGCCTTCACCCGCAGCAATGGACACACCTGGAACCGTTTGCAGGACTTGCGTCATGCTAACGGTGTTTTGGTCTGCCATGACCTGCTTGGGCACTTCAATGATTGTTTGAGGCGTGTTGATCAGTGAGGTGCGGATACGATCAAGGTGCGGTTGCAGTTCTTGATAGTCATGCGCATGGCCGATGACCTGAAGGTTTTCGACGCTGGTGCTGTCGCGGCCATCGCGCTCGGTCAGGTCATTATGATCGTCTTGACCATGATGGTGGGGGTGATGGTGTTGTTTGTCGGTCTCTGTAGTGTCTGCCAATGCCATGCGTGGAAGAAGGCAGGCACCTGCCAGAACAAGGCCGAGCGTCGGGCTACGATGTGATGGCGCGAAAGGCGACGAATCGTTACATGTTGAAGATGTAGTCATAAATAACCTGTATGTGATAATAAATCGCAACAACTCGCTATAGGTAATGAGAATTGTTTGCAATACGGATGTCACACCTCTGTTGCCCTGCCGACACGCATTCTGAAAAACTTTGTTATGAAAAAAGATTTAAGATTCGTCAGGATGCTGCGCGCGGCGATGTCGCTGCTCAAACGTTATGGGGGCAGATCTTGCTGGATGGTGATCCAGAGGTAGGGCAGGCACCAGATTTGAGTGGTGCGCGGGACTGGTTCCGCATTGCGGCTGAAGCGCAGTTTCCGCCTGCGCTGAATATGTTGGGGCGTTGTTTGGAGCGGGGCTGGGGTGGTGCGGTAGATTGGCCGGGTGCTGTGCGGGCTTATGAAGCTGCCGTAGTGCTGGGCGATGATTGGGCGCGGTATAATCTGGCGAATATGGTGCTGCGTGGGCGCGGTGTACTGCAAGATCGTGCGCGGGCGTTTCTCTTATTTGAGCAAGCGGCGCGGCGTGGACATGCGAAGTCTATGAATTTGGTGGCGCGTTGTTTGGAAGAAGGGTGGGGGTGTTTGCCTAATCGTGCGGCTGCGGCGGCGTGGTATTTGCGCTCGGCCGAGCAGGGAGATTACCGGGGGCAGCATAATTATGCGGTGCTTTTGGCGGAGCGAGGAGCATTGGAAGAGGCTTTTCAGTGGTGGGGGAGGGCATTATCTGAGGCCACGCCTGATATTCGAGAGGCGATGCGCGCTATTCTTCAGCACTTAAGCCAGCATAAAGAGGCGCAGAATTTGCTTCGCCGCTTGGCGGAATAATTTCAGAAAACGGTGATTTAGTAAGGCATAAGGGCGCTAAGGGGGGAGAGTGGACTTGACCACATTGCCTCTCGCTCTCCATATGAAACACATTTGCTTTTACGCCTGACCAAACGAGGCCGTTTTTTCCATGTCCGACGCCAGTTTTAAAGAACAACAGGAACGCTATCGCCAGACTGTGTTTTTGCCACGTACTGCATTCCCAATGCGTGGTGGCCTTCCGAAGCGCGAGCCAGCAACATTGGAGCGCTGGGATGCGATAGATCTGGACGGACAGATGAGAGCGGCAGAGGCAGGGCGCCCGGTCTTTACGCTGCATGATGGCCCTCCCTATGCGAATGGTCACATTCATATCGGTCATGCCCTGAATAAGGTCATGAAAGACGTGGTGAACCGTGCGCATCGTATGTCAGGTTATGCTGTGCGGTATCAGCCGGGTTGGGACTGTCATGGTCTGCCGATTGAATGGCGGATTGAAGAGCAGTACCGCAAGGCTGGGAAGAACAAGGACGAAGTGCCGCTTTTGCAATTCCGTGCAGAGTGCCGTGAGTATGCGGCGCAATGGGTGGCGAAGCAGGCAGACGACTTTAAGCGTCTTGGTGTTCAGGCGGAGTGGGCTCATCGTTACGTCACGATGGATTTTGCGTCAGAAGCGAAGATCGTTCAGGAAATTGGACGTTTTCTGCTGAATGGTGGCTTGTACCGTGGTTTGCGCCCTGTGATGTGGAGCCCGGTTGAAAAAACCGCGCTGGCAGAAGCAGAAATCGAATATCACGACATTGAATCCACCACGATTCATGTGGCCTTCCCAGTGGTTAAAGACACGACGCCGGGTAAGGCACTGGCTGATGTGTCTGCCGTGATCTGGACGACCACGCCTTGGACCATGCCGGCAAACCGCGCCATCACCTTTGGCCCCGAAATCACTTATGTTGTGGTGCGGGTTGATGAGACGACTGAAGGCAGCAAGGTGCCGGTGGGTGCTAAGCTTCTCGTCGCGGAAGATTTGGCTGAAGGTTTCTGCCAGCAGGTCGGCATTGCAGCGCATCATGTGCTGTACACCTTGCCGGGCAGCGCGTTGGATGGTGTGGTCTGCGCGCATCCATGGCGCGGCCGCGGTTATGAGCATGATGTGCCGTTGCTCTCCGCAGATTTTGTAACGACGGATGCGGGTACGGGTCTGGTGCATACGGCGCCATCGCATGGTGTGGATGACTTTATTGTTGGCCGTGCTCATGGGATTGAAGTGCCGGAATTGGTGCTGGATGATGGCCGTTATGCTGCTTGGGTGCCGCATTTGGCGGGAACGCATGTGTTTAAGGCGTCTGACCCGGTTTGTGCTTTGCTCGATGATGTGCGTGATGAGGCTGAGCGTGCTGGCGGGGCCGCAACGGGGCTGATGGCGCGTAGTAAGGTGCTGCATTCTTACCCGCATTCATGGCGTTCAAAAGCGCCGGTTATTTACCGTGCGACGCCACAATGGTTCATTGCCATGGATGGTGAGCAGAGGCTGCGGGATAAGGCGCTTAAAGCGCTGGATGATGTGACCTTTGTGCCGGAATCCGCACGCCGTCGTTTGACGTCTATGGTGGAGCAGCGTCCGGACTGGTGTATTTCGCGCCAGCGTGCATGGGGCGTGCCGATTGCCGTCTTCGTTGAAAAGCGGACGGGTGAAGTGCTGCGGGACCCGGCTGTGATGGCGCGTATCGTCGAAGCCTTCAAGGAAAAGGGGGCAGATGTTTGGTATGAAGCTGATCCGGCCCAGTTCCTTGGGGAAGGGCGTGATCCGGCGGATTACGAGCAGGTCTTTGATATCGTGGATGTGTGGTTTGAGTCTGGCTCAAGTCATACCTTCATCGAAGGCCAAGAGAACATGAATGTTCCGGCTGATTTGTATCTTGAAGGGTCTGATCAGCATCGTGGTTGGTTCCAGTCTTCCTTGTTGGAAGGTGTCGGGACGCGTGGTGTTTCTCCGTACAAAGCTGTTGTGACCAATGGCTTCGTGCTGGATGAGCAGGGGCGCAAAATGTCCAAGTCTTTGGGCAATGTCGTGGCGCCTGCTGATGTTTGGGGTTCATTGGGGGCAGATATTCTGCGTTTATGGATTTTGAACTCAGACACGAACGAAGATCTGCGTATCGGCAATGACATTCTGAAGCAGCAGGGCGAGTTGTATCGCCGCCTGCGTAATACGTTGCGTTGGTTGCTGGGTGCGCTGGAAGGTTTTGCTGAGGAAGAAATCGTTCCTTATGCTGAATTGCCGCCTTTGGAGCGTTATATCCTGCATCGCTTGTCTGAACTGCATGGGTTGATTGCGCGTGCGGTGGAGACGCATCAATGGGTTGGTGTGTATCCGGCACTGCATGGTTTCTGTACAACTGATCTTTCGGCGTTTTACTTCGATATTCGTAAGGACGCGCTGTATTGTGATGCGCCGTCCGACCCGACGCGCCGTGCTGTGCGTACGGTGTTGGATGTGCTGCATCGTTCGCTCTGCACATGGTTAGCGCCTGTGCTTGTCTTTACAGCGGAAGAAGCGTGGCAGGCACGGTTTGGTGAAGAAAGCAGCATCCATTTAGAAGGCTTCTTTGAGCCAAAAGCAGAATGGCATGATACAGCGCTTGGGGAAGCATGGGATCATATCCGTGCGTATCGCCGCGTTGTGACGACGGAGTTGGAGACGGCGCGTCGGGATGGTGTGATTGGGTCTTCTTTGGAAGCGCAAGTGACACTGCCATTAACAGCAGAAGAGCGTGCGCGGTTTGGTGATACGTCACTGGATTGGGCGGAGTTGCTGATTGCGTCTCAGGTTACTCTGACAGATGCAGAAGCAGAGCATGCTGTGCCAAAGGTGGAGCGTGCTGCTGGTGAAAAATGTGCACGCTGCTGGAAGGTTCTGCCAGAAGTGGGCGAGCATGAAGAGCATTCAGCGCTCTGCCGCCGTTGTGTGAGTGTTGTGGCCTAAGGTGGGTGGGACACGCAGTCGAGGATCTTGTTGGTTTTATTGGCAGATTTGTGCTTGCAGTATTGCGCCTCCTTCTGATGACGGAAGTGGGGAACTATATTGCAGGCGCGATTGTACTGTGTGTTCTATGTGCCTTTTTAGTGCGAGGATTTAGGCGTTTGTTGAGCAAGGGTCGGTCAGGGCGGATCATTCTGGGTGTGTTGCTTCTGGTTTTTGTCTTGGTTGCAGATCAACTGAGCAAGAATTGGATTCTCTATGGCTATGACCTGCCTGCACGCGGCTCGGTTGAAGTACTGCCCTTCTTGAATTTCACCATGGTGTGGAATCATGCTGTGACGTTTGGCATGTTTGGTGGGTTGGGCAGTAAAGGGCCGTTGATTTTTGAGGCTGTTTCTCTGGCGGCTGTTGTTTTGCTTCTAGTGTGTATGGCGCGGACATCGCGCTCGCTTGTGGCCGCCGCGGCAGGGGCGATTGCTGGTGGTGCATTGGGCAATGTGATTGACCGTGTCCGTTTCGGTGCGGTGGTTGATTTCTTGCATGCCCATGCTTTTGGCTGGTCATGGTATGTGTTTAACATTGCGGATTCGGCCATTGTTTGCGGTGTGGCTGTGTGGATGTTGGATAGTTTTTTGTCCGAGAGGCAGCGTTCTGCGCCGTAAAGCGGAGTAGAACATTTATGCAAATGTGTCTCATAGCTTGCCCCTCAAGGCTTGGGACGGTAGGAGTATCTGAATTGTGATCGCCTTTCAGGGTCTGACCATGCGCTTTTTTCGTATTCCCGCTGTTCGTTTATGTGCCCAGATTGGTGCCGTTGCTTCTTTTGGGGTGATGCTCTCCGGTTGTTCAGGGGATGATGTAACGCGTGCTTTTGGCATGGAACGCATTATGCCTGACGAGTACACTGTGACTACGCGTGCGCCGCTTTCTATGCCGCCATCAGAGAAGATGCAGCTTCCCGGTGCGGCAGATGCGCATCGTCCGGATGAAAGCCCGCGCATGCAGGCGTTAGAAACGCTCTCACCAGATACGGCGCTGCATCCTGTGACAGGCAGTGGCAGTCAGGGGCAGACGGCGCTGGTTGGGCAAGCTACACAGGCCGCCGGTGCGTCAGATAATGCCGAACTAGGCAATGCCGATGCCGGTTTTGTTGATAATCTGATGTTTTGGTCTGGTGGTAAGGCTGGTGGCATTGTGGATGGTGACGGTGAGAACCGTCGCATTCGTGAGAACACCGCGTTGGGTCGCAAGCCAACGACGGGTGCGACACCAACAGTTACGAAAAAAACGGGTCATTTTCTCGGCGTTTTCTAACGTTGGGGGTACGCGCATTTTTGTATGAGTGATCTTGCAGGGCGTGAACGGCCAGTTATTCGGCCCTTATCAGGTCACGTTATTGACCTGATTGCTGCGGGTGAGGTGATTGAACGCCCCGCCGCAGCTCTCAAAGAACTTGTTGAAAATGCATTGGACGCAGGGGCGCGGCGTATCGTCGTAGCGCTGCGTGGCGGTGGTGTTGACCGCATTGATGTGACGGATGATGGCTGCGGTATGACGCCGCAGGACTTGGAGCTCGCGGTTCAACGTCATTGTACGTCTAAGTTGCACGATGAACGCCTCGTCCAAATTCGCACGCTGGGTTTCCGTGGGGAGGCGCTGCCATCTATTGGGGCGAGTGCCCGTTTGGCCATGACATCGCGTATTGCAGGGGATGAGACGGCGTGGTGTTTACGGGTTGAGGGGGGTGTTATCACCCCGCCTGAGCCTGCCTCGGGGCCTGTGGGTACGCGGATTGTCGTTACGGATTTGTTTTTTGCCACACCGGCACGTCGGAAATTTTTAAAATCGCCACGGGTTGAGACGGGGCATGCTGAAGCTGTGATGCGGCGTTTGGCCTTAAGTGCGCCGCATTGTGCCATGCGTGTTGTGTTGGATGACCGTGTGTTGTTTGACGTGCCCGAGCAGAGTCCTTTGGCGCGGGCATCATCGGTTTTGGATACACCGTCTGACCTTCTGCTGCCCTTGGATGAGCAGCGTGGTGTGCTGCGCTTGTCAGGTTATGCGTGTGGGCCGGGTCGTACACGGGCAACGGGGGCTGGGCAGTTTATTCAGGTCAATGGTCGCCCGGTGACGGACCCTATGCTGCGTACCGCGATTCGTGTGGCGTATAGGCCAGTGATCACACAAGGGCGCTTTCCTGTGCATGCGCTTAACATTACGGTGCCGTTGGAGCGTTTGGATGTAAATGTGCATCCGGCCAAGACGGAATTGCGCTTTGCAGATGAATCAGATGTGAAGGCATTGATCATTGGCGGTTTAGGGCGTGCCTTAGGGCATGGTTCTGGAGGAGGAGGGGTGCAGGCGCGTTTGGGGGGACGGTCTTCGATTGTCTATCCGTCTCGTGCTGCGGAAACATCCTCTTATGTTCCCTCATCTTGGGCAGAGTCAGAGCGCTCTGGCGAGCGCGTGGGGATGGGCGTGCGTGTAAGGCCGCCTTCTGAAGAGAAGTCGGCACCAGGGTTTGCGGAGCTTGATCGCCATTTTGAGCCTGCTGCACGTGTTCCGTTAGACGATGAACGGGGGGCGTCGGTTCACAGTGCAGCTTTTCCGTTGGGGGCGGCAGTTGCTCAGATTTTTGACACTTATCTTTTGTCTGTCGCGCCAGATGGTGATTTGGTTTTGGTCGACCAGCATGCCGCGCATGAGCGGTTGACGCATGAGCGTTTGCGGGAACAGCAGGCAAAAGGCGCGTTAAAAGCTCAGGCTCTTTTGCTGCCAGAAGTGGTGGATTTGCCGCAGCGTGAGGCGGATGCTTTGTTGGCGCGTGTCGATGATTTGGAAGCGCTTGGCCTTGTGGTTGAAGCCTTTGGGCCGGGAAGTGTGCTGCTGCGGGCTGTGCCTGCGCTCTTGGGCAAGGCCGATATGGTTGCCTTGTTAAAAGATGTTGCGGATGAGTTGGCGCAAGATCCAGACTTGGATGCCGCGACGACAGAAAGTTTTGCTCGGAAGCTCGATGCCGTTCTGGCTCGGATGGCCTGCCATGGCAGTATTCGGGCTGGGCGCCGTTTGAAGGCGGAAGAGATGAATGCTTTGTTGCGGGAGATGGAGCGAACACCACGCGCGAATACGTGCTCACATGGTCGGCCCACATGGTTGAAGCTTACGCGCACAGAAATAGAGCGTCTTTTCGGGCGTATTACGTAAAAAGCATCATTTTTTGAAAATAGGGGCTTGTCAGGGAAGGGGGAGATCGCTAAAACGCCCTCACCTCAATGGAAGGCCGGTGTAGCTCAGCTGGTAGAGCACGTCATTCGTAATGATGGGGTCGGGAGTTCGAATCTCTTCTCCGGCACCATTGAGGTTATTCCCTAAAAAATAGACAGTGTGTACAAAGCTTGAACATCCTAGTAGCTTTGTGAGTTTTCGCTGAGCTCTGCTCAATATAGGTTTGAGCTGTGTACGGTTTGACGTAGCCTAGGCGTGCGATAGACGCGCTGAGGAGAAGCATGAGCAAGCAGTTCCACAAACAGTTGTGGCAAAGAGCCGTTCATTTGTCACCGCAAAGTCAGGCGCCGCATGATTCTTTGTTGGTGTTGGAAGGTGCGCGGGAATGTCCGGTTTGCGGGCAGGTGCAGATGCTTCCTGAGATCCGGCCGGGCTATTCTGTGGATTGTGTACGTTGTGGCACACAATTGGCGCGTCGCCGCCGGACATCGGTGATCGGCACGCCGGTTGCATTATGTATGACGGCGGCGGCTTTATATTTGGTGCTGCTTCTTGATCCGCTCATGACGTTAAATGTGTATGGGCGTGAGAACACGGTTTCTCTGTGGGCTGGCCCGGAAGAACTGGCGCATCAAGGGTATGGTGGCATTGCTCTTTTGGTGGCGTTTGTGACCATTGTGATGCCGGGCGTTGCTATTGCTTTGATGGGGGCCATTTTATATGGCGCATCCCGGAAGCGTATGCCGGATTGGGTGCCTTGTTTACTGGCTTGGTATGAGAGGCTCCGCGCTTGGTCAATGGTGGAAGTCTATGTACTCGGCGTTCTTGTTGCTTATACAAAGCTGGTCGAGCTGGCGGTGGTGACGCTACAGCCGGGGGTGTATCTGCTCGGTGCGCTGATGATCACGATGGCTACGCTTGATTCTACGTTTGATGATGAACTCATATGGAATAATCGCGCTTTGCGTGAGACGGTAGATGGGCAGTGTGGGCGTTTGTTTGATGTTGCTCATGCCGACCGGCAGTGTGATGTGTTGCCGCCCTCTCGCCATGCTGTATCGTGTACTTGTTGTTCTTTGGTGATGGCGTTTGACCATCCTGTGGAGGCGCAGGCGGATTTGGGAGACTGTCCGCGTTGTGGACAAATTTTGCGGCGGCGTAAGAAAAATGGTTTTGTGGCCTCCGCCGCTTTCTTGATTGCGGGCATTACACTTTATATCCCTGCGAACCTTTTCCCCATTATGACATACAGTAAGGTTGGGTCAGGTTCGCCCAGTACGATTATGAGCGGCGTTATTGAGTTGTGGCAGGCGGATATGATTCCGCTAGCGCTTCTCGTTTTGTTTGCCAGTATTACGGTGCCTGTTCTTAAAATTCTGGCCTTGGCGAGTATGCTGGTAGCGACGCGCTTGAAGGTGCGGAAGCCTCTTGTTTTCTTGGGGAAGTTGTACCGTGCGGTAGAAATTATAGGACGATGGTCTATGATTGACGTCTTTATGATTTCGATTTTGTGTGCCGTTGTGCGCTTTGGTTTTATGGCCAATGTGCATGCAGAGTTGGGCATAGTGTGCTTTGCGCTGGTGGTTGTGCTTACAATTTTTGCCGCAGAGCGTTTTGACCCGCGTGGTATGTGGGATGCTGCGGGGCTAAATGATGCCGCGCCGAATATGTATGAGCATGAGTGGCGTGTTTATAAAGAGGCGGCCGTTTGTGCTGCAACACAAGGAAGGACGCCGGTTGAAGCGCCGCTTTCAAAGGGCCAACAACCACCTGATCATAATGATATGGAGCCCGAACACGCGTGACTGAACGTCCCTCTGAGCGCGAAAATGCGCCTCTCCCTATGCCTGAAGCGTCAGCGCGCCGTACGCGTTTTTCGTTGATATTATTAATCCCTATCTTGGCGATTGCCATTACAGGTTGGCTGGCTTGGAAGCATTTTGCTACGCGTGGCCCTGAAATTACGATTACGTTTGATACGGCAGATGGACTTACGCCGGGGCAAACGCAGGTTAAGAATAAAGCGGTTACTCTCGGTACTGTGCAGGATGTCACATTGAGTGATGACATGCGGCATGTGACGGCGCGCGTTCAGATGAATGCTGATAGTGCGCGTGTTTTGACGGATAAGACGCGTTTTTGGGTGGTAAAGCCTCGTATTAATGGGACGAGTATCACAGGGTTGGATACGCTCTTATCGGGAGCGTATATTGCGATTGATCCCGGTGGGGCAGGTGGGCGTTACCAGACAGAATTTCGAGGGCTGGAATCGGTTCCGGGCGTTCGGTCGGATCAGCCGGGTAGTACGTTTTGGCTAGTTTCTCCGAACTTGGGTTCTTTGGGGCAAGGGGCCCCCGTTTTTTTTCGTGATGTCACAGTGGGTGAAGTGCTTGGGTATACTATGCCACCAGGGGGGGATGGGCCGATTGTCCTGCAAGTCTTTGTTAAGGCGCCCTATGATCATTATCTCCGGACGGATAGCCGTTTTTGGAATGTCTCGGGCTTGCAAGTTGGCTTAGGTGCTGGTGGTTTGAAGGTGCAGATGCAGTCGATTCAGGCTTTGTTTTCTGGTGGTGTCGCGTTTGGGTCCTCGGGGTCAATGCAGAGTGCGAGCGGACCAGTTGCTCCGGCCAATTCTGTTTTTAAGCTCTATGGCAGTCAAGCTGAAGCGGATACAGCGCGCTATCATCATCGCCTCTTAGCTGTGACTTATGTGGATACGTCCGTGAAAGGGCTGACGGCCGGCAGTCAGGTCAGTATGTTCGGCTTGCAAATTGGTACTGTCACCGAAGTGCGTTTGCAAATGCGTGGCGTGGGGCAGCCGCCGCGTATTCGTGTGGCTATGGAGCTAGAGCCTGAGCGGGTTATGTCTGATGATGATGTGGTGGCCCGTACGGGGGAGGGGGCTCAGTATCTGGAAGATTTTGTTGCGAGCGGCATGCGTGCTTCTGTTGAGAGTGCGAGTTTTCTGACGGGGGAATCGTTGATTGCCTTGCAGTTTATTAAACATGCGAAACCAGCAACGTTAACCTATGAAGGTGATGCTGCTGTGCTGCCAAGTCAGCCGGGTGGTGTGGATGGTATTATGGCCTCTGTGTCCACGATTACGGATAAAGTCGCGGCGATGCCACTGACGCAGATCGGGGAGCATGTTAATGCGCTTTTGGCACATGCAGATGGCCGTCTGAAGAGTCGGGAAGTCACAGAATCGCTTGTGGCCTTACGTGATTCTCTGCGCCATTTAGATGATGTGACGAAAACAGCAAATGAGCATTTGCCAGCGATGATGAGTGCGCTTCAGGGAGCATTGACCAATGCGCAGTCTGTGCTGGGTGCGTATGGTGGGGACACGGACTTTCACCGTAACCTGCAAACGATGATTGTGCAGTTAACTCAGACGGCGCGTTCTATGCGTTTGTTAACCGATTATCTGGACCATCACCCTTCATCACTTGTGACGGGACGTAGGAATTAAAGCGATGCGCCATCCTATGCGGAAGGTTTTAGGGCACGTAGGTGCGGTATCTATGATGCTCTTCGGGGTGGCTGCCTGTAGCAGCACTTCACCTGCATTATACACGTTAGCCCCGCAAGGGGGACGTGTTGTGCAGGGTACTCCAATTGTTGTGGAAGTTGTGACGCCTGTCATCCCGTCACGTCTGGATCGTGATACGATCGTTTTAGGTGATCGTGGATACAGGACGCATATTGCACAGGGTGATAGCTGGAGTGAACCTCTTCCTGAGATGCTGGCGCATATTGTGACCACGGATTTGACGGTGCGTTTACCGCAAAGTCATGTGTATGCACAAAATGATGCTGTTACGGCGTCACCTACGGTGTTTGTTGAAATTACGCTGCGTAACTTCGAGGCTGATGAGCAGGGGCGCGCTTATATTTCGGGTGCGTTAACGGTGCATCGTCGTGATGGTACGGGCGGTGTTTTATTGCAGCCTTTTGAGTGGCATAGCGTGGCAAGTGTTGATCAGAATACTGGCCACCTGGTCGCTGATTTGAGCCATGGCGTCTCTGTAATGGCTGATGCACTAGCAGAGAAATTGCATGATGTGCCGTGAGGGCGGCGTGAGAAGGTTATAAAAAAGGGCCTCTATGCGAGGCCCTTTTTTATTGAGATGTATATTGGTCGTTTAGAGCTTTTCTACCTGAGTGAACTCGAGGTCCACGGGGGTAGAGCGTCCGAAGATAGAAACACTGACCTTTAGGCGCTGACGTTCGTCATCGACGTCTTCAATCATGCCATTGAAGGAGGTGAATGGGCCGTCAGCCACGCGAATCTGCTCGCCAATCTCAAAGGTAAGCGTAGAGCGTGGGCGCTCGACACCTTCTTGAGCTTGTTTCATGATGCGCTCAGCTTCGGCAGCTGTGATCGGGCTTGGCTTATTGCGTGATCCCAAGAATCCGGTGACCTTGGGGGTATCTTTTACCAAGTGCCAAGCTTCGTCGGTCAGTTCCATTTTTACGAGAACATAACCCGGGAAGAACTTGCGTTCAGCGTTGACCTTGCGGCCTCGGCGTATTTCGGTCACGTCTTCAGAAGGAACAAGAATTTGTTCAAAGTGATCTGAAAGACCTTTTTGCGCAGCTTGCTCTTGAATGTGGCTGGCGATTTTCTTCTCAAAGCCGGAATAGACGTGAACTACATACCAACGTTTTGCCATGTTGCTTGTCTTAGCCTCCGACGCCAAAAAGTTCGCGAACCCCAAGGCCGATGGCTTGGTCCACGATAAAGAAGAAAATGCAGGTGATGGTTGCCATAAGGAGCACCGCACCGGTCGTGATCATGGTGTTGCGCCGTGTAGGCCACGTTACGCGGAGCGCTTCTGCACGGACCTCTTTGAGGTAAGAGCGCGGATTAAAGCCTGAACCGTTATTCTGTGGCGTCGTCTTACGCGACTCGCCTTGCGGGGTACTGACCGACACCGTGATCCTCGAATTCAAGTGAGATGCCGCACCCTGCGGCTCACGAACCTAAAGATCGCTGAACTGCCGCAGAAGGCGGAGTGGCAGGGGTGGAGGGTCTCGAACCCGCAACCTCCGGTTTTGGAGACCGGCGCTCTAGCCAATTGAGCTACACCCCTTTTGTCAAAACGTTTTTCTGAACGAAGTAACGTTGTGACGATGGAGGGAAAAGAGAATACTTTGAGAAGAAAGTCAAGCGCTATTGCTGCAAAATTTTATCTGAAAAAAGAATCTTGTGCCGACATGGGAGATGCGTTAAATGAGCAACTCATCTGAGCGGGCGTAGCATAGTGGTAATGCAGTAGCCTTCCAAGCTTCTGAGGAGGGTTCGATTCCCTTCGCCCGCTCCAGATTACTCCATCAGAAAAAATTAGTTACACCTAAAAGCCGTTCTGTAAGGTTGGTGCCGCTCGGTGTGTGATATATCTGTCTGTTGTGAAAAATCTATATTTCGCGGCGCAGGATTTGCATGAGCATTGGTTGCGCCAAATCGGGGAGGCGTGCTAGACGCTGCCCAGTGTGGATGATCATACTGTCGTGAGTTATGCTTTTTGTAGATAACAAAGGTGTGGCCGAGTATGATCGGATTAATCAGAAGCACGGGGGCTGGTTCTTCAGCGCCCGGCCGCATGTGCGGTAGAGATAACAGAGACGGAACACGCGTGTGACGACGGTAACACAGGTGCCGCAAATGGGGGCCGTAAACGGTGCAGCAGGGCGTTATGCCCGGGCTTTTTACGATTACGTCTCCGAGCAAGGCGGATTGGCTGAAGTTGTCCCTCAGGTGCGTGCGCTGCGCGACGCCTTGGGTGCAAGTGATGATCTCCGGGCATTTTTGAATGATGTGCGGATTGATCAAAAAAGCGCTGATCGCGTTGTGGGCGCACTGGTGGAGCGCTTTGGTTTGAGTGATGCACTCCGGCGTTTGATCGGGGTCGTGTCACAAAATAGCCGATTAGCGCTTCTTGGTGATGTTCTTGACGGTATTCTTGCCTATGACGCCGCTCTTCGTGGTGAGAGCGTTGCAGAAATCCGTTCCGCACAACCTCTTTCTGATGCGCAGCGTGTTCAGCTTCAAGTGCGTCTTGCCGAAGCTGGGTATAGTCGTGTTGCACTGGTGGAGCAGGTAGAGCCTGCTTTGATTGGTGGCATGACGGTGCGTGTTGGATCTACTTTGTTTGATACCTCGATCGCTGGGCGTCTCACTCGCCTGCAGAACGCTATGAAGGGAGCCGCGTGATGGATATCCGTCCCGCCGAGATTTCGGACATCCTCAAGCAGCAAATCGCGTCTTTTGACAGTGCTGAAACTGTTTCTGAAACAGGAACGGTGCTGTCAATTGGTGATGGTATTGCGCGCGTTTACGGGCTCACCAACGTCATGGCTGGCGAAATGGTTGAGTTCGAGGGTAGTGGCCTGAAGGGCATGGCGCTGAACCTTGAAGCAGACAACGTTGGTGTTGTGCTTTTCGGTGACGGCGATGAAGTGCGTGAAGGCGACACAGTTCTTCGTACGAAGGAAGTTGTTCAGGTTCCAGTAGGCAAGGGTCTTCTGGGGCGTGTTGTTGACGGTATCGGTAATCCGATCGATGGTCGCGGCCCGCTGACGGATGTTGAATACCGTCGCGCTGAAGTTAAGGCGCCTGGCATTATGCCGCGTCAGTCCGTTAGTGAGCCAATGCAAACGGGTATCAAGGCGATTGACGCGCTTGTTCCTGTTGGTCGTGGTCAGCGTGAGTTGATTATCGGTGACCGTCAGACGGGTAAGACCGCTATTCTGGTGGACACGATTGTCGCTCAGAAGACGGTGAATGCTGAAGGTGACCCGAAAAAGTCTCTGTACTGCATTTATGTTGCTGTTGGTCAGAAGCGTTCAACGGTTGCGAACCTTGTTCGTACACTGACGGAACAAGGCGCGATGGAATACTCCATCGTTGTGGCTGCTACAGCTTCTGATGCTGCTCCTATGCAGTATCTTGCGCCGTACACAGCATGTGCAATGGGTGAGTATTTCCGTGATAACGGGATGCATGCTCTGGTGTGCTATGATGATCTGTCTAAGCAAGCTGTTGCTTACCGTCAGATGTCTTTGCTGCTGCGCCGTCCGCCTGCACGTGAAGCTTTCCCAGGTGATGTGTTCTATCTACACTCACGCTTGCTGGAACGTGCGGCTAAGATGTCTGACGCCAATGGTGGTGGTTCACTGACGGCACTGCCGGTTATTGAAACACAAGCGGGCGATACAGCTGCATACATCCCAACAAACGTCATTTCGATTACAGATGGCCAGATCTTCCTTGAGACGGATCTGTTCTATAAGGGTATTCGCCCTGCTGTGAACGTTGGTGGCTCTGTGTCTCGTGTTGGTTCTGCTGCGCAGATCAAAGCGATGAAGCAGGTTGCTGGTAAGGTGAAGTTGGAACTGGCTCAGTATCGTGAAATGGCTGCGTTCTCGCAGTTTGCTTCTGATTTGGACCCTGCGACACGCCGTCAACTGGACCGTGGTGCGCGTTTGGTGGAGCTGTTGAAGCAACCAGAAACGTCACCGCTTCAAGTGGAAGAGCAAGTTGTTGTTCTGTACGCAGGTACACGTGGTTATCTGGATACGGTTCCAGTGGATCAAGTGGTTGCGTATGAAGCCGCTCTGCTGAGTGAAGTGCGTGGCCCGAGTGCGGATATCCTTGCGGCTATTCGTTCGGACCGTCAGATTAAGCCGGAAACCGAGAGCAAGCTTAAAGAGCTGCTAGCAGCATTCGGTCAGCGTTTCTCCGCGTAAGGATCGATCATGCCCTCGCTGAAGGAATTGCGCGGTCGGATCGCAGGCGTCAAATCGACGCGAAAGATTACGAACGCGATGAAAATGGTTGCAGCTTCTAAGCTGCGCCGCGCTCAGTCTCATGCTGAGGCATCACGTCCCTATGCTGTTGCTATGGGGCGCATGATGTCTGAGTTGGCTGCGGCAGTACGTCATCAGGATGCCTCTAGCCTGCCAGTTCTTCTGGCAGGTACGGGACGTGATCAGACGCATTTGGTTGTTGCCATGACGTCTGACCGTGGCCTTGCAGGTGGCTTTAATGCAAACGTCGTGCGTAACGTGCGTCTGTTGATCAAGGAGCTGCAAGCTGCTGGTCGTACGGTACGGATTCTTCCGGTAGGTCGGAAGGGTGCAGACGTTTTGGGGCGTGAATTTCCGGGCCTTTTGCTGGAAAATGAAACGGGTATCATTGGACGTGATATTGGTTTCGCTAAGGCAGAAGAAGTCGGTGCTAAGATTGTTTCTCTGCTAGAAGCAGGCGAAATTGATCGCTGCACGCTCGTGTATAACCGCTTTGTCAATGCGATGACGCAGTTGCCAACGCGCACAGCTTTGGTGCCGCTTTCTGCTGCGCCGCAAAATGACAATGAAGCTGTTGCGGATACTGTGCAGTACGAGTTTGAGCCTGACGAAACGGCGCTGCTTGAGTCATTGTTGCCGCGAAATCTGAAGGTTCAGATTTTCTCGGCACTTCTTGAGAGTGCTGCTGGTGAGCAGGGCGCGCGTATGACCGCTATGGATAACGCGAGCCGGAATGCGAGCAAGGCTATTGATCGCTTGTCTCAGAAGTACAACCGTACTCGACAGGCTAACATTACTAACGAATTGATCGAGATCATCTCCGGCGCCGACGCCGTTTGAGATCACGCAGGAGACGACACCGATGTCTGAGACTCTTTCTTCTCCCGCCCAAGCTGCTAACAACGCGGTGGGCCGTGTCACACAGGTACGCGGACCGGTTGTCGACGTGCAGTTTGAGGGTGAACTTCCTCACATTTTGAATGCGCTGCATGTCAAGAACGGTGATGAAACACTGGTTCTAGAAGTGGCCCAAGAAATTGGTGACCGCCAAGTCCGTTGTATTGCCATGGAAGCAACAGACGGCTTAATTCGTGGCGCAGAAGTGCGCGACACGGGCAACCAGATTATGGTTCCTGTTGGGCCATCAACGTTGGGTCGTATTCTGAACGTTGTTGGTGATGCGATCGACGAACGCGGTCCGATCACGTCTGACAAGTATTTGCCAATTCATCGTAAGGCACCTGCTTTCGAAGATCAGGCCGCTGCTTCTGAAATTCTTGTGACGGGTATTAAGGTTGTTGACCTACTCTGCCCGTACCTGAAGGGCGGTAAGATTGGTCTGTTCGGTGGTGCCGGCGTTGGTAAAACCGTTATTATTCAAGAGCTGATCAATAACATTGCAAAAGCACACGGTGGTGTGTCCGTTTTTGCTGGTGTTGGTGAGCGTACGCGTGAAGGCAATGACCTGTATTTCGAAATGCAGGATGCTGGCGTTATTAAGATTGCAGAAGATGGTTCAACCGAAGGTTCTAAGGTTGCGCTAGTCTACGGTCAGATGAACGAGCCGCCGGGTGCGCGTTCACGCGTTGCGCTGACGGGCCTTTCTTTGGCTGAGTACTTCCGTGATGAAGAAGGACAGGATGTTCTGTTCTTCGTGGATAATATCTTTCGTTTCACGCAGGCTGGTTCTGAAGTTTCTGCTCTTTTGGGGCGTATTCCTTCAGCAGTGGGTTATCAGCCGACGCTGGCAACCGAAATGGGCGCTCTTCAGGAACGTATCACGTCCACAAAGAAGGGCTCTATTACGTCGGTGCAGGCCGTTTACGTTCCTGCTGACGATTTGACTGACCCGGCCCCTGCAGCAACCTTTGCTCACTTGGATGCAACAACGGTTCTGAACCGTTCTATTGCTGAAATGGGCATCTACCCTGCTGTTGATCCATTGGATTCAACGTCACGTTCGTTGGACCCGAAGATTGTTGGTCAAGAGCATTATGACGTTGCTCGTAAGGTGCAGCAGACGCTCCAGACATATAAGGGCTTGCAAGACATTATTGCGATCCTTGGTATGGATGAGTTGTCTGAAGAAGATAAGAAGATTGTTGGTCGCGCGCGTCGTATCCAGCGTTTCTTGTCTCAGCCGTTCCATGTTGCTGAAGTCTTCACAGGTGCGCCAGGTAAGCTTGTGTCGCTTGAAGATACGATTCGTTCCTTTAAGGCAGTCGTCGCGGGTGAATATGATCATCTGCCAGAAGGTGCTTTCTACATGGTAGGTAGCATTGATGAGGCTGTGGCTAAGGCCGAGAAGATGAAGCAGGAAGGCTGATCAATATGCCTATCCGCGTTGAGATTGTGAGTCCGGAGAAACACCATGTCGATCGTCAGATCGATATGGTGGTACTTCCGGGCCGAGAGGGGCAGATTGCGGCGATGCCGGGTCATGCGCCTGTCATGCTTCAGCTCTCAGGCGGTGTCGTATCGCTGTATGAGGCGGATCGTGTTGTTGATGAGTTCTTTGTATCCGGCGGGTTCGCGGATATCGGGGCTGATCGCTGCATGGTGTTAGCGGACACGGTGCGTCATATTGATGAACTGGATGCAGAAGCTGCTCGTGAACGTTTAGGGACGCTGGAGCATCAGTGGGCGCAAATCACGCCTTCTGAACCTAGTGCATCGGAGCGTTTGGAGTTGGAGCTTCAAGCTGTACGCGCTGAGATTGAAGCGGGTAGTTGATTTTTCACAAA
>NZ_BCZB01000032.1 GCF_001598495.1 Neokomagataea thailandica NBRC 106555
ATCCGCCTTGGCGCTCCGAGGTGGCGATAGGAAGAAATCAATCGTATCGCCGCTCTTATCAACAGTTCGGTAGAGATACGCCCCTTTCCTTTTGACCGTGATATAGGTCTCATCCACACGTCAGTTGCGGGAAAAGCTCGGACGTTTCCAATACCAGCGTAAACGCTTGTCCACCTCAGATGGCATAGCGCTGGACCCGGCGCTAAATCGTTCAATGATCGACACTCACGCCGCGCTCCGCTAGCTGATCGCGTAGCGGCAATACCAACGAACCGCCCACAAGATCGCCTCACTAAGAAAATTTTGCCCTTAGAAATCGCTCATTTGTCATGTCTTCGCCACACCCCAAAACGGGTTCAAACAGGAATGCCAACTTTGCAACAGGGTTAAACTTGTCGATTGTCCGACAGACGGTTATGCGAGTTCGGGACGAACAATTGTCAACCGTGTGAGTTTATTACGATTACAGACCACTCTGATTCTATTACAATGAGACCATGAAATTCATTCAATCGGTTAAAAACATAAAACACATCAAAGATATGAATCCATGGACATAAAGTGGCTAGAAGATTTCTTAACGTTATCGCGACTACAAAACTTTTCGCGTGCAGCAGAAGAGCGACACGTCACTCAATCAGCCTTTAGTCGTCGCATTCAGGCGTTAGAAACATGGGTCGGAGTTCCATTACTGGATCGCACCCGTTTTCCCATCACGTTAACATCCGAAGGGCGCCGCTTCCGAGAAACAGCGGAAGAAACAGTGCGGCATCTTTTACACACTCGTGCCGCTTTGATGGCTAAGCCCAAGAGCGATGTTCCAACACTTTCTGTGACAGCGTTACACACTTTGTCCATCACATTTTTTCCTCAATGGCTTTTGAAAATAGAACGTGCCGTCGGAAAATGTAATAGTAAATTACTTCCAGATGATTTTTATAAGTGCATATCGGCTATTGTTGACGGTTATTATGATTTTTTTCTAACATTTTATCATGAGTCCGTTCCCATACCCCTTTCTCATACTCAATTTTCTTATAGCATAATTGGAAAAGACTTCCTTGTTCCTGTAAATAAATCTACCAACACGAATAAAATAGACCTAAACAACCCGTTATTAACCTACAGTTCAAACTCCTTTCTCGGTCAAGTATGCCAATGCCCTGAAGCACAATCGATCCTACCATACGAGACAAGTACTAGTCGGCATGTAAATGAAAATGCTATGGCCGATGGCATTAGACAAATGGTTTTGGCTGGCCATGGTTGTGCATGGCTTCCTAAAAGCCTTATTGAACAAGACCTTAAGGCCAATGCACTAATTCCTATTGGAAAAGAAATTCCACTCGACATTCGACTTTATAGAAAAATAGAACACACACGCCCGATTGTTGACCAGATATGGCAAGCTTCACGTCAAATGTTCTTATGAAAAAATAGAATACCCCATACCTAAACAGCATTAGACATAATCAATATATATTAAATAATATGTATTGACTAACAGTTGGTGCGAATTAATGTTTATAAATTATAAAAAATACACTTTTATTTTAGGTTTTATATCTCTTTTTATATCCTCAGAAGGAAGATCTTCATCTCTCCAAACAAGAGCTCCGGTTGCTTTCGTTGTGGACGTCACAAATAATCAAATTTTAATGGAAAAACATGCGGACATTCCCATAGCGCCCGCCTCAATGACCAAGATTATGACTGCTTATGTCATCTTTGACCTAATCAGCCAAAAAAAAATAAGTCTTGAACAACTTATTACTGTTCCACCCGCTGTGTGGGAACGATGGCACGGAAGACGAGGCGGTGCGACTATGTTTTTGCGTGCCAACGAAGTGGTTTCGGTAGAAAACCTTCTTAAAGGTATGCTGACGGTTTCTGGCAACGATGCCACTTACACTCTCGCCGCAAGTGTACCAGGAGGCGTCAATGCATTTGTCAAATTAATGAATGATAAAGCCAATGATATTGGTCTTAAAAGTAGTCATTTTAGTTCACCAAATGGCTGGGAAGATAATGATACTACCGTGACCACAGCGCGTGATCTTGCTTTATTGTCTAGGATAACTATTGAACAATTCCCTAAATTTTACAAAAATTTTTACGCACAGAAAGAAATGTCATGGGGATTAAGTCCTGATGGTCATGAAATTCATCAATATAATAAAAATCCTTTATTAGGCATAATACCACATGCCGATGGACTAAAAACAGGTTTTACAGAAAATGCTGGTTACTGTTTTACTGGATCAGCGACAAAGAACGGCCACCGTATCATCATGGTTATAGCAGGCCTTTCGTCTGCCCGCGCCCGATCAGACGAAGCGAAACACCTTATGGCGGAATCATTAAGGGATATACCTTAACATCACATCTAGAAGGAAACGCCTAGACATGTCTATTATTTTTCTTAACGGACATTATGTTCATGAAAAAGATGCCCGTATTTCGCCTTTTGATCGTGGGTTCACTTTCGGGGAAGGTATTTATGAAGTCTGTATCGCCATTAACGGAAAATTTGTTGACGCGCTTGAGCATCTCGCACGCCTAGAGCGCTCTCTCAAGGAATGTGGAATAGATACACCTCCAGAACGAGATGAACTATCCAATATTATGTCAGAACTACTGCAAAAAAACGATATTACCACTGGGCTAGTGTACCTTCAGATTACACCCGGTGCCTCCCCACGAAATTTCACGATCCGTCCAGAAGGACGTCCCACTCTTTTGATGCTCGCGCAAGGCGTAGATTTTAAACGTAGCCCCGCTTTTCTTGATGGTATCCATGTGCAAATGCGACAAGATATCCGTTGGCTCCGTCGGGATATTAAAACGACTATGCTTATGCCACAAGTTATGGCTAAACGGGATGCTCTATCGAATGGTGTATCTGACACTTTATACTATGACGAATACGGAATTACGGAAGGTGCATCCTCCAATGTGTTTCTCGTAGACGCTAATGGTACATTAATAACACGTGCACTATCTAATCATCTTCTCGCGGGGTGTACTCGTGCACGTATTCTAGATTTAGCGCAGAATATCGGCCTCACAGTAGAAGACCGTCCTATCCAACTGACCGAATTTGTCACTGCTGCAGAGTGTTTCGTAACCAGTGCAACTTATTTAATAGCACCGATTTTAACAGTCGATGGTGTTATCATAAAAGATGGAAAAGCTGGTCCCATCACCCGCTTGCTTCAAAATAAATATTGCGATTACATAGAATATAATTAATTCTAATATCTGCCGAAAATACAAATCATATGTGGCCTAATGATCGGACGGCCACATATGATTTTATCAAAAATCAGACACTATTTAACGAGCACTATCAATAATAGCACCGCCATCAGGATTAAGAGACGAGCCTGTTATAAACTGAGCATCCTGACTCGCTAAAAAGAGAGCAACAGGTGCAATATCATCTTCTGGAGAACCGTATCGACCCAGTGGATTAGATGCCGGGGGAATATGAGCTTCTGGTCCCCAAGTCTCCGCCACAGGAAGAAGATTGTTAACGGTAATGTTATCACGCCCCCACTCACGAGCTGCTGTGCGCGTTAGTGCACGAATGGCTTCTTTCGCCATATTATATGGCCCCATGCCCGCAAGCCCTGTTATTCCGGCCATTGAACCGAAGTTAATAACACGTCCATTTCCACTAGCCTTAAGATAAGGATAAGCCGCTTGCATAAAACGTAAAGCAGCAATTGGTCCCATATCAAGGTTCCGTTGAAATTGGTCGATCGATAGATCAAGAATAGATGCGTAAGCGACAGTTGCATCAAAAGCATTGTTGACCAAAATATCCAACCCTCCATAGGCGGCAACAATTTTTTCAACAGCTGCCTTGATATCTTCAGCGTTGCTCGCATCTGCAATGAGAGGCAGTGCCTCCCCTCCAGCCGCCTGTATTTCATTCACGACAGAATAAACACCGTCTGGCGAGCGTGATAAAACAGCGACTCTGGCTCCTTCATCAGAGAATTTTTTTGCAATTGCACGGCCTATACCACGACTACCCCCTGTGATGAGGGCAATTTTTCCTGTTAGACGTCCCATATTATTTCTCCGTAATGGGTTATGTATTCTGTTTCATTGGTGCATGTGTATAAAAAGATAGGATGACGCTATGGATCGTACGTTATCCTGAGTAATAAACGACGTTATGAGGAGTATTAGACCTATAAACGCCGGAACTGCCCCTTGGGGCTTACGTACCCCACAATGAGCTGACACGGATAAAATCAGATGAAAAAACATACCCGCGTAAGCAAGATCGCTAAGAGGAAGATTAATCCTCGATAAAATTGCAATAGGTCCTAAAATCTTGATAATAATCATAAACGGGACAAGATATGGCGCTGGATAGTTCAGACTTGCAAGCGTCTCCCTTACCCATGCCGTTTTTGTAATATATAATGTTGCCGAACTAAAATAAAGGAGCGAAATAAGAATTGTACTTATCCAGTAAGTTACTGTAATTAACATAAAATCCTCTCACATAATTATAATTACATCTAATAACACACTGTTTATGTGTCCTCTGTGTTTGCTCATTATTTTTAATATAATGAGGTTGAATATAATTTGATCTCTTAAATAATTTTATGCAAGTAGGATGAATTATTGACAGTAAGTATGGATAATATGACTAATGAATGATGAACATTTTACGATGCAAGATGAAATGCGGCGTGCATTCTCTATGCTTTCAGGTAAATGGAAACTAGAAATCATGTGGCTTCTCCACCAACGTATTCATCGCTTTGGTGAGCTACGCAAAGCGATTCCTGGCATTACACAACACATGCTCACGGCTCAGTTGCGTGAATTAGAAGCGGATGGCCTCATTTTCCGTACAGTTTACGCCGAAGTCCCTCCTCGTGTGGAGTATAAAATCACAGCAAAAGCACTGGGTTTAGGCCCGACTATAGAAGCACTTACAGCATGGTGGCTAGAATTCGGCCAGCCCTCTGACGGGAAATGCTCTATCAGAGGGCGAAAAACGAAAAAATAGAGCGGATGCTTCCGAAGTATGAATGTCTGCGTCTCAGCTTATAAAAGCCGTTGATGTCTTCGAAGATCGCGGCAATTTCTTGGCATTTTGCCGGCCAGGACTGTTTTCAGAGTAATTCTGCCTTCAGGCTTTTGAAGAAAGTCACGACCGCTGCAGTATCATAGCGATGTCCCGTGTTGCACATCGATGCCGATATAACGGCGCAGTTCATCTCCGGTGGCGGTACACTGTGCTGTCAGGATCTCCGACGCAGGGCCTGCATACATAATCTGGCCACCATTGTTGCCGGCCTGCGGCCCCAGATCAACGATCCAGTCCGCAACCAGCATTGCATCCAGATTATGCTCAACCATCACCACTGTTTTTCCTTGTTCCACGAGACTCTGGAACAGGGCCAACAAACGCGTGACGTCCGAGCCATGCAGCCCGGTCGTCGGCTCGTCCAGAATAAGCGTGTCAACATTGTCATCGAGTAACGAGGCAAGCTTCAACCGCTGCCTCTCGCCCCCCGAGAGAGTCGCCGTCGAGCGTCCGATCGGAAGATGTCCAAGGCCTACTCGCATCAATCGGCCGAGGATCATTGCGGCATCAGGAGCGTGCGACGCAAGAACGTCAGCCGCTCGTTTGGCTGACATGCTGAGAAGATCGGCTATGTTATAACCCTCAAAGTGAAAGCCAAGTGCGGTCTGGTTAAAGCCACTACCATTACAGGCCTCGCAATTGGTCTCGGTGCTGTCCAGAAATGCAAGCTCGGTGACGATCACACCGCGCCCCTTGCACACCGGGCACGCCCCCTTACCAGCACTAGTGAACCAACTGCGTGATACTCGATTAGCCTGCGCCATGAGATTACGGATATAATCCATGACAGTCGTATAAGTCGCAATACTTGACGCAACGCTCCCACGAAGCGGACTTTGGTCGATCAACTGCGCGGATGGCGCGGCTGCCAAAATCTCATGTACTAGCGAACTCTTTCCCGAACCCGCGACACCGGTCAGGGCTGTCAGCAGGCCACGGGGAATATCGACATCGACACCACACAGATTATGGCGGCGCGCGTTGCGCACCCGGATCAGATCGCCATGCGGTTTTCGTGGGGCAGAGAATGTCCGAGGTGCGCGCAGATATAAACCGGTTGGCGTCGTGGATGCCTTTAGATCCGCAAGTTTGCCAGCGAACAGCACATTGCCACCCTCATCGCCCGGCCCGGGTCCCATATCCACGATAAAGTCGGCAATATCAATCAGGTCGGGATCGTGTTCAACCAATAAAACTGTATTGCCCTTGTCGCGCAGGCGGCGCAGAATCACACCTAGGTGCCGCACGTCGCGCGGATGAAGACCAGTTGATGGCTCGTCAAGAATATAGGTAAACCGTGTCAACGAACTGCCTAGGTGGCGCACCATCTTAATCCGCTGAGCTTCCCCACCCGAGATGGTCGGCGTCGCACGGCCAAGCTGGAGGTATCCCAAGCCAAGTTCTACAAGCGTGCGCAGTTGACCGGTCAGGTTTTCGATGGCAGGCGAGAGTTCAGGCACCTGCCAAGCCTCCACGATCTCCAACAGCTCCGAAATTGGCAAGCGACTGAGATCGTCGATATTCCGCCCATCGATCTTGCAACTCAGCGCCGCCGCGTTTAGCCTAGCGCCCTTGCACACCGGACATGTCGTACGATGGATAATGCGTTCCAGATCGCGGGCAATTTGACCTTTATGCGTGGTTTGCCTACCACCAAGATACATACGACGGAAACGATGCACCACGCCTTCGTATTTGGCGGTCGCATACCAGTCAGCAGGCGGGTTTTTCAGCGGCTGTGGCTCAGCGTGCAACAGCAAGTCGAGCTCTTCCGCCGCATAGTCGCGCAACTTGCGATCGGCGTCGAACAGGCCGGTGCGTTTGTACCATTTCCAGTACCAAGTACCCACTGCATAGCCACTGAAGGTGAATGCGCCTTCGTTGATCGACTTGTCGAGATCGATTAGTTCGCTTTCGTCTAGATCGACTGTCTCGCCCAACCCCTCGCATCGCGGACACATTCCGGCCTGGTCGTTGAAGGAAAAGACGTGGGAATAGCCGACGAACGGCGCGCCCATGCGCGAGACGATCAGACGCAGCAGCGGTGCCGCGTCCGTCGCGGTACCGACGGTCGAGCGACGATTTGTGCCAATAGGCTTTTGGTCAATGATGATAGCGGTCGACAAACCGGAGATATAATCGACCCGTGGTGTGCCGCCATGGGGCAGTCGGTTGCGGACATAAGCGGGATAGGTAAAATTCAGTTGCCGCTGAGATTCAGCTGCCAGCACACCAAAGACAAGCGAGGACTTTCCCGAGCCTGAGACGCCGGTGAATGCCGTAATTTTCCCCACAGGAATGGAAATCGAGACCCCACGTAAATTGTTCTGTGTAGCGTTGGAGACGTCAATCGTTTCCAAAGGTCTCTCCTCTTACGGCGCGGCCTTACAACATGCAGGGCTTATGACAAAGGAACGATCATGTTTTCGCTAAGTTTCCTCGTGTCATCGCCCCCTTAAGGCCGAAGATGGTTGAGCAGGAGAATTGGAATGGGACGCGCAACAGAACTCCTCTTCTCCATCCACGGACCATGAGCCTTAGTACGTGAGAATAAGAGATTACGTCGTGAGAACCTACTTCTTCAGGAGGAGAGGGAACTCTTGAAAAGACGTGACACAGTTCTTCGCGAGGCAAAAGACGTGAGATTTGCGTTTCTATCGCGCTATCATGCGCCTCTTCCGCGTGGATAGGCTTGCCGTTTATTGGGCGGCAATCATGGAGCCGTCGACAGAAGGCCGAAGAGGCTCCAGGCCGCTTAACACATAATCAAAGCTCCAGAACACAACCGTGACACGTCCAAGCGGCTGTCTTTGATTGACCATGCCGGCGTACGTAAAGTCACCCCGCTTAGTAAGCATCCTGCGTGCGTAGGAAATGATCTATCTTCGCTGCGACCTCTCGCGCACTACCCTGCGGAGCAGCGGTATAAACATTCATCTGGTGGTTCCAGTCATCCGCCATCGGGTACCAATCGATTTTCTTCGGACGGGCTTTCACCTTCAACGCCACCTCCAACGAAGCGAAATACGCCTCCCAACGTTTGCGGTACAAATCACGCGTCAGGCCCTGCCAATCCTTATTAGCATAATCATGCAACTGCCCAGCATCGCTCGCTGAACGATTCCCCCAACTGGTCAACAATGAACGTGCATCATATGACAACTGCCGTGCCTCCTGCGGTGAATGCGCCCACCCAGAGGGGAAAGAAAGCCAGCGCCCTAAACGGAAGAACTCATTTGTGCCCAGTAATTCGTCTTGCATATCCATCAAGGCCAACCACGCCTGCGTCATTTTTTGAAAATGCGCTAAGTCTCCAGCCTCATACGCCACCTTAATTTTAGGCAAAAGAATACGTGCCTGATTTGCCAGAACCTGCCGCGTTACATCTACCAAATCATAACGATACGCTGAGATCTGATCAAAGGAGGCAGGTGCTTTAAGAAACTCTTCCATCACAGCCTGCAAAGCAGAAAAATCATAATATACTTCAACAGAACCATGGAAATTAGACCGCTTCAGGTCTAAATCCGGCGTCGCGTTAAACAAGCTCTCAATCGGCGCTGCATCATCCTCATCACGAACATGCGGTAAGGTCGCCGTTTTAGAATAAACCGTTTTCAGCAGCCCTTGCCATGCCTTCTGGAGATGCAGATCACTCACGCCATAACGCCGCACAGCAAAGGCTTTGGTCCATTCCTCCAACTCCATGGGTTTGTCATGCCATGAGGCCTCATTGAACAGATCAAAAAGATACGGGTTATTATCCATCCCTTCCGTATAAATACCCATCCCCACCATAGAAGGCTGCGTTGCCGGGAGCGTCGGGAGCCTTACGCCATAATCATAGGCCTCTCCGCCCAAGGCAACGCGCCCGCCATAATCCCACAGACCGCTATACACATAGTCAGCCCCAAGAAAATCGGCCCCACGATCTGGTCGACGCACAGCATTCTGATGGAGGTCGACGATGAACATTTTATCATGCGGCACAACTTCCAAAATCTCTTTAGCCGGTTGATCACGCCACCCCAAAATCATCCAGCGCGCGCCTGGATGCGCTTCTTGTAAGCTTTGCTCGATCACCGAAATCGCGGGCTTTAACGGTACATCCCCCGCCATGCCACCTTCTTGGAACAGCTCCAAGTCATAGATTGAGCTGTCACCAAATAACTCTTTTTGAACCTTGTAATATTCCCGCGCGATCTTCGGGAATAACGGATCCCGCGGGTCCAACCATGCAGGACGATTAGACCCGTTCCACGTTCCTTGATTAATCACATGCGCCTTCGGGAAACGTTTTGCAAAATCACCCGGAACCATCCCATAAAAACCAGGGAAAACCGGCATCATACCCAGCGAACGCATTTGCTTCACAATATGTTGCGTCGATAGAATACGCTCCTTTAACAACGCTTTTGAAGGCGGCCCACCAAAACAACAAAGATTACCCATCAACTGCCAGTTCAAATGCGCGGGCATAGACAAAGTCGCGCGAATATCATCCTCCGTGTACCCGAAATGGGAAAACGTTTTAGCGATGACCGCTTCTGTCGCACGCTCCACCAACATCGTATTGATGCCTGATAGAGCATAAATATCGAGCTCATGCTGCCAATCGGTATCACTCCAATATGCCGTCGTATAACCATCAACATTTTGATTGAGAGCGTAGCGATACTGCACCGACGAACGCTTATTCGCGTGAAACCCCCCTCGCGAGGCCACAAATGGATGCTCAACAGGCACACCATTCGAGGACATCAACTGGTGCGCACCGTATTTAAAATACCAGCCGACACCGGTTAAAAGAGCACTGCTCGTATTGCCCGAAACCGTGATTTTCGATCCATTTTCAGCAATAGAAAAATGATCATGTTTGTCTTCATCAGGTGTTAACACAAAGCGGAAATGATCCTCCCACCCCGGGAATTGACGCCCCACAACCTGCTGCAACGCCCTATCATCTGCCGCCTTAATCGACGTCATCATCAACGGCAAAGACGCCCCAAAAACCATCCACCCCAAACGACGACGTACCATGATACGATCCTTTATAGAAATCCTATTACACCACTGAAAATAATAATTTTTATGCGGATATTGGGTGCTTCTTCTTTACCTAAGGACAAAGAAGTAAAAAGACTTTTGAACGTTTAGAGATGAGGCCGTTGCAACCTCTTAGCGCCACTCAGAAGCCCTTATGAACAACCCCACTTCATAGGGTGGAGGCCGCCATTCTAACACCCATCCTAACGCACATCCACACGCTGATCCCGGCGGTGCCAAAACCACACGTAACTACCGATGATTGCATAAGCCACAAATGCCAACAGACTAAACGCTGCTTGAAAACCAACAGCCTGACTCAACACAATCCACCCTTGCGGCAGCAAGGCCCCTCCGCAAATCGCCATAACCAAAATAGATGATGCAAAAGCGGTTGATTCACCGGATGCGCGAATAGCCAGTGGAAATAAGGTCGGCCAGATCATCGCATTCGCAAAACCCAGAACAGCCACAAACAAAACAGCCGTATAACCGGTGTTCAGCCATGCACAGAGAGCCAGCACAATGCCCAGAAGGCACGTCAGCACCATGTAACACTCTTGCGCCAAAAACTTCGGTGACACCACGATACCGGACAGATAGCCCAACAACATAGAGGCCAATGTCGCTGAAGTCAGAAACTTCGTTTCCCCTACAGGTAAACCAAAATTCCGCCCATACGTCCCAATCGCATCACCAGCCATCACCTCGATTCCGACATAGAAAAAGAGCGCCACAGCCCCAAAGAGAACGCGCCCAGACAAACGGCGGCCCTCCGCTTTCTCAGCGATGGCATCATCCGCCTTGAGCTCCGGCAGGGGAAACAACATCACCACAAAAGCGGTTAACACCAAAATAAGAGCCAAGCCTAAATACGGCACAAATAACCCATGTGTGAACGTACCAATCACAGCCTGCCGCACTTCCGGCGCAAGAGGAGCCTTCAACTGCTCAGACACACGATTAATATCGTGCATCACCAAGGTCCCTAGAACGATTGGCGCCAGAATACCCGCAAATTTATTACAGATTCCCATCATCGCAATACGTTGCGCCGCACGCTCCGGTGCGCCAAGCAAGCTCACATAAGGGTTAATCGTCACCTGAAGGAGGGCCAGACCCGCACCTAGAATAAATAAACCAACCAAACCTTCATCAAACATCTGCCACGCGATAAAACGCGCAAATGTGATAATACCCAGCGCCATAATGAAAAGCGCCAGCACCATTCCACGCTTCATACCCACACGCGCAGCAGCCCATGAGGCCGGTAACGCAAAAAAGACATAAGACAGATAAAAAGCCGCCGGAACAAGAAACGCGCGGAAGTCGTTAATATGAAACGCCACTTGTACAAACGTAATCAACGGGCCGTTTGCCCATGTCACAAACCCAACCACGAAAAACAGAAGGGCCATCAGCGCCAAAGACCACACCGGGGCCTTTCGAAATGCAACTGCGTTCATCATGAGCAATATTGACCTATAAGGTGAGAGAGTTCGGGATCATGCTTCATTTGCCACTCAATACTGGCGCGGCGCTTTAAGCCAGATGCAGCTTGCTCATCAAGAAGAACCAAGCACTCCTGATGCATCTGCACCGCAGAGCCGGGTACAACACTGCTCAACGGCCCTTCTATACTGCCCGCAACAGCTTCAGCCTTTGCTGCCCCAGTCGCCACAAGCAGGATTGATTTCGCCTCCAAAATAGTACCCACACCCATTGTAATAGCGCACTTCGGCACTTGATCAGGGTCACCCTCAAACATTCCAGAGTTCTGCGCTAAGGTGGCTTCAGCCAAAGCTACAACCCTCGTACGCGTCCTAAAACCGGACAAAGGCTCGTTAAAACCAATATGCCCGTTTCCACCCAGCCCCAGTAATTGCAGGTCAATACCGCCTGCCTCCGCAATAGCCTGGTCATACGATGCAGCTTCTTGATCAGGGTTTAGCGCATCACCACAAGGGACATGCCCGCGTATCTCCGGCACCCCCACCGAATCAAAGAGTTTTTCACGCATATAATGCCGGTAGGATTGTGGATGATTTTTCGGCAACCCCACATATTCATCTAAGTTAAAGCTCGTGATGCTGGCAACATCGACTTGGCCCGTACGGTGCCGTTCACACAAACCTGCGTAAATCGCTTCCATCGTACGCCCCGTTGCCAAACCCAGCACAGCTTCAGGTTTCTGACGTATCGTTTGGGCGATAATATCTGCCGCCAAACCACATACTGAATGTGCATCCGGCAGAATAATAATTTTCATCTAAAATGTCCCCTTCACTCAATACGCTTCCTGCTTATCGAGTGAACACTACGCGCCATAAGCCGCATAGTGTTCTTTCATTGCAACAATCAAAAGCCCGTTGATGCCGAGAACAAAGCCGCAAAATTACCACCCACCTGATACACAGGTGCGCCCGCCACGACCGTATTCCCATAAACACCCTTCTGGGTTACCGCCGTCCCCGTGGAACTCGCTGGGATGGAGCGATAAATATTATTACCTAGATTCACGAGATTAAGCTGCAATTTTGGCCCCTTAAGCGGGCCCACATGATCAAAGCGGTAACCCGCCGTCAAATCAGAGATCACATAGCCTGGGATGCTCTCATCATTCATGAAGGTTGAGTACATCTTACCTTGGTAACGCACATCAAAATTGCCAAAGAAATGCCCATCATCATACGCCAAGCCCAACGCCGCCGTAAAAGAGGGGCTATCCACCGCATGCCTCCCCGTCGTTGGCAAATAATCAATCACAGACCGGCCTGCTGCATTCATCGCCGCCGCCGCAACATTGTTATCAATCGTCGCATGCAAATACTGCGCGGAGACATACGGGCTAAAGTGATGCCATGGGCGCAGGCCAACCTCAATTTGCGCACCACGCGATGTCTGACCACCAATATTAATTGGCTCAGCCACCAAACTATTCGTAAAGGGAATATAACCCGAAGATGTGACCTGATGGTTGGTCATATTCGCGTTAAACAAAGACGCCTGCACATTGATGCGCCCCGTATGGCGGAAACCAATTTCCTCAGAAATATCATACTCAGACTTCAACACGCCCGGCTGCTCAACCGCCACAGGAGAATTTGGGTCAAACAACTGACTGTATGATTCAACGGATTCCGGCGCACGGAACGATGTGGTCGCATTGACATAAACTTGATCATGCGGAGTCATTTGATAGCTTGCCGCAAATTGTGGCAGCGGCTCAAAATAATTCCCAACCGTCTTATACGGATCCGCACCGTATACATTATTTGTCCCGGAGCGCCACACCATGGCCGCGCGGAAGCCAGCCGAGAGCGTCAATTTATTATCCAGAAGCTTCAAAGTATCTGCAATAAACAGCGTGTTCACCTGCTGCTTAAAGTTCAAATTATACCCCGACAGGATCGCCCCAGTTTGCGGCACAAAAATGGGGTACTTGCCATAAAGATTAGCGGCCTGACCTTGGAAATTCACCGGCGTAAAGGTTTCAACCTCTTGGTGTGTCGTCCAAGAATACCAATACCCAAAGGTTACGTTATTATTCCCATGCGTCCATGAGACAGACGAATTAATCGCCGAAGAGCTTTGATCCCACGGATCAACACTCGCCGTCGTCAATGTGTTCCCCATCACATAAGGCTGATTCAAATTACCATATTGAAGCGTGCCGTTATAACCACCTGATGCTGGAATATTCTCCCCTCCAACACCCGGCCCATGCTGATGCACAAAGTAAGGCGTAACATTCAAGTGCACGTCATCTGACAAAGTGAAATGCATCGGTAAGACAACGTCCAGAGCATTAAACCCTGAGAAATTGAGCTTATAGTAGCTCGGATCACCCGGCGTAAATTTCGGGGAATAATAGACCGATGATTTAAACCTCGCCCATTGCTCCGCTGTCGGCATCACCCAAGAGGTCTGCTCTTGCTTATTATAACCAAAGACTGCCGTAATGGAGTTATCTTCTCCCCATTCTTTAATGAACTTGGCGTCAATATGATATCGCTTCAATCCACCGGGGCCGCGCCAGTTATTATTCGACAAATGTGAGAATGAGACAAAGCCACGCACACCACTTTGACCCATATCCCCCGTTTCCAGACGCAAAAACTCTTTATTCGCGCTATGCGTTCCACCCATAGCACTGATAAAACCGCCTGAATGATGGCTCGGATTTAAAGCCGTTGCGGAGATTTCACCGCCCGTTGCGTTAAACAAGGGCGCATTCAAGTCTGGCGAACCCTGGCTCACCGTCACAGAGGCCAAGTTCTCCGTGTCCACCAACATTGAAGTATATGGCTCGTAATTGATTGGGTCAGCCAAAGGCGCACCTTCAAACAAATACCCAATTTGACTTTCATTGAAGCCACGCATGGTCAACGTATCACCCGTCACGCCCAACGGGTCTTGGCTCGCGAATGTTACACCTGGCAAATTTGCAATCATGGAGGACACATTCCCCGTCGGCGCTTGCTTGGCAATAAAATCGCGGGTCACACCACTTTGCGAACGCGGCGCCGTCTGATGCGGCATCAGACCGCCACCCGGCGTCGTATTCGTTGTCCCATCAGCACTACGTTTCGATCCAGAAACAGAAATTTCTTCAACCTGTGGAGCTGCCGGCCCCAAAACCGAACCTTCCGTAATACGACTATGTTTTTTAGTACTCTCGCTGGCCGTGCTCGGCTTTGTTGTCAAAGATTGTGCATGGACACCATCACACAACAACATTGCCGTAGAACACAAAAGGAAAAGGCGTTTTTTCCCAAGCATTATCACAAACCCCATTAAATTTCCGGCCGCAACGAGAGCAAGCCCTGTTTCAGGGATACCGAAAAACGGACGACCTCATTCCGGTATCAATACGATATGTTTATTCAGTATACGACACGTTATGAGGGTGCAATAATTCAATTAATAAATAAACTACCCCCCTAATAAGGCAAGCTTCATACCTTCTATAACCCCGGCATCCACACTACGAGACGTCGCCCCAAAACCAAATTCTGAGGGAACATTATCCCAAGAATCGACCGCACCACGGCATGACGCATGAACCGCTCCCACTGCACTACCATCAACCAAGGCCGCAATATTATTGGGCGCCACCCCCGAACCCGCCATAATGCTGATGCGTCCATTCGCGGCCCGTACCAAACGCGCCAACTGTTCCACCCCGTCATATGCCTTAACAGCATGACCCGACGTCAAAATACGCGCAAAACCAAGCTCTATTGCGTGTTCTAAAGCTCTCAGAGGGTCCGGCGTCATATCAAACACCCGATGCAATGTGAGATCCATACCCTGCGCACGCGCCACCAGACGCTCCAGCATCTTTTGGTCCAACGTATGATCCCGGCACGCTGCCCCCAAGACGACACCCGCTAAACCCGCCTCACGCGCAGCATCAATATCGTCCATCATCACCCCTTCTTCGGCGGAAGAATAAACAAATCCACCCGAGCGCGGCCGTATCATCGCCAGTACCGGCACTTCAGACCCCCGCGCTGCACGCATCATCCCGTAAGACGGCGTCACTCCGCCAACCGAAAGCGGGCCACATAGCTCTATACGGTCAACCCCCAGGTTCTGAGCGGTACGCAGACCCTCAACTGTATCAACGCAAATCTCAAGCTCAACATGCCCCAAACACGCCATAGCACCCTCACTATTCTGGATCAGCCCCATGTAAAAAACGATATGCAGCAAGGCTTGCAGCCCCCACAGCAAAAGCATCCGGCGGCAAATCACGTAAGATTAACTCAACCTGCTGCCCGGCACGGCGCAACACATGACGCTCCACCTCCTGCTTAAGAACAATCCCAAACAGTCCCGCTCGCAAAGGCTCAGGCAACGCAACAATAACCTGTTCCGGATCAAGCATTTGAACCATTTGCGCTAAAGCAAGTCCCAGTGCACCCGCACCCCTGTGCAAAATCCGTAAAGCCCCCGGATCCCCCTTCATCGCTACATCACTCAGCAGATGAATATCCTCCGGAAGCCCTGCCAAACGCGCAGCTCCCTGCATCGCTTTCAAGGACGAAATCGTCTCTAGGCACCCACGATTACCGCAACGGCACGGCAACGCATCTGCCGTATCCAGCACTAACGGTGAATGAGCAATCTCACCTGCACCACCATGCGCACCATGCTGCAAACGTCCCCCGAGAACATGACCCGATCCCACGCCATCGGCCAAACAGACGAGGCTAAAATGCGTACGTTCTTCCGCATATTCACCAAACAACAACTCCCCCAACGCTAAGACATTCGCATCATTCTCAATGCGAACTGGAAACCCCGTGCGCTCAGAGAGAGGATCCGCAACATTCACATCCTTCCAGCCAAAGACAGTTGATGCCAAACAAATACGACGATCCCGTGAGACAAAACCCGGCTGGGCAACACCGATACCCATAACAGGCCCAATATCATCCGGCAGGTTTTCCTGTATTTTCTGCACAGCTTCAGCCAAAGAATCGCAGCACGCCGTGATCTCCAAATGCCTCTGAACATGGACGCTGCGCAGCACCTCGCCACGCAAATCCGTCAGCACAACTCTCACCGGGTCACTCTGTAGTGAAACCCCAATTAAACTCGCGGCACTCGCTTTCAAACACAAACGCACCGCAGGGCGGCCTTGCCTGCGTATCAATTCCTTTTCTTCAACCAAACCGCGCTCGAGTAAATCGCGTACAATCGCCGTCATACCCGCCTTGCTAATCGCCAAGCGCCCAGCCAAGTCACTCCGACTCATGGGCCCGCCTCGCCCCAGAGATGACAAAACACGATGATGTCCATTTGAAAGCATGTGACCAACCATAAATTTTTATTCTTTATTTAATTCAATTGATAAACCAAAGACCCGTCAATATAGTTCCAATACGAAAAAAATTATATGCGCAGCCTACGCCTCCATACAAAAGGACATACTCATCCATGCAACCGCGTGTTTTATGTGCAGATATTGGCGGATCTTTTATCGACTTTGCAGTGCTTGATAATACAAATTCGGTAATCAATCGCAATAAAATTCCCACGCCAACACACAATGCTGACAGCTTCTTACAAGCCCTTATTGAATTAACCGCCCTCTACCCTAAACTCCCCCTTCACATCGCCATGGCTGGTACACAAGAGCCAAAAACAGGGCGCCTTCTGGCTGCCAACATTCCCTGCATGGATGGCACCTTGTTCTCGGCCCTCTTAGGGCGCCACCTGCAACGCCCCATCCGTGTGGCCAATGACGCAGACTGCTTTGCCATGGGGGAAGCGCATTTCGGTGCAGCACGCGGGCATGACAATGTCTTCGGCATTATTCTCGGTACCGGCGTAGGGGGCGGCCTCATCTGGAAAGGCCAAGTCATTCTTGGCGGAGGCGGCGTCTCTGGTGAGTGGGGGCACGGCCCTATAATCCCTCACTTTCCTGACACCCCCAAAGCCACACCCTGCTTCCAATGCGGGTGCGGCCAATGGGGATGCCTCGACACATTTGGCAGCGCACGCGGCCTCGAACGCCTCCACGCGTGGCACGGCTTCCCACCGCGCGACAGCCGCGCCATCGTCCAAGCTTGGGAAAACGGAGACAGCAATGCCGCCGACACTATCAACACATATATCGACTATACTTCCGCAGCACTCGCCTTAGTTGTTAACACCACCGGTTCCACCATTGTTCCTGTTGGTGGCGGCCTATCAAATGCCCAACGCTTAATCCACGAACTCGACCTCTCCGTCCAGAGGCGCATTTTACGCCAGCAAAATACGCCGCTCATAATCCCCGGCATTCTTGGGCAAGATGCCGCTTTGCTCGGTGCATCCGCTTTGTCTTGAATTCGTTTTCCAGCACCCAAACACCCCTCCACATAACAGGATCCCATCATGCAGATCGACGGCCATCTCGTTACACCTCACGGTATTCAACCCGGAATACTCACGCTCAATGATGGCCGCATCACGCATATCGAGGCCAAATCTTACGTCAAAGACCGCTATATCCTCCCCGGCTTTATCGATCTTCACGTCCATGGTGGCGATAATGCCGATGCTATGGATGGCGCTGACTCCGTCGCTCGCATGAGTCGCTTTCATTTAAGTCGTGGCACAACAACACTCTACCCCACCACCATGACACGCCCATGGGCCGAAATTATGGATGCGCTAAAAGGTATCCAGCATCATGTACAACACGGCCTCACCAACGGCCCCGACATCCCCGGCGCCCATCTGGAGGGACCTTTCATCAACCCACAGCGCCTTGGGGCACAGCCGCCTTTCGCCATTACTCCCACAGAACGTGAACTCAACGACCTTCTAAGCTTAGACGTTGTCCGCCTCACCACTCTAGCACCAGAATGCTGTAGCGATTCTGCCATTAAAACTATGGCCAGACATGGCATCCGTCTCAGCATCGGCCACACATGCGCAACATGCGAGCAATGCCAACATATGATGCGTGTCGCCCGTACTGAAAACGGCATCATCGGTGGAACACATCTGTTCAATGCCATGCCCGAAATTAGGGGACGATCCCCCGGCCCAGCAGGCGCTTTATTGGCGGATGATCACGCCTTTATGGAGCTTATTTTTGATACGCATCACGTCCACTCCACCAATCTCGCTCTAGTAAGAAAAGCTGCCAAAGAACGTATTATTCTTGTCACCGATGCAATGCGTGCCACAGGTTGCCCTGATGGCCTCAGTTCTCTGGGCGGACAGCCTGTCTTAGTTCAAGAAGGCATAGCACGCATGGGCACCGATGGCTCCGGCGGACTAGCCGGCAGCGTTCTAACGCTGGACCAAGCCCTCAAAAATGCCTGCGCCAACGGAGTACCCCTCACAGAAGCCTCACGCATGCTCTCAGCAACCCCCGCACGCTATATGGGCCTGACAGACCGAGGGAGCCTCACCACAGGCCAGCGCGCCGACATAATCAGCCTCGACAGTGATTATAATTTAGAGACTGTCTGGGCTGCAAGCCAGCAACTCTAGCGTCGAACGTGCCACCCAACGATGATGTCATATTGAGTTTTTTTGAGCTGAAGGCGTATGGCGTGTCGTCAGTTAAGCATTATGATGATTGATGCGAACTGCACGGCTGCGAGGAATGTTGATTTCATCTTATCATAGCGTGTTGCTATGGCTCGGAACTGTTTGAGTTTATTGAAGAAACGTTCGACAAGATTTCGTTCTCGATAGAGAGAGAAATCTGTGTCTCGCAGTTCCTTCCGGTTGCT
>NZ_BCZB01000033.1 GCF_001598495.1 Neokomagataea thailandica NBRC 106555
GGTGCTTGATTTTGGGCTGGCGGATCGGAGTTCGGCCTTTTTGGATGTTGCGGTCGCTTTAGAGCGCAGCATGGTGTCGTGGTTGGATATGGAAGGGGGGCAAGAACCTGTTGCACAATTGGAGCATGTGACGGCGTTTTTGCGGGGATATGCTGGGGTGTCCGGCTGGGGGGATGCGGAGTGTTCGGCTGTAGCGGATGTGCTTCCCATTGCTCATGCTGATTTCTCAGTAAGTGAGATCGATTTTTTTTATGGAATACTGAAGAATATCGATAATGCGAATTTGGCCTATCAAGGGTACCTCTTAGGGCATGCAGATTGGTTTCAGTCATCGGAGGGAAAGAGGCTTTTGCGTCATATACGGCAGGTAAATCTTTAAGGATAACGCTATGTCTTGGTTGGAACTGCTGGGCGTTATCGCGAATGTTTTAGGCGTGTGGTTTACGGTGCGGCGGAGTATGTGGTGCTGGCCTATCGGATTGGTTGGTGTCTTTGTGTATTTCTATCAGTTTTTGTTATGGAAACTGTACAGTGATATGGGGCTGCAAATTTTCTATGCTGTGATGTTGTTTTACGGCTGGTGGGCATGGGCACGTGCGGGGCAGAAAGATGCCGAAGATGGCTTGATGGTGCAGCCAGCGCAGAGGGGGAGGTTTGCGTTGGAAGGCGTTGTGACGCTGCTTCTCTCTTTTATTTTGGGGTATGGATTACGTTTTTATACAGATGACCCGATGCCATGGGGGGATGCTGGGCTGACATGTTTTAGTCTGTTGGCTTCGTTATGGGCAGCGCGGCGCCATTGGGAAAACTGGGCGCTGTGGATTGTGGTGGATACGCTGTATGCGGTAGCCTTTTTTTGGCGGCACGACCTGCTTACCGCAGGGCTGTATGTAATGTTTACCGTTCTTGCAGCTTATGGGATGCGTGATTGGCGGCGTGAGGTGAAGGCTGCTGATGGTGCTAAGGTTTGAGTAATGTATTTGCAAAGAAAAAATTAAATATGTTTTGGGGTATATCATATTTTTTCTATATGTACTGATTCGGTGAATTTTTTATTTATAAAACGCTAAAATTTAAATAATGGAAAATAAAATGACTAAAAGAAAAAGTTCTTTTCTTTATCGTAGTAAAAAATTTTACGCGATAATAAGCTCAGAAATACGGGGAGGGAACAATTTTTCTAGCAATGGATGGGCAATATACACTGATCGAAAGTATGCAACACCTCAATGGATTGGTGAAAACTTTCGACGTGCTTTGCACACAAGCGACGATATGAACGAACACCTTCAGTATCATCCAGAAGATAGAGAAGGCATCACAGAAAAAAGCAACCAAGCTTTTTATGACTTCTGGGAGAAGATCGTCGAGGACTTTCAAATCAAAGATTGGCGGACGGCTGTCATTCGAACAGCTCGTGTATTTTCCAGCTGGGACTATGAAAATACGGATCAAATCGAGCTAACGGCTACACGCGGCAGTGGTGGTGGCCACGGGGCTTGGGATTTGGATAAAAACGATGGAAAGGTTTTTCATGTTTCCATCCATGATACGGATGAAGCGATTGGTGAAGCGGTATTGAAAGCGTTTGATGCGTGCAAACCCAATTATGCCTGAATGTTCGGTGAGTGTCATTCGGACATTCTAAACGTGTATTCTCCCTCTGTTTTTATAAGCATATGCGCTTTCGTGTTGAGGCAAGCGCAACGTGCCTATACTCAAAGTTTTTATTTGATTGAGCGTGTCTCTTGAGGCGAACACATCTTTTGAAGAAGAACCGTTAATCATCGCGCAATGCGGCGAGAATAAATGGATTGTTTGGCCCCTAGATGCCCTGCTCTCTCCGAATGGAGAAAGAGCAGGGCGTTTGACGTTTAGTGTGTTGTTTGCGGCAGGGCGTAGACGACGAGGTCATCTGTGACGGGGGTCATCATGAAGTGATGGCCGCCTGCCATGATGGCGAGGTATTGCCGCCCTTTATATTCATAGGTCATCGGGGTGGCTTGTCCGCCACCGGGGAGGACATCGCTCCAGACGGTTTTGCCTGTTTTCATATCAATGGCGCGGATTTGGTTATCTGTTGCCGCTGCGACGAAGACGAGGCCACCTGCTGTGATGATTGGGCCGCCGTTATTAGGGGTGCCAATCTTGAGGGGCAGGTAGGTGGGGAGGCCAAAGGGGCCGTTGGCGCGTGCGGTGCCGAGTGGTGTTTGCCACAGGACTTTGCGGGTGTGCATGTCGATGGCCGTAATGGCGCCATAGGGTGGTTTGTTGCACATCATGCCAGTGAACTGATCCCAAAATGGCGTGACGACAATGCCGTAAGGTGTATCAGCCTGTGCGCCATTGCCCTCTGCACCGCCAGATTTGGCGTTGAAATAAGGGGAATCAATCGGGCGCATCCCTAATTTATCCGCATGGCGGCGGGTCACTAGCTGGTCATACATGGGGGTATTGTTCCAGTTGGCGATCAGGATGCCGGTTTTGGCATCATAGGCCATGCTGCCCCAGTCAGAACCACCATTATAGCCGGGATATTCAATGGATGGTTTATCAACGCCCGGTGCCGTGAATTCACCCTGATACCGTGCGCGACGGAATTTGATGCGGCAGAAAAGTTGATCAATGGGGGACATGCCCCACATGTCGCTCTCTTTAAGGTCTGGGAAGCCCAGCCGTGGCATGCCGGTTGACCATGGCTGCGTTGGTGCGCGTGGGTCATTGGGGATGTTCCCGGCGGGGGCTGGGCGTTCTTCTACCGGTAGGAGGGGTTTGCCTGTTGCCCGGTCGAGCACGAAGGTTTGGCCGCGTTTGGTCGGGACAATCAGTGCTGGAACAGGGCCGTGCTCGCTTGGGAAGTCAAATTTGGTGACTTGGGAGCCGATATCATAATCCCATACGTCTTTATGGACCGTTTGGAAGACCCAGCGTGGTGAGCCGGTTTTGACGTCAATGGCGACGATGGAGGAAGAAACTGCGTTTTCTTCTGGTGTACGCAGGGCGGAGTAATAATCGGCTGCGGAGTTCCCGGTTGGGACATAGACAAGGCCGAGGGCATTATCACCCGTCATAGCGGCCCATGAATTCGGGGTGCCGCGGCTGTAATGCTGGCCGGGGGCAGGTTGGCTGTGGTCATTGGGGCGGTTGACATCCCACGCCCAGAGGAACTTCCCGCTCTCCGCATCATAACCACGAATGACGCCGGAAGGAGCCCATCGTCTTTGCCCGTCGAGCACTTCTTGGTTGGTGACGATCACGCCGTTCACGATAGGGGGCGGGGCTGTTTCGGACACGAAGCCCGGGACGGATTCACCCATGCCCTGCATGAGGTTGATTTGTCCGTTGAAGCCGAAGGCTTTGCACGCTTGGCCAGTATCGGCATCCACGGAGATCAGGCGTTCATCCAGTGTGGCTTCGACAATGCGATTATGGCAGGGCTGGCCTTCGGGGATAGTGGAGGATGTGTAGTACACCACGCTTTTACAGGCCGCAGTGTAAGGGATGGACTGGAACTTTTCACCCACATTGAAGCGCCAGATTTCACGCCCAGTCGCGGGATCAAGCTTCATCATGTCGTTCATGGCAGAGCACATATAGAGCCCGTCACCCACTTTGATGGGGGTGGTTTCTGCCGCCCATTTATTGGCTTGGCCGGGGGCTGGCTTGCTGCCGGTATGGTAGATGAAGGCGCGTTGTAATTGCCCGACATTGGCCGGGGTAATTTGCGCTAATGGTGAATAGCGTGAGGCATCATCATCTCGCCCATAGGCTGACCAATCTTCTGGAGCAGGGGCGGCGCTTTGTTGGGGGACCATGGCGGGAACGGTCGCCGGGTCCATGGAGGGATCATCTGGCAGGTTGGCTGCGTTTACGCCGGGCGCTTGAGGCGCGTAGGGGGAAGGGGCGTTAAAGGTGGGGTTCAGGGATGGACCGCTCTCTTGAGGGGTATCTCCGGGGATGGAGGATGTGTGCTCTGAGGCGACCTGTGCATAGGCCAGAGGGGTCAAAGCCGTGCAGGCGGCGAGAGAGAGGGCGCTGGCCAAGAAAAGAGATGTGCGCATCAGAATGCTGCTCCTGACTGCGAGGTGGCGTTTGATGCAGTGCGTGTCAGGTCCCGTTTTTTGAGTGTTGGGATGATGAGAAGCACTAAAATGGCGAGGATTGAAGGGCCAAAAAGGCGCGGGAGCAGGCCCCACCCATCAAAGCCGACTTCCCAGAAAGACCAAATAGCTGTGCCGAGCCATGCAAGTAGGTAGGCTGTGGCCCCTAATGTTCGGCCCAGTAGGATTAAAATGCCAGCAATAACAACGACAAGGCCGCATAGGGCATAATACCATGACCCGCCTAGTGAGATGAGGTCTGCCCCCAAAATCACCATAGGAAGGCCGAGAAGGGTGATAACCCCGCCTAAGACAACGGCACACCAGTCACCGGGGCGGCTGGGCCAGCGCATGTTGGACATGAGGACCTCCTGCAATGTGATTCCGTGAGGATGCGGTATCTGGGCGTGTATTTCTAATGATATTTTATAGTGTAACGTTCTTTTGACGTTTTCGTTATAGTCGGCACTCGTTTATTTGAGTGATAGTGTATTTGCCAAAAGTTTCTCTAATAAAATGGGGGTTAGCGGTTGGGGGGTAAGTGCTTGTAACTGCCCGTCAATGGCGAGGATAGCGAGGCCGTGCACTTTTGCCCATGCCGAAGCCATTTGTGCGGCTTTGTCGAGGGGGGATGAAGAGGGAGTGTCCGATGGTAGGTGTGCGAGGCAAGCGAGTGCTTTTTCAGAAGCATTTTTGAGGTCTGGTGTGGTACGATCAACCGAATCGTTACGAAACATCAGTGTAAATAAGCCGGGATTGGCAATGGCAAAGCGTATGTAAGCGAGGCCAATATCACGCATTGTTTTATGTGCTGTGTTGGACATAGCGGCGGTGAGTTCATTGAAACCAATGGCGGCGAGGGCACTCAGTACGCCTGACAGATTTCCAAAATGCGGCGTGGCTGCTGTGGCTGAAACGCCAGCATGGCGTGTGATGGCGCGTAATTTGAGGGCGGCAATGCCGTCTTGTTCAAGGAGTACGCGGGCAGAATGGAGCAGCGTGCTGGGGAGGTCGCCATGATGATAGCGTGGTTTAGTCTCGGTCATGGGGGCATCTTTACAGTGTAAAAATATAAAGACACAAGAGTGCTGGGTGCATATCTTTGTGGTGTAAAGATATGCACTTTTGGAGTGATGCAGCTATTTTGTTGAGGCAGATAAAGTGCTGACGATGTGGCGGAAAACATACTCGTCATGCGTTATATGAGAGCATTATGAGGTGTATGTTTTGGGCTTGTCGATGCTTTTTGGTACCTCAAAATGCGTAAAATTTTATCCTGATTATAGTGGTTATTGAATAGCTTTGCTCTGCGTGTTTAGCGTAGTGGGTCAGTGCCTGATGATACAAAAATTGCCAGTGGATAGGCGGAAGAGCGGGCGTGCTTTCGTGCCATGTGGTCCTGTTGCAAATTTAGGTTCAGGACGCAGATATCCCAGTTCGGGGATGTTGTAGACGTTGTAAATTCCGAACTGTCTTTTGATTAAACGCACTTCTCCCATAATACCTTTTTGGAACTGGAAAAGTTGAGCTTGTCCCTTTTTAGAGCGCGCATGACCTCGAAACTCTTGATCGACGCATAAGAAGTTTTCAGCAGTTTGAAACCACGCACGGGCCTGATCAGTTATTTGAGCTTACCGTGATCGGCCTCGATCACATTGCTCAGATATTTCACCTGCCGGTGCTGCACTGTGCCAAGCAGCTTGCCTCCATGTTTTAGCTCTTTGATCGCTATGCCATGCGTCGGTGCTTTGTCCGTCTTGATTGTATCGGGTTTTTCCCAGTCTTTCAGACCACTTATCGCTTTGCTCAGAAAACGTTTGGCCGCCTTGGCGTTTCAGGCCGGCGATAGGTAGAAATTAATCGTATCACCACCTTTGCCGACAGCCCGATAGAGATACGCCCAGTTCCCTTTGACCTTGATATAAGTCTCATCAACACGCCAACTTCGGGAAAATGCCGCCCCTTGAAATCGCTCATCTGTTATGCCTCTCCCAAAACCGAAAACGGTTTCAGGTAGCAACACCAACTTTGCAACAGGGCCGTTTTTTGCGCCCTGAGTGCTTGAGGTCAGTGCTGCTGATTGCTCTCTAATAATGAGGACAATCAGCTTTAAGGTGCATGAGTGTGTATGACCTTGCGAGAGAGGTCGTCCGTTCAAACAGTGGTGCGCCTGAAGAGCTCTGTGGTGAAAATCGACGGATAAGTATGAGTATCTCTTGTCGTTCTTGCTCTTCAGTGTGCTGTGGAGTGAGGGAAGCGATGGTGATCGTCGGGGATGTTCCAAAAGGGCTCTAGGCCATTCTTTAATCGTCGGGTTGTTCAAGGGTGAGCAGCATGCGTTTATCGTCGATGCCGTTCATGCCGGAATAGCCACCAAGACCTGAGCGGCCGATAATGCGATGGCATGGAATGAGGATGGGGATAGGGTTTGCGCCCGCGGCACCGCCAACTGAGCGTGCTGATCCGCCATATTCGGAGGCAAAATCAGAGTAATAGCGTGTAGTGCCGTAGGGAATATTGAGTAGCCCGGCCCAAATTTTCTTTTGGTAATCTGTTCCGTATGGGGTGAAGGGGAGGTCACTGAAATCAACGGCTTCACGGTCAAAATAGCGCTCTAAACGGTCACGCACGGTGATGAGGAGTGGGGTTTCCTCTTGATCACGGCCCCACCCCCAATCGAGCGCAACGATTTTATGGTCGTCTTCGCTGATGGTGAGTGCGCCGAGGGGGGAGTGGCAGGAAAGTTGAGGCATGGAGAGGGTACTTGTTTCTGTGGAGTTGGTCGTGGGGATTATAAAGGGTGATGGGCTGTTGGTCATCTCCCCTGCGTGAGTAAGGGTGGATTTGGGTATAGGGGTAGCGGAGTGAGGTGTGAGTTTTTCATAAATCATGGCGCCCCGGTGGATGCATCTTAACATAGAGAGCGTTGGGCTAAGGAACCATGACCTATAAAGCGCAGTCGTTTTACGGAAGAGCCGATATATAAAGGCTCTGTATGTGTAGGAGGTGGTGTAGAAAGTGCCATCCCATCAATCACGCCCTATTATAAGGGCAGTCTCTGGGTGTCTTTTTGATGGAATAAAATCTTTAAAATCATGCCGGGTTACGGGCCTGCGCCTATTAATAGATGTAGGTTTTGCGATGCTTTTGTCTAAAAAAGAAAATCTCAATTTATACGCGTTGTCTTGGTCACGCATGACCAATCATACGATGGCAGATAATGCTTTGGCGGGCATGGGGCAGGCAGGGGTATAAAATATCTCTGTTGAGGTGAGGGTTTTGGTTTTCCCTTGGGCGCAGGTGCATTAGAGAACGCGTATGGCTAATCCAAATTTCAACGATTCTGATGTGATTTTTGCACTCGCGACCGGCGCAGGGCGTGGGGCGATTGCGGTGATGCGCGCCAGTGGCTCGGGTAGTGACCACGTTTTGTCCGCTTTGGCGGGTGGCTTGCCAGAAGCACGGCGGGCGAGTTTGCGCCGGTTGAAGCATGAAGGCGATGTGTTGGATGAGGCGGTGGTTCTGCGTTTCCCGGGGCCAGGGTCCTACACGGGAGAGGATGGGTTTGAACTGCATTTGCATGCGGGGCCAGCTATTGTGGCGCGTGTTGCGGATGCGCTGACGGCATTGGGCGCGCGCCCTGCGGAACCAGGCGAGTTTACACGGCGTGCGGTGCAAAATGGCCGTATGGATCTTTTGCAGGCTGAGGCGATTTCTGACTTGGTCGAAGCGGAGACGGAGAGCCAGCGTCGTCAGGCTTTGCGACAAGCGGATGGAGCGTTGAGCCAGCTTTATGATGGTTGGGCTGAGCAGTTACGGATTGTGGTTGCGCATCAGGAGGCTTTGATTGATTTCCCGGACGAAGATTTGCCGGAGAGTGTGGAAGAGGGTCTGCTCAACACGATCAATGCGCTGCATACGGAGATGAGCGCGCATTTGCAGGATCACCGTGGGGAGTTGATGCGTGCCGGGATTACGGTCGTCATCGCGGGGGCGCCGAATGTTGGGAAATCCAGTTTGCTTAATGCATTGTCTGGGATGGATGCGGCGATTGTGACGCATCGTGCGGGGACGACGCGGGATGCTATTGCGTTGGATTGGGTTCTTGATGGTGTGAAGTTGCGCTTGGTTGATACGGCGGGTCTGCGGGAAACGGATGATGAAATTGAGGCCGAGGGGATCCGGCGTGCATTGTTTCACGTGAAACAGGCCGATATCGTTTTGCACCTGAGTGGACCGGAAGATGATGTTGAGGCATTGAGTGCAGATGAAATTGCCGTGCGAACGAAAATCGACATCGCGCCAGCTCCTGATGGCATGCTAGGGATCAGCACAAAGACGGCGGCGGGGCTTTCAATGTTGCGTACTGTTTTGAGTGAGCGTGTGGCGGCCTTGACAGCGGGCGCTGCGGCACCACCTCTAACGCGCGCACGGCACCGTGCTGGAATACAAGAGGCCGCGCAGTATTTGGCTCGTGCATTAGATGCAGACTGGCCGGAATTGCGTGGTGAAGAATTACGTCTGGCATTACGTTCTTTAGGGCGTTTGACGGGCCATGTGGATGTCGAATCACTGCTCGATGCAATTTTCGGGCAGTTTTGTATCGGGAAGTGACGTTTGACGGATTTTGATGTCATCGTAATCGGTGGTGGTCATGCTGGGTGTGAGGCCGCCGCGTCTGCTGCGCGCTATGGTGCGCGGACGGTGTTGTTGACGCATCGTTTAGAGACGGTTGGTGCCATGTCCTGTAATCCTGCGATTGGTGGGATTGGTAAGGGCCATCTGGTGCGTGAGATTGATGCGCTGGACGGCTTGATGGGTAAGGCGGCAGACCGGGCCGGTATTCACTTTAAACTGTTGAACCGCTCGAAGGGGCCAGCAGTGCAGGGGCCGCGCGCGCAGGCTGACCGTTCTTTGTATCGCACGGCGATTCAGGAGTTATTGGCTGAGACATCTGGTTTGCAGATCATTGAAGGGGCTGTGGCGGATGTCACGGTCGATGATGGTCGTGTGACGGGTGTGGTCTGTGAAGATGGACGTGTGTTCCGTGCACCATCCGTTGTGTTGACCAGCGGTACGTTTTTGCGCGGCGTGATTCATATTGGTCATAGCGCGCAGGCGGCAGGGCGTATTGGTGAAGAGCCTGCAACCATTTTGGGTGAGCGTTTAGAGAAGCTCGGCCTGATGATGGGGCGTTTGAAAACGGGAACGCCACCACGGATTGCACGCGATAGTATCGCGTGGGATGAATTGGATGAAGATAAGGGCGATGCGGTTCCAGAACCATTTAGTGTTCTAACGAAGGGTATTACGAACCCTCAGTTGTCGTGTCGTATTAGTCAGACGACGGAAAAGACGCATCAGGTTATCCGCGATAACCTGCATTTATCGGCAATGTATGGTGGGGCGATTGCGGGGCGTGGTCCGCGTTATTGTCCGTCTATCGAAGATAAGATTGTGCGTTTTGCTGAGCGTAATGCCCATCAAGTCTTCTTAGAGCCAGAGGCACTGCCGGGGAATCCGGGTGGAGATTTGGTGTATCCGAACGGGATTAGCACCAGCCTCCCGGCGGATGTGCAGGCGCAGATGATTGCGACCATGCCGGGGTTGGAGAATGCGCGTATTGTGACGGCAGGTTATGCTGTTGAATATGACTATGTTGATCCCCGTGAGCTTTTGCCGACTTTGGAAGTGCGGCGTTTGCCCGGTTTGTATCTGGCGGGACAGATTAATGGCACGACGGGGTATGAAGAAGCGGGTGCGCAAGGTCTTTTGGCCGGGTTGAATGCAGCTCGTGCGGCCGGTGGTAGTGATGCTTTTGTGTTGGACCGCAGTGAAGCCTATTTGGGCGTCATGGTGGATGATCTGACGTTGCATGGCATTAGTGAGCCGTATCGGATGTTCACGTCTCGGGCGGAGTATCGTTTGAGTTTGCGCGCGGATAATGCGGATATTCGTCTGACCCCGAAGGGGATTGCGGCGGGGTGTGTTGGCACTGAGCGCCAAGCGGCACATGAGGCGTTATTGGCTGATATTGGTGCGGCATCAGCCAAGGCGACGGAAGCAAGTTTCTTGCCGCAGCAATTGCGTGATGCAGGGCTTGAAGTGTCTTTGGATGGTCGCCGCCGTTCGTTGCATGACGTGTTGGCAGCGCAGGGCTCGAAAGCAGACTTGCAAAGTTTGGCACCGTGGTTTTTGGAGTTGTCCCCCCGTGTGAAGCGCCATTTGGAAACAGAAGCGCGTTATGGTGGGTATTTGCAGCGGCAAGAGCGTGAAATTCGTCAATTAGCTGCTGAAACAGCCATTACGTTGCCGGTTGATTTGGACTATTACAGCGTTGGTGGCTTAAGTAATGAGATGCAGGAACGTTTAGCGGCGGCTAAACCGACCAGCTTCGCAGCAGCTCAACGTGTCCGAGGTGTAACGCCTGCGGCGCTGGTTGCCTTGTTGGCGCATCTGAAGGGGGCGGCGTGATGGTTGAAGTTTCACGTGAAACACAGGAGAAGTTGGAGCGTTTTGCTGCGCTTTTGACGCAGTGGAATGCACGCATTAATCTTGTGAGCCCGCGTGACCTTGTCCATTTATGGCCGCGTCATATTGAAGATAGTTTGCAGCTGGCGGCTCTTGTGCCGGAAAATGCACGTATTACCGATCTTGGTTCGGGCGGTGGGTTCCCTGGTATTATCCTAGCGATTGCTACCGGGCTTCCTGTGACATTGGTTGAATCAGATCAGCGTAAATGTGCGTTTCTGCGTGAAGCTGCGCGGGAATGTGGTGTTAAGGTGCAGGTCGTTGCGAAGCGTATCGAGACGGTATCTTTGGAGCCGGCCGATGTTGTGACGGCCCGAGCGTTAGCACCGATGGAGCGTTTGCTCGGCTGGGCGCGTCCACTCTTGAAGCCAGAAGGTTTTTGTCTTTTTCTGAAGGGTGCGAAAGCGCCAGAGGAACTGACCGAAGCACAGCGGGACTGGCATCTCTCCACTGAGATTTTTAATAGCCGCACTGCCGAAGGCGGCGTCATCATCAAGGTTTGTGATTTTCAGCGTGTCACTCGATAAGCAATCAACAACCCCCCGTATCATTGCAATCACCAATCAGAAGGGTGGCGTTGGTAAAACGACGACGGCCATCAATCTGGCTGCTGCTTTAGCCGAAAAGCAGCGTGTTTTATTGGTTGACCTTGACCCACAAGGCAATGCCTCCACCGGTCTTGGGGTGGAGTATGATCAACGCTCAACAGGCACTTATGCTGCGTTGACGTGTGAAGCAGAGCCTCAAGACTTGCCGCAGGAAACGGCTCTGCCGAACCTGTCGATCATCACAGCGAATAGTGATTTGGCGGGTGCTGAGATCGAGCTCATTGGCGATGAGCGTCGGGAGTATCGTCTGCGGGATGCGTTGCATGCATTGGGTGGGCAGTATGATACTGTTCTGATCGATTGTCCGCCAAGTTTGGGGCTGCTTACGCTCAATGCGTTGGTTGCGTCGGACAGTGTTTTGGTGCCGTTGCAGTGTGAGTTCTTCGCACTGGAAGGGATCAGCCAGTTGGTGAAAACGGTGGATCGTGTGCGCCGTGCGTTCAATGCGGACCTTCAATTAGAAGGTATTGTCTTGACCATGTATGACCGCCGGAACAATCTCTCTGAATTGGTTGCGCAGGATGCGCGCGGCTTCTTTGGAGATAAGGTTTATGAGACGTTGATCCCACGGAATATCCGCATATCAGAAGCGCAGAGTCATGGGACAACAGTTCTGAATTATGATGCCCGTTCGACGGGGGCTGCGGCGTATCGTGCGCTGGGTCAGGAATTGATTCAGCGTCATGAAGCGCGAGTAAAGGCATAACGCGATGGCAAAAAAAGACACCATGCCGCGCTTAGGGCGTGGTCTTGCGGCATTGCTTGGGGAGCAGGCTCCTCAATTGGCGCAGGCAACGCGTACGGGCGGGGTAAGCCACTCTTATAGTTCTTTGTCGGTTGATGTTCTGGCGCCAAGCCCGTTCCAGCCGCGCAAGGATATGAACCCGGCACGGCTGGAAGAGCTGGCGGTATCGATCCGTTCGCGTGGGGTGTTACAGCCATTATTGGTGCGGCCTAATCCTGAGAAGGATGGGCATTATCAGATCATCGCGGGTGAGCGGCGCTGGCGTGCCGCTCAGCAGGCGGGGCTGCATGATGTGCCGGTTCATATTCGTGAGCTTGATGATATGGATGCCATGGCTGCGGCTTTGGTAGAAAATCTTCAGCGTGCTGATCTGAACCCCATCGAAGAAGCGGAAGGTTTACAGCGCCTTTTGACGGATTATGTTCTGACACAAGAAGAACTGGCGGGGGCTGTTGGCAAGTCTCGTCCGCATATTGCGAACATGCTCCGTTTGCTGAAGTTGCCGCAGGAAGTGCGCCATCATGTCCGTGAAGGACGTTTGAGTGCGGGGCATGCGCGGGCGTTATTAGCGCATCCAAAGCCAGAAGAAGTGGCGCAGGTTGTGTTGGATAAGCAGTTAAATGTGCGGCAGACGGAAGCGTTGGTCGCTGCGAAGGATGTTGAGTCGGTTATTCCGAAAGAGCGAGACTTAGAGATCGTTCGTTTGGAAGAGAGTTTGGCGACGCGTTTGGGGTTGAAGGTTGATATCGCGTATGATGGGAAGAAGGGTGGCTCTTTGAAGATTAGCTATCGTTCTTTGGAGCAATTTGAGGCCCTGATGCGCTTGCTGAACGCGTAAGGCATTTTTTGTAAGAAAATTGAAAAAAAACACTTGCCTTCTGGTGTAAGAATCACTTATAAGCCCTCTCACCGGAAGGCAACACCTTGGGCACATAGCTCAGTTGGTAGAGCAGCTGACTCTTAATCAGCGGGTCCAAGGTTCGAGCCCTTGTGTGCCCACCAAGTTGTTGCCTCCGGTCTTTCCCTTATAATTAGAAATTATGCTTTAGAGCTGACGATCTCGCTTGATTTGGTCCCATGCGGCATTGATCTGCGCGACGCGGTCTTGTGCTTTTTTGCGTTGTGCATCGGTCATAGGTTTTTGTGCGAGCACATCTGGGTGATGTTCGCGGATGAGTTTGCGCCATTGTTGCCGTACGTCTTGATCGCTGGCGGAGCGTGATAAGCCGAGGATGCGGTAAGCATCAAAGCCATTGCTATTGGGTTGGGCGCGTGTTTGCCCGCTTTCAGCGCGTTCCCATGCGCTGGCCGAGAGGCCGAAGGCGGCGTGAACACGTTTGAGGAAATCAATCTCTTTAGGGTGTAGGATTTGTGTTTTTCCAGCATCTGCCCGTGCGATGCGGAAGAGTGCTGTTAAGAGATGCTCGAGCGGTGTTTTGTCTTGCGTATAGGCTTTGCCCATTTCGCGCGCGTACATTTCAAAGTCATCCGTGCGATCACGGGCGCGGTCAAAGAGCATGCCGACTTCGCGGACGTTGTCCGGCGGGAACTGGAAGCAGGTCTTAAAAGCGTTGATTTCTGCGCGATTTACGGGAGCGTCAATCTTGGCCAGTTTGGCGCAGAGTGCGACGAGGCCGATGGCATAGAGCTGATCATTTTTTCCGAGTGCTGCGGCGATTTTGGCTGCGGCAAAGAAGGCTGCGCTGTTAGGGTCTGGCCGCCCTTTGGCAGCGAAGCGTTCGCTAAATCCGCCGCTTTTAGGGTTAAGCAGGGAACCGCTATCGGCGGCATGGCCGAGGGCGCCTCCCATTAAAGCACCAAATGGCCCGCCGACAGCGAACCCAGCTACACTTCCGAAAAGTTTGCCCCAAACACTCATAGAGTTAGCCTAGCATGCAATGGCGTTACAGCAAATCAACCTGTTGAGGGGTGCGCCATAGAAGGGCGGCGACCCGTAAGGCGGAGGCTAATGGCCGTTCCGGTGTGCGTTGTGCGTCGATCTCAGCCACGAGAGCTGTGAAGCTTAAACGGCGTGATGCTGCGATTTGGTCCAAAACATACCAGAACTCGGGCTCTAGAGCGACAGAGGTGCGGTGTCCGGTGAGGGAGAGGCTACGTTTTACCAAGAGGCTCATGGGGGGTCCTGTGGGGAGCAATGGGAGATAGGTTTTTGAAAGTGTTTTTATGTTATGAGGTTGAGTAGTTCTTTTTTAGAAAAAAGAACCAAAAAACTTTTATTCAGGGGGGGGGCAAGAAGAGGTTATTCTGTGGATAGGGCGTTAAACAATAAAAAACGACGATGCTGAGTATAAACCTTACTGATCGGTCTTTGGTGTGGAATATATTAATGCTTAGGCTTTTCAGTGTTCAATATCGTTGCGATTGTCTCTTCAAGAGAGTGTAAGAAGTGTGTGACCGTGGGGAAATCTGTTTTTGGGTCATTATTAAAGTCCATTAAGCGGTGATCATACTGATTGTTAGGTGCAAATTTCTTATCGATTAGAAATCGAGCTTGCTGCATGACGGCTGATCTATGAGAAAATGGAATGTTTAAGTCTGCTGAAGATTTTTCCAATGCGCAATAAATGCTGAATGTTTTTTCAGACGGTGGGCAAATTCTATCGTCGGCCTTATTCCACTTCTTCTCAGAAGACAGAATATCTTCAGCATGACGTGCAATGAGCAAGTCGTTTTGAGATACGGTTGGATTGACTTCTGAGTCATCGGCTTGGGCTATGGGCCACCCTAAGAGGAGAGCAAAGACTGGGACGAGAAAAGCTCTTTTGTGAAATATCATTTTTATAGCTCTTGCTAAAATAACCGACTGACCTCACTCACCATTTGGTACACTGTTTTGAGGCTGGTAGGGAGATATTCTTCTTAGAGTATTATGTAAGTCAAACCTCTCTCTACTCGACAAAAAGTCACTTAATTTCCTTCTGGTTTTTGGGGGAGATCCGTGTGGCTCTGTGGCAAGGTTTTATTGCCCGCGGAGAATTGCTTTGGGTTTTAAGTGAGGGTGATCTGATGTGACCTTGCTTGCCGTGCGTTGGTATTGGAAGCGCAAAGGATTATCGTGTCGCTCATGGGGCTGCGGTGAGGCGCGTTGCGGCCCATGTGGCTGTTTCCGCGATATCTGGGTCTGGGTCCGTGCATAAGGCTTGAGCGGTGGGGATAAGGCGTTGATCGGCGGAATTGCCGATGGCGATGAGGACGTTGCGTACGAAGCGATTGCGCCCGATGCGCTTGATGGGGGAGCCACTGAAGAGGCGCCGGAAGGCAGGGTCATCAAGGGCGGCGAGTTCGGCCAGTTTGGGGGCGGTGAGGTCTTCACGGGCTTGGAGTTTGATGTGGTGCCCCGTTTCAGCGAAGCGGTTCCAGGGGCAGGCAGATAAGCAATCATCGCAGCCATAAATACGGTTCCCCATGAGGGGACGTAAATCGTGCGGGATAGGGCCTTTATGTTCAATGGTGAGGTAGGAGATGCAGCGGCGTGCATCCATGCGGTAGGGGCCGATAAACGCGTTTGTGGGGCATGCTGTGAGGCAGCGGGAGCAACTACCGCAACCGCCGCCTTGTGGGCGTGAGGGCGTGAGATCGAGTGTTGTGTAGATCTCTCCTAAGAGCATCCATGAGCCATGTGTGCGCGAGACGAGGCAGGTATGTTTTCCTTGCCAGCCAAGATGGGCTTTTTCCGCGAGGGCGCGTTCGGAGACGGGGGCAGTATCGACAAAGACTTTGACCTGCGTACCGTCTCCTCCCATGCGGACCATGAATTGCGCGAGGTGTTTGAGCATTCCCTTGATGACGTCGTGATAATCCCGGTTGCGGGCATAGACGGAGATGAGGCCTTGATCTGTTTTGGAGAGGGCTTCACGGGGGTCATGATCGGGGGCGTAAGACAGGCCGAGGGAGACGACGGAGCGGACGTCTGGCCATAAAACGGTGGGCTGTGCGCGTTGTTCGATGCGCGTTTCCATCCACTCCATGGTGCCGTGATGCCCTGCGCCGACAAAGGCTTTGAGGCCTTCTTCGATGGAGGGGTCGAGGCTGGCTTGGCAGAAGCCTATGGCGTCAAACCCAAGATGTTGGGCGTGTTCCGCGATACGGTCTTCAAGGCTGTGTTTGGAGGATAGCGAAGGCTGGCTCATGGGCGCGTATGTTACTGAAACTGGCCCGTGGATGCATCAGAGGAATGGAGGTGTAGAAAGTCGCTCTTTAAAAGAGGGAGCGATATGGACTCATCATGAGCCCATACCGTCAGGATATGAGATATTAGAAGCGTGTATGAGCGCTGATGCCAATGATGCGCGGATCATTGTACACGCCGGCCATATAGTTATCGATCACGCCTTTGAGGTTTTTGTTGTTGGTGATGTTACGAACGAACACGGCCATTTCATATTTTTTCCATGAATAACCGAGTTTCATACCACCTTCAAAGTTGCCGTTTGAGGTGAACTCTTTGGTCTTATAAGGCACGAAGCTTGTATAGCCTTGGACGTTCCAATCTGTGGCCCAGAAGGCATCGCCATGACCAATGGGGAGGTCATAACGTGCGGTGAAGTTCAGGTTATAACGTGGTGCATTGGGGAGTGGGTTGCCGTTGATTTGTGCAAAGGTTGAGCCGCGCACGTTGATTGTTGGGTTTTCAACCGTACAGACGACAGCGCCATTGAGAGCGCAGACTTGGGCGTAAACGCGTTTATCGTCAATTTCTGTGTGTAAGAGGCTGACACCGGCGGTTAGCAGAAGGTTGGAGATGGGGCGGAGTTCGGCTTCACTTTCCATACCCCAGCCGCGAGCTTTATTGGCGTTAAAGAGGACGCCGTTGCCGTTACTGTCATTGCCGTTGAGTTGGATGTTATCCACGACGTAGTAGAAGCCGTCTGTGTTCAGACGGAGGCGGTTATTCCAGAGCTGTGTTTTTAAGCCAGCTTCATAGGATGTGTTTGTTTCCGCATTGGCTGTTGTGAAATCTGCATTGAAAACGGCGGAGCGGCCTTGAATGGTGGGACCACGGAAACCGCGTGCAATGCGTGCGTAAGCGTTAACGTTGGATGTGAGTTGGTAAAGGGCGCTGACATCCCAGCTTGGTTTTGTTGCAGACAGGCGGACATAGCGGCGGCCTGTATAGGTTGCGACATTGGCAATGGTATTAGCTGTGTGCAGCAGCCATGTGTTTTTTGTATCATTTGTCAGGCGTACGCCGCCGGTTAGGGTTAGGCGCTTGGTTAATTGGTAGCTGCTTTGTCCGAAAATACCCCATGATGTGTTTACGTCATGCAGGAGTACCCAATTATTGGGGTTATGCGCGGCAGTGTTGAGGAAGAAGGCGCGTTGATCGAACTCTGTATTGTCATGTGAGTTAAAATACAGACCACCAATTTGCCATTTCCAGCGGCCTTTATCGTTATTTGCGAGGCGGAGTTCTTCGGTCACTTGATCAAGTCCGCGCAGTCTTCCGCGGGAGAGGCCGTATCCGTTCGGTACGCCGCGCACGGGGTAATTTGCAGCTGCGCCGCCATCGGTGTCACCCAAGCTCCAGCCGTGACTGGTTTCATAGGCGGTAATGGATGTTAACTTTACACTGTTAAGATCGTAGGCTGCATTAATGGAGCCGCCATAGGTGTGGTACGATTGGGGATTGTTTTGCCCTTCATCGTACTGAACGCTGTTGCGGTGAAAATCCTGCGGAACAGCGTTGGTGCCTTTTTGAATGGACTGGCGGTAAAACAGCGTAGAAGTGCCATCATAATCGCGGGCGTGGCCTGAAGCGAGGATGGAAAGGCGGGCTGTTGGTGTGAAGAGAAATTGCAGCCGTGCGTCACGCTCATCAAAGCCGCCGAGAGCGTTTTTGCGTGGGGTGGCTGTGCCATCATCGGAGGGGCCAGCGAAGCGGTTATCGACCCAGTTATCGCGGTGTTGAAAGAGGCCAGAGAGGCGGAAAGAAAGGACATTCGCGAGGAGGGGGCCGCCAAAGCCGAGATCCATATTGGTGGTGTTGTAGCTGCCGTAAGAGACATCGGCGCGGCCACGGAAGTCGTTCGTTGGCTTGTAGGAATCGAAGCGAATAGTGCCGGCGGTTGTGTTGCGTCCGAACAGGGAGCCTTGTGGGCCGCGTAGTACTTCGACTTGTTGAATATCGAAGGCTGGATTGGATTTGAGGACAACATGTTCCAGTACGACATCATCTTGAATGATGGAAACGGGCTGGGATGCGCCGAGGTAAAAGTCGTTATTGCCGAGGCCGCGAATATAGAAGCGTGGGAAGATGCGCCCGGTTGTGGATTCAACGTAAAGGCTAGGGCTGCGGCCGGAGAGGGAGAGTAATGTGTCGGACCCGTCTGCTTGGAACATCCGCAGGGTATTGCCGTTGATGACGCTGGTTGAAATGGGGAGTTTTTGCAGATTTTCTTTGCGGTGTTCTGCGGTGACAATCACATTTTCAAGTGTTCCGTGGGGTTCGGGAGTATTCTTTGTTTGTGCATGGAGGCTGAGTGGTAGTGCTATGCACAGTAAGAGTGGCGAAATAGTTTTATGGTTTTTCACCCTGGGGGCCTTTTTCTAAAAGTGAAGCATCAATGCTCTCGGCCTGTCAGGTAGTCTGGTGGAAACATTAAGTCTTGTTAATTTTAAATGACGTTTTAGGGTGGCGAGGAAATGGGGTTTATAAGGGAGGGGTTATAATCCCTCCCTTAGGGGGG
>NZ_BCZB01000034.1 GCF_001598495.1 Neokomagataea thailandica NBRC 106555
CCATCTTTTTCATATCCGCTAACAGGGAATCCGCATCCGCCATATCGCGAACCACCCGACCAGCAAGGACTTGGTCCATAACATCATCAGGAATAAGCGGCTTTTTACGTCGAGCCATCGTGTGTCTCCTTAAAAAAACATCACAACAGACACACGAAATTCAGGGTAGGCCCTTATATCCTTAATGAAATCTTACAAAAAACGGCGCAATACCAAGGCCGCCAAGCGTCTCCTGACCCGCCTTTTACGCAAGCAAGGTGTACATCCCCGTCGGATGATCACGGATAAGCTGAAATCGTATGGGGCCGCAAAGCGTAAGCTTCGTCTTTCTGTCCGACACCTTTCCCACAAAGGGCTGAACAATCGGGCAGAGAACAGCCATTTACCGCTGCGAAAACGGGAGCGGATCATACAAAGATTGCCTTCTCCCGGCGGATGTCAGAGGTTCTTAACCGTCTTCTCGGCCGGCCGTAATATCTTCGTTCCACCCGTCGCTAACGCCAATGCTCTCACACGACACATTCATCGTCTCCAAGCCTTCGCGCAGTGGAATACCGCGACCATTCTCGCATCCTGAATCCGCTCAAAACCAGACGTATTCAGCTCAAAAAACTTAATGTGACATCATCCATCCACACTCAAAGCAAAAAATTTAACGTGACATCATCCCACCCGAGTATAGTAACAACGAACCAAGGCGTATTTATATCTTTACACACCACCAAGTATGGTGATATGATAAATACACAATAACAAAAGTGAGTACTCGCTATGCGAGTTATTGAAGAGATATACCGCATCAAGGCTGATCGCCGCCATTTCTACCCCCGAGGGGTAGCCCTGACGTGCGGGTGTTGTTGATAGCATCCAGGAAGTCATTCGGCTCTTCATGTCTTAAATGACGAGTCAACTTCAATCGGAATTTGCCCGACGAATATCTCGACATACTTGGTCAACGTTACGTGTCGATTTGAATCGGGAAAGCATTCTTGATGACAGGGTGACCCATGCAACACACGCATGCTATCCGCGATGGCCTTTCGCGGTCGAATTTGAATGTACCTCCTCCAGCCACGGCATTTGCTCGCAATAATTCGCTTCCGCTCCCACCGTTCGCATTAAAAACCCTCGCGCCGGTATTCGAGCGTCTTCACGCTGTTCGTGCATCGGGGCTCTATCGGGATTACGTGGAATGCGGGCGGCTGGCCGCATTTCCAGGACGAGCAATCTCTAGAAATAGTGAAATTGATGTCTGGTGCGGAAATGATTATCTCGGGTTGAGCTTTCATCCCCAGATTATTAATGCGCTGGCCGTCTCCGCCCGAGAGCATGGTGTCGGCACCGGCGGGTCGCGCAATATCTCCGGGACAAGTCCGGCGCACGTCACGCTTGAGAAAGAATTGGCGCATTGGCATGGCAAAGCGGGCGCTCTTGTCTTTAACAGCGGATACGGCGCAAACTACGAGAGCATTAGTACTCTGGTCGAGACGATACCGGGTCTGGCGATTTTTTCGGACAGACTCAACCATCGATCGCTGATCGAGGGTATGCGTAGCCGGAAGAATCAGACACACCGTCATGTGTTCGAACACAATGACATTTCGTCCTTGCGGGGTGCCTTGGCGACCTACCCGAAAAGCCATCCGAAATTGATCGTCTTTGAATCTGTATATTCAATGGACGGCGACTTCGCCCCTATTGCCGCGATCTGCGATTTGGCAGAAGAATACAACGCTCTGACATATGTGGACGAAACGCACGCTATCGGCGTACTCGGCGCAACTGGTGCCGGTCTTGCCGAACACCTGAGCGAAACGCGCCCCACATTTATTCAGGGCGTGTTCGGCAAGGCAATCGGTGTCACCGGGGGTTATGTGGCCGGGCCGGCCGAGATTTTGGATTACATCAGATCGGTCGCACCAGGATTTATTTTCACGACTTCGCTTCCGCATGCAACGCTCGACGCGGTAATCGCCAGTTTGAAACTCATCCAGTCCGGTAATGCTCTTCGGGAGAAATTGTTCGACAACGTAAGCTACACCAAGGAGGCGCTTGCACGAAACGAGATCCCTTATCTGGAGGGGGAAAGTCAACTTGTATTAATCCCGCTCCCTGGCGCGGACCGGATCAAAGCAATATCGCGAGCACTGCTTGAAACTCACGACATCTACGTGCAGCCAATAAACTACCCATCAGTAAGAAAGGGAGGAGAGCGTTTTCGTATCTCGGTACTGCCGTCCAGGACGCGCGCGGAAATCGACCATTTTGTCTCTGCGCTTAAATCCACTTTGACCGCGCATGGATGAGGAGCGATCTCGATGAGAAAATCTCGCCTTTCTCCGTATATCGGTCTTCTGTTCGATGATGTATCGCCATCAGATCTTAATTCCGTAGATTTCCTTTCTGCCGTCAAGTCGGCTCTTGGAACAGACCATCTCGCTGTCATTCGTGCTGGGGAGATTTCGTCTTCTCAATTGGTCGACATAGCCGAACACTTCGGCAGGCCCAAAGCGTTTCACATGACGCGCTATCGTCACCCCGACTATCCTGAGATCATGATTTCTTCGAACGAGCAACGTGATGGTGTTGCAGTCGGCGTAGCCCGGGTCGGGAATTTCTGGCATCAGGACTCAAGCTACATCGCTAAGCCCCCACAATATACGCTTCTTTCCGGGGTAGTGATTCCGGAGACCAGCGGCGAGACACTTTTTGCTAGCGCGGTCGATGTCTACCGCCGATTACCTGACGAATGGAAGGAACGAATCGAGCGTAGACGTGCCCGTCACACCGTTGACAAGCGTCATAGAATAGAAGAAGAGCACGTCGGGCTGTCAATCGCCGAATTCAAGGCGCTTGTTAACGACAAATATCCCAAGGTCTGGCACGACCTTGTTAAGACCGTAGAAGACACGGGCGAAAAATATCTCTACGCGTCTTCAGACTATCTCGACGCCGTCGAAGGATTCGACGCAAACGAGAACGCTGCCTTCATAGCGTTACTCGAGCGCCTGATCGAAGGCCCCGATCATGTGTATGTCCACCACTGGCAGACGCACGACCTTCTGATATGGAATACACAGACTGCTTTACATGCGGCCACGCCGATAGCGCGCGGCTTGAGTCGTACTGTTCATCGTATCAGCATTGATCGTGAAACGACATGACAGGGATAGAGCACTTCGCCATTGCGTTCCCCACGGGGACGCGTTCCTTCGATGAAATTCATCGCAAGAGCGGCGTGACGCCGGACGAACTCCGTCGGATTGTGCCCTGTGATCGTTTTCCTGTCCTGGCGACAGACGAGGATTCTGTTTCACTCGCGATTTCGGCGGGAAGGCGTGTGCTTGATGAGGCCGCTATATTGGTCGAAGACGTGGAAGAAGTGGTTTTCGCGGGCGGCGGATGGTGGGAGACGCCGTTCTGGTCTCCATCGGCCAAGTTTGCAAAAGAACTCAATCTTTCCCGGGCTCACTGCTATGAAATCGTGAACTTCTGCAATGCGGGAATGCTGGCCCTTCGAAATACCGCGCTGCGTCTGGATCGTGGAGGCGATGGATCGACGCTGGTTGTAGTTTCGGACCCCTTGTCGCGTCTCGTTGATATTACTGATCCTGAGGCGAAGCATCTCTTTAATTTCGGCGACGCAGCCGCAGCCGTACTGGTCGGGAGACGAAATGTACGGTTCCGGTTTGTCCACACCGAGATGCTTACCGACCCGTCTTGGGCGGATCATTACCGGGGTCGTATCGTTGGCCAAGATATCCGGATTGTCCGCGAGGGCTCGAGTCATGGTCTGGGAGAGGTGTATCTGTCGAGCTTCGTGGACCTGATAGCACGGACTTTGCGGGCAATAAATGCTTCAATTGAAGATATCAGCTTTCTTCTGATTAACCAGGGAGACATCGAAGTTCACGATCGTCTACTTCGTACGGTCGGAATAGATCGCTCACGCAGTGTCTTCAATTACCAAGTGTATGGCCATATGGGGGGTGTCGACATATTTATCGCCCTAGACAATCTTTTGGCGCAACGCTCACTCAAGGCTGGGGATGTCGTGCTGGTGGCGACGAGTGCAATGGGGTTCAGTTGGGGTGTAACGGCGCTGGAGTATCGCGGATGAAAATACTCATCATTCATCAGGTGCCTTATCGTAAAATCCAGTATCACCGTGCGCTCGATCATGATGTGCATGATATCACGTATGTAGGACTGGAGGATCGTCTCGCCGACGTCCCGCAATCGTTAAAGTGCCGGAAATTGACGCTTCCTGACGACGGCGGGCTTGTCGAGGGTGTCATCGCCGTAACGTCCGCTCAGGACGGTTACGAAGCCGTTCTGGCGCTTTCCGAATTTGGCATTCTGGAGGCGGCGGAAATTCGCCGCTATCTCGGTTTGCCGGACCCCGATGGCTACAGACCGGAGCTTATTCGTGATAAGGTGACGATGAAGCAGGCGGTAGGCGCGGCAGACCTCAAAATTCCCCGTTTCATGGCTGTTACCAGCAGCAACACCGCCGCGCCATGGAGCGGTCCAACCGTAAGCAAGCCGCGTCGTGGCGCGTCCAGCGAAGGGATCACGATTTGGCCCGACCCGGCCTCTGCTCTGAAACATTGCCGGGCCAAGCCCGACGCAGCGGACTTCGAGGTGGAAGAATTCATATCCGGTGACATCTTCCACGCTGATGGTATCGTTCGTAACGGAGTGGTTAAGAATTTAGTCGTAAGCAAGTACATTAATAAGCCGCTCGATTATATTTCTGGCGCTCCGCTTGGTTCGGTGCAGCAGCCATATGACGCTGGACGTCACGGATTTGTTCAAAATATTGTTGATGTTCTCAAAATATCCGTTGGTGCTTTACACTTGGAGTTCTTCGAAGGCGACCAGGTGGGACGTGTATTTTTGGAAGTGGCAAACCGTGTCGGTGGCGCAGGAGTGATCGAGGCCCATGAGGCCCACACGGGCGTACACCTGCCAAGTGACGAGATCACCGCTCGTCTCGGATGGCCGCAGCCGCCGCCTCAACGCCCCACCGGAAAATACCACGGGTGGCTCGTCTTTCCGGGACACCATCTCTCTGCAGAGCAGAAATGGACGCTCGGTTTCCCTTCCGATGTAGTACAGCCGCCCGAAATCGACGAAATTTTCAAGCTCCCCGAAGGCGCTTCATTCCCCCGTGATGTGACCTATCACGAATGGCGCGTCCCCGCCTTTGTACGGGCGTCGAGTGATAACGCTGAGAACCTTGAGCGCCTTTTGCGCCGTCTTGCGACAGGTGCCAGAATTGAGGCTGTCTCATGAAACAGGATATATTGCCAAGCGACGTTATCGTCATTCTCGGCTTGCTTCGGCGGCAGTCGCAGGACATGCACTCCCCCCTAGCGGAGCTCCTTACTCGACACGGCGAGAACACGCTTCGCAGCTATTTTGACGAACACGCCCTTTTTGACGTGTTGGATGATCTTTTTGGCTCGGTCCATCAATATCCGTTCCGTGCGCTCACCGACGGAACGGCTGTCCTTAGGTATCGGCCACGAGGACAAATCATCCTGAAAGCTCGAAGTTCATCAGCGACCCTACGAGGGATCATCTTCGGCTGGGCGGCGGGCAACGAAGTTGCTGTCTCCACGGCCCATACGGCCTTTTGGCGTGGCTTCGACGAGTGTGTCCAATCACTAGGAACGCCAATTCCCCGGCTTGTCCTCCGGCCAGATGAGTCTAGTGTTGCTAGTGTGATTTCCGTTCCGGAAATCGTCACTTCGGATATCACAGCAAAGGCAGACGTTCAGCGCCCGGGAACAGGAGCCGATGGCCTGGCCGACCAGGCCATTATCATCCACGGCAGTGTGCCGCCTAACTTTTCGCCCCTACGATTCGACCGCGGCGCGGTCTGGCTAGGACAATTATTTCATACAGAGCAGACGCCGTTTTCTCCGCTCGACGTGCTACGATCTGCCTTGCCGCCAGCGGCACGGGAACACCGTCTAGATGCGCGTGTGCGACTGCTGCTGCATTTTGCACGGCAGTCGGAATTTTATCGGCGCTACACCAACGTGAATAGCATCAGCGAATTGTCGAGACTGGGCTTTTTGACCAAGCGGGATCTTGAGAGGAATTCCTTGCCCCAGGGAACAGGACTGAAGGTTGGGTGGCCACCTAGCGGTGAGGTGCTTCGGACCGGTGGAACGAGCTCCGCACCTCGATTCATTACCTATGCGCAGAAGGATTGGGCAGCGATGGTATGTGAAGCCGTTCCGCTTTTTTACGCCCTGGGTCTACGCACTGGGGACCGTGTGATCAATACGTTATTCGGCGGTGGTATGTACGGAGGAATGACAACGACCGTCTGCGAATTTTCGATCATGCCGGTTGAATGTTATACGATGGGTCAGGGAATATCGGTCGCGGACCTTCTCAACTTGCGCAGGACGTTCGACGCGAACGTCCTGGTCGGCGTGCCATCTCTCATCTTGCCCCTTCTTCGGGAAGCAAAGCATCTGGATCCTGAATTTGCTCTCCAGACGATCATTTATGGTGGCGTTCCGCTGGCGGCAAGTGATCGTACTTGGTTACAGCGGGAACTTGGCGTTACAACGATCACCAGCATTCTCGCCGCGAATGACGGCGCCCAAATCGGATATCAATGCCCCCACCTTCGGGGAACGCATCATCACCTCTGCGACGACTTTTCGTATGTCGAAATAGTTGACGACACGGGTGCGGTTGTGGACGACGGCAATGTGGGGAAGATTGCCGTAACAGCTTGGCAAAAGCTGGAAGCACCTCTAATACGCTATCTCATCGGCGATATTGGTCGAGTTTCGTTTCAAAAATGTGCTTGTGGTGTGGAGGGGCGTGTCCTCGAATATCTTGGGCGGGCTGATCGGTATGTCAAATTCTTTCGGCGGTCGATTGATTTTGAGGAACTTTTCCAGATCCTTCAGGAATTTTCGATTAGCCATTTGCAACTCGAAGTCGAATCTATCGATCATGCGGAAACGTTAACGATTCGAATAGAGACACCGACCGATGTGGATCCATTGGTGGTGACGGATTTCCTCACAGGGCACTACCATGGTCTGTCCGACCGACATGAGTTCGATCGTGCGCTCGAGACATTTTCCTTTTGTGTGGAATGCTACCCCGAAGGGGGTTTGTCGCGTGACCCTGTGAGCGGCAAGGTTCGACCGGTGATCGACCGTCGTCTGGCCGGAATAGAGAATTTAAACATGGCCGGCCAAGATGAAGATTCCCTCCGCCCTGACGCGCCTACCCGCGATTTCCCCACATTGACGACACGGGTGTAAAAAATAATGATCGATGTCCGGCTATTCTGGTCCGTCTTCGTATCCGCCTTCGGCAGTGGCCTGATTTTCCCCTATACTAGCCTTTACCTTCTTGATGTCACCGGAACCGGGAAAATCGGCGTCTCGCTCTATTACTCGGCATTGGGGCTGACCTCAATCATCTCCACGCTTGCTATAACGTTTAAAACAAAATCTCTGGGTGACACCCTTGTTGGTGAAATTGGCGCTCTGTGTTCGGGGCTTGCATTCGCGATGCTGGCGCTAGTGCTCTCGGTTTGGTATGTGGTGCCCGCAGGAATGTTAAGCGGCGTGGGTCTCAGTTTTACGGGAACCGCGCTCACCTCGATTATCGTGCGCCACTCTGCTCCATCGGATGTGAGGCGAAATTCAGCCCGCCGGTATTGGGCCATGAACACAGGCATCGGACTTGGTGTTCTGGTGGGTGGGATAGCCGTTGCATTCGAGGGCGCTACAGTCCTGCGCGCTCTCATGTTCGTCAATGCCCTGTCTTACGCCGCCCTCTTCGTCCAGTTCCGTCTTCTGCGTGGCGCAGCGATGACCGAGCTGTCGACTGACCAGCCGAACCCTGCGTCGGAAGCGCGGTCGACACTGGGTTTTCGGGCCCTTCTCAGCACTCTTCCTGTCCTTGCGTACGAGACTCTGGTCCGCCTCTGTGTGATTGCCCAGTTCGAGGCCACGCTTCCGGTGTTGGTCTCCCAGCAGGAGCCGAAAGAGAGCTATCTCACGCCGCTCGCGTTCGGCGTCAACACCATGATTATCACGCTGGCGCAGGGGGCAGTCTCAAGGTTAACCGCCGGACTTGCAGACAGGGTTAATCTGTTTTTGTCGGGGACGGCCTGGGCCGGAGGCTTCGCGCTGGTTTCAATCGTGTCATTATCCGGTCTCCCGGCGTGGCTCGGCCTCTCGCTGGGAAGCATTCTGATCGGGTTAGGCGAATGTATATATTCGGCGGCGGTTGGCGGTTGGCTGGCGGACGTTGCGCCGCGACGTGCGTTGACCCAGCTCTCCGCGCTGCTAGCTTGCCTATCAAGGCTCGGGACTGCCGTGGGGCCGGCGCTCGGCGTGTTCGTCGTGGTCGCGGCGGGTCCGAAAACGAGTTGGCTTCTACTTTCCGTTCTCAGCGCAGTGACCTTTGTACCTTTGGTTAAAGCGCCAACGAAGCGCTTGTCGAAATCGGCGGGTTCTTCAGATGGTTAACCCCAAGGATGCATGTCCCTGCACTATACAATCTATATAGGAGGTCAGGTTGAGTATTGATTATTCCACCCAGGTACACTTGGCACGCAGGCCATCGGGATGGCCGCAAGCAACGGATTTTCTCTTTAGCCGTCAGGCGCTCGCTGCATTGCAGCCAGGAGAGGTCCTCGTCGAGAACCTCTACCTCTCAGTTGATCCATATATGCGCGAGAACATGGATGCGACTTGGCAGCTAAATTCTCCGTTGGAAGGACGGTCCGTTGGTCGGGTCGTACGAAGTCGTCAAACCACGATTGAAGAGGGAGCGCTGGTGTTTCACCGGGCGGGCTGGCGGACACATGCTGTCCTAAATGTTAACGAGGTTCGCGTTCTGCCGCATATCCCAGGGGTGCCTCCCTCTGTCTTTCTTGCGGCCCTAGGGGGTACCGGCCTTACTGCGTTCGCGGGTCTGACACAGATTGCCAAACTCGAAGGAGGGGAGACGCTATTCGTGTCGGCGGGTGGTGGAGGCGTGGGGAATATGGTCGGACAAATTGCCAGGCTCCTTGGCGCTGGTAAGGTCATTGGAAGCACCGGCTCGGCGGCCAAGGCAACATTCTTGGTTCATGACCTCGGGTTTGACGCCGCGTTCGACTATCACGACGGCATTGCGCAGCCATTACGAAATGCAGCCGGCGATGGGATAAACGTGTATTTCGATAATGTCGGCGGCGACCATCTCGCGGCCGCGATTGACGCACTGACTCCATCTGGGAAGATCGTCTGGTGCGGCGCCGTCGCGCAATATAACACGCCTACGTCTCCATCGGCCCCAAGAAATCTTTTTCAAATCGTCGATAAAAGCCTAACATTGCAGGGATTTTTGGTACGTAACTATCGGCATCTACAGGCCGAGTTCGAGGATTTTATCATACCTCATCTATCGTCGGGTCGCATAAAGTCAATAGAAACGATTACTGAGGGATTCGATAACATCGTGTATGCTTTCATTGCGATGTTGCAGGGAAAAAATCTCGGAAAGGCGCTCGTCAAAATCACATGACCTGGTTCAACGACGTGTCGTCTCACCGTCCAAGGCCTCTGCCGGTATTTAGTAGGGCCCTGTTGCAAAATTCCGCTTGAGTCGCGTGGGCCCCGTTTGTTTTGATTTTCGAACGATTTAGAAGCTGAATTGTCTTTCGATGAGACGCACTTCTCCCATGTGAACTGCCCCGGGTTTTCTGGAGACGTTTTTATCGGGTTTAAGCGGCTAAAGCATGTGTTAAATTCTGTTCGTAGAAACGTGCTTCAGCCTCTGCTGGTGTAATTATTGCCAATGGATGAGAGAATACGGCGATTATTGAACCAATCGACCCATTTGAGTGTTGCAAGTTCAACGTCGCGTTTTCCCTTCCATGGCCCTTGCCGATAGATCAACTCGGTTTTGTAGAGGCCGTTGATTGTCTCTGCGAGAGCATTGTCATAGGAATCTCCGACACTGCCTACGGATGCGACAAGCCCTGCTTCGGCAAGGCGTTGTGTGTAGCGCAGGCTGACATATTGACTGCCGCGATCGGAATGATGGGTCACGGAACCCACGGGATTTCTCTGGACTAATGCTTGTTCCAAAGCATCGAGAACAAACGCTGTTTCGGCACTGGTCGAGACACGCCAGCCAACGATCACACGAGCAAAGACATCGATGATAAAAGCGACATAGACAAAGCCTTGCCGTGTGGAGACGTAGGTAAAGTCAGACACCCATAATTGGTTTGGGGCGGGAGCCCTAAACTGGCGGTGTACCAGATCCTCTGGGCAAGGCCGCGCGGGGTCAGGGCGCGTGGTTTTGAGCTGTTTTCCGCGCACGGCCCCTTTGAGGCCCATGCGCTTCATCAAACGTTCGACCGTACAACGCGCCACTGTAATCTTCTCACGTTTGAGCTGATGCCAGACCTTCCGGGCCCCATACACACAGAAATTCTCGGTCCAAATTTGCCGAATACGCGTGCACAGTGTGTCATCCCTTTGCGCCCGTGCAGATGGCGCGTTCTGGCGGCGGCGGTGAGCGTAATAAACCGATGGTGCAATCGGCAAGACCTTGCAAATTGACCCGACACCATAGGTTTGACGCTGCTCATCGATGAAGCGCGTCATGGCTTGAAGTGGCGGCCGAGTTCCGCCTGGGCAAAATACGCTGACGCCTTCCGTAAAATCTCATTCGCTTGACGCAATTCTCGGTTCTCACGCTCCAACTGGCGGATCCGCTCACGCTCAGAAATAGGTGTCCCCTCTGGGGTCTGTGCCTGCTCGTAAACACGCGTCCACTTCGTCAGCGTATCCGCGTGAATATCCAGCTTCGGGGCGATCAAACACACCGCAGCATACCGCGAGGTGTGGCTCTTTTCCTCTTCCAAAACCATGCGCGCTGCACGCTCACGAAATTCAGACGGAAAACGCTTCGTTCTCGTACTCATAAATCAACTCTACCTCTCTCAGCTTTCTGTCTCCAGAAAACCCGGGGCAGTTCACTCAAACAGTCTTTCAATGGGCTCTGTTGCAAAGTTCTAAAATTGCCGTTTTAATGTTGATTCCGATATGAATAACACACTGATTTTATGCGTGTTTGGATTTTTGTATCGGCAAGAAATCAGCCAAAAAGTCAACTTTGCAAAGTTGATGTTCTTGTTTGAAACCGCTTTCGGTTTTGGTGTGAGGCGCTGCGAATGAGCGATTTCAAGGGACGGCATTTTCGGGGTGAAGTGATCTTATGGGCTGTGCGTTGGTATTGTCGGTATGGGATTAGCTACCGAGATTTGGAAACCATGCTGGCCGAGCGCGGTGTGAGCGTGGATCATTCAACAATTTACCGTTGGGTCCAGCGGTATGCGCCGGAGATGGAAAAGCGCCTTCGGTGGTATTGGAAACGCCCAGGCTTTTCCAGCAGTTGGCGGGTTGATGAGACCTACATCAAGATCAAAGGGAAATGGGCGTATCTGTACCGGGCTGTCGGCAAGGGTGGTGATACGATTGATTTTTTCCTCTCACAGACCCGGAACGCCAAGGCTGCCAAACGCTTTCTGGGCAAAGCTTTAAACGGTCTGAGGGACTGGGAGCAGCCCGAGACAATCAACACGGATAAAGCCCCAACCTACGGCATAGCCATCAACGAACTCAAGAAGAACGGTAGGCTTCCCGATACGGTGAAACACCGTCAGGTGAAGTATATGAACAACGTGATTGAGGCTGATCACGGCAAACTCAAACAACTGATCAGGCCGGTCCGTGGCTTCAAAAGCATGAAAACCGCGTATGCAACCATTAAAGGCTTCGAGGTCATGCGCGCCCTGAAAAAGGGACAAGCTGAACTCTTCCAGTTCCAAGAAGGTATCATGGGAGAAGTGCGTCTGATTGAAAGACAATTCAGCGTCTAAACCGTTTGAAAATCAAAACAAATGGGATGCACTCAACCCAAACCTAACTTTGCAACAGGGCCATATTTTCCTTATTTATAAATATTATATAATAATATTATAATTAGGTATAATAATTTTTAGATGAAAAATATAGTTATATATTTTAACTAAAGTAAAATAACAATGAGAGATAAAAGAATGACTGATAACACAAAATATAATGAAGTACAGATGGATACTTTAGAATCTGATATACAGAAAATAAATACTGATTATTATAATTGTTCGTCATTTCAAAATGTACAGTCTGATGTTGCTAAATTTTATTCTGATCAAATAAATTATCATCTTTCAGGTTACCCAACAACAGCAAGAGAGGTTGCTCTAGATCAAGGTTTAAACGGTTATACTGCAAATTTAAATATGCAATCTGGAATAAAAGACAAAAATAATTTGTACAGTATTACTGAAAAGATGATGGTACGTTTGGCCCAGAGTGACTATGATACCATTAATTTCAATGGCGGTGTTCCAGCATCTATTGCTCAAATTACAGATTTTCACGTAAAAGTTTATCATGAACTTTCTATAGATAACACATATTGGAGTGGATTCAGCTCAGCGAATAAAAACTTAAATTGGATTCCTGATGCCACAGCCCTCGATCTACGAGATGTTCAAAAACAGTCTCAGTATACCGGAAACCCAAGTTCCACACAAATCATATCATCTCTCAATAATCTAATGGCTGCAGGAATTGAGGGTGTTGGTGATGATTTACTACATTTTAATAGTAAAAATGAAAATGTATCTCAATTTAAAGATAAATTGTTGCACGATAGTAAAATTTTACTCCAAAATATAGAATCATATCCAATACAATCTATCGTCGATGACCTCGAAACTGGTTTAGAATTATCTGTTCCTGGAACACAAGAGTACTTAATTATAAGTAAGGTATATGATGTAACGACACTATCATTAGCTAGAAATGGTAATGTTTCGAATATATGTTTCGATAAAAATGGAAACTTACTAAGGGCTTCTACTGATATCAATAACCAGGCCACCTCCTATATAATAGGAGGAGATCAGTCCGAAACCGCTCAGCATGCAAATGAAATAATTCTTAGTAATGATTACTTAAATATAAACGGAAACAACAATACTATCATTGATATTAATCAGGGAAATTCATTTGGCGTTAACGGATCGGGAAACAATATAACCGCAGATAAAAATACTTTAGCTTTTATAAATGGACGAAATGATAATTTTTCTGGGTCGAGTGGTGATACAGTTGGCATAGGAAATAATTCAGACACAACAATCTATGGCACAGGAGAAAATATTCATTTAAATGGTACATCTTCAAGTGCCAACGTACAATCTGGCGGGAATAGTATTTATGATTGGAATAATAATAATACCATTAATTCAAATAGTAATTTGATTTTTGAAGCGCAAAAAGGACAATCAATCCATATTAATGGAAATGATAATTATGTTAATTCTATAGATAATTCAACAACTTTTATCGGGGGATTTAATAACACCATTACCGGATACGTTAATAGTGTTGTCGGACTGAATGCCAATAGCTCATTAAACGTGAAAGGGCATGTTAATTTATATTACAATGGGGATAATTCATCCGTTAACGCAGAAAGTGCTAATAACTATTTCCAAGTTTGGGCTCATAATGATGTACTTTCTGGCAACCCCAACCAGACTGTCAGCCAGCCGCTAGGTAACACTAACTTCCACAATGCAGCTCCTGAACCACAACCTGCACCACAACCTGCACCATCCCCTCTTCCCCCACCAAACTTGCCTAACCCAGATATTATCTACGGCAACCAAAATGGTGTTTTTTCTGACGGTAATGGCGGTTTATCAAATTCCTCGAATATTGGGAGCGATCCATCGATTCCAGGAACTGGATTTTCTTATAGCATTGGTTCAGATGATGATGGTGATGATCCCATCATTGTTTCAGTATCAGGTGGAAAAGTTTCAACTATTGATAGTACCCAGTCTAATATTATTTATGGAAGCAATGAGGTTGGATGGTTTCCAAATAATGAAGGTATGATATTTGAATATAGCCACAACACATTAAAGCCAATTGATACATTTAATGAATTGAAATCAATGGATACAAATAACGATGGCATAGTTAATTCAAAAGACACTTCGTGGAAAAATATGTATTTATTAACAGGAGGTGAGAATAAAAGTTTAAAATTTATTTCAATAAATCAATCAAATATAGAAGATATATGCACACATATTACTCCTTCTTTTTCCGAAAATAATAACAATATTATTTTAGCAACCTCGGATACTACTTTGAAGAATGGTGGAGTTGGACAAGCTGCTCAGGTAGTTTTTTCTGAAAGAAAAATCTCTATGAACCCTAATGAATGGGTACAAAGTATTTCACCAAAAAGTCTTTTACAAGATTTTACAAAAAAAGATACATTTACTACTAATGATAAATACGCAGTGCATGACAATCAAAAAATAAGGGATGGTTATGTGAACAACGTTCTGACAAACATTGATCAAAAACCATCAGGAGTAATTTATAATGACAAAAAAATATAAAATACTTTTAACAGTATCGCCATTTTTTATGGCGATACTGTTTTACATAGGTTACCCTAAACCAAACCCTAAAATTTCCACTTATAAAGTGGGGGGGAAATGCTACGCAATTCCCGCAGAATATACCAATGGATATCCAAATAATGGAACAACAGACCACTTGGTACTACAAGCATATAGTAAAAATATTTTTCCTGTTACAGAGCATATTATGTCACAATTAGAAAATAAAAATGGTGAAGGACTTTATTATAATGGTTATATTAATATATGGATTATTACTGACGAACCTGACTGCGTTGACAATAGTACCGCTATTAATAGAGTATTAAAACGTTCACATAAAATGGAAGGAGTATTTTTGAATAAATACATGCTATATTCATTTCCTGGTTATACATTATATGTGGAAAATAAAAACAATAAAAATTTTGGATTTTCCTGTTCTTCTACTTTAGGAGAAAAAAACAGTTCATGTGATCAACAAGATTTATTTGGAGATCAAAAATACGGCAATACTATATTAAGAATAACATTTGGTGTCAACTACATCAACGATATTAATATTATACGGCGCAATGTTCTCTCTAAAATGGAACAGTGGCATGTGAAGTGCCCATCATAAATTAATAATTAATTTTTATATGTCGATCTTGCAGTGGAGGCGAGGCTTACGCATGAAATTTATGGCTCTGTTGCAAAGTTCTAAAATTGCCGTTTTAATGTTGATTCCGATATGAATAACACACTGATTTTATGCGTGTTTGGATTTTTGTATCGGCAAGAAATCAGCCAAAAAGTCAACTTTGCAACAGAGCCCGCCCATTTCCCTTTAACCTTGATATAGGTCTCATCAACCCGCCAACTGCTGGAAAAGCCTGGGCGTTTCAAATACCACCGAAGGCGTTTTTCCATCTCAGGCGCATAGCGCTGGACCCAGCGATATATCGTTGAATGATCAACGCTCACGCCCCGCTCGGCCAGCATGGTTTCAAGGTCGCGGTAGCTAATCCCATAACGGCAATACCAGCGCACCGCCCATAAGATTACTTCACCACGAAAATGACGTCCCTTAAAGTCGCTCATCTGCCAAGCCCCACTCTAACTACCGGCAGCGGTTTCCAACAGGATGCTCAACTTTGCAACAGGGCGGTTGCCTCGACATCACGTGTGAGGCGGCGGCATCGTCCGAGCCATGCAAAGCTGCGTTCGACGACCCAGCGCTTTGGCAAAGCAACGAAGCCCTTGGCTTGATCGGAGCGTTTGATGATCTCGATGGTCCATCTCCCGATTTGCGCCAGAGCATTGCGTAGTTTTTCACCGGCATAACCGCCATCACCAATCAGATGGCGCAACCAGGGGAAGAGGGACCTGATACGAGCCGCGACCAGAGGCGCGCCGTCACGGTCCTGAATATCGGCGGGATGCACCACGGCTATCATGATGTGACCCACCGTATCGGTTGCGATGTGTCGTTTGCGTCCCTTGATTTTCTTGCCGAAATCATAACCACGCGAACCGCCGTTTTCTGCGGTTTTAACCGACTGACTGTCAATAATCCCGGCCGTTTGCGTCGCTTCGCGACCATCCTGCTCGCGCGACAGGATCACGAGGATATGGTTCATGACTTCCCATCGCCCTTCGCGGGTCCAGCGATAGAAATAACCCTGTACAGTCGTGAAAGGCGGGAAGTGACGGGGCAGTTGCCGCCACTGGCAACCCGTCGTGACGATGTAGAGGATCGCTTCCACAATACGACGCAGATTGGTGCTTCGCGGTCTTCCTAGACGGTTCCTCTCGGGCATCAAGGGTGCGATCAGATTCCATTCCGCATCACGCAGATCGCTTGCATAATCAAGGTCGTCCCTGCGATACTGCGCGCGGGTGATTTCAGTCCAGGCCATCATGATCTCATCAGGTTGTCGCAAACCCATGAATCATAAACAACTGAAATCACTTTCGGTCAGGCTCTTAGAGCCTGTCCGAAAAACTGATTCCACCTCTTGAAAACGCTTTTGACTTAAGAAAACATTCAATTGTTTGCAAAAAAATATACCTCGTATTATAGTATAATAACTGGCATAATGCAAGTATGCAGTGTCAGCCAACATAAAGGTAACGTAATTATGCTTTATGAACTAACACACGAAGAAGAAGCTAACATCATGGGGGGCGTCATGTTTAGCCATCCCGTTGTGAATCCGTATAGGGCAAGTGGTGGACTCACGAGTGGCCAAATAGCCGCTATGATAGGAGTGGCTGCTGCTGCTGTTGTTGTGACAGGCGGTATAGGTGCCGTAGGAATTGCTGCAATGGGATTTGGTGCTGAAGGTGCCATGCTTGGAGGAGCTGCCGGAGCTTCTGGAGCTGCATTAGGTGCTGTTGCTGGCGCTCTTGGATTTTCCGATTAATTTCTTGAATTGGGGTGAGGCCATTTTGCTTCACCCGCAAAGGACATGCAATGACTAGGCTTGTATCTCCTAGATGGTCTCCTATCTCTATCCCAGTAGAGGTTCCAAGGGTTTTTATAAATTATTTTATTTTTATCTGTTACTTATCTATTTTTGCTAGTGTATATTCGACAGCAGTGTTTATTTTTTTTGATCCAAACAAAATAAGTCTTATATATTGCAATATTGAAATATTATTCTCTTCTATATTGTACGTTAATTTTTTAATAAAAGGCGTTCTGACTAAATTTAATTCAAACGATAGCGTAACAACATTTTCCCATATACTTTATGTTTTTTTTATTGTTCTAAATGGATTGTCATGTTTTTTTTGGATTAAAAACCAAATGCTTTAGATTTTGGCGGTGACGTTTTTGCGATTAGCACTACAGGTTCGTTTTCGTTTCATTGCTCAAAACCGTCACAAGTCCAAGGAGACCCTCTGAATCATATAAGATTCCATCATGTCAAACTCAGTATATTTTTCATGCGTAAGCCCTGTCATCGCTCAAGTCATTTCAAATCTGTAATCGGCACTAGCAATGACGTCTGGCCGGTGGGCCACGAGCACGCGCGTGATGGCAAGTTGATTCAGCAAAGCTGTAATTTGCTGTTCGCGTTCGACATCAAGGTTACTGGTTGCCTCATCCATGAAAAGAATGTGTGGTTTGCGGTACAAAGCCCGCGCCATAATCATTCTCTGACGTTGTCCGCCTGAAAGCGTGCTTCCCATTTCGCTAACCAAAGTTTCGAAACCCATGGGCATTTTCTGGATATCTTGAAGAAGCTGTGCAGCATGGGCACACTGCGCTACTCGCTCGAGATCAATGTCTGTGTCGAAACCAGCGATATTTTCTGCTAGGCTCCCCGACAACAGAATGTCATCTTGCAATACCCCAGCGATCACGGAACGGAATGCTTCACGGTTTTGTGCTCCAAGTTCCACACCATTCCAGAGGATCTGCCCTTCCTCTGGCGGGATCAACCCCATCATGATGGACAGAAGTGTGGATTTTCCACACCCTGATGGACCGGTGATGACAAGACTACGTCCGGTCGGCACCGTGAAGGAAATATTGCGGAAAACCCAGGCATCTTCCTGGCCATATCGGTAGCCGAGATTGCGACATTCCAGAGCCGGAATATTTGGGTCAGTCGGGGGAAGTATTGGTAAGAAGGTTCGGTCGTCGGATATCTGTTCGGCCTCGGCAAGAGCAATATCTGAGAGGCGATCACACTGTACCTTGAGAGTGCGTATTTTAAACCCTGCGCCAATCAGACTACCGAGACGACTTGCCAACTGATCACGATAGCTGAGAAATGCAACGAGCATACCGATAGACATATGTCCATTCAGGACCATACGGGCACCCAAGATAAGCATTAATAGCCGATCAACACCAAAAATTCCATTATTGGTACGAGCAAAGACGATATCAAAGCGTTTCAGCCGTAGGCCCGCATTGACACTATCAATGAGACGATTGCTCCAGGCGACGTTTCGTTTTCCTTCCAGACCAAGAAGCTTGATGGTTCGTATGCCGCGCAATGTTTCCAAAAAATGCCCTTGCTGTGCTGCAGCGTGCACAAGGGATTCTTCAGACCCTTCTCGAGGCTCTGTTGCAAAGTTCTAAAATTGCCGTTTTCGTGTTGATTTCGATATAAATAACTTATTGATTTTATATGTGTTTGGATTTTTGTATCGACCTGAAATCAGCCGAAAAACCGACTTTGCAACAGGGCCC
>NZ_BCZB01000035.1 GCF_001598495.1 Neokomagataea thailandica NBRC 106555
TGAAAAATTTTCCAGCAGCACATAACCTCTTCAATCCGCCGCCATAAAATTCACATTCTCCTCGCTCACTTTCAGCAGATGTTGCGTTACTCTGGTGTAGGAACACACAAATACGTTCCGCATCTTAATGATGATAGATTGAGGAATAACCTCTGATGACCAAAACCTTTCGCCTCCCAGCCCTTCTTTCTGTTGGCGCACTCGCAGCAGTGTTCAGCTTAAGCGCCTGTGACGCGACAAACTCTGCTGCAGGCCAAGGGGCAGGCCTCCAGAGCGCGGCAACATCAGCATTTGGTGCTGCATCACAATCCGCCAGCAACTCCTTAGCCAATAGCCTCGGTACCTTTGGCAATAACCTGAAGCTACCAAGCCTCTCCAACAGCTCAACTTCTAACCTAGCTGGCGTCTTAAAATACTGCGTTACCAACAACCTCACATCCGGGAATGCATCTTCCCTACTATCAACCGCCACACAACAAGCAGGCGTCAGCAGCAACGCCTCTTACGCAGCAGGCCAGCAAGGCATCCTGCAAACAGCCGCCAACAACACACAACAACAATTCTCGCTCTCTTCTTTAGCTGAACCGCTCCGCCAGAAAGCTTGCTCACTGATCCAAAGCCGACTGCAAAATATCCTGTAAACACATCTTGAACGCCGCGCCTTCCAACGCGGCGTTCAAAAGAGATCGGATATTCTTTTCTCAGTCATCGTTAACTCCTCCGTGACGTGCGGGCAAAACTGGCTTAATGCACTGTCATTCAGGACGAAACGCTCCTCTTTAAGTTAGATACAACAACCACCACACTCAGGAGAACAGACCTATGACTGCGGAAGACACCCCGGTGACATCACCGACCCAACGGGTTCTTGCCGTCGTTTTGTTCAACCTGCTGGTATATATCGTCATCGGTCTACCCAACGCAGTCCTGACAATTTTTGTACAAAATACCCTCGGCTACAGCACAACCATCGCGGGCCTTGCGTTTTCACTCCAATACCTCGCCACATTTGCAGCACGCCCCTCAGCAGGACGATTAGTCGATAGTCGCGGCCCCAAACCTGTCGTCGTCATCGGCCTCGTCGCCTGCCTTCTCTCGGGTATCGCAATGCTCGCCGCAGGGCTTCTTGCACACCTTCCCGCCCTCTCACTCTCTATTATCTTTCTCAGCCGACTTTTCTTAGGGTGGGCTGAAAGCTGGGCCGCTACAGGGGTTATTGTCTGGAACATACGCCGTGTTGGCACTAAAAATACATCCGTTGCCATTTCATGGAATGGTATTTGCTCTTATGGCGGCATCGCCCTTGGGGCCCCCGTCGGCGCGGCACTTGCACATTTAGCCGCTCCCTTTGGAGGACTAAACAGCGTAGGCGGCCTCTCCGCACTCCTCCCACTGCTCGGCCTTATCATCATTGCCTTCTACACAGGCGTAAAACCCCTACCCTCCACCGATAAACCCCTTCCCTTCAAATCCGCCCTACGCCTCGTTTTCCCTCACGGCATGGCTTTGGCTATGGGCGGTATTGGGTTCGGTGCCATTTCCTCCTTCCTAGCGCTCTATTACGAGGTCCATCACTGGTCAGGCGCAGGGCACACACTGACCGTTTTCGGCGTTGTATTCGTCGCTATTCGCTTTCTCTTTGCATCCCAAATTGGCCGGCGCGGCGGTGCAAACGTAGCTATTGTTTCTCTCAGCGTCGAAGCTGTAGGCTTAGCCCTCTTAGGGTTTGTGCATACTCCCATTGCCTCAGTGATTGGTGCAGCCCTAACCGGAGCAGGCTTCTCACTCCTCTTCCCTGCCTTGGGCGTCTTGGCCGTGAACCGTGCTGGTCCACAAAACCGTGGGGCCGCCTTAGGCGCATATTCTATCTTTATCGACTTAGCGATTGCCTGCTCAGGTCTCTTGCTTGGGCAAATTATCGAGTACAGTAATTACACCATAATGTTTTTAACCGCAGCATTTTGCAGCCTCGTAGGGATAGGCATTAGCCGCGCTTTGGGGCAACGTCGAGGCTGACTTTTCACCCCATTCAACATGGCCGAAAATTTATGACTATTCGTTCTTGCGCTGTATTTTGCGGCTCTCGCTTTGGACACAACCCAGCCTATGCCGAGAGCATGACACAACTTGGAACAGCGCTCGCAAAAGCAAATATCACACTTATCTATGGCGGTGGTCACGTCGGCTTAATGGGCACTGTAGCAGACAGCACCTTAGAAGCTGGCGGACGCGTCATAGGGATTATCCCAACATTTCTACACCAGCGCGAAATTATGCATCACGGCGTGACAGAACTCGAAATCACACCAGATATGCACACGCGCAAAGCACGCATGTTCGAACTCAGCGATGCCTTTGCCATTCTACCCGGTGGCTTCGGCACATTTGACGAAATGATGGAAATCGTCACATGGCGCCAACTCAATTTGCACAACAAGACCATCACCATCGTGAATGTTCATGGCTGGGCCACATCTCTTATCCAAGTATTGGATGATGCCGTTGAACAAGGATTCGTTGCTCCTGAAACCCGCTCATTCATCACGATCTGCTCTGACGTATCAGAATTTATCTCACTAATTACAGTATAAAATCAATTACTTCACAGTCTCCTTCTGATCCACCGATGCTCAGAAAGGAGACTTTATGTTTCTTTTTAATACCCTGCATTGAAACATAAAAACACATTCTCAAGGCAATAAAAACATATCATTCCGTTAATAGTCTCTTTACGAAACAAACCGTGACCGGTACGAGTCTCTGTAAAAATAAGTTCAAAATCACTATGAACAGCTACGGAGAGTCCTGAATTGATGTTCCCGGTCCGATCTTTATGCCTCACCACAACCGCACTCTTGGCGATTTCTTCAAGCTTTGCACACGCAAAACCTGCCCCCAGCAGCAATAAGCGTCCTACCCCTGCAAAAGCTGTAACAGCGCCTCAAAAGCCGCGTCCACACGCCATCCAAAATGGTGGCAGTGAGGTCATGATCATCACGGGAACACATGCTAGCAACCGCCACGCACGAGAAAGCACTAGCCCGATTAGTGTTGTGAGCGCCGCTACACTCCGTCGCTCCGGTCAAATGAATCTGGCCGATGCGCTCACCAAAACATACACATCCATCAACGTAGCCGCCAAAGGTTCGGACACCGCCTCGCTCACCTCATCCATCCAAATGCGTGGCTTAAACCCAAACCAAGTACTGATCCTTGTGGATGGCAAACGCCGCCACGTGACAGGCAATATTGTCCAAAACTCTGGCCCACAATTTGGAGCCACACCGGTCGATCTCAATATGATCCCGGCCAATATGATTGATCATATTGAAGTGCTGGAAGACGGCGCTGCGGCAATGTACGGCTCAGACGCCATCGCTGGCGTTGTCAATATCATCACCAAAAAACAAGACCACGGCCTGAACATGTCCGCCCAGACGGGTGCCAATGCCTATAATGGTGATGGCTGGCAGTATCAGGTCAATGCCGATGGCGGCATGAAACTTGGAACCGATGGGTACTTGCATCTCAGTGGGCAAGTCTACCACACCGACCATTTCTTCGGTGATGCGAAAGACCACCGCCTACTCGGATATTGGCCCACAGGCGCCAACACGAATGGCTATTATACCGGCGTAGTGGCTAATGCCATTAAAGTACCAACCAACTCCAATAAGATTACAAGCACGCCCGAAGAAACACGTGAAAATCTCGGCATCGATTTTGGCAAAAAAATCGCCGAAAACGTCGATTTCTACGGACAAATTACGTACGCACACCGCCACGCAGAGGCGATTCAGAACTACCGTGTACCAAGCATTGCCCCAACACTGTACCCTTATGGCTTTTCTCCGACAGAGACAATCGAAGAAAACGACTACGCAGCCACACTGGGCTTAAAAGGCCAAAACCTCTTCGGCTTTGACTGGGATCTCAGCACAGTTTATGGCGCGGACGAAGACACCATCGGCACCAAAAATACCGTTAATACCGGTATGCTCAGCAAAAATTGTAATAACGGCAACGTCGCCAATATATCAAGCCTAGGCTGTGGGTGGTCCCCGACAGACGTACGCGCCTTAAGCTATCGCAGCGCACAATGGACCAACAACCTCGACCTACGCCGCCATTTCACGCTTATGAACAGCGTACCGGTTGTCTTCGCCTTCGGTGGAGAACACCACCTCGATATGTACCAAATCACCGCAGGCAACCCCGCTTCTTATGAAGTCGGCGGCACACAAGGCTATGCCGGTCTACGCCCACAAAGCGCAGGCAATTGGAGCCGTGACGTCTGGGCAGGGTATGCAGACGCTGATTTCCATCCACTCAAACAATGGGACCTCGATTTCGCAGGGCGCGTCGAGCACTATACCGACTTTGGAAATACCCAAAACGGCAAGGTCTCAACCCGCTACGATGTCACCCCACGCTTAGCCGTTCGTGGTACGATCAGCACTGGCTTCCGCGCACCAACCCTCGCGGAACAGCACTACAGCACCATGAACGTGAACCCCACCCAAGCGAGCGGCCTCCTGCCCGTCAACTCCAGCGCGGCACGCCTACTCGGCGCAAGCCCACTGAAGCCTGAACGTGATGTCAGCGCAAGCGGTGGTATCGTCACCGAGCCCCTTAAAGGCTGGCATGTTGAAGCCGATGTATACCAAATCAACCTGCGGGACCGTATCGCACAAGGCGGCACCACCAAGGGGCAAGCCGCGGTCAATGCCATCCAAGCAATGGGCTACGCCCTCCCGCTCGGCAGCATGGATATCTCCAACATCTCTGCTTATTACTTCGGCAATGTTGCAAGCACACGTACACAAGGTCTGGACATCAAAACAGACTACATGCTGCGCCTGCATAAATATGGCAACGTGATGCTGACTGCTTCGCTGGACCTCAACCGTACACGCCTGCATCACGCTGGCACGGATAGCAACGGCCAATCCCTACTCAATGCACAAACTGTTGGTTACCTGACCACAAGCTACCCACGTAGCAAACTCATCCTCAATGCCTACTACACTGTCGGCTCATGGGACGTGAACCTGCGCCAAACACGCTACGGTCAAACCACAGACATGATGACCTACCAAGACTGGACACCAGCCTCAGCAACATGTGGCGCAACCGGCAAAGCACTCCGTTATTCCAACACCTGCTTTGCACAATTCAACAACACACCACGCTGGCTGACCGATCTTGAAGTTGGCTACCGCGCCGATGAACACTGGCACTTCGCAGTCGGTGCGAACAACATTTTCAACATTCGCCCACGCAAACTACCACAAGTGCTCAGCCAATACGGCGCAGCCCTGTATGACACGTCATCAGCACAAGTTCCGATGGCTGGCGGTTATTACTACGGCCGTATCAACGCAACATTCTAAGACCATCACTTAATAAAAACCCCCGCCTCTCTCCTGAGAAGCGGGGGTTTTTTGTTATCTAAGCGATCAAACGTCGAACCAAAGATACGACGTGTATGCTACTCAGCCCGGTAACATTGCCCCACCAAAGCTGCCACTTGCTCCACAATACCCTGCTCAGCCACGCCAAAACGAGCTTTCACTGGGCTATCAATATCCAAAACGCCAATCAGTGCTCCATCAGAAAATAATGGCACCACAATTTCTGACGCCGAGGCCGCATCGCACGCAATATGCCCTGGAAAAGCGTGCACATCATCCACACGTTGCGTCACACGCTTTTCAGCCGCCGCACCACAAACGCCACGCCCTACCGGAATACGCGTACACGCCATACGCCCCTGGAACGGTCCCAAGACCAACTCTTGACCGCGCAGGATATAAAACCCCGCCCAATTCACATCAGACAACGCTTCAAAAATAAGCGCTGAAACATTCGCCATATTCGCAATAAAATCGCTCTCTGTCGAAACCACCGCTTCCACAGAACCGACCAAATCTTCCAACGTTAAACGCTGCGCTGGCGCACTCATCTCACTCAGTCCTTCAGCGTCACACGTTCAATGTCTGCACCACAAGCCGCAAGCTTACGATCTACACCTTCATACCCACGGTCCAGATGGTGAATATCGCCCAACTGCGTTTCACCTTCTGCCGCCAAGCCAGCCAAAATCAACGAAAACGATGCCCGCAGATCTGTCGCCATCACAGGTGCACCAGACAAGCGCTCAACACCACGAATAATCACTGAACGGCCCTGCGGCTTAATCTGCGCCCCCATACGATTAAGCTCAGGCACATGCATGAAACGGTTTTCAAAAATCGTTTCCGTAATCGTCGAGGCACCTTCCGCAACCGCCAACATCGCCATGAACTGCGCCTGCATATCTGTCGGAAAACCCGGATAAGGCTCAGTCACAATATCCACACCACGCAACGGACCAGTACGGCGCACACGCAAACCACGCGCCTCTTCAGTCACCTGCACTCCCGTCTCTTCTAACGTACGGATCACAGCACCCAAATCTTGAGCACGACCACCGACCAGCAACAGATCACCACCCGTAATCCCCGCAGCACAGGCATACGTCCCGCACTCAATACGGTCTGGCATCACAGCATATTCTGCACCATGCAGGGCTTTAACCCCTTCAATGACCAGCGTACCCGACCCGGCACCTGTGATCTTGGCCCCCATAGCATTCAAGCAATTCGCTAAGTCTTCAATCTCTGGCTCACGCGCAGCATTCACAATTTCTGTGCGGCCATCAGCCAAGGTCGCTGCCATCAACAGATTTTCCGTCGCGCCCACACTCGCGAAAGGCAGAATAATCCGGCCACCCTTTAAACCATCTGGCGCAGAGGCATTAATATAACCGCCTTCAAGGTCAATTTTCGCCCCGAGGACTTCCAAGCCCTTCAAGTGCAAATCAACAGGCCGCGTACCAATGGCACAGCCACCTGGCAAAGACACGCGTGCTTCACGGCGACGTGCCAAAAGAGGCCCCAAAACCAAGATAGACGCACGCATCTTAGAGACGACATCATACGGCGCTTCAATCGAGGCAATCTCGCCACCGATGGACAACGTACGCGGCCCACATGGCTCAACCGTCAGCCCCAAGCGTTGAAGCAAATCACACATGGTCCGAATATCCACAATTTGCGGCACATTCGACAGAACCAGACGCTCAGGGCAGAGCAAACCTGCCACCATCAGCTTCAAGCCAGAATTCTTTGCCCCGGCGATTTCAATTTCGCCCTCAAGGCGTTTACCGCCACGAATAATAAAACGGTCCATGATCTACGATCCTCGAGAGCGAAGAAAAAATTAAAGGCGGGGAGTGGTTACACCAGATTGGCGCATATATTTACCAGCACGATCAGCATAGCTCACTTCACATGGGCTCGCGCCCTGGAAGAACAAGAACTGGCAAATACCTTCATTGGCATAAATACGCGCGGGAAGTGGCGTCGTATTGCTAATTTCAATAGTCACCTGCCCTTCCCATTCGGGTTCAAGCGGCGTCACATTCACAATAATACCACAGCGTGCATAGGTCGATTTTCCTAAACACACGACCAGCGTATCACGTGGAATACGAAAATATTCGACCGTATGCGCCAGCGCAAAGCTATTCGGCGGAATCGTAATATCACCATGACGCGTCACAAAACTATTCTGCGTAAAGTTCTTCGGATCAACAATCGCGCTGTCTACATCCGTAAAAATACGGAACTCATCCGCAACACGCGCATCATATCCGTAGGACGACAGCCCGTAAGAAATAACACCTTCACGCTTCTGCGCTTCAACAAAAGGCTCAATCATCCCGCGTTCCGTCGCCATCTGGCGGATCCAAGTATCAGGCATGATTGGCATTGTTATTATCCTTCAGCAGGGGTCTCTTCCCTGCTCTAGCGATACCGTGCCCACGGTGCAATGCGTGACAAGACGTTCTCTACGCAGAAGAGGACGTCATCGGCACTTTCCCACCCCGACGCGGCTTTAATTCACTGATGATGACACCAGCCACAATCAACGCAGCACCGAGCAAAGTGTTCACTCCCAAAACATCTCCAGCCAACCACCCCACTAGGCCACCCCAAACAGGCTCACCTGCATAAATCACCGTTGCCTTAGCCGGAGAGACAGATTTTTGCGCCCAGTTCATGATCAGTTGCACAAGCGCACTCAGTAACGCTAAGCCGAACGCACATACCAACCAAACCCAAGAAAACGTCGGCACCGCCTCCCCAACGACAGGCATAAGCAACACAGACACACACCCGCCTGCAGCAAGCTGCATCACCGTAACACGGCGACTATCCACACCTTGGGCAAATAGACTGATAAAAACAATTTCCAACGCAATGGCTAAAGCCGCGAAAACCGTCATGGCGTCGCCATGACTTAAAGACAATTGAAGCGCTGCTGGCCCTGCTATCACAACCAACCCCACGAAAGCGCAACCAATCCCAATAAAGTTCATTAAATGCGGTTTCTTACGCAGTAACACCCACTGGAATAACGGCACTAATGGCACATACAACGCCGTCAAAAATGCCGCGCGACTGGACGTAATACTCTCCAGCCCCATACATTGCAGTGCGTAGCCCAGAGCCAATGCGATACCGATAAAAACTCCAGCCCACACTTCGCGGCGCTGCAAACACAGCATGCTTTTACCGGCTAACAGCGCAACCATCACTGCGGCGAGGAGAAAGCGAATACCAACGAAAAACAAAGGTCCACAATGCTGCATCGCAATGTGCAGCACAAGAAACGTCCCACCCCACAAGCACGTAATAAACGTAAGCGCTAATTCTTGTAGGGACAAAACACTCCCATGCCGCGCAGTGCTCATTCTGGGCGGGTACGCTGTTGCTGTTTCCGGCGCATTAAATTAGCCCGTAACGCCTTTGCCTCTCTTAAACGCCGCTCTTCCTGCGCTTGCTGCACACGACTTGTCACATGCTGTTGATCTTCAGTCCCTTCTGTTTTCTCCGACGCATTCGCCGCCTTCACCTCATCGCCCAAGACACTCTCCTTCAAACTTCTGACGCAGCGCCGTACCTAGCACTTCATCGTATACACCCAACGTCGCTGCCTGCATTTTCCGCGTCGTATAATCACGCAAAACATGCGCACGTGCATTCTCTGCTAAATAAGCCAGCGTATCCGCTTCCGTCGTTAACAAACGCTCCAGAACGACTGCCAAAGCCTCTTCATCATAAGGCGGCACAACCACACCGGTTTCATCCGGCAAAATCGTTTCCATCATCGCGCCTTGCGCCGTACCCACCACCGGCTTTCCCATAAGCTGTGCTTCTACAACCGTTCGCCCAAAAGGCTCTGGCCGCAAAGACGGTGCAACCACCACATCAGCCAAGGCATATGCCGCTGCCATGTCAGAGCAAGTCCCTGCAAATCGCACCCAGTTACGCAATTCCAGCGCGGTCACCCGCTTACCCAACCATGACGCAAAATTCGTGTCCGTTTCCGGGCCGATAAAAACACAGACCCAACCAGAAGGCAGTAACCGGCGCAATCGCGCCAAGGCTTCAACCAACACACCCTGCCCTTTCCAACGCGTCAAACGCGCAGGCATCAGAATAACACGGGCTCCATGAGGCAAATCCCACGCACTAGCCAAATTTTGAATCCGCTCCCCAGACACCACTGCCGGGTCGAAACGGACGGGGTCTGCGCCGCGCGGAATAATCCGTAATTTTTCAGAAGATACGCCGTATTCTTCTACCATACGCCCAGCAATATAGCGTGAAATGGCAATGACCCGCGTTCCACGAACCAAAACAGAATTATAAAGCCGTTTCCCCCACCAAGTGGCGTTATGCGTCCCATGCCACGTCGTAATCATGGGTGTTCCCGTGCGGCGACAAGCCAGCCACGCAGCCCATGCTGGAATACGAGAGCGGGCATGCACAACATCCACCCCATATTCACGAATAATACGTTCTAAAGCCCGCGCCCCACGCAAAACCGTCCATAACGATTTTTTACGCAAATCCAGCTCAACATAATCCGCTCCGGCATGATGCAACTGCACCAACAAAGCTCCCGGATGTGCAGCAACAACGGCTTCCCCGCCAGCCTTTTGAATAGCCGCCGCAATTTCTACGGCTCCACGTTCTAAGCCGCCCGTACCGAGCGCTGGCAGAACTTGCAATATGACAGGGCGCCTAGCCCGAATGGAGGAACCTTTAATCATGATGAAATTGCGCGGCAAACCCTACAGAATGAAAGGGAGACTAAAACCTCTAAGCCAACACGAGAACCTAGCTTGCGCGCCTTAGCACATCACACTCCACGGCGCGACGAAACCCACGACATCAAACAGAAAAAAGAAACACAAACCTCACCAAACGTGACGGAAATATCACGCCGTAGTCCTTTAACCGGCAGGAATGGTTACAACAGCCCCAGCCGCATGATTGGTTGCCGCCAGCGCACTCAACACCTGAACCATGGTAAAGGCCAATTTGCTTTGAAAGTCTTTCTCATCAATCCAGTACCAAATGTCATTATACTGAATCGCTGCATAACGGCGGTCAGGTGCATCTGGCCCTGAATGAATTGCCACTTCTGGGCGACTATCAATCCCTACTTGCCCAATGGTCGGCGGTGTCCGTCCACTACGAATATCCTCTTCGGGAACCTCCACTTCATACGCAAGTTGCGTCAACATCGCGAGCATAGAGCGTGTCAAAATTGCCACTTGCCCCGGATGCTTCGGATACGGGCCATAAACAATCTCTGCTTCTTCAGCTTGCGGGTCCAAATGCACCAAACGGCGTACTTCTGCCTGAATCGCTAGAAGATTACTGTCAGACGTGGCCGACAGCACCAGATAAGCATGCTCTGCCCCACCGCCCGAACCACTCTCTTTTTTAGCATCCGGATTCTTACTGTCTTGCGGCGTATCATTCGTAATACGAATGGTCATCGCTCCAGCCAACTGCAACTGCCGCAAATCATGCAACAAAAGATAGAACCGCACTGAGCCACCACCGAACGGCCCAGCCCCTAACCCCCGCACATTCGATAAACCATCAATGGATTGCGCCGTTAACCGCAACAACACATCAATCGGCAGCCCGCCTAAGCTCAACGGCATAATGACCGTTGGGGAAATAGGACGCACAATATTTTCTGCGTATTGTTCACCCGTCACTGGCTGATAGGTAAAGGTCGGGCTCTCGCCGGACGTTAGAGACCCCGAACCACTCAGATAATTGCTCACCGCCGTTGCTGGATAGGCATAAAACCCGCCAGACACACTCCGCGTTAAACTATAACCCGCAATGACCTGCGTCGTGTCCAAGAATGTCGGCGGATCCGCATAACGCAAACGTACGATGTTCAGCAGCATTTCACGCTTTTGCGTTTCCCCAAGTGCGCGCGAATACTCCAACTGATCATTCTGCAAATGCGCAGGCCCTATCGGACCACACGCCGCCAGAACAGACAGCATTCCCAACAAAACCGGACGGAAAAACAAAAATCTCTGCATGATGCCCATAAGAGTGAACGATTCCGCTCCCAAGAGAAAGAGATCACAGAGCAAACAAACACAATTTCCAACGTTTTTTCATCTGGTTGTCTTAGAGAGGGCCTTGCAAGCGCGGCTCACCCTGCCTAAGTTTCACCCTGAAAGCTGTGTGAGGCTTATAGCCTTATGCAGTGTGACAGTCACAAAGGGCCTGTCTCCGGTGCCAATATGGGCCGGGCCGGGCCGCTGAAAGGACAGAACATGAGCAAAGTTATCGGTATTGACCTTGGCACGACCAACTCCTGCGTGTCGGTCCGCGAAGGCGAAGAAAACCGCGTCATCGAAAACAGCGAAGGTGCACGCACCACGCCATCTATGGTTGCTTTCACCGAGAGCGGTGAGCGTCTGGTTGGTCAATCTGCAAAGCGTCAAGCTGTTACAAACCCAACGAACACTCTGTACGCTGTAAAGCGCCTCATCGGCCGCCGTTATGACGACCCAACCGTCGCTAAAGACAAGGACATGGTTCCTTACGGCATCGTTAAGGGCGACAATGGCGACGCATGGGTTGAAGCTCGCGGCGAAAAATACGCTCCTTCACAAATCTCTGCCTTCGTTCTGGGCAAGATGAAGGAAACGGCTGAAGCACATCTGGGTGAAACCGTCACGCAAGCGGTGATCACGGTTCCAGCATACTTTAACGACGCACAACGCCAAGCAACGCGTGATGCGGGCAAGATTGCTGGCCTCGAAGTGCTGCGTATCATCAACGAGCCAACCGCTGCCGCTCTGGCTTACGGCCATGGCAAGCGCGATTCTGGCACGGTTGCTGTTTATGACTTGGGCGGTGGTACGTTCGACGTCTCCATCCTTGAGATCTCTGACGGCGTGATCGAAGTGAAGTCAACGAACGGTGATACGTTCTTGGGTGGTGAAGACTTCGACAACCGCATCATCGACTTCCTCGCTGATGAATTCAAGAAAGAGCAAGGCATTGATCTGCGCGGCGATAAACTCGCGCTGCAACGCCTGAAGGAAGCCGCTGAAAAGGCAAAGATCGAGCTGTCTTCATCCAAGGCAACCGAAATCAACCTGCCATTCATCACGGCAGATGCAACAGGTCCAAAGCACCTTGTTGTCGGCCTGTCCCGTGCGAAGCTGGAAAGCTTGGTTGACGATCTGGTCCAGCGTACACTGACGCCTTGCCGCGCGGCTCTGAAGGACGCTGGTGTCTCCCCGAGCGAAATCGACGAAGTGATCCTCGTCGGTGGTATGACACGTATGCCGAAGGTCATCGAATCCGTTAAGGAATTCTTTGGCAAAGAGCCAGCTCGTAACGTGAACCCAGACGAAGTTGTTGCTATCGGCGCTGCTGTTCAGGGTGCTGTCCTGAAGGGTGACGTTAAGGACGTTCTGCTCCTCGACGTAACGCCGCTGTCACTGGGCATTGAAACACTGGGCGGTGTCTTCACACGTCTGATCGACCGTAACACGACGATCCCGACGAAGAAGAGCCAGACCTTCTCAACGGCTGAAGACAACCAACCGGCTGTTACCATCCGCGTCTTCCAAGGTGAGCGCGAAATGGCAGCTGATAACAAGCTGCTCGGTAACTTTGACCTGCAAGGTATTGCTCCGGCACCTCGCGGCGTTCCACAAATCGAAGTCACCTTTGACATCGACGCAAACGGCCTCGTGAACGTTACGGCGAAAGACAAGGCGACCGGTAAAGAACAGCAAATCAAGATCGAAGCATCAGGCGGCCTGTCTGACTCCGATATTGACCGTATGGTGCAAGAAGCTGAAGCAAACGCAACGGCGGACAAGGCCAAACGTGAACTGGTTGACCTGCGCAACAGCACGGAAAGCATGATCCACCAGACGGAGAAGTCCATCTCTGAAGGCGGTGACAAGGTTCCTGCAGCGGACAAGACCGAAGCTGAAGCCGCTATTGCTGAAGCACGTGAAGCGCTGAGCGGTGACAACGCGGACGCCATCAAGGCTGCCAGTGAAAAGCTGACGCAAGCAGCTATGAAGGTCGGCCAGGCCATCTATCAAGCTGAGCAAGCCTCTCAGGAAGCTGGCGGCGCAGAAGGCGCAGCGAAGGACGACAACGTTGTCGACGCTGACTTCGAAGACGTCTCAGAACACAAGAAGCACTAATCGGGTATAACGTCTCCGGGGGAGTATAACCCCTCTCCCGGGCAGTTTTTCCGACGGGCGCCCGTTCCTCAAAAGGGGATGGGCGCCGTTCTTGTTTTAAGTCCTGCCCAAGCGGGCCGATACCAGGAACCGACCCCATGGCCACCCAAGCCGATTATTACGAAGTTCTAGGCGCCGCACGCGGTGCATCCGATGCGGAACTGAAAAAAGCCTACCGCAAAAAAGCAATGCAGTTTCACCCAGACCGCAATCCGGGCGACGAAACGGCAGAGCAAAAATTCAAAGAAATCAACGAAGCCTACGACGTCCTTAAAGACCCGCAAAAGCGCGCCGCCTATGACCAATACGGTCATGCTGCGTTTGAAGGCGGCATGGGCGGTGGTGGCGGTGCCGGGTTCGGCGGCTTTGGTGCTGGCGCAGGCGGTCTGGGCGATATTTTCGACCAGATGTTCGGTGACATGATGGGCGGTCGCCGCGGTGGTGGCGGACGTCGTACCGGCGCTGACGTACAGGTTGAGGTCGAACTCACCCTGACGGAAGCCTATAGCGGCGTTAAAAAGTCTATTGACGTCCAAACCCGCGTCTCATGTGAGAGCTGTAACGGTTCTGGCTCGGCAGATGCGAGCGGCGGAAGCCAAACCTGTGGCACCTGTCACGGTGCCGGGAAAGTGCGGGCACAGCAAGGCTTCTTCTTAGTTGAGCGCCCTTGCCCAACCTGTAACGGCTCAGGCCGTACAGTGCGTAATCCTTGCAAGACCTGCCATGGCAGCGGCACCCAAGCCAAGACCAAAACCCTGCAAGTGGATATCCCTGCCGGTGTAGAAGATGGTACGCGCATGCGCATGTCTGGGGAAGGGGAAGCCGGTGGCGAAGGTGTTGCGCCAGGTGACCTTTACATCCATATCAGCGTGGCTTCGCACCAGATTTTCCAACGTGAAGGCGCGAACATCTATTGCCGCGTCCCCCTGCGGATGACCCAAGCGGCATTGGGTACAGAAATTGAAGTCCCTGTCATCGATGGCACACGCTCACGTGTACGTATCCCAGCAGGCACGCAAACGGGCGAAACCTTCCGCCTCCGCGGCAAGGGCTTCTCAGTACTGCGCTCTACGGCACGCGGGGATATGTATATCCAAGTATCCGTTGAAACACCGCAGCACCTCAGCAAGCGTCAAAAAGAGCTTCTGGAAGAGTTTGAACAAGAAGCCGGTGGTGACCACACTAAAGCCAGCCCAGAAAGCTCAGGCTTCTTTGCAAAAGTCCGGGATTTCTTTGACGGCCGCTAAAAACAACACTTAGCTTTTCTATGTGGCCAGTACATCATGGCCACATAGAAGCCGCTGCGCCTTGGCGTATCTGGCAATACCTAAAAGCGCATAAAACATCAAAAAGGCGTGGCCCATCTCTAGACCACGCCTTTTTCTTAACCTTGTCGACGGTTCTTAAAAAACTCTACCGCCGTAATAGCAACGGAAATCACCGCTAGAGCTTGCTGGCAATGCGGCCGAAACCGCTTCGGGCCAAAAGACGCCATGAACGTCAAGCCTGTCATCGCCACTTCACGCCCACGGCCAGCGCAGCGTAATACACCACCCAACCGCTTACAGCATGACTTGCCTGTTTTATCGACTGCAGAACAAGCAGCCCCTTTTGTCTTCGCATTCATACGCCACACTCCTGTTCAATCTCAAAACTATACGAACAGATTGGGGCATAATAAGGCGAACACAAGGGGCCCAAAGATCTAAGCCTTAATCCGGTTGGCCATCCAACTGTAGTTCCACTTGTTTTTGAAAGCGCTCCATAGTGGGAAGCGAGGAGACCACACCAGGAAAAGATGGGTCACGCTGCTTCAGAAGTTTCAGCACATCACTTGCAATTTGCGGCTGATGCCGCTCCAGCTCTAGGTTCGCCAGAACATACAGCGCTTTTGTATCCCCCGGATCTACGGCCAAACAGGCTGACAGGTCTTCAACAGCACCATCAAAATCCCCGGCACCAGCACGAATCACAGCTCGTGCCCTACGCACAATGGGTTGATCGCCCTGCAACGCTAAAGCCGCTGTGCCACTCTCTTCAGCCGCCTGAAACTGATGTTTATCTGCTGCAGCTTGGGCTTCAAATACTAAAAGGCGCGTACCGCCTTTGAGCCCCCTCATACGCAGGGCCTCAGCCTCTTCCCGCAACGGAGGAGCCTCTTCAACGCTCGCCTTGGCTATACGCTCTTCAAGCAAGCGCAGACGCTCAACACGCGTCAACGGCTTATGAGCAGCCTTAACATCTGCATGTGGTGATACAGCCGCTACGGCATCCGTATGCCCTAAGGACGGAGTACCCTGATGCGCAGGAGCAGCTATGGAAGCCCCCACCCCACATAGCAAAACGGCGCAAGCTGAAAGCCCGCGCCGTTTCGTCATAAGCCGATTCATCATGAAAGACGGCCCAGCCGTAATTAGCCCTGACGAGCCTTCATGCGCGGGTTCTTCTTGTTGATGACGTACACGCGGCCACGACGGCGGACAACACGGCAGTCCTTATCGCGGACCTTGGCGGACTTCAGGCTGTTACGGATCTTCATGGTACTTCCAGGCTCTCGACGGTGAAACCCCTAAGGGTCGTGCGGAACGGGACGATACGCCCGTAAAAAGAATGGCTTCGCTTACCGATGCGTCTCACGAGAGTCAAGTATTACCCGCATAAACACCCTGAAAAACGTACATATCCCCCTAAATCCTCCTCTCTGTGACGAGATGCAACAGAGTGCCGCCCCCCTCTTGCTCTTCCCAGCATTTATAACGATCATACACAGATGATGACGCGCTCCGCCAAAGCGGCACTTCTGCTGACCGCCTCCCTTATTCTGCCGTTTTCTGCCCATGCTGCGGGAAATAGCGCCCCCACAAACGACGATGATCCGTCCATTAATATGCAAGGGGTCGTCGTAAATAAAATCTTACAGGTCCTGCAAATCCGCCAAGATGAAGTAAGCGACTCGTGCTATAGTGCACTCAAGACCATGCATGACGCTGACGAACAGCTCAGCAAGGAAGAATCGAACGACCGCAACCAGGATATTGGCGTTGCACGTGACGTTGCGTCCTCCGCCATGGAAGATGTCACCACAATCTGCGGTACGGATGCCCAAACCATTTGCCGCACCCCTGATCCAAAACACCCTCAACTTGCAGCAGCCTGCCACGCGCTACCGCATGGTTTCTCAACCCCCTGAGTTCTGCGCCATATGACAATATCATGACGTTGCATGACGCTAGTTTACGCGCCGCGTCACACACAACATGATGCCCAAACTTTTGATGTGGCGGAGCATAATAGCTCCGCCCCGGTAGGAGCATTATGTATGCGTCATCTTTCTTTGGGCCTTTTAGCCAGCGTTGCTCTTTTGGCAGCCCCCCTCTCCCACGCAAACCCAACAAAGCCTGCACATAGTGCACATGTCACTACCGCTCCTAAAGCCGGTACATTGCTCTCCAGCAGCATTCTGGCGGCTCCGCTGAGCCTGCCTGAGGCTGGTTCTGCATTCCGCATCACCTATACTGCTACCAACGGCGTTACCGGCCACGACACCGTACCCGTTACAGGCGAAGTCATTTTCCCAAATGGCCCTACACCAAAGGGTGGTTGGCCTATCGTTGCATGGGCACATGGGACCGTTGGCCTCAACGATTCCTGTGCGCCATCTCTCAATGCGCATAGCAAACGCGACACCACATATCTCACAGCATGGCTAAACCGCGGCTTTGCCATTGTCGCCACCGATTATCAGGGCCTGGGTAGCCCGGGTATGCACCCCTATCTGAACACACGCGCAGAAGCGTATAGTGTTCTTGACGCCGTCCGTGCCTCTCTCTCTCCGGCCTTAAGAACCTTCAAAACAAAATTCTGATCGTTGGGCATTCTCAAGGCGCAGGTGCAGCCTTTGCTTCCGCCGCTTTTGCGCCGGCTTACAGCCCTGATCTGAACATCCGCGGCACCGTGACAACGGGTATTCCGTTCATCACCCCACAAATGGCCATGGCACTGGTACAGCCCGCCCCACAAGGCGCCCCCACACCTGCACCGGGACAAGACCCTCTCGTCTCTTATATCTTGTTGATTGGTGCCTCTCTGGGCGGCCTCAGCCCGAACTTCCACCCGGAAGCAGCGTTTACCCCAGCTGCCATGAATGCTTATCACGCCGCCTCAGAAACCTGCCTCACAGGACTAGAAGACGAAGTCGCAAAAGAAGGGCTAACACGCCAAAGCGCGTTCCAACCCACACTGCCGCAAGCATTAGCTCCCGCTTTTGTATCGCTGTCATACCCAACATTGCACCTCAAGCAGCCGCTCTTTGTCGGCACAGGCAGCGCCGATCAAGACGTCCCGACCCAAGCTCAGCTTGGCCTCGTCAAAGCGGCCTGCGCGGCGGGTACGACAGTACAAGCACACCTCTATCGTGGACTAAACCACTCACAGAGCGTCAATGCATCTTTGGCGGATTCCGCAGCCTTCACACAAGCTGTCATGAATGACCAACCCGTGAGCTCAATTTGCTCACCTATTGCTCAATAAATTAGGCATAAAAAAAACCCACTCTCTGACAAAATGCAGAGAGTGGGTTTTCACAATCCATACCCAATTAAGCGGCCGATCGCTCCACAGCCCAAATGGCAAAAGCCTGCACCAGCGCCACTTCCTCTAAGCGTTTATAACGCCCTGAAGAGCCGCCATGCCCAGCGTCCATGTTAATACGACACAAGAACGGACCGGCGGAAGCCACATCACGCAAACGCGCAATCCATTTCGCTGGCTCCCAATAGGTCACACGCGGGTCAGACAAGCCGCCCATGGCGAGAATAGCTGGGTAAGGCTTCGCGGTGATGTTGTCATAAGGCGAATAACTGGCGATGCGGTCATATGCCGCCTCATCTTCCAAC
>NZ_BCZB01000036.1 GCF_001598495.1 Neokomagataea thailandica NBRC 106555
TGGGCGCGTCACTCTGATGCGCTGATCTGCGGGCGGCGCATCCGGATATTGACCGTTATTGATGATGTGAGCCGAGAAAACTTGGCTCTCATTGTTGATACATCTTTATCCGGAGGGCGTGTTGCCCGGGAGTTGACGGTGTTGGTGGAACGCTATGGGAAGCCGCTCATCATTGTGAGTGACAATGGGACAGAATTCACCTCCCATGCCATTGTGAAATGGGCCGAAGACATGGGCGTGGAGTGGCATTACATCGCCCTCGGCAAACCACAGCAGAATGGCTTTATTGAAAGCTTTAACGGCAAACTGCGTGATGAATGCTTAAACGAGACGCTTTTCACCTCTCTGCCCCATGCGCGGCATGTCCTGGCGCTGTGGCGTGAGGATTACAACACCGTGCGCCCACACTCAAAACTGGGTGGTAGAACTCCCGCTCAAGTTGTTCAGTAATGGTCTTATGGGCATGCCCATAAGACCATTGCTATCCCATCAACCACACACCATAAAAGAGAAACCTCTACTTACCAGTGGTAACACGTTGGGGGGCACGTCACACCTATGCGACTATCAAGGGGTTCGAGATCATGCGGGCCATGAAAAAAGGACAGTCTCGCTTCTTCCAATTCCCGGAGAGCGTCGTGGGAAACGTGCGTTTAGTGGAAAGACATTTCGGCATTTACAACACCTGAAGCATCAACCAACTGGGATATCTGCGTCCTTATCCTAACTTTGCAATAGGGCCATTTTTCAGTCCCTCCAAATCGTTTATCCGCCCATAATTAAAATAAAAATTTAGTATACCATCATCGATTCCACGAATGTGTCGGTGAAGATCTCTTCCCAACTAGATGTCTCTGGTTTGTAAATGTTTTTTTCTCGAGAAAAAAAGTCTTCAACTCGAACTATTGCTTCACATATCGCTGATTTCAATGCAGATATTTTAGGTGAGCATGGAATTAAATTTCCACTGATTGATTTTAATTCAGAAAAACTCCTATTTTCAAAAGTGTTAGTGATAACAATTGCACCTGAGGTAAGAAATTCAAACGGAACCACACTTGGATGAGGAGCATTCATAAGGCTTACTCCTATATCGATATTATTTATACTTTCTATATAATCTATTTCACTCATCTTAGTATGTATACGCAAATAGTGACCAGATCCTAAATAAATATCTGGTATTTTTGACAAAGACCCTATTCCGATAAACTCCCAATTATCTGAAAATAAATTATTTTGACATAATTGCTGCAATGCAATAACTATTATTTCGAATAAATTTCGAGAAGCATGCCCCTCCGGTCTAGAATAAATAACAAATTTTCTATTTTTTTTATTTTTCATTTCAGTTACACTTTGTTTTTTTAGGATATTAATTTTGTGATTGAATATCAAATACTTTCCACCGTTCACACCAAAAACACCAATTTTATTTTTTAATAAGAAACGGTATAAATACACGCTATTAATAAGTGCAATATGTGGAATCTCGTACTGCTCTGCACAGACCGCAGATAAAGAACCACTATCATAGAATATAGGCTCATACTCTTGAGCTATAAGTATTGGATATTTATTTTTCGTTTCCGATGCAAATTTATGAGCAATTGCCAAATCCCATACAGAGTAAACAATAAATCTATCATTTATATTAATTTCAATTTTATCGATAAGATCACGACCAATTATTTCAGACTTAATTAAAACTTTTTTTAATTCTTCATCTTTTGTGCGCCATAAAAAATATTCAAGGTTAGGAACCTGCTCCTCCATACAGATAATACCTATCGAATAACCTTTTCTATTTATCGCAACCATTAAAGCAAAACAGGCTTGATAGCCGCCAAAGGCAATATCATAATTTAAAATAGGTATAACAAACCATACCGTCATTTTTTTTTGATCAGAAACAAGAGGAAAGTTTATATTTTCAACCCGATTCATGCGATCACGCAAAAATTCTGTTCGTTCTAATAAAATTGGCTTTGTGACATTGGGCATACTTCCCTCCAAAGCGATTGTTAAATTAAATTTTGGGAAACGGCCCTCCCCCCTCCCCGCCTTTAAATAGTGAGCGAACCCACATGAAAAAATTCCTTTCATTATAGCAATACGCACATCAGCATAAAATGCTTGATACCACTCTTCATCAAACCAACTATTAGGAGAGTGTTTATAGGAAATTCCTTTCTCTAGGTAATAATCAAACGGATTATTATTATGGTTATCATTATATAAATAATTCAACCTATAATAATCACCATCAAACTCAGCACGCATTTGCATCACAATGGAAGATTCAATATCAATAGAGCATCCCCAAAACCTTCCATATAAATTATAAAAAGTTATTGGTTCAATCCATGAAAATGCAGACAAAAAATTATAAGAAATAGAATTAAATTTAATATTTACAACACTTTTTTCATCAATCCACTTCGAATTAAGTGAGAAATCTGCTTTTGATTCAAAATAACTATTTGGCCACCGACCTTCGTTCAAACCGAATTTTAAAAAATGAGAAAAACCACTCATAATTTTGTTATTAACAATAGCATTATTGACATCCGGATAACGCTCTCTATACCACTCCTCAGAAAAAAAATTTGACGGGCTTACAACTCTAATTTCTGGAAAATTTGTATAATAATCTAACACTACATCATCAGACAAATCATCACCTGCCTGAAAAATAGTATTGATTTTTTTTCTCAAATTATCAAAATTAAATAAATTCATTGTAATTTGTACAATATCGTATTTTTTTTCATCTATACATACATGATCTAATAGAAATGATATAGCCTTATTCATAATAGATTAATTATCCCCCACTATTTTTATTATTTCATCGTAATGATTTTTTATTACCTCATTTTCAGGAAGGATGTCCTTTGCCATTTTAGCACTTTTAATAGATTTTTTTTCTTGCCCAATTTTAAATTCTGACAAACTCAAGACATAATAATAAAAACCTGAAGATGGATACATTTCAACTAATTTTGATGACAGGACATTGGCTATTAATATATTTCCGCATTTAATATGCAATCCGACAAGATAAAGTAAAATAGTTTCATTATTAGGGTCCAAATTAACTGCCTCTGTAGCTGAAAATATCGCATCCAAATCCTTCCCTTTGGATATCATTTGTTGACTATAGTCATATAGCATAATCGCATAATCGCTAACTCCGGCAGATATAAACTTTGAATTACCATCTATTCTTGGTATAGTATTATTTTTTTTATATATATCATATAATCTATTGTATATAGGTAGTTTATATGGATTAATAGTATACAATTTTTCTAAATATAAAATTGTATACTTTTCATCGACATCTCCTAATTCATCCTCTATTGATAATAATTCTTCTATAATATCTTCTCTAATAGGGTTAATTTCACAGAATTGACGTCCAATATTTCTAGCGTCTTCAAATCGTCCTTCTTCCATCAAGAGATATAATGCTCGACGATATATTCCTATATCTGTATTATTTAGATTAAAAGCCATAACTGATAAATTTACAGCCTCTTTATTTCTTTTTGTTTCACTCAAAATAATACTTAATATATAATACGTTTCATAAGTTTGCATATTATTATCAATTATTTTATACAAACACCTTTCCGATTCAGAATATCGGTTTAATCGATACAAAATCTTAGCTTCTTGATTGGCATATAAAGGGTTTTTATCGTCAAATCTTCTTGCTTCTTGAACTGCCGACAAAGATAAATCATATTGCTCCATTTGTTCTTCAGTCAAACTTCTAAAATAAAATAGTATTGCTTTATCTTTATCGTCTGAAAAGCACGTTAAATCTACTCCATCAAGGATCGACAATGCTCGCTTTGATGATCCTTGCTTCAAAGCTAAAGCAGCAGCGTGCGAAATAATTTCCGTTGATCCATCATAAAGTTTTACTGCTTTCTCAGCAGAATCTATTGCCATCTCGAGGTTAGCAGGTAGGCCTTCATGAGTTTGATTATGATGTTGTCTAATTTGACTTTCCGTATAATGCCACCAAGCTTCATATTCCAAAAGGCGTTTTTTAGAATTTTCATACGCATTAATACTACTTGATAGGTTTTTTTTTATTAAACCCTGCTCGAATAAAAATGATAATGCTGCACCAATATCTAGCAAAAATGGCCCTGCAATTGGCTTAGATGGCAATTCAGTTTTTACCATAGAATCAAAATAGATAGCATCCGCATCCATTAAATCGTCTAAAAGATAATAACCTCTGTACCCTTGTCCACGACACAAATGAATTACTTTTCGTCCGGGCGGAGCAAATAAGCTCAAGTGCATAGCACTACCCTGCAATCCTAAAATAATATTATCTTCATGAAAAATTTGCACCTGCTCCAGTGGAGACAAAAGTTCTGGATAAACTATTTCCCACCCATCATCGCTCAGTACGTTTTCTAGGTCACTTTCACCGATAGTCATCGCAATTTTCATGTTTTTCCGCGAAATAAAAATACGACGTTGAGCTCTTCCACTATCGGGTATTTGTGCCCTCCTAAATGTATCTCGATAAGCCGAAGAGGCATAATGATGGTATGTAAATGACGTGTGAGGTATAAATAACTCATTAACCGAAATAAGATCACCAACAACAATTATTTTTTCTTTATTTAATCCCAAAATTTCCAAAAACCCCACCTGATAATCAGGTAATTTTTCTTGACCTGTCGTTAAAAATATCCAAGAATAGTCTTTATATTCACTTAAAGCCCAAAGTCTAGCAGTACTCTCAAGTAAAAAATGTCCAAAATGGTCAAATGCAACCCCACCAAAAATAGCTTTTTCAATTGTCCTCTGCGGCGTGCGTCTTTCTGGGGGCTGAATAGGAGCTATAGCATTATGCTCATCTGAACGCGGCTGCAAAGACGCCTCAACCAAGTGACCACTAGCATCAAATACACCACCAGCCAACATATCAAGTTTTCTGCCCGGCACAGTAGGCCTAACACCCGCAACAAGAGCATTTTGTATTTTAGATATACCAGGAATTGTGTCGGATATGCCATATAAACAATTATATTGTTTCGCACTTTCCGAAAATCCTATGAATTTCTGTGGCATAATAAATCTTCCTTCAATTATTCGGATATGGGGGCAGCGAATTACAAATTTCTTTCAACATGTCTTTATTAAAAATTTGATCCCAACTTGATAAAGAAGGCCTGTATATTCCTGAAAGGCGTTCATCGATATTTTCTACCTTTTTGATAGCCATACGTAATGCACCTGTAATACCCTCAACCGTCGGGGGGCCAGATATTATATTACTCGAAATAGAAGCCAATGATTCTGATGATCTATTTTCAAATGTATTTGTTACAACAATAGCTCCTGTCGTAGCAAACTCAAACGGCATAACGCTTGGGTGCGGAGCATACATTAAGCTCAAACCAATATCCATTGAGCTGATATAATGCGTATATTCATCTTCAGACATTTTTGTTTTAATACTTAAATGGTGACCTCCGCCAAGACTAATAGGAGGCAAGTCAGTTAACGCACCTAAACCAATAAATTTCCACTCCGGCCCGAAAGCCCCCTCCTCACAAAGATCCTGCAATGACATAATAAGGACTTCAAAAAGGTTACGTGCCGCATGCCCCTCAGGCCGTGTATATGCAATTAATATACGTTCTTCACGATCACGCATCGCCTCTAGAGACTGCTCCTTTAATTTATTAATTCTATGCTCAAAAACATAATAATCTTTTCCCATAACAGGATTTTTTTTAGATCTAAAAATTCCTATATTATGTGATTTAAAATAATCAGTTAAATATCCGCTATTTATTATAGGGTAGTGCGGTATATTATAAGCTTCATCCAATATAGATCTTATTGCATTATTATCATGGAATATAGGCTCATATTCTTGAGACAACAAAATAACTCTCGTATTTGGCGCTTCACTCCTTATTTTTGAAGCAAAATAAAGATCCCACAATGAATAGGAAATAACTATATCATTTCCTCCAACAGTCAGATTATCCTTTTCTAAAAAGGGGATAAAATGTAAATTTTTTAAAACTTTATTAAATATACTTTTTTCTTCTCTCCAACAAAAATATTCCACACTTGCATTAGCGTCTTCAGTACAAACTATTGTAATAGGCCACCCTTCTTCCTGCAATCTACGTATCAACTCAAATGCACTTCGATATCCCCCAAATGTAATATCCGGATTAATCGTTGGAAGTAAGAAAATTATTTTTCTTTCACCATCAACATCAACCTTAACATTTGACAGCGTAAGGCGGTTTCTGATCGCCGGAACTCGATCTAATAATGCAGTCTTTGTAACTCCCGGGAGTCTAGCCTCAAGCACTTGTTGTTTTTCGTAAAGAGCGAGGCGAGCCTCTCTCCGTCCCGCAACCAAATAATGATAATATCCAGATACTATATCACCACGCTGAATGGCATTATTTATCTCAGGATAAAATGAATTATAAAATCCTTCGTCAAATTTAGAATTAGGAGAGTATTTTAATTTTACCCCTTCCGTCAGATAGTGCGTTAATGGAGATAGTTTTTCGTATCTATCATGAATATTATTTTTATATTTTTCTTTATACCAATTTTCATCAAACTCTCTACTTATACTTGCCAAAATTTTTATACGCGCAGACTCAGGGTGTAAATTCCATGCAGGCACAAAACCCATGTGACGGCCATACAGATTATGAAACTCTGCCGCTGAAATAATAGGAAATGCCTTCAAAAAACGTTGGGCTACAATATAATTTTGTAAATACACCTCTTCGTCAAAACGATTACTTTCTACATATTCTGACGTTTCTGCCGTCTTTAATTCATACAAACCTTTAGACGGCCAGCGCCCTTCATTAATTCCACACAAAACATAATGTATAAATCCCGATAAAACCTGCCCACAAGCAACAGCAGATGCAACATCAGAATATTGTCCCAAATACCAATCTTCATCAAAATCAGAATTAGGGCTAATAGACATTATTACTGGTGTAGAATAGTATTCATAAAGAATATTATCCAAACTTATTTTTGATGCATCAATATCATTATCAGACATTGTCGATCTAATTTTTATATAATCAACACATGCGGCAATTCTTTTATCTGATGTAATGTTTTTTACATTCACAGCACAATTCCATAATTAAACTTTATTAAAAAACATCATAATACATACCACCATGTCAAGATGTTTTTACAACACAGTTAATATAATAAAAACATTTATATTGATTTTCACATTTCTTATCATAACTTTTGTTATTATTTATTAAACTCTATATGTCTGTTAGTTTTATTTAGACATATCCATCATGGCGAGACTATACCTCAGTAAAAACTATAGCCCTGTTACAAATTGAGGTTAAATGGGGCTATATTTGTTTTTAATTCAAAACAATTTAAAAGCTATCTCAGACCTTCTATTAGTTTCGAGGTAGATTTGCTCCGATGAATGATTCCAAAGGTCATCATTTTTGGGGTTGAGTGACCCTATGAGCTTGGAAGTGCCCAGGCTTTTCCCGCAGTCGGCAAAGACGGTGACACTGTTAATTTTTTCCTCTCACTGACCCGGAACACTAAGACTGCCAAACGTTTTCTGAGCAAAGCTTGGAACGGCCTGAGGGAAAGGAAGAAACCCGAAACAATCAACACGGACAAAGCCCCGACCAATCAACCAACTCAGGGGGAACGGTAAGCTTCCCGACGCGCTGACACACCGTCAGGTCAAAAGCCTGAAAACCGCTTATGCGACCATTAAAGGCTTCGAGGTCATGCGCGCCTTAAAAAAGGACAAGCTGAACTCTTCCAGTTCCAAGAGAGTATCATGGGATAATTGCGTCTGAACGAAAGGCAATTATCCCTCCACTCAACCCAAACCTAAGTTTGCAACAAGACCGAATATATTCTAGCTATTTTTCCCCTCTATAGCGCAGTGCATCGAGCAATAGGGAAAAGGCCGGCGAGGGCTGACGGCGATTTGGATAGAACAGGTGATAGCCGGGGAACGTCTCGCACCAATCAGCCAGCACACGCACCAAACGCCCAGCCTTGATATCTTCTCTTACCATGTTGAGATTGAGATAGGCCAACCCAAGACCCTGCAAGGCGGATTGATAAATCATCCATCCGCTGTTGGCGATGACCTGGCCGTTCACACGCACGTTGACGGCCTGCCCCGCCTTCCCGAATTCCCAGACGTAGAGGCCGCCATGCGTCGGGGTCCGCAAGTTGATACACATATGCTCGGTGAGATCCTGCGGCACGGCCGGAGTCGCATAGCGCTCGAAATAGTCAGGGGAGCCGACGACAGCCATAGTCGCATCGGTCGAGATCGGCATAGCGATCATGTCCTTGGCAACCTGCTCATTGAGACGAATACCGGCGTCATAGCCCTCGGCCACGATATCCGTGAGACCGTAATTCACACTGATTTCAATGCAGATATTAGGATAGTTCGGCAGCAACCGGCGCAGCGCAGGTAGAAGATAGGCTTGCGCTGCATGATCTCCCGTGGTGATGCGGATCGAGCCGGCCGGCTTCTTGCGGAGGTCGCCAAGAGCAACCAACTCCGTTTCGATATGGTGGAAACTGGGAGCGATGCCAGCGATCAGACGGGCGCCGACATCGGTCGGCGCGACGCTGCGGGTAGTACGTGTCAACAGCCGCACATCGAGCCTCTCTTCCAGCAGCCGGATCGTATGGCTCAAGGCAGACTGCGAGACACCGAGCTTCGCCGCTGCCCTAGTGAAACTTCGTTCCCGCGCAACGACGAGGAACACCTGTAAGTCGTTCAAGTTTTCCTGAATCATTCATGAGGCCTCCTCATAAGCTCATGCTAATTATAAATCATAGTATCTAAAACAACCATAACCTAGAATTTCTTATGAAAAGGCTAGGCAGGCAACAGACTACCTTCTTGGACAACTTCAAAAACGGCAGATTAACTCCACAACATCAAGTCACCAGGGAAACTTCCATGTCGCATGTCATCGTGCAGCTCTGGCTGGGAAAGTCCGAAAAGCAGAAGTAAATCCCAGCTGACGCCATTGTTCGGGATGTGATGAACGTCTTGAAATATGGAGAGAAATCCGGGCTACGAGCGCCGGCAAAAACCCTGTTTGAAAGGATAACATCATGACCTTGGGAGAGACATTTACGCTGGCGAACGGGGTAACAATCCCAAAGCTCGGGCTTGGCACTTGGAGAATCGATGACGGCGACGTCGCACGCATTGTACGTAAAGCGGCGGAGATCGGCTATCGCCATGTTGATACCGCCCAAGCCTATGGGAACGAGCGCGGTGTAGGCGAAGGCCTGCGCGCCAGCGGTATATCCCGCACCAACTTCTTCGTGACCACCAAGCTTGCAGCCGAAGTAAAAACCTATGGGGAGACGAAGAAGCGGATCGAGGGATCGCTACGCTCACTCGGTCTGGATTACATCGACCTGATGCTAATCCACAGCCCTCAGCCCTGGGCCGAGTTCCGCGAAGGCGGGCATTTCTTTGAAGAAAATCTTGAAGCGTGGCGAGCGCTCGAAGAGGCTTATAGTGCAGGCAAGATCCGAGCGATCGGCGTATCGAACTTCGAGCGGGAAGACCTCGACAACCTGCTGAACAACGGTAGCGTCGCGCCAATGGTCAACCAAGTACTCACCCACATCGGCAACACCCCCTTCGATCTAATCGACTATTCGCGCTCTAAGGGAATGCTGGTCGAAGCCTATTCACCCGTGGCGCATGGCGCGGCGCTGGCCGATGCCAACTTGGCCGCACTGGCCGACAAACATGGTGTTAGCGTCGCCCAGCTCTGCATTCGCTATTGCCTCCAACTCGGCCTTGTCCCGCTTCCCAAGACCAGCAACACAGCACACCTGCGCGATAATGCCGCCTTGGACTTCACGATCTCCGACATGGACATGGCGACGCTGAAGGGCGTCAAAAACACCGTCGATTACGGAGAAGCTGCCGCGTTCCCGGTGTTCGGCAAGAAACGGAAATCTGCAGTTGAATCCGCACAGGACTTCCTGTTCACGACCGATCGAATGAAAGGCATGAATTAGTATGCCCGCGACAAACTCACAGTCTCGTGCCTCTGAAGGCATCGGCCTGATCCTACTTCCGATCATGACGGCAGTCTTTGCTGGATTCCTAATTATCGGCCTCGCCTTGCCAGTGCTGCCGTTACATGTGCAGCATAGCCTCGGCTTCGGCAGCTTCGTCGTCGGCTTGGTGGCTGGAAGCCAATTCGCCGCCTCTCTGATCTCCCGGGTATGGGCTGGGGCCTATGCCGACAAGCGCGGGGCCAAAAGCGGTGTTGTGATTGGGCTTCTAGCGGCGGCCGTCTCGGGGCTTCTCTATCTCCTATCGCTGGCCTTCATCGACTTTCCCACGCTTTCCGTCACGATCCTGCTCCTCGGGCGCGCTTTGCTCGGGGGAGCTGAGAGCTTCATCATCACCGGGGGGGTGGCCTGGGGCCTCGCTCTGGTCGATGCGCGCAGCGCGGGCCGGGTCATTGCTTGGGTCGGCACGGCGATGTTCACCGCAATGGCGGTCGGCGGGCCGATCGGCACTTTCTTTTATGCTCGCGCGGGCTTCGCGGCGATCGCTTTAGTGACAACGGCAGTGCCGTTGCTCGTGCTTGCCAGCCTCATCCTGATCCCCGCCGCGCCATTATCAGAAAAGAGGCACCGGTCGAGTTTCCGGGACGTGGCAGGGGCGGTGTGGCTGCCGGGTCTTGGTGCGGCCTTCAGCAGCGTCGGATACGGCGCGATCCTTGCCTTCAGCTCGCTCCTCTTTACAGATCGAGGATGGCACCCAATCTGGCTGGCCTTCAGCGCCTTCGGGGCAGCGCTGGTCGTGGCCCGCCTGGTGTTCGGGCATCTTCCGGATCATCACGGCGGCGCGCGCATCGCCCTCATCTTTATCTGCGTCCTTGCCGCAGGTCTTGCCCTCATCTGGTGGGCAAACAGCGGCTTGATGGCGGCAGTGGGCTCCGCCCTCGCCGGCTTCGGCTATTCGCTGATTTATCCCGGCCTTGGGTCGGAAGTCGTGCGGGCTGTATCGCCTGAAAATCGCGGCCGTGCGATGGGCCTCTACACCGCGTTCCTCGATCTGGCCCTTGGCCTCGGCACGCCGGTGCTCGGCTGGATCGCAGACCAAACCGGCATCGCCTCGATTTTCTTAGTCAGCGCGAGTGTCGCACTGACGGCGATCGGCACAACACTCCGACTGGTAAAAACCCAACAGATACCGGCGACACCGGCTCAATGAAAACAAAAGGTGGTCCCCCAACAGCCCCATCTTGGCGTGCAGCGTCTCAATCTTTCACAGGCTTTTCGAGCTGACCTCGGATGTCTCCGTCTTTCCACTGAAAGTGGCGCCTATGTTCTTTACACATTCACGCTTCCAATCCCGCACCAGTGTTGAGTGAATGCCAAAATGCGACACCAAACCCGCCATAGTACAAATCTCTTTCAATGATTATTGCGCGCTACTTTCATCATCGTCTTCCTTACATCAGGAAAAACGAACTTAGCTCATTGTCTCATTATTGGGGGTCATTTTATACAACTGCCTCATGGGAACAATGGTAGATGTTAACCTGTGTAGGCCTAGTGTTAATGGAGCTTGCGGGTTTTGCGCGGGGCAATCTGTAGATCATGCGACTGACGGAGTAGCGTGACATCCCCCATATGAAGACGCATTATAACGACTTGAAAGAGAGTGACTTACGCCCGGCGTCACAACGCTGCTGTCCCGGCAATCGGCTCTGTCTCCGCATTGATATAGATGCCGGAGCGTTCGGAGAAACAGGCAATATCAGAATCATCAAAGGATACCGCAATATGGAGAAGGCAGTGCAGAATAACTGAATGAAAATGATATATATCCAAATTATGGGGTGTATCCGTTCGATGAACGACTTCAGTTAATCAAAATCTGTTGGAAGGTCAGGTTGTTTGTAATGTTCGTACATCCTCCTCACTTGCTGTGGCAGCACACGAGCCAATGATAGGTCGGAAGGTAAGTCAATCTCAGCAAACCAACCAATTTCGGATGTCTCCAGACTCGTAATTGGGGCACCTCCCACTAACTGACATATGAAAAACATCTTACAGCAGGAAAACATACCGATGGGATGGCCTTGCCGTGTACGGTCCCATGCTGCAGCCAGTTTGGTTACGATGACTTCGTAGCCACTCTCTTCCAGTACTTCCTTAACAGCATTCTCAGCTGGTGTGACGTTTACATCTGCCCAACCGCCAGGGAGAGTCCAGCGGTTGCTATCGGCGGTTTCGCGTACCATGAGAATGCGTTTTTTATCATCAAAGACAGCGGCACGCACGTCTATCTGTGGAGTGGCATATCCTGTCAGTCCAGCAAAAAGTGTCTCAACTCGTTTGAGGGGTTCATCTGTATGCGCATGAACCATCTCTGCCGCGAGATGACGTATTTTTTCGTACCGCTCACGATCGAAATCATCATTGGTGAACGTGAGACCACACTGTGCCAGAGCTTGTAATTCTCGCGACCAGTGCAGCCACTTTGGTTCGGTATCGATCTAATCTCTCCTCATAAAATTAATGAATAATGTTTTGCCGTCCGATGTCATTAAAATGGTAAAGGCGCAAGATCCGGCTCTATCCAAGATCGCCGTGCAGCGGGTGAAAACAGAAGTGCGTGTGTCCAATACTCTAGGAGCCAATTTTTCCCACCGTAGCGGGAATCCAGCAGTGCATTGCATGCAATGTATAGCGGTGTGTCCGTTGCTAATTTTACAAGAAATGCCTGTACGGCCTGTAAGGAGGCCTGTGTGATCGTTTCATGATAGCCGCGCGTGTCCGAGTTAGGCACTCCTGTTGACTCGTTATAGGCCCGGATAATGCCCGGCATGTCTCTGGAAGGGATAAGGTCAGGTCTCGCAGCACTGATCCAAACCGCCGCTGCGAGATGGGCATTATGTGTCCACCGCTCCTTAGGCAGGGTTTGGTTAATGAGGCCTGTACCTATAGCTTCGATCTCCGCATCCGACCGAAAGCGGACGGTGCTCCCCACGCTGAATGTTGTCATAATACTCGGCCTATCCCAGCCAGCATTGCATATCCCCCGAACAAAAACAGTGCTACGCCCGACGCGGCTTCAATCCAACGCAACGATGATGATGGCAATGAACGACGCGCGACCGAGACACCGCCAACCAAGAGCAACCACCACATAACTGATCCCGCAAACACGCCAACGATCAGCGCTATACTGGCGCTAGTATCTCCCGGACTCGCCAACGCCGCGACGATACCGGCAAAGGAAAGTATCGTCATCGGATTGGCGAGCGTGAGTACGAAAGTCGACCCGAACGCTGTGGTCAAATTACCCCCAGATCGTCCCGCGTCTCGTGCGACGATAGTCGTGTCGTCATTTATGGCTTGGCGTAGCGCCGATATCCCTAACCAAGCGAGTAACAACCCGCCGATCATGCGCAATACTACGGTTTGTTCGACGAGTACGGCTGAAAGAGCGCTTAGGCCAAGTGCAGAGAGTAGGCCATAGAGCGCATCTGCCGTCGCCGCGCCTACACCCGAAGCAACCCCAACGCCGACTCCTTGCGTGAGCGTGCGTCGGATACAAAGCAGCCCGATAGGGCCCACAGGCGCGGCGATCGCAAATCCTACCATAGCCCCCCGAACGAGAGTATTGGCTGCTCCTGTCACGTTTCTCCTCCGTCGACGACACTCGTTACTGTCAGTGCGAGCTCGGTCGTTTCTTTTGCTGTGTCTAGAACGATAATGCTCTCGGTACGCAACACGCATGGTAAGGATTTCAGGTGGTTAGACAGAAGGTACTGCAACGCAGCGGCGTTATGTACACGTACCTTCAACAACCAGGAATGCGGCCCAGAGACATGGTGCGCTTCTTGCACTTCAGGCAATTGCATTAACGCTTTGATGAAAGCTTGCTCATCTGCTCGCGGCTCCAAATCCACGAACATAAAGACACACAATGCCAGGCCGATCTCGGTTGAGTTCACCACGGCGCGGTTAGCGTGGATTAATCCAGAAGCGTTTAACCGCCGGATGCGATCGCTGGCGGCCGATACAGACAGGCCAACTTCTTGTCCGAGCTCTGCTGCAGAACGCCGATTATCAGTCTGTAAGAGGTGCAGAATATGCAGGTCAATCTTATCCATTCAGTTAATATGACTATTTTATACAAAAAATCAAAACAAATTACGGAAAAATTGCATTTTATCCGTTAATTTACCAACGAATTGGCGCTGAGATAATTAATGTTGAGAACAAAGGTGCAGCGTCGGACATACAGATAAAATTTGTGTTTCGTAGCTCTACTAAAAATATGAGAGTATTTTCCCTCAGCATCACCAAAACAAAAGAGACGTTTTCGACATAGAGTTCACATTATAGCGGCTCTATTGTTCGTTTTTCGTCCTCTGATAGAGCATTTCCCATCAAAGGGTTGGCCGAACTCTAACCAGCATGCTGTCAGTGCTTCTATAGTCGGGCCTAAACCCAGTGCTTTTGCTGTGGATTGTATTTCTCCACACGAGGAGGGACTTCAGCGTAAACCGTACGGAAAATGAGACCATCCGCTTCTCATTCACGCAACTGAGCCGTAAGCATGTGTTGTGTAATACCCGAGCGCTTCCAATACCAGCGCCAACACTATGTCCATCTCGGGGGTATAGTGCTGGCGCGAGCGATAAGTCGTTGACTGATCAACGCTCATGCCCCGCTCGGCCAGCATGGTTTCAAGGTCGCGATAGCTAATCCCATAGTGGCAATACCAGCGCATCGCCCACAGAATCACTTCGCTACAGAAGTGACACCCCTTGAAATCTCTTATCCCCAGTCCCTCACGCCAAAACCAAAAGGGTTTTCTCGCAAGGGATCCAACTTTGCAACAACGCTAACTTAGGCACTTATTGCTACAGCTATATCTCGAGTGTGATCGATTATGTAAGGACCCGCAGCAAGGACCTCCACTGCCAACACACCAGTGCTCAATTCACCATCCCGGCGTTCCAGCGGCAGATACGCATCACCGTCTGTCCATCGGCATGTCCCATTTTCCACTCCCTGCCACCCCCGGAGGTCGGCCTTGTTCAGATAATCTGACAGCACGGTCGTTTGCGTACCAAAGAGCGTGATCTTGCCCGTGAGAATGCCGAGCATCCGACGGTCGTCGACAAATGGGCCAATTGTATCCGAGGGACGGCTGGCGCGCGAGGCAAGCCGCACCTCGGAAACCCCCGCCGGGACGTGGAACAAAACGTGTCTTTTATTGTGACGGTAAGCGCGGATCACTTGCCCTTCCCGTGTTAACAGATGAAGGTCCGGCTCCTCGACCATCTCCCTGCTCGGGGTCACCTCGCCAAAGCCGAGCTCAGCCGCGCGCGCGACGAGACTTGTGAATACAGGTTCGACGATCTCTCGGCTCGTCATAAGCGGAGCCGCCGCATCATGGGGCCAGCTTTTGGCTCGGCCTAGAACAACGGCCTCACCGCCGATCTGAGCAAAGTTGCGTCTGTTTCCAGTGTCGAGATAGCTCTCTGACAGAGCCCCATCCGACCACAACACCGCATGCTCGGTAGTCTCAATATGAAAGACCGAGAACTGTGTCATCGTCCGATCGTAAATGATGCTTGAACCATTGACGAGCATGCGTGCCGGAATGAACCCGTTCTCGACGAACAGACAATGCTCCGGCGTCACCAAAAGATCCTTCAATGGAACGCCTGGCGCCATCGCATTGGCTCGAATGCGGACAGGATACCCTGCTTCATCGTCAAGTAAGCCAGGCTTGACGCGCACTGGCTGACGTCCAACCCAAGAGAGTGTCTTCTCAACCGTTTTTCGTGCTCGCCAGTCCCAGGTCAGAACCGTATCGCCGCTCGTCAGTGTCTCGACCGCACGCTCGCCGTCTGGCGTGCGAATCTGGGTACCCTCGAGAAAGCAGACCAGCGTGACGGTATCACCGTCGATTTTGAAGACATCGTTTCCAGTATACTCGGAGCTTGCAAATTGGATCGACGCTGTATCACCATTATTCGTCTTGACGGAAAGCACGTCGTCCGCGCTCATGCTCGCACTCTCGATCGTTCCGCCAAGATATGAGAAATCGACTGAGCCCGAATAATAAAGATGCCCATCTTTAACGGTGGTGTTCGTCTTGGCAATATTCAGCGTACCGCCGCTTTCGATATAGTCGCCAATGGCATCAACCCATCGGTCGGTCAGAATTTCAACACCACCGCTTAGAATGACCGTACCCCGCGCATAGGCCCCTTCTTGCGCGAGATCGAGCGTGCCGCCAGAGAGAACCGTGTCGGTCAAAAGCGTATCGTTCTGCGCCTGAATTTTCCCCCCCGCGTACACGGTCGCCGCAGAAACAACCGTCAGGTTCGTCGTGCTGGATGGTCCGGCATTTCCCTTGCCAGCCGAGAGGAAGCCCCCACTGGAGATGTACGCGCTGATCGAGACGCCACGATTATAGAGCGTCTCTGCGCCGCCCGACATGATAGTTGTATCAAAATCCGTGCCCTGCACGGCGCTCGCTTGTGCGCCGTAAAGTCCGGTATATTCGTTTGAACCGCTGCTAATGGTCGCGCCAGATGTAACGCCACCATTGGATACCGTCAGACTGGCGCCAGACCTGAGTATGGTATCGATTGCAGAGCCGGATGCCCCAATCGTAATCTGGACATCGTTTTCCGTAGCCGCCGAAAGGGTTGCCCCATCGGTTATAATCACAGCCCCATGGGTTTGCGTCACATCTTCAATAAGTGAGCCTGAAGATGCACTGAGGTAGCTGTGCATCAGGGTAACAGAGGAAATCGTGCCGCCACCGTCATGGAACTGACCGTAAACGAATGCTCCTCCCTCAACAACAGACCCGGCTTTTTGATTGACTACCAACTCATTAAACGAGCCGCCGATCATCGAGCCGCCGTCCTGCACAATTGCCGAAATGTACTTGCCCGTTGAAGCGGAACTCGGGTTGGTCATGTCGCTGACTTCGGCACCACTGGAAATGGTCAGAATCGTATCTGACCCGTAGAGCGAGACATTTCCACTGACGGTTTTTCCACCGCTTACATAAACGGTCCCGTCAGTTCCAGAAGACGCAACCCAATCACCAGAAAGTACCGTTGTCATAATTTATACTCCATCAGGTGCCGAAGCAAATACATAATCACCACAACAATGGTGGATTATTTAATTACATTAAAATAACAATAAATAATGATCCTTAATCAATTAAAAAAATACATTTGTTACAAAAAAAATAATATTTTAGAATGAAACTCCCTTGACCATGCCCAAAAATTAATGAGGCTACCCCTAAAAATAGGGCTATTGCGTGTTCGATGCCAACAATCCCGAACGGATGCGCAAAGAGAATAAAGTTTTACGGAAAACATCGGCATGCTTTGCCGGGGCAGACCTCGACCACCACTTCAAGATGTGACGCGATTCATTGATAATGAAGCGTCCCAACCTATGGTGGAGGGTCAATTTACAAATTTTTTCCAATGGTACCCATAGTTTCCATTCACCAGAAATCATAGAAAACGTACGCCGCATTTCACCTTTCATTATTTATATTATACGTGACCAACATAAATAATTTTATATATACAAGATTATTTTATTAAACATAATGTACCTACGCGAAGAGCACATAAACAGCATATTATGAGGTAAAGTTGCCATTATATGAAAGGTTTTTATAATAATTACGAACCTGTTGATAAGGACGCAGATATCCCAGTTGATTGATGTTTCAGATGTTATAAATGCCGAAATGTCTTTCCACTAAACGCACGTTTCCCACGATGCTCTCCGGGAATTGGAAAAAGCGAGACTGTCCTTTTTTCATGGCCCGCATGATCTCGAACCCCCGGATAGTCGCATAGGTGCTTTTCAGTGTTCTGAAGCCACGTACTAGCCGGACCCCTTGCCAGTACTGCACTGCGCCAGAAAGCTTGCCTTCATATTTTAGCTCTTTACATCGCCATGCCATAAGTCGGGGCTTTATCTGTGTTGATCGTCTCAGGCTTTTCCGAGTCTTTCAGACCACTGACCGCTTTGCCTAAAAACCGTTT
>NZ_BCZB01000037.1 GCF_001598495.1 Neokomagataea thailandica NBRC 106555
TGTGCTGTGGGCTGAAGCCAATGGTGTTGTTAATAGCGCTACAATTAATAACGGTGGCGTAGCGACGGCCGATAACGGCGGCTCAATTAATAACACTACAGTTAGCTCTGGTGGTCTCATCCAAGACTATACAAATCCTAATTACGGTGCCGTTGGAAATATATCAGCAGCCAATATATTGTCCGGTGGAACAGAGCTTATTTCCAGTGGTGGTTACGGCTATGCGGATACCATTCAAAGTGGTGGTACAGAAATTATTTCCGGTGCGGGTACTGGTGTTAATGACACGGTGCTGTCTGGTGGCACAGGGCTGGTAAATGCGGGCGGAACAGAAGTTGTTTCTAGCGGAACAGGTTCTGGGATATTGGCTCAAGGGGGAACAATTCTTGTTTCTTCAGGCGGCGTAGCAACCGGCGAAACGGCGACATCCGGTGGATATATTGCGGTCAACGCAGGCACCGCCATTGACACGACTATCAACACCAGTGCGCATATGGATGTTGGTAGTGGTGGTGCGACGAGTATTGTTAGTGGAACTATTCTTTCCGGTTATGCGGTCAATGAGTATATTTATGGTCCAGGCTCCTCAACATCAGGGTCTGTATTCTCGGGTGCAACGGAATTCGTTGGAAAAGCAGGCGCTTTTGGTGGCGGTGTCTCAACTGATGATACGGTCTTTTCCAGTGGTGTGCTGTGGGCTGAAGCCAATGGTGTTGTTAATAGCGCTACAATTAATAACGGTGGCGTAGCGACGGCCGATAACGGCGGCTCAATTAATAACACTACAGTTAGCTCTGGTGGTCTCATCCAAGACTATACAAATCCTAATTACGGTGCCGTTGGAAATATATCAGCAGCCAATATATTGTCCGGTGGAACAGAGCTTATTTCCAGTGGTGGTTACGGTTATGCGGATACCATTCAAAGTGGTGGTACAGAAATTATTTCCGGTGCGGGTACAGGATATAATGATATCGCTGCGGCTAGTGGTGGTATTGTAGTTTCTAATGGTGGCTACGAATATGCTTCATCTGGCAGTGCTGCAAATGTAACGGCTCTTTCTGGAGGCATTATTGCTGTCTTTAGCTCGGGTACGATCTCTGGGGCAGTCGTCTCCGCAGGAGGTTCATTCCGGGATGGGTTGTATAATGGACAAACTGCGTCTATTGTGGGTGAAGATATTGACACAGTTATATCTTCCGGTGGTCAGGCATTATTTTATAATCGTGCAGTCTCTATTAGTGCCCATATTCTAAGTGGTGGTTATGCTGACGTTGGGTATGGCCAAAATGGTGCGCTGACAGGCACGAACCAACTTCTCTTCTCGGCGGCAACGATTGATTCTGGTGGTTCTGCTAGCGTTGAAAAAGCAACGGTTACATCAAATGTAATGTTGTCTGGCGGAACAATGAGCTTGTTGGGTTCTGGTGCAGAGGCATATGCAACGGTTATTGAGGCAGGAGGTCTCGAGACACTGTCTGTAGATACGACTGAAACGGGAGCTATTATCTCCAGTGGAGGAACCGTATTAATTAATTCAATATCCAATTTGCAAAGTGGTTATCTATACAGAGATGGTTCGATAGATTTCAACTACCTTGGTGGAACCATAACGTCAGCCACAGTAAATTCTAATAATGTTATTACGGTATACTCCGATAATGGAGAATCAACCAGTATACAGATGGCTGGTATTTATCCGGATGTTGTTCAGTCTAATACTGAAAAATCTCTTAATGCGAATATGGTGGAAGCGTATACCACAGAAACTTCCAACAATAACGCAAGCACTACAACCAGTACGGGCGATGCCTCGTTTACCATTAATGGCGATACCATTACACTCGTATGTTTCTTGGGTGGTACGGAAATTCGAACGCCATTGGGTGTTCAAACTGTCGAAAGCCTAAAGATAGGCGATGAGGTTCTGACATACGACTGGCGTAATAATGCGGAAGTGGTGGAAAAACTTACTTGGGTTGGAACTCAAAAAAGTGTCTTCCGTCCTCACCTACCGGATGATGAAGCTGGTTATCCAGTGCGTATCTTAGCTGGTGCCATCTCTGATAATGTACCAAGTCATGATCTGTTAGTAACGCCTGAACATTGCTTGTTCTTCGATGGCATGTTTGTGCCCGCACGTATGTTGGTTAATGGTAAAAGCATCCAATACGACTACAGTTTAACAAACTACTCTGTTTACCATATTGAGACTGCCAAGCACTCAGTTTTGTGGTCTCAAGGTATGCTTTCGGAAAGTTACTTGGACACGGGTAATAGACGGAACTTCGCGCAACATGGCCCTCTGGCCACCTTGTATACTAAAATGGCATCATGGCAGCATGACGCTGCTGCCCCCCTCGCTGTTCAGCGTGAACTTGTTGAGCCGATCTTTCAAAAGATCGCTAAGCGTGCTGGGGGAGTAAAGAGAGTATCCGAACTGACAGAAGATCATAACGTTAGGTTAATTGGTGAAGATGGTGTAGATATTTTACCCATGCGAGTTAATAATGGATATGCTGTTTTTCATGTCCCTAGTCCTATCAAATCACTACGCATTATTTCTCGTTCTAGCCGTCCATATGATGTGATAGGTCCTTATTTAGACGATAGACGCGAATTAGGTATTTTGGTGGGTTCAATTAAAGTATTTTCTCACAACGGAGTCCAACATATTACGGATCACCTGAATTCAATTGAATTGGACGGCTGGCATGCATTGGACGATTCTGGTTATCGTTGGACAAATGGCGATGCATACTTGCCAATAGATATAAATTATAGTCATGCTACTCATTGTGTGGTAGCAGTGGAAATTATTTCTTCTGTAAGTTATATTTTAAATAAAGATAAAGATAAAGATAATTATGTTACTTTCGCTTAAGTGAAATAATACAATATTCCGCATCCAATTAATTTTAATTTGGATGCGGAATATTGATTAATTAGATTATTGCTTTTGAATTTTTTGACCTGTTTAAAAAAATTTAAAATTATTGTTTTTGTGTTAGTTTCCATATAAATAACGTGCTGATTTTACCCGAAGTTAAATTTCTGTATCGAGACGTAATCATTCCAAAAATCAACTTTGCAACAGGGCCGACCGACCACTGCTCCCCTGATCCGCCTGCTTGCTCCTGTATCACTAAGCAGACAGACTGCAATCGCTCACACCTCGGACATTTTGATGGGCAAAGTTATTTCCCGATAGCCGACATGGCCCTGTTGCAAAGTTAGGTTTGGGGCGTGTGGGCCCTGTTTGTTTTGATTTTCAAACGGTTTCGAAGCTGAATTGCCTTTCAATCAGACACACCTCTCCCATGATACCCTATTGGAATTGGAAAAGTTCAGATCGAGGGATCGAATAACTGTTGAGTGATGGTTGTCCGGCGTATGGCTGTGTGGATTGCCGGCTGATTTTAAGATTTTCGAATGCGCCTTTGCTCTTACATTGAGAGTGAAGGGGCGCTTTCTGTCCTGATTGCTATGCGGCGGCCTTTTTACTTTCGAGGAAAATAAGGCGTCGCATATTGTAGACGATATTGGCCGGGCGGAGCATCTGGTGTGACGCTCGGGCCGGGGTATGACATGCGCGATCGTCTCCGGGCAGAAATCGAGCAGAAATTGCGAGATATTGGAGTTAACTCCGGTATTGCGGCCCGTGTGTCGGCGGGTGCCGGACTGCGGGGCGAAGCCGCCAGAAGGTTTGCCGAGGTCAACCACGATCTCGTCAATCTGACGGATGATCAGGAGGCGCACCTGCTCCAGGTCAATCTTCCCAGTTACGAGGCGATCGTACGACGGGGCATCCATGTCTACCTGACACAAAACGAGTTCGACGCCCTCGTTTCGTTCGTCTACAATCCGGGGGCCGGTTGGCGGGGTGTGCGCGCCGCTATCAACAGCGGTGACAAGCAAGAGGCCGTCAGGATCATTGAAAACCAGGTGCGCTCGAAAGGCCAGATCATGGACGGTCTGATCAAGCGACGGCATGATGAGGCCATGCTATTTTTGAAAGGACAATATCAATGATTCATGTTGTCCTCAGCCTGATTTTTGCCGTCTTTATTAGTGGTACTGCCCTCGCGAGAGCCAAGCCGGAATCGTTGGAAGAGTTAACCCATAACCTCAACATTGTGCTCAACGAGGAACTTGATGGAAAGGCATCTCTCAACGGGCGGCTGATCGTGCGCGTCGAGCGTGCCTCGATTTGCAAGTCTGCGGTCTGGACACAGAGCAACGGTGTCGGATCGCCATTGCGGCGTGACCTACTGGAATGGGACGAGATGTTTGATGACAATCCTTGGTTTGATGCCCGATTTCACTATTGGAAGTTCGTCTACGCTGATCATCGGATCACCGATGTTATCTCCTTACCTCTCACGGCGCATCCAGACCGTTTTGACGATACGGCCGGTGTCAACCTCCTATCCTGTCTACCCAAGTGACATCATTGTTAACCACGTTTCCCGCGAACGAGGGCCGAAATAAACAAGCGCGACACCTTTCGTACAAATGCCAGCATGTCTTGAACAAGTCCTTCATCACCACTGCAATCAAAAGCGGACCGTCTCCATTCCTCTCCTTAACCTCCGATCGGCTCAATGAATTTGAAGTAAACCGGCGGCAGTCGTTTTCCACTTCCGGATCAGTCTGAATTTCTGGTCGATAGAAATATGGGATTTGTAGCCAAAGAATGAGATCACGAGATCCATTGCGGGTATGCTGCCGTCATCCTGACGCTTCGCCCTCGTGAACTTCAGCATCCATCAGGCATGCTGGTCCTTGTGGGATAGCTTTGAGGGTTCACCCTGCCAATCTTGAGGGATCCGCCCTTCCCGAAGATCGGCTTTCTCCGCATTGGTGTTGCGCTACTTGGGGGTTGCAACCAGTGTGGCGTCGAGGATCTGACCTGACATTGGCAGATAGCCTGCATCCCGCAGGGTCGCGTCATAACCGTTCAAACAGCCTTTCAATCGCGCCAGCCTGCGTCAGGCGTTCACGAAACAGCCAGAGCGTTTGGCATCCGGAACGCGGTCCGAAAGCTCCAAGCTAAGGAAACGCATGAAGGGCAAGCAATCATTGATCAGATATTCCGTCCGCTCGTCGGACAGAGTGTTCAACGTCTGGATCACCAGAATTCTGAACATCAGCATAGAATAAAACGGTGAGCGTCCGCCTTTGCTGCCATCCGCATAGGCCAGAGCCTTGTCCAACTCAGGACGGAAGACCTCAAAATCCACAGTCCGGGAAAAGGCTTCAAGCTGATCACTAAGCCCGCTCAGCCGCTCTTCAACATCAAAGAGCCCAGACCGCTTCATCATCCATCTCCGTCCCATCAACTCACAAGAGAGAATCACAGGGCAGGAACCAAAACTAGGAGTTTTTCGAACCTTTCACATGCAAGTCCGTCCTCGCGGAAGAGGACCATGACAGCATGCTAAAAACGCAAGTCTCACGCCTTTGTCTCACTAAGAACTGTGTTATTTTTTACGGCTCCCTCTTCTCATGAGGACGCAGATTCTCACAACGTAATTTCTCATGCTCACGTAATAAGGCGGCATGATCCGTCGAAGAAAAGAAGAGACAGAAAGGCCTGCTGCGCGTCCCTCATCCACTTCTTCAACGTCGATGTACCAATGCCTAGGTCTTGCGCAATGCGATCACCTGACAATCCACGGCTCAGCGCCAATCGGATCGCGCTTTGCTTAAAATCAGCCATGACACCTTCATATTGCCATCGAACAGCCATGTTCCGGGGAATACTATTGACGTTGTAGTCAGATTAGGAAACTTCCCAGCCTCTGCTGCGATATTCCTCCATCCTAATAAGAGGAGAAAACATCATGAACCGTAAAATTCTACGCACTGTAATGGCTATCACTCTGCTCGCCGGTGGAAGCCTCTCCCTCTCCGCATGTAATACAACGCGCGGCGCAGGTCAGGACATCTCAGCAGCAGGCAAAGCAACGTCAAACGCAGCAACCAGCGCTGAAAAGAAAATCAGCAGCTGGACCAGCGGCAAATAATAAAACCGCTTCTCTACGGCCCGTGCATCAAGCCGGGCCGTAGCTTACTCGACCTTAGACAAACGTCATTTTATTCACATCCACCAATCCACGATCCGTCAATTTCAAATGAGGGATCACCGGCAGCGCCAAAAAAGCAAGCTGCAAGAATGGCTCTTCCAAGGTTCCGCCCATAGCCTTCACCGCAGCGCGCAGTGCAATCAACTCATCACGCACTTGCTCATAGGGCGCATCACTCATCAGCCCCGCAACCGGCAAGGCCAGTTCGCCACGGATCTCTCCATCCTGCACAGCGACAAAGCCACCGCCCGTCGCCATGAGGCGTTCTACCGCAACCGCCATATCTGCATCATTTACCCCCACAACGCAGATATTATGGCTATCATGCCCGACGGAAGAGGCCAGTGCCCCGCCCTTCAAGCCGAAACCTTGAACAAATCCCTGCCCGATATTCTCATTATGCCCATGCCGCGCTACGACACAGAGCTTCGCAATATCCTGCGACACATCTGCTAAGACCTGCCCGTCACGCTGCGGCAGATCATGTGTCAGATATTCCGTGATAATTTGACCGGGAACGATCCCGATCACAGGGCGTGCCTTCCCCTCACCATGTACGGCCAACTCCGCCACGGTCACAGCATTCGCCCGGCGCATACTGTCTTTCCCAACCGGAGCAACCGTCTCACGCGTGCCAAACAAGGCATCATCCACCAGACGTCCAGCAGAAATCACATCGGAAACAAGACACTCTTCTAAACTGTCCAGAAGAACTACATCCGCCCGCTTGCCCGGCGCAATCATACCACGATCACGCAACCCAAAAGCCTGCGCAGCAGAGAGAGATGCAGCACGATAAGCCGCCAAAGGCGGCACGCCCAGCGCAATGGCCTTACGGATCAGATAATCCAAATGCCCTTCATGCGCGATTTCCAGCGGATTGCGGTCATCGGTACAGAAAGCAAAGAATGGTGACGTCTCAACCGTCAAAAGCGGAGCCAAAGCTTCTAGGTCTTTACAGACTGACCCTTCACGGATCAGCACGGTCATACCCTTGCGGACTTTTTCTAATGCTTCATCGGCACGCGTTGCTTCATGATCGGTCGTAATACCGGCTGCCAGATAACCATTCAGCGCAGTACCCCGCATCAGCGGTGCATGCCCATCAATATGACCACCAGAAAAAGCCGCTAACTTCGCCAAACACCCCGGGTCACCATGCAGAACACCCGGCATATTCATAAATTCAGCCAGACCAATCACCTGCGGATGATCACGATAGGCTACCAAAGAAGCCGCATCCAAGCTTGCACCGGATGTCTCCATATCCGTGGCTGGCACACAGCTGGAGAGATTAACACGCAAATCCATAATCATCCGTTCAGATGATTTCAGGAAATAATCAAACGCCCCACCACCAATGACATTCGCCAGTTCATGCGGGTCACACACAGCCGTCGTCACACCATGCGGCAAAACGCAACGGTCAAACTCCTGCGGCGTCACCAAAGACGATTCAACATGAAGATGCGTGTCAATGAAACCCGGCACCGCAATACGCCCGCGCCCTTCAATCACCGTATGCCCTTCATAACAGCCATACGTTCCCACTACCGTATCACCACATAGGGCAATATCCGTCGGGACTAATTCACCAGTCACAAAGTCCAGCAGCCGCACATCACGGATCACCACATCAGCCGGTTCAGCACCTTGGCCTTGGGCAATACGCTTCTTCAAGATGCGTTCCATTCCCGTTTCTGACATGATGATCTCCTTCTTTATCATGGCAAGGCCATCGCACACCGCGCTTTACGCGCGCAACATCCTTCATCGAAAAACCTGACAAATTCTGTAGAACGTGGCATGGAACCGGGCATGACCCCAGCACATAGCCCGACGCACAACCCCGCACAGACCATAGATATTATCGGCGCAGGCCCCACAGGCCTCATGGCGGCCGAGCAGCTTTCTGCCTCCGGCCATCACGTACATCTTTATGATGCTATGCCGAGTGTTGGGCGTAAATTCCTCATGGCTGGGCGTTCAGGCCTCAACCTCACCCACGCCGAACCGCTTGATCGTTTCCTCACCCGCTATGGCACGGCACAATCATGGCTCGAACCCGCCATCCGTGCCTTCCCTCCTGAAGCCCTACGTGCATGGGCAGAGGAACTCGGTCAGCCTTGCTTCACAGGATCTTCCGGCCGCGTATTCCCCAAGACTCTCAAAGCCTCCCCCCTACTCCGGGCATGGCTCAGCCGCCTCACCGCCTCAGGCGTTTCTTTGCACACGCGCCACCGCTTTACACAACGCAGCGCCGCAGGAAACCACTTCTCCACTCCCAATGGTGAACACATCTCACAGCCCGCCGCCACTCTACTCGCCCTCGGCGGCACAAGCTGGAGCCGCCTTGGCTCTGATGGCGCGTGGAGCCACCTCTTCCCCGGTGCGGTCACGCCGTTTGCACCATCAAATTGCGGCTTTGTTCCCGCATGGTCGCCCGAATTTCAAACACGGCATGACGGCACGATACTGCACGGCATAGCCCTTACTATTGAAGGCCATACCCGCCGCGGAGACCTAACGGTGACACAACGTGGCCTCGAAGGCAGCGCACTCTATGCCCTCTCCCCCATATTACGGGAGCAACTGGCACAACACGGCCAAGTCACCATCACACTCGACCTCAGACCCACTCTGACCATCACGCAAATCGAAGAACGGCTGAACACACAACGCCCACGTGAAAGCCTTTCCAACCGTCTTCGCAAAGCCCTCTCTCTCGATACACTCGGCCGAGACCTCCTGCGTGACGCCACACCAAAAGGCGCCACGCCCACAGAGCTTGCTCGCGCTATCAAAGCCCTCCCCCTCACGTTAAAGGCTACCGACACACTGGACCGTGCCATTTCAACGGCAGGCGGTTTAAAACACAGCGCCATGAACGAACACTACATGCTCCACACCCATCCGGGCCTTTTTGCCGCGGGTGAAATGCTCGACTGGGAAGCCCCAACGGGCGGCTACCTCCTCCAAGCCTGTTTTTCGACGGGCCTTGCCGCAGCAAAGGGCATCACTCACTGGCTCGAATCACAAGATTCCGCTATCCGCTTGACCCCATGACCTCCATCATTCTCGGACAGGGCCGTGACGGCTCCGCTATAGACCTCGATCTCCCAGAACTTCTCGCCACGCGGCTTCTAGTTCAAGGCAACTCCGGCTCCGGCAAATCACATTTGCTGCGCCGCTTGCTGGAACAAACGGCCAATGTCGTCCAACAGGTCATGATCGACCCAGAGGGAGACTTCGTCACCCTCGCTGAACGCTATGATCACTTGGTGATTGACGTTGAAGATCAAAGCGAAGCTAGCTTACGGGCCGCGGGCGAACGTGTCCGAGCGCATCGCGCTTCGGTCGTACTGAACCTCGAACACGTCGAGGCCGAAATGCAGCTCCGCGCGGCAGGTGCCTTCCTGAACGGCATGTTTGAGGCCCCACGTGCACATTGGTACCCTGTCCTCGTCGTGGTGGATGAGGCACAACTTTTCGCCCCTGCTGCCGGTGGCGATACAACCGACGAAGCCCGCCGTCTCTCCCTCGGCGCCATGACCAACCTCATGTGCCGTGGTCGTAAGCGTGGTCTCGCAGGTGTCATCGCCACGCAACGTCTGGCAAAGCTGGCAAAGAACGTCGCGGCGGAAGCTTCAAACTTCCTGATGGGCCGCACATTCCTCGATATTGATATGGCCCGTGCGGCTGATCTGTTGGGGATGGAACGCCGTGCCGCTGAATCCTTCCGTGATCTCGCTCGTGGTCAGTTCATGGCACTTGGCCCCGCCCTCTCACGGCGCCCCAAACTCGTTGCCATTGGCAGCGTAGAAACAGCCAGCCATGCAACCGGCCCTATTCTCGTCCCGCTCGAACCCATAGCTGCGGAAGATTTGCGCGATATTATTTTAGAGCCGGTCGCTGAACTCTCCGCCCGCCCACGCCGTGAAACACGCCCGCCACCGCCTGACCTTTTGGCCCAGCTCGATGCATACGGCACGAACCGCGATACGGCTGAGACAAACGCCCCCGTGGCGGAGCCCATCACGGCCGATCCAGAAACATTATGGTCCTTAGTCTCCGAAGTCGCACACGGTGAAGGCTCAGATTACAAACCACTGGCTACGTTGTATCAAGACTTCCAACTCCGCGCCCGTATTCTCGGCCTGCCCCGTACTATTCTAGACCTCGGCAACTTTCAGCGCCTGCTGATCAATTGCCGAACAGGCTTAGAGAGGGAGCGCGCAGAAAGCAGCGAATGGCAACAAGCCGAGGCCATGGCGCAGACACTTCCCGAAGATGTACGTGGTGTTTTCCTCCTCCTCGCACGTCATGCATGGGATGAAGCCCCTTGCCCGGATGATGATGCCCTCGCCCGCGCCTATGGCACACATTCTCTAGGCCGCGCCCGCCGTCAACTCAATTACCTCGAGGAGCGCGAAGTCATTGTTTTACAGCAAACGACATCCTCTCGCCGTGTTGCTATTGTCGGTATTGGCTGGTCCACAGCCTGATAAATACCAAGTCATAAAATTGAAATAATTTATTAATATGAGTTTCACACTATAAACATCTGGTAATGTCTAGGTTCCGACCCGGTTTTCATGTCATCCATAAGGTTGTCCATGTCGGGTCTTTTTTTGCGTCGTCGCGCGCAACTTGCACTATTCTGCTCCCCTATCGCAGTTGCTTTTGCGTCGGCGCATGCAGCGCCTGTGCATCACCACGTTAAGAAGGCTGTTGCAACACATGCCACTAAAGCGGTGCAGCATACGCCTAAGGTCGCACCACAGCCCCCAGTAAACGCCCCTGCTGCCACAGTTGCTCCCGTAGCTGCACGTCCAGCACCAATCGTTGCGCCAAAAGCGATCTCTGCGCCTGCTAGCAGTAACGAGCAGCTTATCATCACCGCACGCCGTACCCACTCCGAACAAACTGTCGGTCGTGTACAGATGCAGCGTGAACTGCCCGGAATCAGCCCGATTAAAGCCCTCTCCGTTCTTCCCGGCGTCGTCTTTAATAACGCTGATCCATGGGGCAATAATGAGCAGAACTCCTCGCTGATCGTGCATGGTTTTAACCAAAACCAACTCGGTTACACTTTGGACGGCATTCCTTTGGGTGACCAAGCCTACGGCAACTATAACGGCCTCTCCCCACAACGTGCCGTCATTAGTGAAAATGTCGGCGCGGCCTCCATCGCAACAGGCGCAGGTGACCTTGGCACAGCCTCAACATCCAATCTGGGTGGCTCTCTGCAATTCTCTACCCAAGACCCTTCTCACCGCCGTGGTGCACAGGTGGAGCAAGTCTTTGGTAGCTTCTCTACCTTCCGCACATTCGCACGCGTTGATACGGGTGATTTCGGAAACGGCAACAATGCCTATCTGTCCTTCGTGCGCCAAGATGCCCGCTCTTGGGATAATCCTGGCTCACATCAAGGCGGCTATCAGGTCAACGCCAAATTCCGACACGATGACGCGCATGATCACGTTTCTGTCTTCTTTGACTGGTCTCAGAAAGCTGAGCCGAACGAAGACCCCATTACAATTACCCCGACATCAACGAACATTCCTTACGTCCGTCCGTTCATGTTCCCTGACATGAACTACGCACAAAACTATATTAACTCACCTAATATCAAAAATATCATCGCGTCTAACAACTACCGCAACTATTACGGTGGTGCACAGCGTGAAGACTTCCTCGCTTACGCTAAATGGAACCATGATTTCAGTGAAAATCTACACTGGGATAATAACTTCTATTACCATCATGACCTTGGCGAAGGCATCATCGCTGGCCCAGCAACTGTAGCTGGACTCCCATCACTCTTCTCCGCTTACTTCCCAAATATGAGCCAACAAAGCCTCAATACTGTCTTCGGTGGTTCAGGTTACGCAACCCGCACAACGGAATACTGGGATAATCGAGGAGGCCTCACCTCCACCCTGCGCTATCACCTTGGTCAGCATTCCATCGAATTGGGTGGCTGGTATGAACGCAACAACAACACACAAGCACGCCGTTGGTATCCGTTCTCATTCTCCAACCCAACAACGCCTTATGAGCGTCAACAAAACCCACTCATCCACCAATACACGAACTACTTCTACACCAATACGTTCGTGACCCATCTGCAAGATACATGGCAGGTCTCTAAGAACTTCTCTCTGATGGGCGGTTTCAAATCTGAGCTGGTTTATACAAACGGTACACTGCCCGTAGCGTCCAAGACCGGCGTGACCGTACCAGGTGGCACAATCAGCACGACTAAGCCTTTCCTTCCGGCTTTTGGTGCAACCTGGACCATCTCACCGCATGAGCAGTGGTTCGCCAACATCCAGCAAAACGTTCGCTCCTTCCAAGCCGCAGGTACAGGCAACCCAACCCCTTGGGGCGCAACAACTCAGGCTGCTTTCGAAGCATTCCGCAAATACGGCAAGCCTGAAACATCATGGACCTACGAAACCGGCCTGCGTGAACATCGTTCGCTTAACCTAGGCCCGATCACCGGCTTTGAAGGCCAAGTGAACTACTACCATGTTCACTTCTCTAACCGTTTGCTCGCCATCGCAACGAGTAACATTTACTCCGTCGCTGGTGCCGCCACCATCATGGCAAACGTTGGTTCCGTGGATACAAACGGCGTCGACATCAACGGCACACTGCACCTAGGGCCGCATTTCTCATTGTATGACGCACTGTCCTACAACAAGTCTCAGTACAATGCAGACTACATGAACAATGGGAAAGTCGTTGCAACAGCCGGCAAAAACGTGGCGAATGTTCCATCTTGGAGCAATAAGTTCATCGCCAGCACCAACTGGGGCAACGCTTACGGTCAGTTCATTGGTGAGTATCAGGGCAAGCGTTACACCACCTACACGAATGACATGTCCTCACCGTCTTACAAGCTGTTCAGCATGAATGCTGGCTATACCTTCAACAATATCCCGCATATTGCGTCTCTGAAGGTACAGGGTAACATCACGAACCTCACCGGAGAGCGTGGCTGGTCCACCATCAATGCCGGTGCAGCAAGTGGCCAATACACAGCCTTCCCAATCGCACCACGTATGTACTTCATGACCATCAGCGGTTCTCTGTAAGGAACACAATAACCATGTTGACCCGCCGTAAGACCCTTGGCCTCCTCACGGCGGCCAGCATGGCTCCCGCGATTATCACCTCACGGGGGGCAGCACATGCTGCCCCCTCTCTTGCTCCGCAACCACTGATCTTTGCCCATCGTGGCGCATCAGCACTGCGACCTGAGCACACTTTTGGTTCCTATGCCAAAGCCATGCAGGACGGCGCCGATTTTATCGAGCCAGACCTCGTCATGACAAAGGACGGCCACTTGGTCGTCCGCCATGAACCGAACATCGTCGAAACAACCGATGTCGCCGATCACCCGGAGTTTGCAAACCGTCGCCGCACGGTCACGATTGACGGAGAAAAGCAAACCGGTTGGTTCACGTTTGACTTCACTCTTGCTGAAATCAAAACACTTCGCGCGCGTGAACGTCTTGCAACACTCCGCCCACAGAACACCCGTTATAATGATCGCTTTGCTATCCCTACATTTGAAGAAATGATTGAACTGGTTTCTGCAGAAGCATCAGCGACTGGGAAAACCTTTGGCATTATCCCTGAAATCAAACACTCAACGTTCTTCCATAGCATTGGGCTCGATCCTGAGACCGAATTCCTACGTATTATCGCAGCACACGAATATACCCGTCAGGCACCGCTAGAACTGCAATCTTTCGAAACTGCCAATCTCGCGAAAATTCGCAGCCAAGTCCTTGCCATCAACCCGCAAGCCCGTCTGATGTTCCTCATGGATGACCGTAACGTCGTTCCGGCCGACATCGCCACTGCCGGGAAGAAAACAACCTTTGGTGACTTCATGACACCATCTGGGCTGCAAGAAATCCGCCACTTTGCCGACGTCATTGGCCCATCCAACGTCGATATTATTCCGCGTGATGCTCAAGGCGCATGGTTAGCCCCATCCAGCCTCATCACTGATGCCCATAACGCAGGCTTGCTGGTCCACTCTTACACCGCACGGCCAGAGAACATCTTTCTACCCAAACAACTCCGTGGCCCCGGCGGCCCAGCAGCACGCAACCCTGAGGGAATGATTGCTGAACTCCGTCGTTATCTAGACCTTGGTCTTGATGGCTTCTTTACGGATGATCCAGCTATCGGACGCCTCGCCCTTAACGGCCCGATTTAAGCAAAGCACCTCTAAATTGTCCAAATGATGGGAAGGTTATCCCCAGTTTCATGGAACATCTCAGGGGACGGGCCTGTGGATAGCACCTGAACAACGTGCACGATCTCTACAAAACCTCAGAACCGTGCGCCTCTCTGTCAGGGCATAAAAAACGGCACAGTCTTTATCAGACCGTGCCGTTTTCAGAGAAAGCATCTTACTGATTTTATTCAGAAAGAACCCCTGAAGAGACTTGCACCATTGCATGTGCATCATCCCCCAATAACTTAACGAGTTCTTCTACGACACGTTCTGCCGCTTGCTCACCGTTCACAGCAATAACAGGCTCATCATCTCCGGGCTCTTCCAATATAGCAAGTTGGCTCGGCAAAAGTGTCGGAGGCATAAAGTGTCCTTCCCGCGCAGCCATACGCTCACGCAGGACCTCTTCACTCACCTTCACATAGACAAACTCAACCGGCAGACCGCCTGCCCGCAAACGCTCACGATAAGAACGCTTCAACGCCGAGCACGTCAAAACAGCGCCATGACCCATGTTTCTCTCACGCTCAAGCCAGTCATGACACAGCTCAAGCCATGGATACCGATCTTCATCCGTAAGAGGCTGCCCAGAAGACATTTTCTGAACATTCTTTTCAGGGTGCAACGCATCGCCCTCCTGAAAATCCCAGCCCAATCTACGCGCGAGTTCAGCCGCCACCGTTGTTTTACCCGTTCCACACACCCCCATCACGACGATGAAATGTGGACGAGGCGTAGGCGTCTTGTTCTCTGAGGGTGTTACTTCCGTTCCCACCGCTCTACTCCATGATCCATTGCGACGAAGACCTCATTGGTCATGCTGAGGAACATGCCATGCTCCACGACCCCAACAATTGATCCAATTCGTTGCTGAAGCTTTTCTGCGTCTTCAATCAGTCCAAAAACGCAGTCTAGGATCAGATTCCCATTATCCGTGATGAAATGATGCCCGTGACTATCCATCCGAGGCTTTACCGCAACAGCGCCACACTCTTTCAAGCGCTCTGCCGTGCACTCCCACCCGAAGAACACAACTTCCACCGGAATCGGCGCCCGCTCACCCAAATGATCCACTGGCTTCCGATTATCAACAATCACCACAAAACGCTTGGCAGATTGCGCGACAATTTTTTCGCGCAACAAAGCTCCGCCCAACCCCTTCACAAGGTGTAACGTGCCACGCTGCACTTCGTCCGCGCCATCAATCGCAATATCAAGCACACGATGCTGCGAAAAATCCGTCAACTTAATGCCAGCTTTGACGGCCTTTTCCGCACTATCAATGGAGGTCGGAATCGCTTCAATGCATAGCCCTTCAGCCACGCGCTCTCCCAAACGCTCAATCATATACTTGGCGGTGCTGCCCGTTCCGAGGCCAACCGTCATCCCATCCTCTACAAGGTCCGCAGCACGCCGTGCCGCCATACGCTTGTAGATTTCAATTTCTGAGACGGCACCACTCATGGCTCGCGCCCCCCTTATTCGCCAGCAGCAGCGCGGTCCGCCAGAATGACAATGCGCCCTTCTGACGTCACCCGTGCGGATGGCAGTTCTTGATCACCTGCGCGCAAACGGCCCAGCATTTCGACTTTGGACGCACCCGTCACAAGGAAAACAACCAACGCGCTTGACGCAATCGCCGGATAGGTCAGCGTTATACGCTCATATGGTGCTGTTTCTGGCGCAGCAACACCAACCCATGCCTTCGTTTCATGAAGGACCGGTTGCCCTGGGAACAAAGATGCCGTGTGGCCATCTGTACCCAGTCCCAACATCACCAAATCAAACAAGGGGCGCCCCTTTTCCAAGGTGTCCGCGCCATAAACGGCCTTTAGAGACTTTTCATAAACCGCCGCATCTGCTGAAACGGTAGCGCCCGTCGGAATAGGGAAAACATTCTCAGCCGGAACTGGGACGTGCCTAAGTAAGACAGCCTGCGCAACGGTTTGGTTAGCGTCTTTATGACCGACTTCTACATGGCGCTCATCACCATAAAAAATCTGTAACCGATCCCACGCCACACGACTCCGATACGGTTCTGACGCCAGAAGCTCAAACAAACGCT
>NZ_BCZB01000038.1 GCF_001598495.1 Neokomagataea thailandica NBRC 106555
CCGTCGCGTGTGCGTTCGACGGTTTTTATGGCCTCTGCTAGAGCTCTTGCCGCAGCAACAAGACGATCCTGCCACGCATTGGACCATTCTGAGCAGGCGAGGATCTTCAAACCTGACGGAAGATCAGACACAGCCTTACGCGCAATCCCAAGGCGACGTACATTCTCACGGAGCGTTATCATCTCCTCTTCGGAATGACGTGTTCCCGTATGGAAAACTAAACGGGGTGTCGCGTCTGTCCAATCGCGCACCACCCGCCCAATGGCACGGTGAAGTGTCCATCCATTCGGATCAGGCGCATGGAGCAGGTTCACCACATCATTGAGTTCATCGCGCAAACGGCGAATATCATTCGCTTCACGCGCCCATTCTTCGGCCGTGAAACTGTCCCGGGCCGTCCAGGCACTATCCAATTGTTTGAGAACGGCCGACTTTGTGGCTTTTGCCGAATGCAATTCCAAACAAAACGGTCCCAGCCCTTTGCTGGCCAACCGTCTTTGCACAACATCAAGTGCTGCTTGCTTTTCTGCGACGAATAAAACGCGCCGACCAAGCGCCATATTATGCGCAATGATATTGGCAATGGTTTGGCTCTTCCCGGTTCCGGGCGGTCCATCCAACACAAAATTCCGCCCTTCTGCGGACGCATAAACGGCTACGAGTTGCGAGCTATCCGCGGGCAGGGGCGTGAATAATTGCGCAGGATCGACCCGCTGATCCATCTGCTCGGCTTTTGGGAAATCATCACCATCATCAAGATGCACGCTGCCATCGCGTTCAATGAGGTGATGCACAACGGGGCTTTCTTTGAGATCTGCGCCCCGTTCGACCAGATCCCGCCACATCAGATATTTGGCAAAAGAGAAACTGCCGAGCACGACCTCTGGAACAACCTCAAAACCGGGCATGTCACAGACGGCTTCGCGCACACGGCGCCAGATGGCGTCAACATCAAGGCCACTCTGATCTTTAGGCAAATCCCCGTCGAGCCCCGGAATTTCCAGAGCAAAATCTTGGCGTAAAAGCTCCAAGAGCGTTAGATTAAACCGCGCCTCATCTTCATGCGCTTTCATGGTCATACCCGATTGCACGCTCTTACGGTCGAGTTGCACGGGGACAAGGATCAAAGGCGCACGATACGCCTTTTCATCATTCGGTGCTTTTTTCCATTTTAAAACACCAAAGGCCAAGAAGAGCGTATTGGCTCCCCCCTCTTCAAAGCTGGCACGGGTCTTACGGAACAGCTCGATGAGAGCCGCATCGAGCTTATCTTTAGGGAGTTCAGACATGACCTCCTGGCGTTGCAACGCCTGTTCTGCCAGCTCGTCCGCCAAGGTCGCGTGGTTTTGTTGCTCATAAATCTTTTGATCTCGACCGCTGGCGGCAAGGTCCGGCATAGGAACAAGACGTAAGGTCTTCTCTGCCGCAAGCATATCTTCCAGCACAGCAGGGCTGGGGCAATGCAGCCGGAGCATGCTCTTACCACTGCGGATACTGAGCAAATTATTCGACGTCGTCAGATTGAGCAGTTTGCGCTGCCATTGCTGGATGCGGCCTGTCGGAGAGTCTGGTGTTTCGTCTTTGAGAATATCCGTATCAAAAGCTGGTAGAGACGGGGCGGCTTCTAATCCTTCGCGTATAACGCGGGTTGCCTCATCGGACGCCTCACTCTCCGAAGCAACAACGCCTAATGGGCGGATTTTTTGCAACCGTGCGCGTCGTATATCAACGGCCATACGGAATTGCGCGTCAGACTCTTCCGAAAGCTGGCGCCGTGCGGCTTTGATGGCCTCGTTGAAAGACGAAGGGACTTTATGCGTCACCCCTGTCGTTTCGAAGATAACGATATCGTCAAGGTCGATACGCCGACGCAGTGCCGCCGCTTCTTCCGTAAGAATGGTCGCAAATTCGAGAGGCTGAAGCCACACACCCGTGAAAGCATGGCCTTCAGTCACAACCACCACAGCATGCAAGCCAGCCTGCTCAAGGGCTGCCGCAAAGAATAATGCTGTATCAAGGCACGTCGCCACACCACCGCTCATAATTTGCGAGGGTGTACGGATTTTTTGGCCCGTCATTTCGAAAGACGCGGGGGGCAACGCATAGGTTAGACGCAACCCGGCGAGAGCCGACCAAATTGCCGATGTGATTTCCCAAACGCGCTCTCGTTCTTTGCTTTTATAACCGTCCAGCGCATCGGGACGCCCCGCACTGCGTAAAACATCCGAAGCCGCTTTGATCATTTTATCGACGGCTGGATCATTGGGCATCACAAAAGCCGGTAAAAGCTCGGCCATTGTCGTCGATCCGCCCCATTCATTATGGGCAAGCAGGTCAATCGGGCTGTCTGAGGCCGCAAGGAGCGCCCCCTCTTTATCGGTCAGGCGTAACGTGAGCGTTCCGTTAAGCCCTTCCGTCAACGTACTGAGCTGATGCGCTTCGAGCGTAACATCACGGTCTTCAATGACCTGTTCTACACCAGGATCTAAGCGATCAATCCGCCATGTCTTAGCGTGAACACAGGAGGGGTCAGAGGTGAGTGTTAGAACCACATCATGCAGCGATGCGACATCCTGCGGTGGTACAATGCGGATTTCACGAATAAGGGGGATAGCGTTTTGGTGCGTTGCAAAACCAATTTTTGTGGCAAAGCTGCCTTCTAAAATCCAACCCACTTTTACGCTCCCGCGATCTATTTAACGTTTATAATGCTCTGATTTTTATGGACACGAAGCTAAAATTCTCTTGTCTCACACAGAGGGTGACGCAGCCGTGAGCCGCTCTGCCACAGTCTTTTGAGAGACCGCTCGGTACAACTCTTCCCAATCATTGGGCGGTTGGCCGTTGTCTAACATGCCCTTGAAAACCCGGTAGGCATCGTTTTTTGCGCCATAGGTCCGCAAGGTTGTTTCGTCATTGACCCAAGCAAAAATGATGATTTTTGCCGCCGAACTATAGCGAAAAAAGAGGCGGAAACGACCATTGCCAAATTTGACCCGGAACCAGTGTTTGTAATCACCGCCAAGTGTAGAACCCTGCCGGTAAATGGCCAATGTTGGATCAGCCGGAATACGCTCAAACACCAATCGGTTTAGCGCCGCCAGAAGTTTGGTGTTGGCATTACTCTGGTAGTTATCAGGCTTTTTGGCTTTCAGTGCCTCAACAGTAGCCGTCAGCTTTTCCAGTTGGTCGAGAAAAAGAGGATGCGCAAGAAGGGTCCAACCGTTCACGACGGACATGATCAAAGCGCCACAGGACCATCAATGGCACTTTCGAGATCATCATCTATCCCGCCAACAAGTGCGCCCATGCGTTCACGCAACGCACCCGGCATTGGAAGGAGAGAGGTGTCTGGGTTGTTCGTCATGTCTTGTGCAAGGAAGGACAGAAAGGCTTCAATAACGGGGTCATGCGCCTCTTCAGCCACTTTCTCGATCGTGACGCGACGGTTGTCATCCACGATAAAAGCGATGCGCCCCCCATAATCAACACCAAGGGCTTGCCGAACAGCTTTAGGAATTGTGGCTTGCCCTTTTGAGGTAAGGGTACTCTCGTCTTTCAGTAGCGTCGTCATTATGACCTCCTAAACCAAGAATAAAGTAATGAAAAATCATTACTCATGTCAAGAGATTTACGAGATCAATCGAGCATTATCGACTAATCAGTTCCTCATACTTTTCATCACACTCCAAGAGTACATGACGCAAAACAGACAGGGCATTAGGCATTTACATCGTTCACGTTTCCTCTGCATAGCCTCGGCGCATTTTACTCCGCGCCCACCGCATGAGCGCTTTCTGCGCCAACGCAGCATCCTGACACGGTTCGCGCCGTTCTTGCCCTGCGGTCCCGATCCGTCCCCATGAGCGCACCAAAACCGTGCTCCCAAACAAATCCGTCTCAAGATGGAGACGATAAAAACGCCAACAATTCTTCTCCGGCACGATGCGCTGCAAACGCATCGTTTCTGGAAACAAAGACAATTGCTGCCGCATCGTTTTGGCTTGGGGCATAGTGCGGCTGCTGCTCTCAACAGCCGACAGGGTCAAAGAGCACTTACACCGAAGCTTTCAGAGCCTCTTTCAAGGCTTTGGCCGGCGTAAAGGTCAGCTTCCGAGATGCTGCAATCGTGATTGTCTCCCCGGTTGATGGCTTACGCCCTTCACGCTCTGGCGTGTCTTTCACTTTGAACTTCCCCAGCTCCGGAAGATTGACCTCTTCGCCACTTTTCGCCGCGACGGTAATCGTGCTGACTAAAGCATCCAACATGGCTCGGGTCTCAGCCTTACTCGTCTTCGTGGTGTGCGCAATCTGCTCGACTAATTCTGAAATCTTCATCGTCCTACCGTCCTCGATTAAAGCCTCAGCAGAGGTTTTACTGTGAGAATCTTAGACGTCTTTCAAGACAATCAGAATATTAAAAAAGAAAAACAGCGGTTGCGGTTGAGCCTGTTGATCTGTGGGCAGAAGGGTGTTTCGTTCCGAAACACCCTGTTCGCGCCAGCGACTGTCCATACATCCACAGGCTAGGACAGAGCGTTAGGACACCCACCCATGCACCCCACGCCAGGCCGTATTCAGACTACTCATGACCGTACTGCGGGCATAAGGCGGGGTGTTATAACGCGGATCTTGTGTGAGCTGATCCCACATCTTCTGAAGCTGCGTGCGTGTTTTCGGGGCTTGCTGTTGGGCAAAATTCCGTAAAATCCGCATAGCCTGCTCCACGGCGGCGGCGTGCGTCTCCATCACCGTGTGATAGGCTTCGGTCGTCACAATGCTCTTTGGGTCAGGTTCCACCGCCACAAGGGTCATTAATGCGGCATGCGCTGTGTCCAAAGCCTTCTGCGTCACTCATGATACTCCGTCTTAAGAACGAGAACTTGCCCATTCGTGTGAATGTCCCGCCATGATCTCGATGCACTGATCATGACGTAACCCCTCTTCACATAGATAAAAACAAAATATTATTTATTTAGGCAATAACAATTCCTTTATATATATAAAATATACAAATTAACCATTCATAAGTTATTTAACTGATTCATCTTTTTAAAAGATATAACCTTTTCCCTATACGGTTTACCCGCTTCTGACCAACGGAATGTCGCGCAAGACTGTCGTATAACTGGGGGATCGCAAAGCCGAACGTCCGCGCCAAGGTTCGTCTATACCGGTCGCAAGAAGATAGACAGCTTTGCGCCCATAACGCGCATTCATCTGATCCATTGCCGCCATAAGTGCCTCTGACCGCGGCGATAACACCGTATCCCCCCATAAATCCCCTTGAACACCAGAAGATCGTATATCGGAAAGGATAACCCCCGCTTTGTCATACGCGTAGCCATCACGCCATATATTGTGCACCAATCGCCATGCCTGGCGGATGAGATCACGCGTATCCGATGTCGGTGTCATCGTCATCGTCGCTTGGTTCGCATAGCGCGGTCCCTGTTTGAACGGGCTCGTCCGGATAAAAACCATCATATGCGCCGCAACACGCCCTTCCGCACGCAAACTCTCGCCCAGACGACTGACAAAACTGGCCACCGCTGCCTGCAGGGACTCTCGGTCATGGATGCTTTGACCGAAACTGCGCGATGCTGTCATGGCATGACGTGGTGCCGCACATTCCTGAAGGTCCAAATTGGACACACCGTTCAGCTCGGCCACCAAACGCACCCCTGTCACCGAGAGACGTTTGCGGATCTTCCCCGTCTCAAGGGCCATGAGATCCGCGATGGTGTGCACGCCTTCCCCTTGCAACCGCTCTGCCTGTTTCCGCCCAATGCCCCAAACGGACTCAACCGGCAAACGCGCAAACCACGTCATACGCTGCGCTGGATCCGACAGATCACACAGCCCCGCGAACTCTGGATGTGTTTTCGCAATATGGTTTGCCAATTTGGCCAAAGTCTTCGTTGGTCCCCAACCGACACAGGTGGGAATGCGCGCCAAACGCCAGACATCCTCACGCAAAGCCGCACACACTGATGGCACATCAGCGATACCCGTCAGGTCTAAAAAGAATTCATCAATCGAATAGGGCTCAACGGCGGGCACACGCTCTTGGAGGATCTGAGACACTCTGCGTGACATATCGGCGTAAAGCGCAAAATTGGATGATCGCCAGATGACATCACGGCATTCGGGACGTTTGCGAGCGAGATGCCACGGCTCTCCCATAGCAACACCACAGGCCTTTGCCTCGTTCGTCCGTGCTATCGCACAACCATCATTCCCCGATAACACCACAACAGGTTTGTTGTGCAAACGGGGATCAAAGGCGCGTTCACAGGAACAATAAAACGCATTCCCATCAATTAAAGCAAAGAGTTTTGTCATTACGGGTCAAGACGCACTAAGCCATCAACAATCCCCCACAGCATGATCTCCTCTTGTGAGGAGAGCTGACGCGGAGGAACACCGGGCGTTGCGGCTTGCAGCCACCAACCCTTTTGATCGCGCGTCAATGTCGCCAGTGTCAGCGTCTCGTTCAAACACGCAATCACCAAACGTCCCGCTTGCAAAGGCAGGGCTGTATCCACAATGACAATATCGCCGTCTCGGACTCCACGGCTCTCCAAACTCTGGCCCGTGACCCGCATCAGGTAACGTTGTGGTCGTGCAAGATCCAACACGGCACTTAAATCCACGGGTCCGTCACACGCCTCGGCGGCCGGGGACGCGAAACCCGTTGTTCGATCGCCCTTATACGCTGTCATAGTGTTCTCCTCATAAAGCAGAACATAACGAGAACATTGACCCCATGCACGTTCTTTTTTCGAGAACAATCCTCACACCGTTTTCTCAGCCCATCCGTGCTTTCTCCTCAAAACCCCGCTGAATATCCCGCGCCTTTTCGACCCCATCAGGGACAAGCGTATAGCCGTAATGCTGAGCAACCCAAGACACATCACAGCGCCAAGATTGACGGCTACGCTGACGCCATTGCGTTATCGCCTGTGCGACACAGTCTTCCGCTTGTGCTACCGACCATTGGTTGATGTGACACAACCAGCGTAACGCCTCGGTACGCCGTCCCATCACCTCTGTTCGCCCCCAATGACGCACCGCATGGCACGAAGGACAGAGCGCAACGACACCAGCCAAACGCTGACACCGGGTTTGGTCGTCATAAGACCATCCTTCATCGGCTTCGACGGGATGATTTGGACCTTGTTCGCCGCAAACATGACAACAATATCCCGAACGCGCATAGGCGGCACGCCGAATGACATCCCAATCAGGCTTCGCCAGCAGGGCGCGTAAATTCCATCCCCAGAGCGGCTGGGGGACCATCCACGGTCGTAAAGCCACCTCGCCAATTTTCAATCGATACCGACGCGGTAACCACCGCACGAGTGGTGATGTTTCAGCCAAGGAAGAGCGTGGATGGGGCCAGAGCAGACGTTGGCTACGGGCGTCCCACACAGCTCCAGCTTGACGGGCCTCGGCGCGACGTTTCAACGGGACACAGAGCGGTAAAGCTGCCGTCTCGGTCATGCACACGCTGCGGTATGTTCCGCCAAAATAGCCCGGAATTTCGCCCGAATGGTGCTGGCCGGTGTGACGGCATGATCGGGGTCCCCCCGCAATCCAAACAAACTCCGATCCAAACGCAGCATCCCTAGACGGCCGCGCTCAATCATTGCGCGCAAATAGGCTTCCCGATTGCGAATATCCGCACCACGACTGATGCGCGCGGCCATAACGATCACAGCAATCGCGGTCTTTTCGCGACCAAGAATCACACAGCCTTGTTGCCAGCTGTGCAAGGAAATCCCGAGATGTTGGGTTAAATGTTCAGCCGCCTGCACCAAATCCGCCAGTTTGGGCCGAGATGTTGTGCAGAGATCGCGTAATGTCGGGCAGACATCCAAGAAAAATTGGGATGTCCCACGAAATCCCCCCAACACATCTGTGAGGCTCGACACAGTTTCCTCATTCTGTGCTGTTTGACGGGAGGAGACAGACGTCTCACACGCTGCATGGTCAATGCAATTGCGCTCATTGAGCGCTACTGGCCCTACTTCGTAAGAATTTTTATCTTTTTTTGTAGTCGTATAAGGGGTGTCATTTTTGGCGGTCATGCCGTGCAATTCTGAAGGGCATGAGGTGTCTGAAAAAGCGTTATCCACAGGCGGTTTTTGGCCGTTTGTGAGGTAGTGCGCATGGATGTCCTGCATCATGGTTTTGAGATGCTCCAAATGCTCTTTATTCTGGACCTCACGGCGCTTACGCATCAGGCTGCGTAGGGACATAACCAGTGTCTCAGGTAAAGCAACAGCGCCATAGCACAGTTCGTTGAACAGTTGAGCTATCTCATCGCGCAGTGCTTGGCAGGCGCGCTCATAGGCTTTGATGGCATGAAGCCGCTCGGTCATTTCAGGGTAACGGTAGCGTAGCGAGGACAGATCAAAGCCCACGCGCTCCGTACCATCCTCATAGCGACAACCACGATGTCCATTACGGCCATCAATGGGCACGAGATAGCCGCCCTCGGCGATCTCACGGATATAGCGTCTGAGGGTGCTTTCATGCCCACCAATCCAGCGCAGCATGGTGGCATTACGGGCAAAAATAAAGGGCCGTCCATCAGCGTCCCAATCTTTATTAGGCGTCTGACGAATCATGGCGCCCAATAACTGGGCCGCACCACGGCTCAACCCTAGAATGCGAACGCCCTTATTTATCAGGCTCAGCAGATCCGCCCGGCTGGGGAAGCTCGGCGGGGTGAGAGTCAATTCCTCACGGGCACGCCGCATGGCTGGCGTGATGGTACGGCGACCCGGTGCACGTTGCACCGACGGCACCGTCGAAACAGAAGACATCATGGATGACACACTTTTGGTCAGAGAATGGGAAAGTCGGATCCATCTCTCGGCCTGTCATCAGACAATACGACACCCTGCGCAAAAACACTTGCGTTTCGACCGAATAGGTGTGTAAGGTGAGGTTACTCAACGTTCACCTTCTAATCATCTGGATGACCCTGGCTTTACCGATCGCCAAATCGGGAGAGCTGGGGTTTTCTTTTATCTGCGGTGTTGCATGGTGCGGGACTCCTTTACACACAAGATGATGTCCATTTCGGACGGATAGGACAGCTTGCCTTGTTCCAGGAAGCACGGCAACCGCAAAACTCAGGTAACATTCTGAAACAGCCCAAAAAACTGAACCGTATTCATGACCTCTTCGGTAAAACATGAAGAAATCCTTAAGAACTTCCTGTTGCGGTTGCCTTAGCGCCAGACCCCATCCGCGCCGACACCGTCGCGTAATACTGTCCGACCGTCCAAGTGCTCATATGATTGGCAGCTAAAGCCTGCGCCGACACGAAATTGCTCAAAGGCTGTGTCTGGTCATCGGCTGTTGCCAGTTTACTCCCCGCAGAAGGGCCAAACATATACGCCCCATAGACTTCGGCGGAACTCGGTGCGCTTCCGGTGGCCCGACTCACAGAGGATGCATAATCGCTGATAATCGCACTGGCGACCTTGGCTTGCGCCGTTGGATCATTACGATCACCATCACTCAAGCCGAGTTGAGAGGCATATTGGGACCATGTGCCATTGGTAATTTGCCATACACCTTCCGCACTGGAGGTGGTGTTACCCACATTACTAAAATGGCTCTCAATCTGCGCAAACGCGGCCAAAGTGTCGGGGTTAACCCCGGCTGCTTGCGCCGCAGCGATGGCGCTCGCCCCATAAGACTGCGCTTGAAGCGTCGCCGTCGCACTGCCGCCGCCCCAATTCCCACGATACGGCGTAGACGAAGAATCACCCTTTTGACTTGCGCTGGCATTGCTTCCCGCAAGTGCAAAAACCGGCGCACCGGATTCCGGTGTTGTGGGGATGACTTGAGGAGGCACTGCTCGGATCGGTAAAGGCGCTCCCGCGCAGAACAAACCCAGGCATGCGGCACTCCACCGCATGACCTGTTGCAGCATGGATGGCATTACCGTGAATACGCAAAAACGACTTTGCCATTCGGGGCTTCCCCCGCAACGTGACAATGCGGGGGGGCGGTTGGCGTGGCGGGCATAAAGTCATGAAGATCACGGGTGTGAACCCACCCAAAGTTCTGCCCGACACGGAGAATCTTCGTCCAGCGGCCGTTTGTTTCGGTTGTAACCGCGACCGGAGACACCATCGCGCCAATTTTAGGACTATAGGCATCGGGCTGCGCATAAACCGGCAAGAAGTCCTGACGCGGGCTTTTGCACACCAGTCCGTCCGGCACAGGGCGCGTCGCGTGGGTCTGAGCACCAACGGGGGTGACGGGCGCGCCCAACGATACGGGAGCGTCAGCCTGGTTTTGTTGCGAGAGACGTTCCAAATCCTGCGGTGAGGCATGTGGCGCGGCATGAGCCATGCCGACAAAGCCACACAAGGCCGCGACAAGTGGAAGAACGTTGGTCGTGCGGATCATAGCGATACTCCAATTCAGATCAGAGTTTCAGTCTCGTTTCGGTGTGTGTGAGTGCAAAATGTTTTTTTTCGTTTTGCACTCACACAGACGCAGGCGACGATGAATCCTATTGAGTGAGGACATAAGAATGACGATCCGGACCACCATTATGGCTGTCGTGTGCAGTGTTGTGCCCGCAACAGCCTGCGCTGCGACGCAATGTCAGGCCGCCCCCCATGTGGGTCAAAATTTTGAAGAGCAAGTGACCCCCCATTCCAGCCTGCAATCAGCTGGTCGGGCGTTTACACAGTCGGAAATAGAGGCCAGCCCTGTCTTACAGCGCCTGGCCAGTCATGGCGCGCAACTCTTCGATCGTGGTCGTGTCCATGGGCTGCAAAGTGTTTTCGCGGTCCAGGGCGAACAGTTTCAAATGTTCTATATAACCCCGGACCAATTGGCTGAAATTGGCGGGGTGATGTGGGATAGCCAGGGACACAATATCACGCGCACGCAAACCGAAACTATTGCGGGCGTTGTTCCAACTATTCATTTGGACGAACACAAAGCAGCAACAAATACTCGTGATTATTATGCGCGCCTCGCGAGCAGTCATTATGGAATCATTGGCGACCCGAAAGCGAAGCGCGTTTATATGATCATTGATCCCCTGTGCCCCTTCTCAACCTCAGCCTTTGACACGTTAAAGCCCATGATTGACGCCAAGCGAATAAGCCTGGCGGTCATTCCTATCGCGATTAACGACCATGAGAATAATGGGGCGAGCAGTCCTGCAGCACGCAGCTTATTAAATCATCAACAGATAATGGCGAGCCAATGGCAAAAAATCCGTGATCTTGGGCATAGTCCTGATCTGAATGATGCCTCTCCGGAAGCCGCGTCTGAACTTGTGATGAATATGGCGGCAGCTCATGATGTTGGGCTTAAGGGCACTCCGACCTTTGTGTGGGAGGATAAATCCGGCGTAAAGCTCTCTGCGGGCCTGCCGGATGACATCATGCAACTGACGGGACAGTTTTAATGGGACAGCGCCTTAAAAAAATATGGTCTTCTGCCAAATGGGTAGTGCGCCCCTTTACGCTATCATTAAAAGATTCGGGTCGTCTTTCTCGAACAGGCTATAATTTTGCACGCAATATATCTCAGCATTTAGACCAATCATTCACTGAGAACCCACGCCACAATGTATTATTGCGCCGCTCTCGCCTTAAGGCTCGATTTTATGGTGCTTGGGTCGTCCTGCTCAGTGTTCTGTGTTTCTATGAAGCCATGTTGGCACAGCATCGAGATGTGGCAAACTGCCTAATCTATGGCGCACTTATCCTAATAGGCGCAGCGCAAGCGTTGAGCGCGGCGTTTGAAAATTGGACCTTGCGACGCCAACAACGGGGCAGTTTTGGGGACTTCATTACCTCGGGGCCGGAGATATGGCCGCGTTAATTAAAACGTCCCCGCAAGGGCGGATTGGGCCTGTGTATTCCAAGGGGCATGTTCGTAATCCGGGCGCTTGCTCTGATTGGCTGGGTCGGCCACAGGCACGACGAGCCCTTGCGCGCTGCCCGAGATGGGCTGCCAGCGTGCCGGGGCTGACCCATAGGCCATAGTCGGATCGTAAAACGGGGCTTTGACCGGAGGAGCGGGGGGGGCTTTATGCGCGACGACAGGGTCAAGATTGCCTTGAGCGCAACCCGCACAGAACAGGCCCAACACCACAGACAGAGGTAGTTTCATGAGCGTTGAGCCAATTGACGTTCCAGTTCAGCAATTCGAGCCTGAGCGTCCTGAAGTTTACTCTTTAACCCCTTACCCCATGTATAACAGTCATCTCTTTCTTTTTGCAGGCGACCATACCCTTCATAAAGGCGTTTATATTCTGCTCGTTCCTGAGCGAGTTCAGCAGCTCTTTCATTCCCCCAAGCTTCGTAATCGTCACGATTTCGCATGATCCGTTCTATATCCGACTGACTTACTTGGAGTTTATCCTGGAGACGATGATTCTCGTTCAGGACCTTGACGTAATCGGCCTGCGATATCCCGGAAGAATTTTGATTGGAAATATTCCGATTAAGACGGTCAATCCCAAGCTGTATTTGGGATAAAAAATATCCGTTTGACATTATTGCTTCATCCTTCTCCTTATTTTGGCTTTGCAACACGCATGGTTGCCTTCGTTGTTGAGTCTATACCGTTCTTTTCCGGCTTGGTAGGCTTATTTCCTGATTTATTACTGTTATTTTCTGGTGACGGCATGCCTGATTGAGCAATTTGCGCAATATTCTCTGTCGAGTGTCCCGCCCCTCTTCCGACCGTATCATGAGCCATGGCATCCGCATCAACACGCCCAATGGACGACATGCCGAGCATAGCAGGAAGATGATGCGGCAAAGTATTAATCAAACGAAAAGACAACATGGCAGCGGCTGTTTCCAGTCCGACAAACATGACCAACATGACCATAATGCCGATCAGATTGTCCAGAAGATCGCCCCGAGCAAACACGAACCCAGCCGCAATACTAAAGGATTTCATCAGAAACCAGGAAATCGCACTAAAGACCGTATAGCTCAGAATAAGACCCGCAATCATCATGACAGGGCGAAAGAAAATGGTAAAGAGGAGCTCATAACCACGCAGGGCTTTACCATGCAGGCCATCGCCCTCAAAAATCATATGCGCAAGGGCCCAAACAGGTACAACCACAACGGCCTCGACCACGATGATGAACCATCCCGCGACACCTGCGACCCAATACACGTACGGGGCCATGGGTATAACATAAGCGAGAAAGATCCCCGGAATAAGGATCATGGAAAGGGCCAATAAGATGGGCGTTAGCAGGGATTTGATAATCGTTGAGGCCAATAATTGTACAATGGCGGACACGATCTCAGCAGGATCAAAAGTCAAAATCCCACCGGCTGCATTGGCAAGGGCAAGAGTTTTAGAACTTAAGGCAATCGCCAAAACACCGCTAAGCAAGGCCGTATGGATTAAGAAATGTCCTAATCCAATCAAACCACCCAATGGGTCAGCCCAATCCTGTCCCGATCCCGGCGCTACGATATGGTTTAAAATAGCAGTGAGTAAATGCTCGCTCAGTCCAACCTTACGCAAGGTTTTAGCCACCCCACTGGACGATAAATTACCATCTGAATAAACCGCATTCGGCCCGTTTGGTGCATAAGCGCTATCTGTCGTACTGACACGAGTAAGACTTTGCTCAGCATAGGCATCGAGAGCATGACGATAGGGGGCTACATCGCCGGCTAAATCGCCTAGTGACGTCCAGCTAGGTCCTGACACATCGGGAAAATTCTCAGCAATGGAAAAGACTTCACTATTAAGACGTGCAATTTCGAGATAATAGGCGCCTAACCCTGTCCATCCGAGTGCATTGAAGCCCTGTAAATTGATCGTTTTATGAGAACGAACCATTGCGACGGCCTTGCTGGCCGCATTCGTCATGGCTACGGTGTAAGTATTTGTTTCACTAGTAATGACGGAGTCTAAAGACAAAAGATCATTGCTTGATTTATTGTTCCAATTTTTTTGGGCAATAGGTTCAACCTCTTTACGAATATCTGCAACAACAGCAAGCAAAGCGTCCGACTGATCTTTTGAAATACTCGCCCAATTTTGCTTGACACTGCTATCGTTTGTTCCTTGTTGCAGCGTCATTGTCGCGGTAAGGCGTTTTTGCGTAATGACCCCGCATACTGGATAAGGTCCTTGCTGCCCAACAGCCAGAGTATATGGCAAAGTGATTGTGTTTGGCACTGTGTGAAGAGTGGGGACGGGCACGAGAGCGGGGTTATGCGACGCCGCGTTAAGCAAGGCACGGCAGTATTCGTTGACTACAATTTGAGTCACGACGCGCTGTGTCCCCGGAATGGTCGGTTCACTGATGGGGAGCGCGGATGGCCCAACACTTTTCATGACCACTGATGACAAATTTCGGGCCATGCCAATACTGAGCTTGGCTGTTGTCAGAACAAGCTGTTGGCCACAGGAAAACCCATTATACACGGGCAGCATTAAAATCAGGGCAAAGATTAAACGGATAGGTACCCACCCGTTAAACTTCGCCGAAAAAATTTTCCCGTTTTCTGCCGTTTTATGAATTTGCAAATAGGACGCGTAGCTGATCCATAAACCGGCCAACATCAACACATAAACACTGATCCATTTCAGCATCGTGCCGGTAACGGTTTCTCCTCCAGAAATTGGAAAAATCCGCTGTAAAACAGTCCAACTCCAGTCATCACCTGGGTCAAGATTCGACCAGGACACCGCAAGATTTGTGTCCCCGGCATAGGCCGGAGACACGAGAACGATGCTCAACAAAATAACGAACAGGTTTAAATAATGACGTCGCACAGGATGGCACATTGTTTAGGGAGCCGGTGCGTGTGACGTAGAGACGCTTTGCTCACGCTTGATCTTCTGATCTCGGTCAAAAAAGACCTGCATGATTTTTTTGACAAGCTTTTCCGCCATCTCACCAGCGGCTTGCAAAAGACTTCTTCCGGAATCACGAGACGGCATGCCATCAAGCGATTTTCCCATGTCATGCAATTTACGCTGCGGTTCTGCCAGATGCTCTTTTGTCGACATGCCGCGACCTTTGACCTCGCTGATTAAGGTGCTGTATTGCCGCGTCGCACGCGACATATTTTCCTTCAGACGGTCGTGCAGTTTCCGAAAACTCGGGTTCGATTGATAGGTTTCATCAAATTTGTGACGCAAATCTTTGTAGGGGCCATCAGTCGTCATGCCTTTGATGACATCTTCGCGTGACGCACCTGTTGTCTGGAGCGTTTTGTTGAATTGTTCAAAGAATTCACGTCCAACGGACTCAAATTCAGCGCGGTCTTCTCCAATCGTATGGAGCGTGTCTGATACAATTTTACTTAATGCCTGGACCCGGCGAATATCAGGAGCCATCGGCTCTTTCTTTTCGGAAAGTTTATTAAACATACTCATAGCATGGTCACTAATAGTGGGACGTATAACACCAGGAGAAGGTTGCGTTTCCCCTTGGTGTTGGGAGGGCTCTTCTTGCAAGCTTGGACCTTCCTTCGTTAAGGTTTTGGCCGGTGTTTGCCCACTATTTGGCCTTTGATAACCAGTTTGGCCCTCACCAAAATCATGGGCCCCCTCAGTCTCCTGATGGCGCTGAGCAGTCGGCTGTTGAGGTACGACACTTGCCTCTTCAACAGGAGCCTCCGCAACGTGCTCCGGTGCGCCCTGCTGTGCAGGTGCGACCAAGTCCTCGCGCACAGCGGAGGGCGCATCAGGAGCTACATTCGTGGCTGGAGCTGTGTCAGAGCTTTGTGGTGCACTCGCCGGTTCTTGTGGTGCACCATGTTCGTCTTGCGTTGCTTCAGGCTGCGGCGCTGACACGTCCTGTTGAGCCTCTTCTGGAGATACAGCGCGTGCAACGTTGTCATCAGGCTGCGCAGACGGCTGCTCAACCGCCGCAGCACTACGCTCCTCGGTACCATGCGGCTCTGTGTCTAATGTCGCGTCGGGGGGGGCGACCGGCGCGACACGGGGAGTATCGGCCACCTGTTCTGCCGACGTGGCCTCAGTTTCTGTAGCGGTTAGGGCCTCTACAAATTTTGTGGGCGACGCAGACGCTTCAGCACGGAGTTCGAGCCGTGCTGCGGCTTTGATATATTGGCGAGCCTCCTGAGCTTCGGGAGGGAGGGTTGATAAGGCGAGAGCCTGTGCTCGAATATCATTGACCAATGATCGATCGGATAAGGTTGAGCTCTGTACAAGAAGATCTTTCAGATCTTCTTGTACGAGACCCGGGCATTGGATGGCATGGTCTTGCAACTGCGCAGAAAGCGTCGGCGGTAACCATGGCTGCATCTGTGTGCCGCTATGCTCTTTCCAGTCCTGTACCAGCCAGCCGACTTGCGTCATGAACTGTGCATTATGCGCCAATTCAGGATGCTCTTTGAGTTTTTGT
>NZ_BCZB01000039.1 GCF_001598495.1 Neokomagataea thailandica NBRC 106555
CTTTATCAAACTTTCTCTGACATTAACCGCACAATCCTTGGGATCACATGCGGATTTTTGGGTTTGTGCTGCGTGCAATAACGCCACCAGCTTCGCCCTCAAGCTCAATGCCATGCGCGCCTAGCCGCATCCCATGTGAGAATGACACGATCAATCAAGCTGCAGATCGCCCCGTGGTGGACGTATCACGGTCTTATTTCGGATCTTTAAGATCGAAATAGGTTATAATGTGACCGTATTGCGTAAGATTAGCCTATCAGTGTTAAAAAGGGTGGGGAGGTGCAGGCATTCTAGCCGCCTGCACTGCTTTAAGGTGTGGTACGATTAAAAAACCGTACAGTATTTTCTTTTACGCCATAGTCTTTCACGGCTTGAGCAAAGACTGCAAAATGTGGCGTTTTGAGATGAGCCTCGAAGGCTGCGCGGTCTGTATAGGTTTCGACTAATACTACGAGATTTGGATCTTCCGGAGAAGAGAGAACCTCGAAACCATGACAGCCGGATTCGAGAGCAACAGATTGGCGGCTATCCTCCGCACAAACCGCAAGAAACGCTTCTAAATGAATGCCGGGGACATGAAACTCGGCAATAATAGTGAGTTTTGAGGTCATGAGTGTGCTCCTTTCGTAACAAGATAGGACAGAGTGCGCGTAGCTGCTTTGTGACGATTGCATGGCAGGTCTGTCTCTGGCAAAGAGGGGGAGATCAGCACGGGAGAGACTGGCCGCAAGGCTGGCGCCGAAGGAGCAACCGCCCCGGAAACTCTCAGGCCAAAGGACCGGTTGATCATCATTTTTCTGGAGAGTGGCGTATCTTGCGCCCGCCGACGGGATAGCGATCTCAGGCCAAAGGACAGAAGGGGCGGCACTTTTCCGTGTGTGGAGACGTGTCTGCGCTATTTGTCTAAGTGAGCCGGATCGACCTATGAGCGACACTCTTCAGCAGACTCCTCTTTTTGCGCTTCATGGTGAATTAGGTGCCCGTATGGTGCCGTTTGCTGGTTATGCCATGCCGCTTCAGTACCCTGCGGGTTTGATGGCCGAGCATCTGCACACGCGCACAAAGGCCGGCCTGTTTGATGTGTCCCATATGGGGCAGATCCGTATTGCTGCGAAGTCTGGTGACGTTCGTGACGCGGCATTGGCTTTGGAAAGTTTGGTCCCGGCCAATTACGCAGGTTTGGGTGCGAACCGCCAGCGTTATGGTCTGTTGACCAATGATGAAGGCGGCATCCTTGACGATCTGATGGTGGCCAATTTGGGCCATGAACTGCTGGTCGTCGTGAATGCATCATGCAAAGAGGCAGATGCTGACCGGATTGAGGCTGCATTGTCCGATCGTTGCGTTGTGACGCGCCAGTTTGATCGTGCGTTAGTTGCGCTGCAGGGCCCGGCGGCTGAAGCTGCATTGGCACCACTTTGCCCGGCTGCTGCATCGATGCGCTTTATGGACATGATCGAAACGCAGATTGACGGCATTCCGGTTACTCTGTCCCGCTCTGGGTACACGGGTGAAGATGGTTATGAAATTGGTTGTGCCGCAGAAGATGGTGAGCGCTTGGCGCGCCTGCTCCTAGCACAGCCCGATGTGATGCCGATTGGTCTGGGTGCACGTGATTCCCTGCGCCTCGAAGCTGGCCTATGCCTCTACGGCAACGATATTGATACCACCACAACGCCAATTGAAGCCTCCCTTGGTTGGGCGATTCAGAAAACCCGCCGTGAAGGCGGTGAGCGCGAAGGTGGGTATCCGGGTGCGGAGCATGTGCTGCGCCAAGCGCGTGAAGGTGTGTCCCGTCAGCGTGTTGGCTTAATGGCCGAAGGTCGTGCGCCAGTACGCGGCGGGGCGAAGCTGTTTGCGGATGCGCAAGGCACGAAGCACGTGGGTGTGGTGACGTCTGGTGCCTTCGGCCCTACGGTGCAGGCCCCGGTGGCTATGGGTTATGTTGAAACAGCTTATGCTGCTGTGGATACGGCCCTTTTTGCAGAATTGCGCGGGAAATTTGTTCCCGTTCATGTCCGGGCGACGCCGTTTGTGGCGCCTGGTTTCAAGCGTTGATCTTTGATCTCCAAGAGAGTTTTGGGAGAGGAAAGCGGTTATGACGACTTACTACACGAAATCGCATGAGTGGATCCGCCTTGAAGGCACAGAAGCAACCGTCGGTATTACCGCACATGCTTCTGAAGAGCTGGGTGAGCTGGTCTTTGTTGAAGCGAAGGATGAAGGCACAGAAGTTGCAGCGGGTGACGCAGCAGCGGTTGTGGAATCTGTAAAGGCAGCGTCTGACATTTATGCACCTGTTGCGGGTACAGTGTCTGGTTTCAATGATCGTTTGTCTGACGAGCCGACGCTGGTTGGTTCCGAGCCAGAAGGTGAGGGTTGGATTTTCCGTATGACGGTATCAAACCCAGAAGAGGTCACGAGCCTTCTGACGCGTGAGCAGTACGACGCGCTGTAATCCTCGCGTGATGTGATGATCGACGGGTTTTAGAGATTTTTCTGTGTCGTTTTATGGGGTGGGATTCGTCTTTTTCTGGAAGAAAAAGAAGCAAAAAGACTTTTGAAAGTGAAGGTATGGTCTTCGCAGCAAGGCTAGACCACTTAATTAACAAGAGTTTTTTGGTTCTTTTTTGCAAAAAAGAACGTCCTACCTCCAAAACAGTCCCCTCTTTTTCAGGGGAAACACCACAGAAAAACACTCGCAGCACCGTCGAACGATAATGATTGACCTATCGTAGCCCTCACTCGGGCTGCCCTGTGATGATGCAAAGAGTATCCCCATCGTGACAACGCTTTGGCCTCAGCCGACGGAATCCTTCAGTGCCCGCCATATTGGCCCGCGCTCCTCTGAAATTGATGCGATGTTGCAGGTGGTTGGGGCGAGCAGCCTTGATAACCTGATTGATCGCACTGTGCCGGAAGCTATCCTTGATCGTGGAGATCACGGGGTGGGTGCGGCGCTGACGGAAGGCCAAGCGTTGGCACGTCTGCGTGGTATGGCAGAGCGTAATCAGGTTCTGACATCCATGATCGGGCAAGGCTATTATGATACGGTGCTGCCCGCTGTCATTCAGCGCAACATTCTAGAAAACCCAGCATGGTACACGGCCTATACGCCGTATCAGCCAGAAATCAGCCAAGGCCGTTTGGAAGCGCTTTTGAACTTCCAAACGCTGGTTGCGGATTTGAGCGGCCTAGATATTGCCAATGCATCCTTGCTGGATGAAGCGACCGCCTGTGCGGAAGCCATGGCACTGGCGCGCCGTGTGTGTAAGGCGAAGTCCGACCGGTTCTTTGTGGACGCAGACACGCACCCGCAAACGCTGGCTGTTCTACAAACGCGCGCTGAGCCTTTGGGCTGGGAAATTGTCGTTGGTAACCCATGGACGGATCTTGAAGGCCAAGATGTGTTCGGTGCGCTGTTCTCTTACCCGGCATCGTCCGGTGCAGTGCGTGACCCGCGCGCGCTGATTGATGCACTGCACGCGAAGGGCGCGATTGCGGCGGTTACGAGTGACCCGCTAGCACTGGTAATGCTGGAAAGCCCGGGCGCATTGGGTGCTGATATTGCGGTTGGCTCCATGCAGCGCTTTGGCGTGCCAATGGGCGCGGGTGGCCCACATGCTGGCTTTATGGCCACGCGTGATGCGTATAAGCGCCATTTGCCGGGGCGTTTGGTTGGTGTGTCCAAGGATAGCGCGGGTAACCCAGCCTATCGTTTGGCGCTGCAAACGCGTGAGCAGCATATCCGCCGTGAAAAAGCGACGTCCAATATCTGCACAGCGCAGGTTCTGTTGGCCGTTATTGCTTCCATGTATGCGGTCTATCATGGGCCAGAAGGTTTGCGCGCCATTGCACAGCGCACACACCGTATGGCGTCCATCCTTGCTGCGGGCCTGAAGGCGCTGGCCGTTAAGGTTGAGACGGACGTCTTCTTTGATACGATTACGGTCGATGCCGGTGCATCGGCTGCGTTGGTGCTGGAGCGTGCACGTGCTGCTGGCATTAACCTGCGTGATGCAGGCAATGGCCGTTTGGGCATTTCCTGTGATGAGACCACAGAAGCGGACAGCATCCGTGCATTGTGGCGCTGCTTCTGCCCAGATGAAGCGCGTTTGGCCGCTTTGGAAACAGGTCTGTCGTTAACGGAGGTTCTGCCGGCATCCTTGCAGCGCAGCGCGGCGTTGCTGACGCATCCGGTGTTCCACGCACATCGTTCTGAGACAGATTTGCTGCGTTATATGCGCGCATTGTCCGATAAGGACCTCGCGCTGGACCGGACGATGATCCCGCTCGGCTCCTGCACGATGAAGCTGAACGCGACTAGCGAGATGATCCCCATCACCTGGCCTGAATTCGCACGTATTCACCCCTTTGCCCCCGCAGATCAGCGTGAAGGCTATGCGGAGCTGTTCGCATATCTGGAAGATGCTCTGTGCAAAATTTCGGGCTATGACGCGGTGTCTTTGCAGCCGAATTCCGGCGCACAGGGTGAGTATGCGGGCCTTCTGGCAATCCGTGGTTATCACCGTGCACGTGGTGATGACGCGCGTGATGTGTGCTTGATCCCAGCATCCGCGCACGGCACGAACCCAGCATCCGCGCAGATGGTGGGTATGCGCGTGGTTGTTGTGGCGTGTGATACCGATGGCAACGTCGATGTTGATGACCTTAAGGTGAAGCTCGCACAGCATGATGGCCGTGTTGCCGCGATCATGATCACATACCCGTCCACCCATGGCGTGTTTGAAGAGCGCGTTGTTGAGATTTGTGCGCTGGTGCATGACGCCGGCGGGCAGGTCTATCTGGACGGTGCAAACCTGAATGCACAAGTTGGGCTGGCGCGTCCGGGTAAGTACGGAGCAGATGTCTCACACTTTAACCTGCATAAAACATTCTGCATCCCGCATGGCGGCGGTGGTCCGGGTATGGGGCCAATCGGCGTTGGCGCGCATTTGGCACCGTATCTGCCGGGTGTATGTGATGTAGCGGTATCGGCTGCGCCTTATGGTTCAGCGTCCATTCTGCCCATTTCCACGGCCTATATCATGATGATGGGCGATGCTGGTCTGCGCCATGCAACGGAAATTGCTATTCTGAATGCAAACTACATTACCGCGCGTTTGGCTGATCATTATCCGGTTCTGTACCGTGGTAAAAATGGCTTCACGGCCCATGAATGCATCATTGATCTGCGTCCGTTGAAGGATGCGTGTGGTGTAACGGTCGATGATATTGCTAAGCGTTTGATCGACCATGGCTTCCATGCGCCGACCGTGAGCTTCCCAGTTGCGGGGACGTTCATGATTGAGCCGACAGAATCTGAAAATAAAGCCGAACTGGACCGTTTCTGTGACGCGATGATTGCGATCCGTAAGGAAATCGCAGTTATTGAAAGTGGAGCGGTTGCCATTGCAGATAGCGCGCTGCGTCACGCTCCGCATACGGTGGCCGATTTAGCCGGTCCTTGGGAGCGTTCTTACACACGTGAGGAAGGCTGCTTCCCGAATGGTGTGGACACCAGCAAATACTGGTCTCCCGTCGGTCGCCTCGACAACGCGTGGGGGGATCGGAACTTGATCTGTTCCTGCCCGGATATGTCCGAATACGCTTAAAGAAAAACGGGGCTTCGGCCCCGTTTTTTATGGATCAGAGTGGGGCTGTCATGGAGATGACAGGTAAAGGCGCGATTGAAAAATAAGGTTACCAGCCTGAAAAATGTTTTCTAGACATATTTTGGGGGGATGGCTATCGGGTCAGCAGGGTCACCATGAAACGGTGCTCTGCGGATGTGATGACATCGTCGATGCATTGATCCCCATATCATGTGTAAGATGAATGCGTGACAATTCAGGGCTTAGCGCTAGCCGGATCGCTTTTTCCTTGAGTGCGGCCCTACCCATTTTGGTACAGCATCCGGCACGAGCAGCGATGCTCTCATGCGATGGGAAAAGGCTGCGATGAGCACTGTAAAACATCAAGGCTTGCAACACATGTTTGACGGTATTGGAAATCTGACGCTGCTTGCGTCAGGGTCTGCCACGCTCTGCTATTAGCGAGTTTCGAAAGAGCCGCCTCTTACAGAGGCGGGGGGCTCTTCCACATGTCCAAGAAACATTGCTTTCCTCAGGCGCTTTCCGAATCTCTCCGTCGGAGAGATTTAGATTCGGTACAGAGAACCGTTTCCAATATACACCCAGAACCGACAGGCCGTATGACCGATCTTACGGCGAGCACAGACCTGCTCTCAGCATTGAGACGGGAGTGTAGAAATACCCTAAAAGCAACGAGAGAGGCCTTTGAACTTTTAGGGTTTATCTAGGCTCTTTTATTCCCCCCCGACGTACAGAGCCACACAAAACGCCGAGGGGTATTGAATTAGGCCTTGAGAGCGTGATTTTCGGGGCTTATTTCTGTCGTGATGTAAGGGCCTTCCTGCGTGATCCGGATGGAGAGGAGGGCTGGGCCACTATGTGCGCTATGGCTGATCGGCAGGCGAGCATTACCTGTTGTCCAGCGAGTGCTATCATTTTCGAGGCTGTTCCACCCGTCCAGATCTGCATCGGTGAGATGTGTGTCGATGGCGAAGGCCCGTTCGGCTGTGAAGAGCGTGATGTCACCCACAGCCACGCCGAAATAACGGCGGTCATCTACGAATGGTCCAATGACATCGCAAGGGCGGCTGGCATTAGAGACAAGATAGATAGTTTCAATCCTCTCTGGGATCATGAACACGACCCATCCATTCTGACGACGTGTTGAACGTATAACGGTCCCACTCCCCGTCACGAGGTGAAGGTCACTTTCGTATGTTAAGGGGCGTGGTTCAGACTGAATGTCATAACCAACTTTGTTTGCACGTTTTTCAAGTACTCGAAAGAGGGGCTCAACAAACGTCCGCGAGACTTCCAGAGGGGCGGCAGAATCCTTATTCCAAGTCATTTGGCGGCTATGACCAATAGAGACTACGTCACCTTGCTGGCGGAAAGAGCGGCGATTGCCTGTATCAAGATAACTTTCGGTCAGCATGCCATCGGCCATAACAACCGAATGCTCTTCTGTTTCGATGTGATAATAATCATAGGACGTGAAAGAATGATCATAGAAAATAGAGCGCCCGTTCACGAGCAGACGAGCTGGAACAAATTTCCCTTCAAAAAATAAGCAATGTTCTGCTGTAATTAGCAGGTCTTTGAAGGGAACATTTTCCGCGATGGCCCCTTTGAGAATCCGAACCGGGTAACCTGCTTCATCCTCTGGAAGGTGTGGGCGAACATGACATGTGGATTTACCAACCCAAGTGATGGGACGGGTTACTTCAACGCCATCCGCATAGGTAATAACCTTATCTCCAAGAATAATTTTCTCAACTGATTTATTGCCATTAGGAGTTTTTATTAAAGAATCGGCAAGAAAGCAAACAATAACCTGATCCCTATTATTATCATATTGGTTTGATGATTGCTGAATACTAAAAACTGTTCCTTCGATGAACTGCTTTTGTGACGCAGAAGAAAGTTGAATGCTGTATCCTGAAATGATGTTTCCGTTACTATCGGCAATAGACAAAAATCCGTTTTTGCCAACAGTAACTTTAATGGTTTGTGTTAGTTCTGCAAAAGTAATTAAAGAGTCGTTATTTATATTTAATCCAGTTATAGAGATTCCCGAATGAAGTGTTAGCAAGCCTCCAGCCGAAATAGTAATGTTTTGCGCACTACTTTGTTGCTGAAGTGATAATTCGCCACCTTTTGAAACTGTTACATCGCTAACCGAGGTGCCGCTAAAATCCTGAAAAATCCGCCGTTATTTATAGAAACACTTGATACAGATCCACCATATATATTAACATAAGAACCATTATTTACGGTGAGTCCATTTACAGTTCCGCCTCTAACGGTGAATTTTGGAGACCCTGAATAGTCTTTTCCATGATTTGTATTTAGTGTTATATTGTTGTAAGTATCGCCGCTAACAACTACAGGATTATCTGAATTTCCATATGTTTTATCATTGACAGTAGTCATTTCCAATTTCCGTGTTTGTTTTAAAGAAACATTGCTTTTTGTAGATCTAGTAATATCATTAAATTGAACATTTAAATATAAAAAAAATTACATTCAACAATATATCCAGAGTGCCATGCTCAATAATAATGAGTAACACGGAGCGTGGTCTTGTATGATTGGAGCATTGACGGTTTCCCGACAGGCACAAGCATATATCTGTGTCTGTTTTTATGTATCTATATCAATAGATTAGCTTATCCTTCTTCTTGATTATGTCGGGTCTTAAAGGCCCACAGCAAAGCCGTGGCAACCCCATGTTTTGGGTGGCTCACGTCATTTCGGGGGGCGAGTCGTGCTTTACAGATATAGTGTAATACACATATAGAACACCATACACCCGGAGGGCTGGGTTTTTAAGGGGATCGAGATGAATGAGGTATGGGATGAATCGGTGCCGATTTATGTCCAGATCCGCGACAGAATTATGCGCGCGATGCTTGAAGGCGCGATTAAGGAAGGGGAGGCACTCCCTTCCGTGCGGCAGATTGCTGCCGATTGTCAGGTTAACCCAATGACCGCGATGAAAGCACTCCATGCTTTGCTCGATGACGGGCTCGTGGAGAAGCGACGAGGGCTGGGCATGTTCGTGCTTGAGGGCGCGCGCGCGCGGCTGGTGACGCGGGAGCGAGAGCATTTCCTGGCAACGCAATGGCCCGAGACGCTGGAGACAATTCGCAGGCTTGGGCTGGATCTCGGGGAACTGCTGGCTATGGAAAGGACAACATCGTGACGGGATTGTGCATTGACGCAAAGGGCGTCACACGGCGTTACCAAGGCGGGCGCGGAATTAAAGGGATCGATCTCGCCATACCAGCAGGGCGTATTGTCGGGCTGGTTGGAGCGAATGGCTCAGGCAAAACGACGCTGCTGCGCGCTATTATCGGGCTGACCGGGGCGGAAGGTGAATTGCGCGTCAACGGGCTTGATCCGTGGGTTCAGCGCGGGGCGATGATGGAGGATGTAACCTTCATTGCAGACACGGCCATTCTACCGCGCTGGATGACCGCAACGCAGGTTCTCGATTATGTTGAGGGCGTTCATCCACGTTTTGACCGGGAAAAGGCGGAGCGTTTTCTCGCACGCACAACGGTCGGGCGGAAGATGAAGGTTAAGCAGATGTCGAAAGGCATGGTTGTGCAGCTTCATCTGGCAGTTGTTCTGGCCATTGATGCGCGTCTGCTCGTTCTTGATGAGCCGACGCTTGGGCTGGATCTTGTGTTCCGCACGGCGTTTTACCGGACCCTTCTTGAGGAGTTCGCCTCTGAAGACCGGACCATCCTCGTCAGTACGCATCAAGTTGAAGAAATTGAGCATATTCTGACAGATGTGGTGGTGTTGTCTGAAGGGAAAATCGTGTTTCAGGAGGCAATGGATGCGCTTGAAACACGGTTTTTCGAACTGAGAGCCATGCCAGAGCGGGAGCAAGAAGCCCGCAGGCTTGGCCCAGTTGCCGAATGGCGCTCGCTTGGGCAGACGCAGTTTCTGTTCGATCTTACGAAGTCGCCCGGTGTTACGGCGGATATGATCCGGATTTTGGGTGAGGTGCGGGTGCCAAGACTGGCAGATGTACTGGTTCGTCTGATGGAGGCTGCACGGCCGGAAATGGTCGGCGCAGGCGAATGGGGTCATTCCGGGAAAGGGAACGGACAATGAGCGGGATTGGATTATTGTCGCGGCAGGTTTTGTGCGAGTTACGCAAAGAGTTTCAGCAATATCGCGGTCTATGGATGATGCCAGTGGTGCTGGCTCTCGCACCGGTTGCAATCGCGGTTATTATGGCGATTTTTCATACATTCTGGTCGCTGGCTGCTGGGCATCCGATCACCGTGCACGCGACGGACTTCCACCTTAATGCGCATGAGGCATATTTTAGATCGAACACAGATAACAGCATTGAAGCGAAAGTTACGACTGCCTCGGTGATTGGATTGTTTGCAACGGGGATTGCGCCTGTTGTTGGGGTCATCGTGACAGGACTATACGCATCATCAGCATTTTTGCGCGATAGACGAGACCAGACGATCTTATTTTGGAAGTCACTCCCAGTGCCTGAAAGTGCTGTCGTTCTGGCTCGAATTTTGTTTTGCTGTGTGGGTATTCCGTTTGCTGTATTTTGTGTTCAAGCAGCGCTTGTTGCGTTTTCGAGCGTAATGATTATGGGCGTTTTTTCTCTGCAGAACAGTATGGCAGGAGAACTGTTTATTTCATGGGGCAATCTCTTTTCGTTTCTGTGGTCTTGGTTTGAAGTGTTGCCGTTAGCCGGTCTTCTCATAGCTATGTGGTGGTTTCCGGTCTGGGCGCTTTTGCTGCTGTGGTCAGGGATTATGCGTTCCTACCCGCTTCTCTGGGCTGTCGTGGCACTGGGGCTTTTTGCAGCGGTTGAGGGTATTGCAAAAGGCACATCGCGGGGGATTACGGCGGTCTGGCAGCATTTGAAGGGTGAATGGATTAGTGATTTTGTCTTCGCCAAGATTGGGAACGGTATGAGCCATGTTCCGCTGGTTGCGATGCAGAAGGAAAAATTACCAACGCAGATGAAAGTAGATATTTCGTTCTGGAGTGCGGTGCAGGCACATTCGGGCGAAATGCTTGCCGGGTTTGCAATTGGGGCTTTGGCTCTTGTGGCAGCGGGTTATCTCCGGCGTCGTGCCGGTCCGCTCTGAGAGGCCGCATGTATTGATAATGATGTTAAAAATACATGCGTAACTTTAAAATACTGAGGAGGCCAATAATATCAGCACCCTCAGTATCTACATCGACTTAATTAAAAACGGTAATTCAGAGAAGCATGAACACCGCTTTGTGTGTAACGATTTCCATACTGCCCCGAATATAGAACGTTCACGTCCAGCCGGTTTGCAAGCTTAGCCTGCGCACCGGCAGAAACAACGGCCGCATCTTGCGCCAGTGGAATGCCTGCCGCCTCAAAGCTTGAGCTTCCGTTCCAGAAAGACTGATGCACCGTTGGTGTGATATTGCCAAAGGCATGGCGATACCCAGCCGAGAATTGCGGTTGCACATGCAGTTTGTGGAATTGCAGGTCCGTCGCGAAGCGTGAGCCGAATGTGGTGAAGGCAACGCCCGTGTTGGAGTTCGCACCGGAAAGAGCCGTCGCCCCGCCTTGTTCCGTAAATGGGTTGGTGTTCTGGTTGACATATGCGGCATTTGCGAAAGGCTCAACATTCACACGGCGGAACGTGAGACGGTAACCAAGATCTGCAAAGGCTTGTGCCGTGCCACCGCTATAATGGCTGCTATTGTGGTCCGAAACACCAAGATAATCGACGTTACGATTCATGCTCATAGCGTTGAACGTGTAGGTTGCCCCGACATTTAGGCCCAGTTTTTTCCAGCGCCGCCCACCATACGCACCAAGGCTGAAATTGTTGCTCTGCCCGTTGGCTGACGGGCCACTATCAGCCGAGAAGCCCGAATGCCCATAAGCGAAGAGAGCGCCAATATGCCATTGTTGGAAAGCCGTCGTATCAGCACCCAAAATGAAACCACCAGTTTGATTGTGCAGCCCTGCGGCATTCGCCGTTTGGCTGTTATGGCTCCATTCACCATAGCTTTGCATCCATAGACCTTGACGGTCTGTATGGCACTGACCGTCATCCGCTACACGGACACCATGCGCGTAAGAGGCGCTTTGCTGAGACGACAAGCCAGCACCGGGGGCGCATTCGATGGTGCGCAAACGGTCAACAGCCGTGTCGCGGATGTCAGACGCATCTTGGATGAGCGCCGTCCGGGCGGAGGCATGCAGTTCACCAGCCATGGCGCGCAGTGCTTGGCGTGCTTCTGGTATGTTGAGCTGTGTCAGTGGGGTGGTGAGTGCCAGCGTAGCGGGGAGTGCATCCAGCGCCGTACCGGCGGAGTATTCGTTGCGGGTGGTTGCTGCTGAAGAGAAGAGAACGTTACTGCGGCTGATGTTTAACGAGACGCTATTGGCCGTGTAGCTGAGAGAAGGGGTTAAGAAGGGCAGATAACCTGACGGTCCGGTCAAGTTGCTGGAAAGCTGGCCAAATCGGCCATAGACACCGTTCATCGCGGTCAGGATTGTGTAGCTTTGCCCCAGAGCAGGTGCCTGAGTTCCGTCGGAAACGGGGGCTGAGACTGTTGCGCCATTGATGGCCGCTTGGCCGTTGACCGTGATGCGGCTGCTAGTGGTGCCTTGTGTTTGCACAAGATAGGTCGTGCTTTGCCCGAGGGTGAGGTTGCCAAAACCGACATTGAACGTAGCCGGTGAGGGGCTTGCCGTCGGGGTGCCGGGAGAGACAATACCTGAGGCAACATTTAAACCACCACGGAATGATCCCGTACCGCCGACAAGACCCGTGGAGAGAACCAGACCATTCGTTTGGCCATTATTGATAAAGACACCAGCATTTTGAACGGTTGTTTGCCCGAGTGAACCATTGAGGATCAAACGACCATTTGCACCAATGCCCGTGTCGCCGGTGTAGGTGTTTTGGCCTGAAAGTGTTTCTTGGCCATTGGCAAGGATAAGACCGCCAAACTTAGCGCCGGAGGAGAGTGCGTATGTAACGGGGTAGGGTTCGCTTTGCGTGATGCTGCCGGGTGTATAAAAATTCTGAATAGCACCTGAGAAGGTATCATTCGCATTGGTTAAGACCATGGTATTTTTACCGAGGAGCACCGTACCAGATCCAGAAAGTGACTGGATAGGCTGGCCTTGCCATGCGTTGATCAGGTCAAGAGTACCGTTATTTTTGACGACGGAAGAAGACGCGATGCTGCCGGGGCCACCAATCCCCAGCCAGCCTTTCGCCGCGATGGTTGTGGCGCCGGTATATGTGTTGGTGCCTGTGAAATAGGCGGTGGCATTTTGTTCGATGGTGACGGGAGAACTCCCGGAGATAATGCCCGCAACACCAAGGGGACCCATCGCATGTGTGACATCAAGGCCATGATTGAAAGCGTCAGCCGTTACGTAAAAAGGCGTATAGCCTGTGGCTGCATTTTGTAGGTCATACATGACAGCATTATGAAAATAGAACGAGATTCCATTAATGGCGGAGGGAGGGTTATATTGATCATCAGATGGAGAAAGAGTAATGGTATTACTTTCATCTCCAATATAGTCATCACCAGAATATAGTATTCCAGATTGATTATTATTTCCTGAACCTGTTACCGTTAGCGTAACGCCGGGGCGTACATTGCCATTTGATACGGCATTGGGGTTGGTGTTGGTGTCTGCGTTAGGGTCAACCATGCCGTTATTAACAGCTCCCTGATACAATCCGGAATCCGTTAAAACAATGCTTGGAGTGCCTGAGTCCAGTAGGGTGATGAGTGTTGTACTAGAGCTTTGGCCGTTAGAG
>NZ_BCZB01000040.1 GCF_001598495.1 Neokomagataea thailandica NBRC 106555
TGTATTGGATATATATATTGATAATGGAAAAGAAATATTAATGAATAATTTTCATTTAGAAAACAATTTTATTTATGGTTGGCATGATTTAGAGAACAATAGTAGGTGGACTAATGGGTTTGGGTATCTTAATTTAAGTGTTAATTTAGGTATTAATTTAAATAAAAATGTATTAGTAATTATAAAAATTGCAAATTATATGATATGAAAATTTCATTTATTATACAAAGTATTAGATTTTTAGTTAAAAGCTGGAGGGATAAACGAGTAGGTTTTGATGTGCTGTCATACTAACTAGCTCGTGCTAGAGAATGCGGATACACACATCGGCCCTGTTGCAAAGTTAAGTCTGGGTTGAGTGCATCCCATTTGTTTTGATTTTCAAATGGCTTAGACCCCGAACTGTCTTTCGATGAGACGCACTTCTCCCATGATACCCTCTTGGAATTGGAAGAGTTCAGCTTGTCCCTTTTTTAAGGCGCGCATGACCTCAAAACCCTTGATCGTAGCGTAAGCTGTTTTGAGGCTTTTGAAGCCACGAACCGGCTTGATCAGTTGTTTCAGCTTGCCGTGATCGGCCTCAATCACGTTGTTCAGATACTTCACCTGACGGTGTTTCACCGTGTCGGGAAGCTTACCGTTCTTCTTAAGTTCATTGATTGCTATGCCGTAGGTTGGGGCTTTATCCGTATTGATTGTCTCGGGCTTCTCCCACTCCCTCAGGCCGTTCAAAGCTTTGCCCAGAAAGCGTTTGGCAGCCTTGGCGTTCCGGGTCTGTGAGAGGAAAAAATCAATCGTATCACCGCCTTTGCCGACAGCCCGGTACAGATACGCCCATTTCCCTTTGACCTTGATGTAAATCTCATCAATCCGCCAGCTGCTGGAAAACCCTGGGCGTTTCCAATACCAGCGCACCGCCCATAAGATCACTTCACCATGAAAATGACGTTCCTTAAAATCACTCTTCTGCCAAGCCCTATTCTAACTATAGGCAGCGGTTTCCAACAGGATGCTCAATTTTACAATAGCCCCCCCCTAAAGTGATGCAACGTTGCATCACTTTAGGGGGGTAAAATAAGAATTAAATCATTGTTGATGTTGACGTGTTGATGTTGACGTGTTGATGTTGACAATACGCATTATGGAGTAACACTGATGTCATTTCTTAAAGAGATTCGTGAAAAGCTTGGATTGTCGCAAAGCCAGTTAAAAGATGTACTAAACTTACGGCTGAATCGAAGCTATGATCGGCATACTATTTCACGCTGGGAAAACGGTAGACAACCACTGCCGTCTGAGGTGTCTTCTGAGTTGGAAGCATTACTCCATGGAGAGAAGCGTCAAACAACAATTATAACTTTTGCTAATCAAAAAGGAGGGGTTGGAAAAACTACAAGTGCGCTCAATGTTTCTGTGGCACTTTCTAAAATGGGATATCGTGTTCTTCTTATTGATGTTGATCCACAGGCTAGTGCAACTGCAGCTTTGCTGGGAATGCAAATTGTTCCTCTATATCGTCAGGGTAAAACACTTGCACATGCTTTGCTTAAAGATGTAGCGATGTCTAATTGTATTGTGAAAAAGGGTCCCATTGAAGGAGTAGAGGTCGAAATTCCTGTTGATTTCTGTCCAAGTCATATTGATTTGGCTGAAGTGGATATTCGACGTGAACCTGGGACTGAAGGGTTATTGAAAGAAGCAATATCTCAAGTACAAGATAATTACGAATTTATCATTTTAGACTCTCCGCCACATTTAGGTTTCCTTACTTGGATGGCTTTGGCGTCGTCCAATACAGTATTCGTTCCCGTCAGGACTGAGCCATACGATGTCATGGGAGTTAATTTAATTCTAGATACAATTACAAAAGTAAATCGACGAAGTAATCCTCGGCTAAGGTTGGGTGGTGTTATCCCAACACAATTTGTACAAAATCAATATGTCGATGTGGGAATCGTAGAGCATTTAATTCGGGTTATGGATAATCGTGCACCCGTACTAGAGCCGGTACCTTCCAGTACCTCGTTTAGTAATGCTGCATGGGCATCTAAAATTCCAGTGGATGTCGCGCCCCGTAGTCCTTCTGTCAGAGTTTATGTGCGCCTTGCTGAAGCAATAGCCGGGCGTCGTAATTTTTTAAACGCATCTTCAGTTCTGAGTTTAGATACAGATAAAAGAGACACCCCATGAAACGCACATTTAAACCACGCCCTGCATCAGCGTTTGCACAAACTCATTCTCAGGTAATGGAGCAGGTGGATGTCCCATTTCTCGGAGACGGTAAGTTTAGGCACACATTTGAAGCGTCGATTGATCAGGTTATTCCTGATCCAAATCAGCCTAGGCGAAATTTTGAACAAGCTTCTTTAGAAGAGCTTGCAGTGTCATTGAAGCAGCAGGGGCAGCTGCAACCAATTTTAGTAAGACAGTCACCAGAAAATTCTGAAAAGTGGATTATAGTAGCAGGAGAAAGGCGGTTCCGCGCTGCAAAACTTGCTGATTGGACATCAATTCTTGCAATTCCCCACGATGGTAATTCTACCTCTGCAGCGCTTATAGAAAATTTGATGAGAGTGGATTTAAATCCAGTAGAAGAAGCGAAGGGAATTAAAAATTTATTAGATTACAATCAGTGGTCCCAAAGGAAAGCCGCTGCAGAACTGGGTATGGACCAAGCTAGGATCAGTAGGGCTATAAAGTTATTAAGTTTGCCTGAGAGCTTTTTAGAAAAAGCTGGAGCAGCCAGCATACCAATGAACGTTTTGGTTGGGATAGCGCGTATTGATGATCAGGCACGTCGTGAAAAACTTATGGAAAAGGCTCTCTCAGGTGAAGTTACAGTGGCTTCTCTTAACGAGAGAAATTTTAGTATTGAGCCGGATAGAAAAGATGGACAATCTAACCCTGATAGGCAATTGAAAGCTATAACTATTGAGAAAATGGCGCCAAAGATTATTAAGGTAATACGTGATTTCGAAGTAAAAAATGTCAAATTCAGCGAGGAGGATATGAGCGCTCTACGTTTATTACACGCTGAATTAACAAAGTTGGTAGGTTAGTTTGGATCAGGGCTTGAATTAAAAGATAACGAAAAGAAATTGGCAGCTACCCCCCTGCCAGCCGGTCCCTCGCTCTGCAACAGGTGGGTCACCTGCCCTCCTCGCCATGCTCAGCGCCGCTGGCGCTTGCGCGTGACTGCGGGGGGCCGGTGATCCTGCCGCTGCGCGGCACTGTTGCACGCCGAGAGCCCGCCTGCCCGGCTTGATGCTTGACATCCACAAGACTGGAACGAGCCTCATGCGCCGGTACGCTTTCCCCTACATTCCGAACCGCCCTGTCCGTGTTCCGCAACGCTGGACCGACACCTTTGCCCCTTTGTCCTGCCGTCGTTGTTCGGCGGTTTGGGAAGAGGGTGATCCTGCTTTGCGTGTGCCATGCCGTGGTTGTGGGGCAGGACCATCCGAGCCTTGCCGCCGCTCCAAAGGCGGTAATGAGCGGGTCTGTGCGTGCCGTGATGAGGATGCGGTGCGTCTGGGGATGTTAGAGCCCTGCGAGGGGCTGACATGGGATGGCCGTCACGAAAAGCCACTGCGTCTGCGGGCTGAGCCTGTGCCTTCCGCCTTGATGTGCCGGGCTGTGCGCACCGGTGCCCCCATCAGCCGATGGGGGTAGGCAACAGAGAGGAGACGACGATCCCCGCCAGCACAACGCTGATGCGTGTCTGATAAGGTGGGGAAGCGCGCGTTGCGCGTCGCGCTCGCGCAGCGAGCGCCAAAACGGTGTCTGCGCACGGCGGCTACGCCGCCGCCCACAGACGCGTTAGCGTGATAATTTGTGTGGGCGGCCACGACGGTGTTCAGGAATATACTGCACGGCCACACCTTCGACGATGTCTGGAGCCGCCTCAGGCGTCGTCGTCTTCGCCGGCCAACGCTGTGTGCCAAGCCCATTGGCTTTCGCAATGGCCACGCGCTTACGCGTATAAGCGGGGGGCACCATGGGGTAATGCGCCGGAAGCTTCCAGCGTTCCCGATAGGCGGCCGGACTCAGATTGTAATGCTTTTTGAGATAGCCCTTCAGAAAGGTGAGCCGCCGCCCATCTTCCAGACAGATCAGGTAATCCTCAAAGACCGAGCGTCCTGGCGGTACCGCCGGTGTCCGTTCACTGTCCACAGAGGCGGGAGCCGTTGGGGTCTGTAAAGCCGCATGAACACTGTGGATCAGGGCCGGGATTTCGGCCGCAGGGACTGCGTGGCGCGTGAGATACGCGGTGACAATACGCGCCGTATGGTGATGCGCGGAGCAGGGTTTCGACATAAAATGTAAGACTCAATATTCATTTTCAGAAGTTGTGTACTCTCAGAGACGACACAGGCATAGGCGCCCCATAATACGCGCTCGCCTGTTAATCAATGATGAGCGCAGCGCGCATCTTCGTTCACAATCCTCTCGGCGCTCACTACAGCGTGGGACACGGCCAGAGTGTTTCCGGCGCCATGCCCGTGTCACCACCGCGTTGCCCGCGTCCACAAAAAAAAGAAAAAGACACACACAAAGAGACGCCAGAAAAACAGCAAAAGGGAAACGCAGGACGACAGAAGACCAGCAGACAAAAAGCAGAACAGGGAAGGGAGGCACCACGGGATCGCTGTGCCGTGCAAGGGGTGGGTCCGTCCGTGTCCTCGCTGCGCTGCGGGTCGTGAAAATCCCGCCGTTACACGGCGCCTGTGCCCTCAGACCCGCGCTGCGCTTGCGTGGAAAGGGTCACGGGAGAGAAAAGAACGCAACAGCCGGTGACAGAATGGAGAAACCACCCATGCGTCATCATACGCTGAGCAAACACGATCTTCGCGACCTCGCCGGTTTAATCCTTGGACCCTGTGCCTTTGTGGTCATGGTGTTCGGGATTTTATGCCTTCCGACGCTCCTTGACGGTCATCACGACACGAAACGCACTAAATCCGTCGTTTCTGTTGTCTCTGTTCATCACTGATTAAGTCTTGCGCTGTATAATACGGCGCAGAAGATTTTTTATTCTAGGATATTACCATGAAACGATTTTTTCTTGCCGCGCTTTCTGTGCTTTCAACCATGGGCGTTGCCTCGGCACAGGTGACACCGCATGTGCCGCTCATTTCAGGGATTGAGGTGGGTGCCAATGTGGGCACTTTGGGGATCGGACCTGATATTGGTTATCATCCGGGTCATGCCCTAGTAGGTGTCCGTGCCGAGGGGGATTTTTTCGGGATCAGCCATAATTTCACCTATCGGGACATCGATAATTTCCGGGCCAGTGCCAAATGGCGCAGTGTTGGTGCGATTGCAGATTTATATCCGTTCGGCTCAGGATTGCGTGTTTCTGCGGGTCTGAAAGCCAATTTGAACCAACTGAGCGCCACGGCAACCCCGCAAGACATCGTGTATATTGGCAATAACTATTATACGCCCCAGCAGGTTGGGCAGCTCAATGCACGGGTGAAATGGAACCGTGTGACCCCTTATGTTGGGTTTGGGTATAGCCATGCCTTCGGGGGACATTTTGTGTTTTCGAGCGATTTTGGGGCGCTGTATCAAGGCACGGGTCGTTTGACCTATGGCGGTACGGGGCTTGCAGCGCAAACGGCACAGTTCCACAGCGATATGGACCACTATATGAAGGATATTCATAAAGCGATGCGCTACACCAAATTCTATCCGGTGATTGCGTTCTCCATTGGCTATCGTTTCTAAAAAGCACTGTCTGCGGCATGTCCTTTCATGACATGCCGCAGTCTCCGTCGTGTGTGTTAGGCAGACACGGCTTGAAAATAAACACGATCAAACACAGCAAGCGCACGCCATAGGCCGATGAGGATATGCGCTTTTTCCCATGCGACAATGCAGGCTCTGTGTGAATCCGCTAAATCCTCATAAATCCGTGGACCATCCGGATCCTCGACTTCACGGTCCTCTGCACGTTCTTTGAAGCGGTTTGCGCGTGCGATAAGCTTGAGGGCCCGCGCGAGGCTGCGCTTTTGCACGTCATAGAGCAAGGCTTGTGGCGTCATAAACGGGGCCTGTTGTTCGGCTTTGGCCATGATGGGTTGCATCATGGCGCTGCCTTTCGCCTGTAAAACCGCTTCATCGCGTGGTCCAGGGACCTCTCGAAACTCCGCCCAGTGGTGCAATGCGTCATAAGAGGACAGCACACTATACACGCCATCAAGCGTGAGTGGGCTGCGTCTCTCCCATGGAAAGCGGATAATGATCGCGCCTGTATGCGATGTGGTCATGAGCGGCCTCCTGATGTGGTGGTGTGACACACATTACGCCGACCGGAAAAATAAAGTCAATAAAAACAATAACTTATGTGCTTGTTCGTGTTTGGTCGCTCTCCGTAAAGGACGGGTTATGACCCAAGACCGACGCGCGCAACACCGCGCGCATGTCCAACGTCTCTTTGGCCCAGACACGCTGCTCTTCGACGATTTGGCGTTAGAGGACTGGTTTTGTTTTGCGGGTGATGAACACGGTGCTGTGTATCAGAAAAAGCGTAAAGCCCGTTATCAGCACCAAGGATGGCTATGTTACATCCAGCGCACACAGCCCGTAAAACGCCGTCCAGCACCACAGTAAGGCACACGCCAAAGCGCGGTGCCACAGCTTCATAACATCTTCAATAAGGATAAAGACGATGTCATACGGTACTCGACCCGTGGACGGTATCGATCATTCTAGCGCGGCTATGCGCGTCTGCGCGCTGCGTAAAACATTAGCGCGCAATGCCCGTATCGGGCAGGTGCGCCAGTGTTTGCGACATGCCCATAGTTTGGAAGAGGATGGATGTCATCCAAGTTTGCCCGAAGCGTATTATGCCAAGTTGCACCGCACACGCCAACAGATCCGCAAAGACGCGTCTCGGTTACTCTTGCATGTGATGCACTGAGTGCAGAGAGCGGGTTGGAACGGGAGAGGATGAGTTTTTCCGATACCGGAAAAACTCAGTCTCATTCGGGCGAAAAGAGGGGTGAAAGCCGCTTGTCTTTAGCGCGTTGTGGCTTTCACCGTGCTGCCGAGGCCGATTTCTTTGGCGAGTGCTGAGCGCCGCTTGGCGTAATTGGGAGCCACGAGTGGGTAATCGCCTGGCAGACCCCAGCGTGCGCGGTACTCTTCTGGGGTCATATTATACGCGGTTTTGAGGTGGCGCTTGAGCATTTTGAGCTTTTTGCCGTCTTCGAGACAGATAATATAATCGGGGAAGACAGAGCGTTTGACCGGCACGGCGGGGACGGGTTGCTCGGCCTTTGTTTCGGGCTGCGTAACGCTCTGAGCTGTCGCCAATGCCGTATAGACTTGTTGGATGAGTGTCGGCAGTTGCTCGGTTGTGACCCCACCATGTCCGGCTTGGGCGGCGATAATGGTTGTTGTGTGTGCAAGAAGCAGCTTGGGGTCGGGAGACGTGATGGTATCGGTCATATGTTTCTCTCACGGAAATCACAAAAAAGGGGGTGATCCGTCTTCCTTCACAGAAGGAGGACGTAAAGCTTCAACGTCTTCAAGGAAAAAAAAGTTTTTGAACATGCTCGTTATTATAAACAGGCGATGATGTAGTGTTGCAGATGTCAAAAAGCAAGAAGATCCCTGAAACACTCGAAAGAGTACACACATTGATAAGCACAGGACTGTATGAAGAACCAGTAAATAACACGACGATAAAATGACCATGAGGCCACGCCCTGGTTTCAGGCAGAACAGAACGGCGGCCGCGTGCGCACGCCTTAAAGACGGAGAGACATCGCTATGACGACACAAGAGCAGAGGGAAATGGATGCGCTCTTTCCACACTATAGTCAGATCATGCGCCATGTTGAGGCGTTTTTTCAGCATCCCGAGAGCCGCACGTTTTTGCAGGCACACCCGGATTTGGGATCCGGTGTGCCCTGGTTCCTTGTTCGTCTTGGGACGGAAGAGGATGTGGGGTTGGTGGTCGATGGAACACGCACAGAAGGGGGATGGGATCTGACCAAGAAGCTCACAGTGTTGAGCCTCCAGGAAGAGGGCATGGGGTATTTTCGGTCTGTGCTGCCTGGGCGGACAGAACTGTGTGTGTTGGGTGACTATGCCATCGCAACCGCTGCGGACCGAGCGGAGCGGCGCATCGAAACCTTACACAGAATCACCGCCCTGACCCGGCTCTGGGCGTCTGACCCGCAGCGCGTCGCCGACTGGCATCAGCGCGCCTGTGTGCACAACCTTCCGGCCTTTCCGCAGCATATCGCGTCGCTGGATTATGGTGATGAAGTGATTGAAGGCTTGGTGATTGGCGGGCAATTGACCCCGAAAGGCACCTGGTCTTTAGCGCATGATTTGACGGTTTTTTGCGAGACGGGTGCGGTCCTGACGGTCGATCCGCAGCGCGCTTATGATGTGACGATCAGCCCCGAATAAAAACATTTATGGCCCTGAAAGAACCTAAAGTTATCTTTCGGGGCAATATTATTGCTGATCAAAGATTTATAAAAAGTTTCTATGTCATTAAATAAAAATAATTTCATGCGTTACAATCCGTGACACACTCCGTATAGTTTATAAATAGTTTTTCAATTTGTAAGAAAAAGAACCATAAATTGCGAGGAAAACTCACAAAACAATGGTTTTTTGAAAGAGTTTTGATGGTGGTGCTTCAGTTTAATAAAAATATGCGTTTAGACACCACAATGTTATCCGAAGATCGCTTGGATAATGGTCTTTTTTTTCTAAAATCACGCCTCTTATTTTTTAAAAATCAGGTCAGACATTTTTTTTACCACCTTTTTATGGACGTTTTGGTGCGTAAAGTGGGTGACATGTGGTGTTAGCTTATACCAACACGTCGTCCTTTGACGTCTATGGCGGCAATACACAACATGCGCGTTTATCCTTGGAGTGTCTTCTTGCACGTATCGCTGAAACCGATGAGGGCCATGGAGACCGAGTGGGACGCATGGCGGTATGTTTTGGGGCTCTGATCGCAGCACCCTTTGATGCGCAGACCCTCTCACTCGCGGGTCGTTTGCATGATGCGGGTAAGCTTTTATTGCCGGATCGTCTGGTGCATTTTGAAGGACGGTTTTCCGCAGAGCAACGCGAGGCGATGCAACTCCATGCCGCGCTTGGCAGCACGGTTTTACATCCACTGCGATGTATTTTGCCGCACGGCGTGATGGAGGCCATTGCGAGCCATCATGAACGTTATGATGGTGCGGGCTATCCGCAAGGCCTTGCAGGCACCGTGATCCCGTGGATTGCGCGCATGATTGGCCTGTTAGACGTTGTGGATGCATTACTCTGTACACGGTCTTATAAAAAAGCTTGGGCCCCACACGCCGTCAAAACGTTCCTTAATCAAGAGGCTGGTGTATCCTTCGATCCCGATCTGGCACGATTGGCCTATCATCATTTTGCCGCACTCATGGCGGCGCGTTGTGACGATATGGCTGAGCCGCATCGTGTCGCCCAGATCGCCCAACGGGTTGTTCAGGTCACACCCGAACGCTGCGTGAGCACCCGCACCCTGTTACCAATACGTTCGTAACGGTCGTGCGAGTGTGTTCACCGCATGCTCTCGTCATGTCATAGTCGTGGATAAAGACTACGGTTGCGCGCGTCTTGCATGAAGATCCGCCGGATCAAGGCGTGAGATGCGGCAGGATGGATAAGGGGATATAGCCGCATCATGACCCGTCCGTGGAGACACAAACGACCTAGTTGGGGGCAGCGAAAGGGTGAGAGACGTCTTCGCTACAGGCCCAAATCTGTTCTGCAAGGGGCAGAGCATCGCGAGCTATCAGGCGACACCAATGCGTGCGATGACATGTACCGGGCTGGGCTTTACCGTTTTTTAGGATGTGTCGGGCAGAAAGGCACTGTTATCACGGAACAGGATACAGGAGGCCATGATCACGGTGTGGACGAACGTTCTATGCGCGAGTGCGAGCGCCGTGCTGTGTTGGGGCGCCCTGTCAGGAGAGGCGCACGCGCAATCCTGTGAGGCTGTCTTCCCAGCCGGGTCAGCCCCCTTTGTGCCGCAAAGCCGCACGGATACGCTCCAGATTTTGTGTCATAACGGCTTTACAACGGGGTATGATCGGACGCGCCATACGCCGCTCTGGTCGTCAGAGACACTGACCCGAGAGGACCTTGAGCCGGAGCCTGCTTTGAATCCGGGCCTCTTTGCGGAGGACGATCTGCCCGAAGACGAGCGGGCCGATCACGCTGATTTTATGGGTACGCCTTATCGCGCGGCTGCGCTGAGGCCGCATGTGGATGCGCCAAGTCTTGCACAACAACGGGCGACCTATGTCTTGAGCAACACTGTGCCACTCTGGCCAGCGCTACTCTATGGTATTGGCGAAGGGGTTGAACGCGCAGTGCGTGGCATCGCACGCACGCAGGGGGTGGTCTATACGGCGACGGGACCGCTCTTTACCCGGCCATCCCCTCTGACCATCGGACCGCATCATCTTCCCGTACCGGAGTATTGGTGGAAAGCCGTGTGGGTTCCACAGAGCCACGCTGCTGGGGTTTATGTGTGTGAGAACCGGTCTCACGCACCACGCTGTCTTCAGGTCACCTTAGAAGCCTTTTGTGAGCGTGTGGGGATTATCCCGTTCCCGGCTCTGTCTGACGTGGAAGACATTCAGCGTTATGTGTTGCCGGATCCCGAAGACTCTCCCGATGATCCGGAGGTCTCGCTGTATCGTACAGCGCCGTATCACGCGCCCTGGTCGCCGGTTTTACGTTTTGCGCGTGCGGATGCGGTCGTTACACGACACGGCAGTCATCCGTGAGACGGGCGCGACCGCGGTAACGGTTCTTCGGCCTCCTCTGCACGGCCTTTGGCCGCACAGAGGGGGCACGTTCCATGGGTCTGTTTGGCGCATCTGCGTCCAGTCTGACAGCGTCATGCTCCGTCCGTCAAGCCGCTCATATCCTTCTCTCAGGCCGCTGGCCCGCCCCAGCTGCAGGCACGCTACGCGCACCCGCATCTGGCGCAGACCAACGCCCCTCTCAACAGGACACACCGCAACGTGACGGCCAGACCCTGACGCCGTCTTGGCCGGTGGCAGGATGGGCTCAAGAAAACACCACACCCATTCCACTCTCAATCACCGTTCTTGTGCTCGCCGCACGGGCAGAATGGGTCTAAGAAAACAGTGTTCTTTACAGTTTATCAATACAACAGGTTTTAGTCTATTTATTGAAGTATATATTTTGAGTTTTTGTTCTTATTTACTTTAAGTATTTGGGATTATTTGCTATAAATAATTATAACGAAGCAACCAATAAGGAACTGGATTGTGGGATACACACAAACATATCTCTCCAATGAAAACCGTATGGCCATTGTACGGGGTGTATCCTGCGCTTTAGTGTTGGAGCGGGCGGGGTATGGCTTTGATCGGCGTGAAAGCACCGCAAAATGTCTCAAATACCGCGATGGCATCTCTTATCCCATTAATGTGGTTCATAACGGGGCAGGGTGGTGGGATACCGGCTTTGCAAAAGAGGACAAGGACGGCGCAGGTGATGTGTTCGACTTGTACCGCAAGCTCAATCCGGGCGCGTCTTGGCGCGAGACGTGTGATGCATTAGCGGGTCTCGTGGGTGTTACCCCGGAAGGCGCGCTCTGGGCACAAAAGCGCGCTGTCACAACGCCTGTTGTCCCGCCTGCCGAACGTTGGGAGAGCCGTAAAGCCCCTTGGCGGAAAGGCAAAGTCTGGACGTATCTCGCACAAGAGCGCGGTCTTCCGGATGCGATCATCCGTCGGGCTATTTCAACCGATTGCTTGCGCGATGGCTACCATGCGGCATGGTTCTGTCATCGTGATGCGCACGGGAATGTCTGTGGTGCTGAATTGCGTGGGCCAGACACGCATTTGCATCTGACCGGAACGGTCAAAACATTATTTCGCTTCAAACCCAAAGTCAGCGCCGTGATCCGCCGTTTGGTGGTGGCAGAGTCTGCGATTGATGCGCTCTCTGTGGCGGCACTGGACCCAGAACCGAGTGCGGACACGCTGTATGTTTCCGTAGGCGGTGGGATTGGCCCGGAGACGGAAAAAGCGATCAAAGCGCATCTGGCGGAGATGGTGACGGTCCCCGGTGCTGTTCTGGTGGTGGCAACGGATGTGGATGAAGCGGGTGATCGGTATGCGGATCGTCTCTATGCGCTGGCGATGGATGCCGATGTAGACAGCGATCGTCTCTTCCCGCCGAACCGCCTTAATGATTTTAACGATGCGTTGCGTGCCCAGCACGTGACAAACGCTTGAAAGCCTTTTCTATGATGGATATCACGACAGCGACGTCCGCGCTTTTCAACACGTTGACGCCGGCTCAATATGAGGCGGCCACGGCGACGGGTCCGGTGGTGGTGTTGGCCGGGGCGGGGACAGGGAAAACGAAAACTCTGGTCGCAGGCATTGTGCATCGCCTGCAAGCACGTGCGGTGCCTGCGTCCAGAATTTTGGCCGTGACCTTTACCAATAAAGCGGCAGGCGAAATGCGTGATCGTGTGCAGGCTGAGCTAGGCCCCGATCAGGCGCCTTCGTGGATGGGGACCTTCCACGGTCATGGTCGCCGTATGCTGCGCACCGATCCGGAAATTGCCGGGCTGATGGATGGGTTTGAGATTTGTGACGCAGAAGACAGCCGATCTTTGGTGAAACGCTTACTCAAAATACATCTCGTTCAGGATGAAGACGCCTATGCCAGCCCGGATGCGTTGCGCAAACGGGTCAAACGTATCGCGGACACGATTGCGCATTTTAAAGATGATCTGGTGTTGCCACAGGAGGCTCAGGCCGCAGTCAAAGGCATTATCCATCAACGTCAGATCGAAGATCCAGATGAGCGCGATGTGTGGCACGCAGCCGCTGCACTCTATCCGCATTATCAGCGTATGTT
>NZ_BCZB01000041.1 GCF_001598495.1 Neokomagataea thailandica NBRC 106555
GGTCTGTTATCCGTTCGTTAGAGAAAGCGTATCGCCTAGGAATCGTCGAACGCACCCGTCAGCGGGTACGGCGCGGTAACCGTCTGGTTTGCGGCCCTAATACCTATCGCCTCATTGTTGTATCGCTAGAACAAGCGAAAGCGGCAGCAAAGCACAATGCACAACGATTGATGGAGGCCTTAAAGCGCAGAAAAGAGCGGTTCCTTTCTAAGTGCCAAAATGACAGCGGAGTTAATTCTCAGAGTCTTCTCTTTAAAGAAAAACACCATTCTCCAGCCGAATGGCTCGATATCCTAGAGCGCATCAACGCAGGAGCCACACTTGAAGAGGCCGGATACACCTAGAGAGCCTCTTTAAACGTCAATCTCAGAGTAAAATGAAACATCACAAAGGCATTGAAGAAGAGCCTCACAGGAGAGCTACGCCATAGCTCCATCGAGGATACATGTTTATCATTCAGATATAGAAAATCTGGAGAATCTTTATGTCCAATGAATCACATAGCTACCAAGAGTTGGCTGAACATTGGGGCATTACACTCGCTGCCGCAAAGCAACGCGTTCGTCGGGCAAATTGGAAACGCATTAAAGGAAATGATGGAACGATAAAAATTCTTGTCCCACAAGATACAGATCGTATCCTACAGACCGTACCCCATGATAAAACCCCAGAAAATCAAGCCTTAGATGTCTTAAAGGATACGATACGTACCCTCACTGAAGCTACGGATAAGCAGTCTCAGAGAATTGAAAATCTAACAACGGCTCTCTTAGCCTCTCAAGAAGAGAATGCCTCTCTAAGAGAGAAAATTTCGGCTTTAGAAGCGCTCCAAACAGCACATCAAAAAAACAACATATCTTACCCACGCAAGGGGATCATTCATCGAGTGCTACGCGTACTCTACAATGGGGATACGTGAAGTCATAGGATCTTCTTTGACCACATCCTATAACTTCACGATCATCAAACACTTTTAATATTGCGAGACACTCAAAAACTCAGTGTTTTGAGTGGCCATCGTCCTTATTTTTCACGCACAATGGGTGAGACGTTCGGAAGCAGGCAATAAATCTCCTTCCCATTCAGCCCCTGATACATATGCGCTTGGCAGTAACTTCCCACCGATGCTTTGTCGTGCAGAGCCCACCAGCACAATCCCGTACAAACCATCGTAAACGACAGCGTCGACGCCACAACGATAGCCATAGCGCGATAAACAACCGACTTCGCATATTCCGTCGCATGAATAGGAAGCCAACGACCAATATATTCTTTCACGTCTCTTTTTAAGGAGACATTGAGATCCGATAAGATCTCATGCGTAATTTCACGCTGTCGGTGCTCACTCATTTCTTTCGCACGGTGATAGCTCATACGCGCGTCTTCTAATTCAGCCTTCGCCGTCTGAAGTTCAGACTCCCCACGCTTGCTAAGCTCCGTGAGAAAATATTCAGCCTGTCCCGCCATCTTTTCCATAGTGGCGTGCATCTTTTGCGCTTCTTGCGTCACGCCTTGTAGATTGTCTTGAACGAGATGGCTGTAAACATCCATACCCATGCGTAAAAGACGGCTCCACTCCCACAGAGCATCATTGGGACCAGCGATCCCATGCTTCTTCAAAGCAAGGTCCATCTCCTCAGCAATCGTACGCAACCGTTCAATGGCCATTGAATGCGAAGAGGTCTCGTTCATTACGGGAGCCATGAATCAACGCCTTTCGCCTTGATTTCATCGTCAAATTTCTTGACCCACAATCCCGTCACCGCTTGGCGCACCGGATCTAATTTAGGTTTCTTAGGGTCTGTTCCGCCTTGACCGGCTTCGTAGAAAGACAAGCCTGATGCCGTAATTTCTTTCATATATGGGTTCGACGGGAAGAACAGAAACTCAAGTTCCGCGTCCTGACGGATGACGTCAAAACGCGGATCAACAAGAATGTCGTACATGTAGTCTTGCGCAATATACCCGGGAGGGACGGTATGTTCGTTAAGAATAATGAGGGCTTTTTGGGGTCTGAAGCCGCCATGCTTCCAAAGATTTACAATGTAGTCGATATCACCGCTATCAACCCCACACATGAACAGGCCGACAACCTCTACGCCCATAGCCGCACTCAGCGTATTAATGTCATTCGTACTCGCCCATTCTTCGAGGGTGCGATCTCCCCCGCCAACATCAATAAATACTGGTTTTTGTTTGGAAACGCCTAAGGATAAAACATCAGTGAGATAGCTTTGCACATCAGGCTGGCGATCCGACGTGGGGCGGCTAAGACCACAGTTTTGATAGAGTGTCGTATATTTGGAAATGCCTTCATTACGCATATCCGCATCGGCCATCAGGATCGGACGTCCTGCCTGAAGGGCGCGTTCTGCAAGCAGCCCCAATACCGTTGTTCCCCCGAGATTACCTCGACCCGCTTTGAAGTAGATTTTGATCTGCGCTTGCGTTGAAGCGCTCTCATTTGTTCCCGTCAATTGTACGGTCCTTTTTGTCCCGAAGAAGACATTTTCCTCGGTACAAAAATGCTCTCATACGTGTGTGTGAGTGCCACATGCTTTTTTAACGCGCTTTCAATTGGACCGCTGAGTAGACGCAACGCATGACATTGGAACGTTCTTTTGGTGGGTAAACATCGAGCATTTCTTTAAAGGCACGAGCCCATGTGCGGTCGTCTTCAAAGAAAGACCGTCTTGGAAACCCCGGCAGTAGTTCAACATTGATCCGACCTTTTGCATCATAAACCGGGTAATTCAGAGGGGTGAGCGCTTCCAAGGGAAGATACTCTGGCATACCGAGTGGACGAGGCCCCTCATAAGGGGGCGGGATCTCGATCTTCACGCCATAGAGAAACGCCTGTTTCATCATCTGCACAGGCGGCTGAGCACTATTCAAAACATCAATATGATGTGTCGCAGACCCAGAGGATACGACCGGCTGCTGGTCAGACACCTGTACCGATGGTGTTGATACAGATGCTTGCAGGACGCTTTGGTGCGGTGCTTCAGGCTTGTTCTGTAAATGGGTGGGACGTTCGTAAGGAACATCCGGGGCCGGAGGGATAAGGGACATATCCTCCTTTGGTCGTGTGCGCTCCAGCACCTCATGCGCTTTGATCTGCAAAGCCTGGCGGCGGGCTGTGTCTTCGTCCCGCTTGCGTCGGCGCTCTGCCAGTTCGGCCTCACGCTCACGTGCTTCGCGCTCCATTTTCAAACGCACACGATACCACGTCTTCCGGACTGTTTCTTCTTTGGGCGGGGTACCGTTGCGTGTGGTGAGCCCGTCTTTAATGGCAGCTTCACACATTTTCTTCCAACGCACACGCTTACCGACAATCTGCGTTTTGAGGGTGTCGTAATGCAGCACCATCCAACGAAACAACAGCGAGCGCGACCAAACTTCCTCTCCGCACTCTGCGGAAGCCGCAAGCATAAAATGACCTTGCGGGATCTTCGTCATGCTTGGCCTCCTCTATCGCGCATGCGCTGTTGCACGGTCCCAATCGGAACCAATATTCGGGACCACATTAAGTCATGAACGAGACGCTGTCGCCTCATAATCGGTATAAGATCGGGACAAAAGCGCGACACAAAAAAGAAGAGTCCATATACAAATGCAAACTTTCAGTTGTGCCGTTTGATGAATGTTGCACCATTTTTTCTCGAAATATCCCATAGATTGTAATGATCTTGATATTGGTACTGAAAAATAGTATCAAAAATCTATGAAAGCGAAGCACCGGCGAACGCTGGAACTCATCTTCAAACGTCCTGTCTCCGGAAATATTCCGTGGGGAGATATTGAAGCTCTCTTGAGAACATTGGGGGCGGAGATATCTGAGCGTGAAGGATCACGTATCGGCGTTGTTTTGTTTGGTGATATTCGCGTTTTTCATCGCCCTCATCCGAAACCGGATACGGATAAAGGGGCCGTTGCATCTGTTCGGAAATGGTTAGAAAGCCATGGAGTAAAACCATGAACAACATCATGGAGATTGGAGGCCACCGCGCCGTTGTGCAGTTTGACCCTGACATTGGTTTGTTTCGGGGAGAGTTTTTGGGCCTCAACGGTGGTGCCGATTTTTACGCTGACAGCGTGTCAGGTCTCCGTCTTGAGGGGGAAACATCCTTAAAGGTGTTTCTGGAGATGTGCGTCGAAAAAGGCGTTTCTCCGGTCAAACACTTTTCAGGTAAATTTCAGGTACGTTTACCCGAGAAACTACATGCACGAGTTGTTGAAATGGCGGCAGCACGAGGTGTGAGTTTGAATGCCTTTGTGCAAGAAGCACTGACACAAGCAGCATCCTGAATCGCTGCGTACCCTGTCCGAAATAGGGCCGTTCAACGGACAGGTGGTGATCCTACGACGGCACCATGTAAACCGCTCTCAATATCGTCTCATTAAAGTGGTACGATATGTTTTGCGATCAGGGGGCCTTCTACGTTACACTTAACGCATGACACAGACATTGATCGGCTACGCCCGATGCTCCACGGATCAGCAGGATCTAGCCGCTCAGCACGATGCACTGCTCAAGCTCGGCGTGGCCGCTGAGCGCATCTATACGGACAAAGGCTTCACTGGAACGACCCGAACCCGTCCTGGCCTCAGTCAGGCGTTAGCCGCTGTACGGCGTGGAGACACCCTCGTTGTGCCAAAACTCGATCGGCTGGCACGTTCAGTACTGGACGCGCGCTCAATCGGTGATGACCTCGCCGCCAAAGGTGTTCGCCTCCAAATTGGAGCCAGCGTGCATGATCCTGACGACCCGATGGGCAAGCTATTTTTCAATATCTTGGCGACTTTCGCTGAGTTTGAGGCGGACCTGATCCGTCTACGTACCCGCGAGGGCATGGCCATTGCTCGCGCCAAAGGTAAACTTCGGGGCAAAAAGCCAAAGCTTTCTGAACGCCAGCAAAAAGAGCTACGGCGTATGTACGACACCGGTGATTATTCCATCAGCGATCTCGCCGAACTGTTCTCGGTGTCACGGCCAACAATCTATCGATCACTCAATAGGACGCCCTCAACGTTCACGTTCAGTTCACCCTAAGCGTACATAAAACGCACTTTCGTGTCGTCACCCCATTAATCGATAATCGTTCAGCTAAGGCGATAGGAGGAGTTCTAGAGGATAATGTTCATCCCAAAACCCATCTCATGAGCGACGAATGGGGTGTTTTTCAGCATCTCGGGCACAATTTCACCGCACATGATGCCGTGGGTCATTGCCATCGGGATTTCGTCCGGGGAATGGTACATGTGAACGGTGCTGAAGGTTTCAGTGATCGTGTCCGGCGCATGGTCGTTGGTGTCTTCCATCATATCAGCTCTACGCATGCTGATCTGTATTTCAACGAGATTAGCTTCCGATGGTCCCAAAGAACTGTAGCGGGTCAGGCTGTTCGCAACACCCGAAAAGGGCAGAGCAAAGTTAAAACTTTATGGAACCGTATCCCTGCGGCATTGCAACTCCCTACCGCCTGTAGGGTTCGTCCCCGCAAAGGTACCAAACGCGACATAGGATTTTTAATAATCCATTGATTTATAATATAAATATACGTTTTTTGTTCCCCCAAATTCCCCCTTACTTCAGAGGTCATTTTTTAGGGGGAGGATCCTGAATCTGTCCTCTGACTTTTTATCAGAGGAATTATGCTTCTTAGCATGAGTGCCAATAAGATTTTCTTCAAAAGAGATACCGTATGTGAGCCATCGATTATGAGACGGATTATGTGACATAATTTACTTCGTTTTTATCAGTTTGAACTACAGTCGCTCAAACGACCGTTTGTGAGACAAGCATGAAGCTCGGATATGCGCGTATTTCCAAGGCCGATGGTTCGCAGGTTCTCGATTTGCAAATTGACGCACTCACCGCCGCCGATGTGGAACCCGATCATATCTACACCGATGAAACATCGGGGAAACGTGATGATAGGCTAGGACTAGACGCCTGCCTGAAAGCACTGCGTGATGGAGATACGTTGGTTATCTGGAAGCTGGATCGGCTTGGTCGAAATCTGGAGAATTTGGTAAAAACCGTACGCTCTCTCTCAGAGCGTGGCATCGGTTTATGCGTTCTGACGGGTCAGGGCGCTGCGATCGACACCACCACTTCAAGCGGTAAATTGATATTCGGAATCTTCGCAGCTCTCGCCGAATTTGAAGGAGACCTCATTAAGGAGCGCACTATGGCCGGCTTAGCCGCAGCCCGTGCGCGAGGCAGAAAAGGTGGTCGTCGCTTTGAATTGACCAAAAACCAGATCCGCCTTGCTCAGTCTGCAATGGCCAACCGTGACACGAACATCGTCGATTTATGTCAAGAACTCGGTATCAGCCGCGCAACTCTCTACCGTTACGTTGCCCCAAACGGTCAACTGCGTGATCACGCCAATAAAGTTCTTCAATGCAATAATAACACACCCCCTACCAACTCAAGATAGCCCAAAATCCTATGTCGCGTTTGGTACCTTTGCGGGGATGGACCCCCTGTAGGTCTATTGTCGGCCGGCAATTACGACGAACTAGGCAAGGAGGCATTACAATCAAATCCCAAACGGCTGTCTTTGGTTGATAATGCCGGAGTACATAAAACGCACCTTTGTGTCGTCACCCCTTCTATTCCCCGCATTAAACGCGAAAGAAATAAAACCATCGCAAAAGTCTCAAAACCAGAGTTTTCTCAATCCCTCCAGATTTATCCTCCATCTGCCCCATAAGATTCCGGAACCAAAACATCTTTTTATTGACATACGTTTCTTAGGCGAAACATAGTCTTGCTGGGGAATAAGCCCTGTTTGAAGGATATGTAATATGGAATGGAATAAAAAACCTAACACACAGCAGTTCTCAATTGATTATCCAGTAGAAGTTGGTCGCTCAGCGGAGTCAGAATCAACAGCTATCATTGGAGCTATTTACTGGATATTTAAAGGTGTTAGAAGGATTCTATAACAATAATTAATGAAACAACTAATAATATAGAATGAAGCACTTATTTATAAGTGCTTCATTCTATATAGGAGAAATAACTTGGAATTTATGGAAAATTTTGAATATGTTGTTTCTTATGTAAAAAACGATGAGGATAAGTTTTGGGAATGCAGTGATTACTTGAAAGAAAATTTTGATAAAAAAAATTACTTATGCCTATTACATGATGCTCTACGTCGCGTAGCGCAGGGTAAAGATCTGAAAACGCATATCGCTGCTAATGGTAGGTATATTACTCTGGCAGTTTCGAAAAATATTATTCTAGCGCTTGCTATATATAAAAATAATATTTCTGACATATCTATCTCTCCTAATCATTTTATGCAATTAAATATTACAAATAAAAATAGTAGATCTATTTGCACAAAATACAGGGCGTCTGAATCGTATTCAAAAATATTTGTTAGCGATGTTATTGATTACGGGTTTGGTGATATGGTTTCTAAAAATGGGTACACAGAAGCTATCGATATTCGTAGTATTGATCATAATCCTGTAATTGCTTTGCGTCTAAATTACGGACCGCTACCCGGCCTTGAGTATAATTTTGACAGGAAAACTCTAAAGCAAACAAGAATGCTTAGCGGATCAGTAGTAGACAGCAAAATTCATGTTTTCCTTCAAACTATTGCAGAAGTTGGTTCTGAAGATTCAATTGATCTTGTGATTCCTTTTTTGAATCACGAACACGGATATATAAGATGGGAAGCAATAAAAACAATATCTATATTGAATTTTGAAGAATCTATAAAGTATATAGAAATGGCTACCATGGATAGAGATCCAAATATAATAATGGCTGCCAAGAAAGCTTTGAATTCATCGAGGGTGATTAATCATGTTTATAAAAGATTATAATATTGATAATAGTATTTCTCTTGAAGAGTGTGTGAAAAACATTCGTGAGAACGTTGATCCTGAGGATTTTGGAAGTATATGTGACGCGTCTATATACCTAAGAATGTTAGCAAACAATAGAACGTTCTTATATGAAAAGCTATCAGCCGAGCTTTTTTTGCTCTCAAAAGGGGAGTCTGTTGACTTAAGAACACCGCAATCTATACAAGTATACGATGAAGATACATTTTATATTCGTGCAAATATCTGGCCCAAGATAAATCGTGGTCAAACAGTATCTGGACATGAAAAAAATCTATTTTCTTATGAAATGGCACATGATCATAATTTTCATTTCATGACTGTTGGTTATTTTGGCCCAGGTTACGAGACTGACATTTATAATTATGACTATAATAAATGTCTAGGATTTCATGGAGAAAGTATTGACTTAACTTATATAGGAAGAGAGAAATTGGTTCCAGGTAGAGTGTTTGTTTATGAAGGATCTAAAGACGTTCATATTCAAAGAGAGCCCTCCTCCCTTTCAATATCATTGAACATACTTTTTAATCCAAAAGAAGGAAAACAAAAACAACAATATCGTTTTGATGTCAAAAATAAAATAATATCAGGAAGCCTTAATGATGAAATATCATGTCGCTTATTTATTATGGATGTATTGAAAGAAATAGGAAATGAAAAAACCTGTGAATTATTGCTAGATGTAGCAAGAAACACAAATTGTGGACGAACTCATGTCTATGCTTTGAGAGCAGCTAGTACCTTTATGTTGAATGAAAACACAAACAAGCATTTTCGAAAGGAATTTAGCCGGTTCTTTGAAGACCGTGATCCAGTCCATGCCGGGAGAGGATCGCTTGATGAATCAGGGCGCCTTTACTAGGCACTTTTTACTACTGTCTGAATACGGCAGTACCTCGTTCTTCAGGGGAGGGCAGAACACTTCAAAATCCATATCCCGGGGAAAAGTTTCGATCTGATCGCCGAGACCGCTTAATCGTCCGTCACTCCAGTCGATGCCGGAGTGAATGAAATCACAGGCGGGATTGTTGATTCGAACTGTCGGCATCACCCGGGCCACCATGAGGATCGGACTGGCCAATATCGTCTAACATGCGCCGCTTCCTCTTCCTCGAAAGATCGAACGCGACCGCGTAGCTATCCCGCGGGTAACAGCCCCCGATCCGCTCAAAACGCAGATCAAAAGATACTCAAAGAACCGTCAATCAAATCGACAAAAGCCCAAAATCAGAACCAAGGCACATCAATTAACAGTTCTTCGATCCATCCATCTGCAGCATCCGCTGGCCACGAATCAGGTAGCATACTGGTTCAGAGATCAACAGCGCGATCCGCATCCACTCCTCATCCGTCATGTCAAACGGATAGGGCTTCGTTTTGCGGACGATACCGGTCGTTCGGCCCCTCTTCTATGGCGTCCATATCTAGAGCTTGAATCATACTTTCGCGACCTTCCAAACGAGATCTTATTGCTTTAATTATCCCTGAGGGATTTTCTGTATAGAACGAGTAAAATTTATCAGAGTTTTTTATAAATAAAATAACGTTATCTTTTTGAAAGATAGATAGTTTTATTTCTTGAAATTTATTTGATCCTATAAATTTGTATGAATTTTTCAAGTGTATATTTTCTATATCGTCTACATTAATAGAATACCCTTTTATAGGTCCAAGGAAAATATTAAGGTTTTTATTATCTAAGTAGTGAGGCTTAAATAAAAAAGATTTTGCTATAGATATACTATATATACATAAAACAGATGAAATGGTAGCAATTAAATATTCTATATTTTTATGTGATTTATAGAAATAAGCTATAGGTATGGGGAATAACATAATAATAGGGGAAAATAAAAATACAATGAAATCTATATTTTTATAGTAGTATGGGAACTTTTGTAGTTTTCTATACTTATATGGCCAATCAGTGAATATACTTTTTATGATTCTTCCTTCCAATGAAAATGTTTTTCTAGTTTTTTCCGAAAAAAAACGCTCTAATAGAGGAACATCTTTTTTTAAAGAAATCAAAATCATTACAATAGAAGTAATGGAAAATAAAAATATACCAGAGTTTTTAACAAAATCTCCACCAATCGAATTTTGTTCTATTTTGGTCATAAAAATAAAAGATAACAAAGAATATACAGAAAATATAGTTATTTGCTCTTTTTTTGTTTTTTTGTTATTAAACAGATAGTTTATAGCTATAGCTGAAAAAAAAGGGACGAATATAATTCTGAATATAAACGAAAAAGGAAGTGATTCTTTATAAAAATCAGTAAATTTTAATACTCTTGTAATAATATATATTGATACAAATAAAGACCATATTATGTATTTCTTTTTATTAATCATGGTCATTTATTTCTCCAAAATCTATTGGAATAGATATTATTAATCCAAAAAATTCCAAGGAAGATATCTTCCTTGGAATTTTTTTTGGCTTAATATGCGGGGGTAGCGCTTAAACACCATTCAAGAACAATTTCTGCAACTCTAAGCATGTTAAGACTCCACATAGCGGCATTATTGCCAATAAAAATTGTTAAAGTTTTCTTTTCGAAAGCGCAACGCTTTAAGCTTTATAAAGCGTCGTTCATCGGCATGGTGCCGACCTCGATGCCATCGAACGTTTGGCATCGCAAAAACAGTTTCGTCGCGTGCTTGATCTCGGCTGTGGCGGCGGCACACGGCGTGTCCAACATCACGACTACCTGCGCGCCTGCCGAAAAATTGCCGTTTGAGGACGGCTATTTCGACGCGGTGTTCTGTCGCTTCACGACGCATCACTGGAACGATCTGGTCGCCGGCCTGCGCGAGGCGCACCGTGTACTGGCGCCGGACGGAACGGCCATGTTCATCGACGTCACGTCACGAGCACTGCCGACAGCCGATACTTGGCTCCAGGCGTTGGAACTACTGCGCGACGTCTCACATGGGCGGAATTATTCCTGTGTCGAGTGGGAACGCATGCTCAAAACCGTAGGTTTTTCCATTACGGAGACGATGTCCCATACGTTGCGCATGGAGTTTCCAAGCTGGGTCGCGCGTACGAAAACGCCTGCGCTTCACATCAAGGCAATCCGCGTATTGCAGGACGTAGCCCCTGATACTGTCCGCACCGCGCTAGGCATTGAGCCGGATGGAAGCTTTTCACGCTGAACGCATCAATTTACGTGCTCAAGCCCTAGTTTTTCCTTCAGTGTATTGAAGAAATTTCAAACCACACAGGTGTTGGCTAAGGCTAGCGATACTTCATTTCTCTGGCTGCAAGACGACATTCTACGCCCCACTTACGACTAATATTCCGCTTAGGGTGTCATTTCGCCCTCAGCCGGAACTGACCCCGACAAGCCGTTGTCCACAAAATTATGGAGCGCAATCGGGATTACGATGCTTGTCATCTGATGCGTTGCGTTGCAATGTCATGAAAATAAGTGAGGCGGCGGAGCTAGACACTCCCACCGCCTCGAATCTCGCTGCTTTACCCCGGCGAGCAGATGTAGAAGCGATTGAGCCCGCTTAGACATCCGATAGTGAGAATATAGCGTGACCTGCTCAAAGGTTCAACGCTCTCTGACTTGGGAAGTGCTCGCCGTCCACAAAATAGGACGGATTATGACTTCTTTTGCTGCTCAACTTCGCATTCTCACGCAAGCCAAGGCCTTGTCTGGCAACGATTTAGTCGTTCTGGAGGCGCTGTCCTCTTTCGCAGGACATCGCGGCTTATTTCCTTCACATGAAAGAATTGCATCGCGTTCCGGCCGGAGCGTGCGGTCTGTGGCCCTGTTG
>NZ_BCZB01000042.1 GCF_001598495.1 Neokomagataea thailandica NBRC 106555
TGAAGCCTTGGGGTTTTAGTGGGCCTGAAGATATAGCGGGCTTCACGGTGGGGGTGATGCCCGCTATGGGGGGAGAGCAGTCTGTCCGGTTGCGGGTATGGGGGCTCGGAAGCGGACGTCCCCGTCGTTCCCAGCGCTGTTCAGGTCCTCTATGGCTTAGGTCATAGCCAGTTCGCGCTCTGTTTCTTGCTGTTAAAGCAACTCACAGTGGTTGTGAGTTTGAAAGCAAGAAGCGGAGTGCAGGCCGCATTTTCAGGCATCACGATGGTGGCAGACAATCGTGGAGAACGTCATGAAGCCTGAAGTCACCGTGTTGGCGCGCGCCTGCCGCCACGCAACTGAATATCTGCAAGGGGGTGGGGAACGTAATGCCGGCTTCCTGGCGAAATAGCTCGAATGTAGACATCTCGGCCAATCCCGGGGCGGTTCACTCCCAGAGGTCGCCACCCAGCTGCGCCACGGACCGGAATGCCTCGGTGTAGGTCGTCCGCTCGCCGTAGACCATGCGCTTAAGGAACAGGGTGTAGGAGGCGTGGCACTTCTCGTCCCGTTCGAGGTGCTCAAGCGCCCGCTGCGTCCACCCTCGCGGATCTTTCTGGTAGCTGGGAAACCAGTTTGCGAACTGCTCCGCGTCCGAGTTTGCGATCCTGCGGGCGAGCCCGAGGACAGTCTCGCGGTCGACGTGCGATAGCAGCCAGTGCAGGTCGTAAACGTGACGGACGAGGAAGGGATCGTGGGCGTCGGGCTTGGTCCCCTCGAGGTCACCGGCGGTCCGGCGCGTCAGGGACACCAGCTTCTCCGCCGCCGTCTCCTCGATGGACACGCACTCGAGTTCGGTGATCTCGGCGTCCTGCTGAGTCGCCTGACTAACGAAGGAGCACATATTCCGCCGGACCGTTTGCAGCTTAGGTGGCGAGTAGGTCAGTTCGACGAGCAGGTGCGGTCGCAGCGGGCCGTCGACCTTCTCCGGGTCTCGGTACCAGACCTCGAACGAGACGTTTCGATTGTCGTTCTTCGCGACTACCGTCGGCTCCCGGAACCCGGCCTTCAGGATGGCAGCGTTGACCGCCGCCTTGGTCTTGCGGAGCGCGGTCCGGAGGGCGTTCTTCGAGGCTGGGGGCGGGTCGACCACGACCTTGAGATCGATATCCTCAGACATGCGGCTGACGAGTTTGTGGGCCCGCGCGAGGCACGTCCCGCCCGCGAAGACCAAGCGAGCGCCGGGAGGCAGAGGCGCGGCCACGATTGCCGAGAGAATCTCGACAACCCGGAAGTCCTTCTCGACAACCTGCGACGAGGGAAGCTCCAAGGCGTCGGTGACGTTGTCGAGGAGATCAGCCGTGAGCTCTCTCAAACTGCGCCTCCAAGTTCTTATACTTGAGCTTCCGAGCGAAGCGGCCGCGCACGGCATAGGCGGCGTTGGCTTGGATCTGAGTGGTCCGGCCCGCGTTGTAGTCCCGAACGACCTGTGTCTCGCCCCAAGGGACCCGAAGCTTCATGAGGGTCTGACGGACGGCACCGTCGAAGCCCCCCCTGGCCGCAAGCGCGGACTGCCCCGTAAGAGGATTCGTCCGGAGCTTTGCGTAGACCCCGTAGCCGAGGCGCGTGACCGCCTTCTCGTCGACGAGATTCCGGAGCACGCGCTTGACTTGGTCATAGTCGCCAAGATCATCAAAGTCGCGCGGCACGAAGACGTCGGCTCTCGACCGCTGGATTCGGGTCGAGACGCGAGCCTTCAACGTCTTTGGTTTCTTCGCAATCGTCATGGCTACCCCCTTGCGACCATGCTTATAGCAAACAAAGGACGTCGTTAAGAACAAAAATAAGACATTCCAGTGACTCAAACATAGGACACCGTATGACTGTTTCTAGTCGTACTGGAGGGACTCGGAACGAACACGTGGAGTTCGGATCCAAGGGACGGGTCAAGACCAAATTCCGGAGACGGTGACTCCTGATGGATACCCACACCGGCGCAGATCTGATTTAAAGTGGCGAACGAGGGGTCGGTTCCGGCTGAGGGCGAAATGACACAGCAAGCTTGGTCTGAGCGTCCCAATTGGGGGTGATACATAAAACGGGCACTGAACCGCTTCGGGATTGGCGGAGACTATCTTCGCGCATGTTGCTACGTCCGCTTTCAAGAATGGTCATCCCATAGTCTCGCGTCCGCAAAGAGGCGTAAGCAGACCTACTGCTTACGCCCTCATTAGAGAGGCTGGTGTGGTTCAGATGGATGTGTCGTCGGCAAATGGATTACGGACTTCCAGCATATCGAGAAATCGCTGTCCGTCTTGCATATCCTCACTCAGGACCTCGTCGAACCCGCTTTCGATGGCGCAACCCAGAATCATCGCATCATAAGTGCTAAGAGCATACCGTGTGATCAACATCCAAGCGCGATCATAGACCATCTGTGTTAAAGGGTGGATTGTGGTCAGGCTTTTGAGGTCAGTAATCACATCAGCGATTTCGGTCAGTGTCAGCGAGGTTTTACGCCGTAGTGTGTGCGTTACCTCGTTCAGGGTCTGCACCGAAATGTTGCAGTCATAGTCGGCCAGAATGCTTCGTGCGATGCCAGCCTTTCGGGTGTCATCGGGCTTTAAAACATAGAGCACAATATTACTGTCGAGAAAAACGCTTCTCACCCGTCGAGGCGCTCGATGCGCAGATCTTCTGGTATGCTTTGGCTGACTTCAGCTAAATGCGCCAGCGCTTCACCGCGTGTCTTGAGGCGCGCGAACACAGCATCGACATGATCGCCCTCTTGCAGTCCCAGTTGGCGAACGATGTGTGCGGGGATACGCACGGCAAGGCTGTTTCCCCATTTTGATACGTGCATTTTACGTCCCTGATGGATATCTAAAACTAACTATTGGATATCATAAATGACAAGGGAAGTGCAATCTTCTGTCGGATGTTTTTGCGGCAGCATAGAAGTGTTATCGGCAGCGAAGCGATGCTTAAATGATCATCCGCTCTTGCGCTGAATCCTGTTCAACAAAAGGCGTATTACATTATGGTTGGATACCTCAAAGAAGGGACCTCTTTGCCGGTCGTACAAGACGACGCGACGGAAAAGATGTGGGCACCACCCCCCGAATGACATGCCGGTTGATATTGTCATGAGATAAACCGCAGAAACTGTGCGGCACTCACACGCAGGCTCCGTATCCTCAAAGCAGAGGAAGGAGAGCGTGTCATGTTACAAGAGCCGCAGCGCAGCCGTAAGGGCGCCTTGGCGGTGACACCCTGGCAAGATCGGACGCAAATGCAGCGTGACAAGATGTGCCGGGATGTGCGTCAAGAAGTGATGGCCATTCTGCGCAAAGGACCCATTACACTCGGGGAAATCCGTGCAGCCTTAGACCCCCAGAACGCCTCGGCGTTGTTGTCAGTCTTAACGCTCATGGTCAATGCAGGGGAAGTCGCGTCACTCGGTCACTCCATCTATACGCTGGTACCGTGGTGCCAGGCGGCCAAACCCGTTGCGGCCGAGCCGTTGACGGATTTGGTGTTTAATGCGGTCGCTTTGTACCGGAAAGCCAGCCAGATTATAGCATGGCTTGGTTTGCCTGAGTCGACCGTGCGCGGCACTTTAGAAGCCCTGCGCGATACAGGATTTGTCCATTACAATTGGAAGAATGACGACTACACGATATCGCGACCCGCCGTCGCTCGTTTGATCCGTAAAGGCGCCTCGGAGCGTGTATTCGTGGATTTAGCGGTGCCGCCACGGTGTGAAGACGAAAATGAACTTGGAGGCTACCCCTGTGCAGAGCGCGCATGAGTGCCAATTGGCGCAAGCCTATGGCGATGGAGGATGGTGGTCATGGGATGTGACACATTCTCCTGACACGCTGCCGGATATGCCGCCGCCCTTGCGGGAGGCGACATAATGCCGGCCCATCAGGAATTACGCCGTTTATTGAAACGTATTGGCTGGAATTTACGGCCTCTCGCCCGTAGGATGGGGGTCAGTCATCGTCAATTGGATCGGCTGGCGCATGACCCCGTTTTGATGGGATGGTTGCGCAGCTTGGCACAACTCCATCACGTTTATCCGCACCCTTTGGCCGCCTCTCTGACACTGGGCAATAGCCCGTTATTATGTCCCTATGGGGTGATGCGGGGCATGATCGACATTGGATGGTCAGAGCGTATGTTGGCGGAGCGCGCTTTGGAACACCGCACAACATTACGCCGGATGCTCAGTGGAGAGGCGCGTATTCCGTTACGCTTTAGTCGCTGGGTTGAGCTTTTGGCACAAGGGCATCGTGATCGCCCCATGCCCGATTTACGACATTTAACACAAGAAAGATAAGAGAATGACCACGCTACACACCACACCCGAAGACGCCGCTACAGGGGGCATCGCAGCGGATCGTTTGCGTTCACTGATTGAGCGTGTTGAGCGCTTAGAGGAAGAGCGCAAAGCCTTGGCGGGTGACATCAAAGATATTTTCTCCGAAGCGAAATCCGCAGGGTTTGACGTGAAAATTATTCGTCAGATTATCAAAATGCGTAAACAACAACCCGCAGAGATCGAAGAGCAGGAAACACTGCTCGATATCTATCGCCGCGCTTTAGGGATGTGAGCACATGCCGCAGGCTGACCGTCGCGATGATCCTACGCTGGCGCGGGATCAGGGTTTTATGCGCGCCACATCGCGCGGGTATAGGGCGGGATTCCATCTGTCCTGGGCCCATGCTGTGACGGCACAACAGATCCGTTATGTGCACCCTGTATTATCTGGGCGCCTGCGGAAACGCCCCTGGCGACCAGACCCGCAAGCCTATCGTCCACTCTTACTGGGGAGTGGGAGTTTCCTCGCATCGGCGGGTGGGTATTTGTCGTATGATCAGGTGCGGGACGCACACATGACCACGATGGGGGCCGAGGCCCATTTCCATGGGGGCATCCTCTGGTGGGGCGTGGTGTTTCTCTGTTTGACCTTGCTTTCTGAAGGCATACGCTTTGCCCTACGTTCAGGACAGACACCTCCTCGACTCATGACCATGAGTGCGTGCTTCAATGCGATGTGTTTTATGATGGGATGCGCTCTGCACATCGTGCTCTAAGGGGAAGGGGCGTCAGGTTCACGGGGTTCGGCGCAGAGTAAACGGGCACGCCTTTGGCGTGGCGCTCTCTTGTCCCCCCAATGCTCGCCCCCCAAAGGGGGGCTGCGCCTGAACCGTCTAAGCTAGCCTCTCACTGCTCAACTTGGCCGATGGCGCCGTAATCGCATGATGTGTCCATTTTGGACCGTCTTTGAGTAGCCTTCATAGGAGGACGGGCGGCCCTTCGGGTGCGTATCGCTCTATTGCGCTAGGTGCCAAAGGCACCAAGCTCCACCAAGCCCCGCGCGCGGGTCTTGGCCCTTACGGGTCACGGCTCACCCGCAGCGGGAGAGGGGAGAGGCAGAGCGATGAGCAGAGGTGAGACGGGGGCGACCGCGGTAACGGTTCTTCGGCCTCCTCTGCACGGCCTTTGGCCGCACAGAGGGGGCACGTTCCATGGGTCTGTTTGGCGCATCTGCGTCCAGTCTGACAGCGTCATGCTCCGTCCGTAAAGCCGCTCATATCCTTCTCTCAGGTCGCTGGCCCGCCCCAGCTGCAGGCACGCTGGCGCGCTCCCGCATCTGGCGCAGGCCAACGCCCCTCTCTACAGGATACACCGCAACTTGACGGCCAGACCCTGACGCCGTCTTGGCCGGTGGCAGGATGGGCTCAAGAAAACACCACACCCATTCCACTCTCAATCACCGTTCTTGTGCTCGCCGCACGGGCAGAATGGGTCTAAGAAAACACGAAGTATTCAACATAAAGACAAGTCTATATTTTCAAATAAAAACACAATAAAACCCTGATAAAATGGCGGTTTTCTGCGCTTTTTGCTTGCGTTACTTAGGGAATTGTCGTAAGTTATATTTGTTGAGAGGGAATGAGCCCTCAGACATAACGCCCCGAACGGTGTTTGCACCACCGAACGGGACTTCATCAGAACAGGAAGGTACTTTCATGTCCGACGCAAATCGCTCTATCGCTCAAAACTACACCGCAAGCAAGGGTGAAGTCCGCCGCTTCAACGAAGCCAAGCAACGCACACAGAAAAACAGCGCCCCAACCCTTGCCGATGTGTTGAACCTGATTCCGACCGAAGGCCAGATCGCAAAGATCGTGCCCGCCTTTGGTTTGGAAACCATTGACCCCGACGAAATCACCGGCGCAGGGGCTAACCTTATTCGGGATCAATACACCTTATTCTCTCCGCATCTTGTCTCGATCATCCGCGAAGAACAAAACTTTATGGGCCTCAAGATGCACCTTGACCGCATGGTGGACGGGATTGTGCGTTCCGCTTTTGGTGCGGCTCAATTCTACGAAAAGCATCGTGCCATTGCTAAGGACGCCGCCGATAGTTTCGCCAATGAAGACCGCGACGAAGACCGGATGGGCGTAGATGGCGGTGAAAATCGCGTTATCGGTTTACGCCGTATCGCTGCCGAAAACGGCGCGAAGGCTTACGCAATCGCCTGCCTCGCGCAAGGCGCATGTGCTGAATATGAAACCCTCATGGGCGAAGCATGGAAGCCCTACGTAAAGGACACAGGCCGCAGCTTGGCCCAAGGCGTAGCCGCAGCCCAAGCCGACGCTCTCGGCTTCTAATCATCGCGTGGGCCGCTGACGCGGCCCACCTTATGGCTGGCTTTTCTCAGGTGCGACCACTATGCAAATTCCGTTGTTTACCGCTCTTCAATCCGTTAATGTTTCTGATGAAAAAGCAACCGAGGTTGTCAATTCCCTCGAAAGTCATCTTGCTATGAAAATCACCGAAGCAAACGCCCCGTTACTCGCCAAACTCGACGCTATGGAAATCTCCAACAAAGCCAATTTCGATATTCTTAAATGGCTCTTTTCGGCGCTCATTGCGATCTTTGGTTTGAGTGTCGGTGTGTTAACATTCTTGTCACACCACCCCTAAGGGGAGGGGGAGAAAACGGACGCGCCTTCGGCGCGGCACTTCTCCCCCAATGCTCGCCCCCCAAGGGGCTGCGCGGGCATGTCATGATACCCCGCATCCCGCTCTTACAAGAGCATCATGGGGGGGCTTGAGAGCAAAAGAGCCCTTATTTCTCACGCACAATCGGTGAGGCGTTCGGAAGCAGACAATAAATCTCCTTCCCATTCAGCCCCTGATACATATGCGCTTGGCAGTAACTCCCCACCGACGCTTTGTCGTGTAGAGCCCACCAGCACAAGCCCGTACACACCAGCGTAAACGAGAGCGTCGACGCCACAACGATAGCCATAGCGCGATAAACAACCGACTTCGCATATTCCGTCGCATGAATAGGAAGCCAGCGACCAATATATTCTTTCACGTCTCTTTTTAAGGAGACATTGAGATCCGATAAGATCTCATGCGTAATTTCTCGCTGTCGGTGCTCACTCATTTCTTTCGCACGGTGATAGCTCATACGCGCGTCTTCTAATTCAGCTTTCGCTGTCTGAAGTTCTGTTTCGCCAAGCCGACGCGTGTCTTCCAGAAGTTGTATCGATTGCTGGCTCGACTCTCTGACTTCCGCCAGAACTTGGTTCATGCCGGCCGTGACAACGCGCGTATGGTCATGCATGAGATAACTATACACGTCCATCGTCTTGCGAATGAGGCCACTCCATTGCCACAAGGGGCTACTTTTGGAGGCGATGCCTGCATTGCGTAATGCCTCATCCATCTCTTCGGAATGCTTCTGAAGAAGCGCAAGCGCTTCTTCAGGTGTCGGCTGCTCGCCGTGTCTCATGGTAACCATGAAACAACGTCCTGCTCGACAAGATTTTTCTCAAAATTATCAATCCAAAGACCTGTTACCGCTTCACTCAACGGATCGAGGGTGGAAGGTTTGGAGTGCCCAACGCGACGGGCGGCCTCATGGAACGTCAGACCAGACGCCTTTACTTCATTCATGAAAGGGTTCGCTTGTAAGGAAACAAATTCTAAATCCGTCTCTTTCCGCATTTTATCGAAGCGAGCATCGACAGAAATCGCTTTGATGAATTTGCTTGCATCTTGCCCCATGGGAACAGCGTTCTGATTAAATACGATAAGGGATTTTTGAGGGCGGAAGCCGCCATTATTCCATAAATTCACAATGTAATCGATGTCACCGGAATCAATACCGCACATGAACACGGCAATCACCTCAATTCCCATTGACGTGGTGATCTGCTCAATTTGTGTGCGCTTGGTCCATTCTTCTAAAGTGCGATCACCGCCGCCCACATCGATAAAAACGGATTTCTTTTCCGTGAGTGCCCGAGCGAAGCTTTTGGAAAGATAGTTTTGAACGTCATGTTGGCTATCTGATGCCGGAAGGCCAATGCCACATTGATCATAAAGTGGCTTGAACTGGGAGATGCCCTGATTGCGCACATCGGCATCGGCCATCAAAACGGGGCGGCCTGCGTTTAAGGCACGCTCTGCGAGGAGTGCTAAAGTGGTGGTGCCGCCGAGATTGCCGCGTCCTGCTTTGAAAACAACCTTAACCCGTGGTGGCTGCTTGGACGTCGTGTCTTTTTGCATCTGAAATGCGCTCCTTGTGCCGCAAGGAAACACAATGTTTCCTGCTCCAAAAAGAGTCGCAGAGTTGCGTGTGAGTGCCGCATATTTTTTTAAGAGGCTGCCGCTGAAGCGTAAGCGTAGACAGAGCGCAATAAATTACTGCGTTCTCTGGGGGGGATTGCACCAACCATGGCCTTCATAGCGCGGCCCCATTCGCGCTCATTTTCAAAGAAAGAGCGTCGTGGAAATCCGGGAAGTTGCTCGACATTAATTTTCCCATCATCGTCATAGACCGGATAATTCAGCGGTGTGATGGCGTCTAAGGGAAGGTAGTCTGGCATGCCGACAGGCCGTGGCCCTTCATAAGGCGGAGGAATATCAATTTTCAGCCCGTAGAGACGGGCTTGCGTCATCATTTTGACTGGCTGCTTCGCGTTGGCCAGAACATCCAAATGCGCCGTTGACGAGGCCGCGGGGATGACGTCCGGTTCTGGAGCCGCTGGAGCCGCTGGAGCCGCTGGAGCCGCTGGAGCCGCTGGAGCCGCTGGAGCCGCTGGAGCCGCTGGAGCCTGAAAGACTGGCCTTGGTGGGGGGGCTGTAAACCGTGGTTGAGGGCGGTCTTCCTGCGGTTGAGGGCGTTCATAAACAATGATGGACGGATCATGCGCAGCAGCTTTTTCCCGCTCTGCCTCGAATGTCGTCATCGCCTCTTGTGCCTTTGCTTGAAGTGCAAGGCGACG
>NZ_BCZB01000043.1 GCF_001598495.1 Neokomagataea thailandica NBRC 106555
TCTATGATGGCTATTCGGCCAGGCTATTCTGCGCAGGAAGAATCACACAATCAACGGGATCCTATGATCCGCCAAAGTGCATGGCGTTATGGCGCACAGGGTGGCCAAGCCGCACGTAATACCGCTCTGAATGATATGCTCAAGCGTTATGCGCCGACACTCGATCGTGTTGTTGATTTCCGCTCCCTTGTTCTGCCCGTGGGTAACAACCGCACACTAATGGTGCCACCCGTCGTTAGTGAAGCACAAATGGCATTTGCGCTCGATCCCAATGGACGCTCTTCGGCAGAAACAGGCACGATTTATCGTATCACAGATCATGCAAGACTGACATCGACGCCCCCCTTATGGTCTTCTTGGCTCACGCGAACCGTCATCCCTCCCACGGCTCCCCCCGAAGAAGTCCGTCCACGCACATTGCATGAAGTCACTATCTGGCGTGATGGCGTCGCACATGGCTGGTCTGCCGGTGAACGCCTCGCCAATGAAGTCTTTCTTGATGATTTGGCCCGTATGGAACGAGAAATCATCGGCATGGCTCGGTACCGGGTACTCCTACTGGCGCATAAGGTTGTCGCACCCGACGTCGCCTTCTCCAAAGACGCCGCGACCAGCACCTCCGACACATTGATGATTGATAATCGTAAAATGGAAATCAAAAATGACGCGTCGCTCGACGCAAATCAAACCCATTGGCGCGTCGGGGGTGATGACCAATGATGACTATCGCTCCGTCCAATATGCAGGACCGCCAACACGATGGAATGCGACTGACCATTGGCGTGTTCATCATCCTCATTGGATCAGCTTTCTGCGCCTTTCTCCTTTGGATGACATGTCATGTGTTCCTTTCACACGTCATCCTGACTTTCTCGTTGTATAATATAGAGTTTCTCTCTCTCTTCTCGGACCATTATAGTCAAGCAATACACCAAATAAAAAGTCTAAACCCTCAGTACCTAACGCTAAAACAAGCCTTTAATGTTTTATCATACGTCAGCAACCAATATCGTTTCGTACTGTTTTCTATCTTCTTAGTGTGTTCCGTTATTTGCATTATAAAAGCTCCAAAATCAAAACATACGAAAACTTTTAGCTTAAAAGGCTTATTGCAAGCGTTCGGAAGAGTGCATCCTTTATCTGCCGTTTGGGGGCGTACGGTCCTTAACGTCGCAGAAATCGCCTCGCCCGATAAGCCTCTACGACCGCTCGATCCCTCACTGACGGAGCAGGAGTGGCTCGAACGTTATGGATCTAAAACTTTTGAAAACCATCTAACGGCCCAATTGGGCGGCCCGTGGGGACCGTTTGAAACATTAACTCCGGCCCATCAATTTCTCTTTGTCGCGTTTGCTCTTCATGCACGGCGAAAAGATGATCTTACCCAAAAGCTTTTCGAAGACCTCTCTCAAGCTTTGGCTCCTTCCATGAAAAAACCGACTGGGCCGGGCAAGCATCTTATAATGCCACGCTCCGTACAGAAAACTGTACGGCAATTGCACAAAAAAATCGGCTCATGGGGGAATGAAACACGCATCACTCAACATCATCACTATACCCTCCCAGCCCTCGTGACGTTGCTCCAACATGCACGCCAGCAAACAGGGGTTCTTAACCCTGGGCTTTTTGCAGCCATCCAGTTGGTTGATCGCAACGCCTGGCAAGTTCTCTGCGCTGTCCCTTACCCTCGGTTAGGGGCACCTCCTGGCGGATTATCAACCCGTGTCTGCATTGAAGCAGCGGCCGCCCTTGAGCATTGGCAAAACGAAGTGAAACATCAAAAGCCCTTAGCGATACCAACCTATCCGATCACATTTTCGCATTTAAAAGGTCTGACCGATCAATGATGATTTTCCCGCGTCTCGCCTATACCGAGCTTCCGAGTCTCGCCGGACTTCTATATATCAATAATGATCAGATCAAAGAATGGGTTATAAAAACATATTCTTTACCCAAAAAGTACCTTGATGATTCAATGGCTTTAACATTAGGGCATATTGAATCCATTGTCGGTGAGCGTAAATATTTTGGGTATTGTATACGCCATGCACCCATTAACTTTATCAAATACTTTATTGATTACGCGGCCATTATGCTTGATGCGCGCTTTGCGCAGTATCGTGGACAACAATATAAATTACATGCGTTTTTTCTCCGTGCGCATCAGGTGGGGCTAGGTACACCATGACGATACCGCACTCAGAAAACCAATTTTTCTGGGATGGAGATGGTCAGCCGATCACACCTCAAACCCTCGATGACCTCCTGATCTGGTGTACACGCCAAGAAGCGTCACGTGTTGAACTGCAAACGAACAAACCCATCATGGCGCGCATACACGGACGTAACTGCCGTCTGTCGCGTGAGACAACCTATCCAGACGATCTGCACTGCGCGGTTGAGCACGTCTATCGCTCAGCCAAAGGCCTGACACATCTGACCAATGGCGAACCCCTCGATATTGCCCATACGATCTGGCGCAATAATGACAAAGACCGTTATTCCTACCGGATGAATATTCTCTCCAGCCTTGTCGGTGCAGAAGACGGGATCTCCATCACTATTCGGCCTCTGGCAGACATTCCCAGACCTCTGAGCTCGCAGCATGTCGAGCAGGACATTCTCAATGCTCTCGGCGCACCCTCGGGGATCGCCTTCATCTGTGGTGTGACCGGTTCGGGCAAGACAACACTGATCGGTGGCATTAATCGAGAGCGCCTCGAAAACCCGGCAATACACGCCAATATTATTGAGGGGTCATCGCCAATTGAGCTGCTCTATGATCGCGTCGAAGCACAAAATGCGACCATGACCCAGCTGGAAATCGGCCCGAAAGGCAACCTCCCGAATTATTTTGAATTTCTCGCGGCCTGTAAAAGACGTGAACCCACAGATATTGTCTTTCAGGAATGCCGCTATCCCCATGAAATGGATGCAGCGATCCAAGCGGCGGCCTCTGGCCATCGCATGCTCACATCGCTGCATACGTCAGATGTCCAATCCACCATGCGTTCCGCCATTGCGCTGTGTCCCGCAGATCAGCGTGATAGTCTTGCAATCCTGTTGGTCGAAAATCTGTCCATTATTGTCAACCAACGTCTTCTTCCATCTCTCGACGGAAAGCGCACCCCTATTCGATCATATCTAACCTTTAGCCCCAAATTCAAAAATAACCTGCTCGATAGCCCAGTCTCTGAGTGGCCAAAAATGACGCGCGAAGAACTGATCAACACAGGTCAAACGTTCGAGATGGCATTGCACAAGGCACATCAAGACGGCCGCATAAGCCGAGACGTTCTCTCCCAAGCATTAGACTATGAGTTGACACATGACTGACCTCGACATCGCCAGCCTCGCCTCACACACAGGCATCGTTATTATCCCGAGAGTGTCCCTGACGCTTAACCCACATATTTATGAAGCCATTCGGAGCCATCGCCTGCAAAAATACGGCGATATGACCCTGAATGTCATCGATTGCATCAGCCCCTCCGGGCATCTCGCGCACGCCCTGAAAGACATCCCATCATTAGACACACGGTCAATCGTCTGCTTCGACCTGACAATGTTCCCAGAATTCTTCCCGACATTGCTACAATTACTCCCTTTAATAAAAGGAGCCTACATCTTCGTTGACTGTCGAAGCATTGACGATGCGCGTAATGTATTTTCTCATTCCATAAATTTATATTTATCAGATGAGGAAACAAAGAGTTTAATCAAAGAACCTCTGACCGTATACAAAGTGAGTAACAAACACATACCGTATGAAACGGTTTATCATTACCTGATTAGTCGATAATTATGTGGCGCTTTACCTCTAAGCCGGTCATGTTTTTCATCGTCGATGCACGATGCCTAGCGCCTATGGTGCTATGGTTCGTCCATATGCGCTTATGGACCTTTGAAATCGGTGCGGCCAGTGTCCTCATCTTTAGCATCATCTCATGGTTTGGCCTGAGCCTTCCCGTCGCCTTGCGCCTGTTGCGTGCGTGGTGGTGTGGCCCCATTCGAACCCATATTCCCCCCCATAAGAAAAGATCTCTATCATGATGGATGTTCTCCAAGAGACAATCACGGTCTTCTCCCATTATCTTGCTGAAAAAAACGTTCGGATCACGCGCGAAGACGACACACGCACTGTGCCTCATCACGCCATGACAGACCCATCGGGCCTTCTGCCATTGCTGTTCCTAGTGATCGAACATCACCTGCAAAACGATCTTGGTCTACAGATCACATATGATCTGTGCCTCGACCCGGAGGCTGCGACCGGACATAGGGTCACATCCTTACACAATACCACACCAGCCGTTATGGTTTTGGCCCTTGATCACGTCCTCAAAGAGGCGTCGCGCGAGACATACACGTTATCGATTCAACAATTTCACAGTTTAATGCCACAAGCCGCATAAAACATGCGGCACTCATACGCGCATCTGCGACCCTTAAGGGAGATCAAGATGACAGTGAGTTCCCATGCAGATTCAAGTCCCGCCCCACACCCAAAGCGTCGTTGTCACTCAAGAACCTTCAGGAGTGTACCTCATCACGCTCGATATGGATCAGAGACACTCCGTAGAACGATTGCCGCCTTACCGGGCCCTAAAAATCGTATCTTGGAAAACAGTTCGTAAGCTCTTACCACTTCTTGTGTTGGGCGGCGTGGCGTGTGCCGGATTTTACATCTCCAGCGGGTCACGACACAGTCCAGACGTTGCCAACCCCAACTCTGTGCCCCCATCTGTAGCGTTCGACCGCGCACTGCCAGCCTCTGGCCCGGATCTGCCACCCGCGCCGCCAAACAGCGCGTCACCATTTGGGCTTGAATAATATGGCTATCATCAAGCGCACTTATGACGGGGCACAAGACCATCATGAGCAACGCAACGGCATTGCGTTGCGTGACACACGCACGCTGCCTATTCGTTTTGCAGAAGCACTTCGCACCCCGTTTTCAGGTGTATTACTCCTCATAGGTGGCGTTCTCACCTGCGTTGAGCCTTTGCTCAGTTTTCTCACGCTCCCAATCGCGGGGTGTATCACGGCCTATGTAGCGACCCGCAAGACCGTCTTACCGTTGCACAGACCAGCCTCCGATCGCGGCACAGACCTCAATAATCCGCGCTTCGACCCGCGCAACCCAACCCAGCATCGGGCGGGTCCCTGTGAAGGAGCGTGGTTCATTGGATGGGATAACCAGACGAAGCAACAATTATGGGTGTCGTCCGATACGATGACGATGCACACCCTCATTCCCGGCTCAACCGGGTCCGGTAAGACCCGTTTTAACTACAGCTTGCTCATTAATGCCTTGGCTATGGGAAGCGGTTTTACCATTCTTGATGCGAAAGCCTCGAATAACCTGCCTTTTGTAATCCGAACGATGGCCCGTATGTTCGGGCGTGAAAGCGATGTCCGAATTTTGAATTTATTGGCGTCAAACGGCGACAAGAAATCCCATACATGGAATCTCTTTGCTTCCGTTAGCCCCGAAGGCTTAGCAGAGCTACTTCTAACGGTTTTCGTTCCAAAAGAGAGTAAGTCATCCGGAAGCAGTGAACACTTTCAAGCACGAGCAGAAAGCCTCATCCGTGGTGCATCCTATATCCTGACTTGGGCGCGCGATCACTGTGGCATCCCCATCATTCCGAATACGCTTGAAATCCTGTTGACGGACTTAACGGCCCTCATCACCCTCGAAAACAAGAAAGTCTTACACTATTGGTGCCTCCGCACCTCCTCAGAACAAACCCAAGCCCTGACGGGCATGCCTGACGAACTTCTCAACCCCATTCGTGCTTTTTTGCGGATGACGGGGGGATTTTCCCAAGAGAAGAGCATTGCCGAGCAGGATAAAGTCCGGGAACAACATTCCTATGTTGTTGGCGGTTTTGGTAAAGTGTTTACCCATATGGGCATCACTTTAGGCCATATTTTTCAAACGCAAACGAGCGATATCGACCTTGAAGACATCATCTTCAACCGTCGTATTTTCGTGATCTTACTGCCTTCGCTGGAAAACCATGAAAGCACTAATGCAGGTCTCGCAAAATTAATTATCACAGCACAGCGTTATGCTCTCGCGGGCGCGCTCGGAACGTCCATTGAAGGCGATTACGACGATAAAGTCCGCTACCGCCCGTCAGCAGCAAAAACACCGTATATTTTTGGTTATGACGAAGCTGGTATGGCGATTGATAAGAGTGTCATTCCTATGTTCGCGCAGGCCCGCGAATTGAACATTGGGATCGTCATGTCGTTCCAAGAAATTGCATCCTTCTATTCTCATTTAGGGCGTGACCAGAGCGTCCCAATTTTGGGCAATCCAAAACTCAAAATTTTGCTCAACCTCGAAGATTCAGGGCCAACCCGAGAATGGGTGGAACAAGTCGGCGGTAAAATGTCCGTGGCTATGCTCCCCGGATTTGAAGATCGACCACTCTTGGGCGGTTATGCCGATCAACAGCGCGCGGACATCCGCGAGGTCAACAGGGTCACGTGGAGCGATATTCAAGGGCTCAATTTCTGCCATGCTATTATTTTGTTCCGAGGCAAACGTATTTACGCATCTCTGATGGACGTTGATATCAAGGCCAAGGGCTATAGCCGTCTGCACGCCAACGCCCAGATCGCATTACCCGCAACCATCAACGCTCATGAGTACGGCCTCTCTGGCGAGCTCAAAACCCTCCAAGCCCTCTTTGAAGGACAACACCTGGTTCATCCCTCTACGCTCCAACCCTTAAAGGGTATTTTGGGTGCGCTCTATAGTGGTCTGGCCGAAGCGCTCAAGAATGAGGACACCCCCGAAAAGGAAGGCGCCGTTATCTTCAAAGCTCTTGCGCATATCCCCCATGATGCCGACGACACCCCGCCACCGTATTTCCCGCTCTTGTACAAAAAATCTTTCCATAAGCCAGAACGCCCTCCTGAGGTGACGCATGACAATCCCCCCCCAACATCGCCTCTTTTCAAAACCATGTGTCACTTTGATACAGCACTCGGCATACCGGAGGAGGAAGCTCGGCGCTATGCGGCACATTATGTAAAAGCCATGGAAAACGTCCAGCGTGCGCACGCCGCATAACCACAAGAACATCATCCTGTGAGGGCCTCAAGGCCCATCACAGGATGTTTCCGCGTCTAAAACCCGGGCGTCAACGCCGTATCCTGTTGACGGGACCGTTCCCGAACTCGTTGCTGTTCGGCTGCGTGACGCCGATTTTCGGCCTGCACTTGAGCTCGCGCCTCGGCATTTTGCGCGGCTTGTAGGGCCTTTTGTGTCGCATACCCTACTTTACGCAGGGATCGGCTCAAATCATCCCAGTGCTGTTGTGGAACATCACGGATGGGCTGCTCGGCCAGTCGTTGACGCACAGCCTGTCCGGGAGAGTGTCCTTCTTGCCGGGCGCGTTCGCATTGATGTTGTTGTTGTATCCAACGGGTCGTGTCCCGCTCAAACGCCAACTGTGCCTGGACAAGATCCACCGCCAAACTTTTATACGGGTGTTGTCCCATATTCTGAGCCAGGCGCTGATGAAGATCGTCCATCGTCACCGGACGAATATCGCCTAACGGCCGCGCAAACATTTCCGCCTCACGAAGCGCTCCCTCGGAGACCATCGTCCAACAGGTCTGGACATGACGACTCTCCGCAACATAGGATTTAAAGCCCGTCATCGACGCCGCCCCCCTCGGCATGGCGTTAATATGCTCATCCGATGTGATCCCCTGCGCGGCATCAATCGTCATAGCATGGCCAAACCCCAAATGCAGACGCCCGGTCTTTTGATCCGTCACACGCTCCCAAGGCACAAAGCCTGATCGGCCTTTGTGATTTTCCAGGGTTAGTCCGTCTTGGTTCCAGCCCCGTACCACCACAAAATCCCCGTTCGCGCCGAGTTCTTTCCAACGCCCCCCATGAGGGGTGTCCACACGAACCGAGGTTTTTCTGAACAGCCTCAGCTTATCCCCCTTTGCCAGAGGCAGATCATATTCTTCCCCACGCTGATCAATGGCGGGACGGATAATCTCAGTCTGTCCAATCTCTCCCCGTACGCGCAAACGATTGCGAATAGCTTGGCTGATGTCCTTCACATCATCATTCGTCGGTGCTGAGATCGTAATCCCGCGCGTGGACCCTGCTTGCGTCAAAATATCACGACGCGACAGGTAGTGTTCGGCAATCCGCTCAACCACCTGCTCGTGATCGCCCCCGACCAAATGCAACGCGCCGTCACGACGTTTCATGTCTAAAGCGCGTTGGGCACGCTCAATGTCTTCTTCGCGCTGCTTTTCAATCGTCTTGCTGATGTCACGTCCATGACTGCGGAACAGTCCTGCAATCTCTCGACCACGCGCTGATTTTTGGCGAATGGTCGACAACAACTCAGGGCGTGTCTCTTTCGGCAAAACACGCATGAGCAATTCAACCGTATCACCGGCTTCGATGGCTTGTGCTTGGCCGTGATCCCCCAATAGCCTCAATGTGAAGCCTTGCTGCTCTTGGTGTTTCAACAAGGCGAGTAACTGCGCGGGCGATACCTGACTGACTTCATCAATCACCACGACCGATTGCGCATCCAGAGAGAGCGTTTTTGTGTTGAGGGCATCAACCAACACAGAAAACGCTAGGGTCTTATCAACCCCGGCATCTTTGAGGGCTTCAGCCTGACGCCACGCGATCGCGGCCCCCAAGACACGTCGCCCATCGGACTGCCAGGCATCCACAAGCGGCTTGAGCAACGTTGTTTTTCCGGATCCTGCGACGCCCACCATGAAGCCCAATCCGCCTGCTTCTCCCAGTGAGTACATGGCCGCCAACTGAGCGGCACCGTGCTTGGGTTCGCGCGTGAAATCCAACCCCGAGCGCTTGACGGCCTGCGCTATTTGCTTAGGCGATAATGCCCCGGCGCGTGTCCGGGCCGATGTCCCCGCCAGACGGGCCATATCCTGTTCAACACGGATTTGGGCGACCGTTGCTACACGCAAACGCCCATCTTGTTCACGCACCCGTAAATGCACAGGTTGGCCGTCACGCTCAAGACCCCGCTCTTGAAGCATATCCGCGACGCGTTCGATTTCATCAACACTCTCGATACCCGCAGCGATCAGACCATGAGCCGCATGTGTTCTAAGGGCGTCACGATCCAAGACAGCCGCCGTCCTAAACTCTTCCGA
>NZ_BCZB01000044.1 GCF_001598495.1 Neokomagataea thailandica NBRC 106555
CCTTTTCGCACACAGACAAGACTGGGATCAGATTTATACACGTAAAAGCCTCATTGAAGGGCTGAAAGACTTTATTTCTTTCGAACATTATATGGCTATCGAGGAAGTTCTTCCAACATCCATTTTTGATCAATTTGGAACCGGACAATACACACATATTTGTCGTGTTCTCTGGTCAGGAACACGCCAAACAACGGTATCAGATCTATTAGAAATGGTCCCAGCTATGCCGGATCATTTATGTGCACTGAAATGGTTTGACCGCTCCAGCATTGCCCAGTCCACCATTGCCGTGACAACGCCTTGGGGGCGTAGCCTTCTGGAAATGGGGCAAGGCAAGAATCGTAATATCGAGCAGTTCCAGAAAGTAACCCTCGCCAAAAACCTCCTTGCAAAAGCATACGACGCTGAGCGTTTCGGCCCACTGACAAACCGTTGGTGGCCAACCGATGCACACGGGAAAAAAGGCTTCAACTGGTCCGTTAGGGACCTGATATGCAGCCGGCAGCATATTGAATTGGATATCCCTGATCGATCCATTTCACGAGTAGCTCCCGCATATCTATTCATGGAAGCGACAAATCAGCGTATCTCCATTGCCTTAAATATCCGGGAAACTGCCGATGGGGAAACCATTTTACGCCTCTCCTGCAGCGCGTTAACAGAAGATGGCGCACCTGTTTCAGGAATACATCTCCAAGGCTACCTCTATCTTTCCGCCCTCCAGGGAGACACCGTCTTCTGCCTCTCCCTCCCGCGTGGGAAATGTGTCCCACATGATGCACTGTCTCGCACCGTTTTCCACGATGAACATGGCTACACGATCAATTACGCCGACCGTGTCGAACATCTTGATGATATTGAAAAACGTTATTTTGTGCGCAAAGCGCGCGGAGCAGAGGGGCAAGTCTGGATCGGTCTTCCTGTCCACTGCAACGCCACCGTAGAAGTTGGCCTCTCAGTCGGCCCAGATTATCACACAAACCGCAGCCCATTCGTCTGAGAGTTAGCCCTGATATGATTGACCTTGCACTCGGCAAACCAGCCACCCAAAGCTCTAAGCACCCAGAGATCCTGCTTCCTCTGACGGTTGATGCTGCTCACGCAAATTGCCCAGACAGCCCTGATGCTCATTTTCAAACCAATGCAGAGTGGTTTCCTTGGTGGCAGGTCGATCTCGAAGAGCGATGCGTTATTTCAGAAGTCGTGCTGTATAATACAGCTTTTTGGCCAGAACGGGCCCGTATGTTTTCAATCCTACTCTCACAGGATAGTCACACTTGGGAAGAAGTCTTTTCAAAAACTGATCATAGCGTTTTTGGTGACAATGACGACACGGCTTACAAAGTCACATTTCCAAAGCCCGTAACCGGGCGCTTCGTAAGAGTTAGACTGGATAATTGGGACCATCTGCATTTAAAAAGTGTCCGCATTCATGGGGAGCCATCTCGAGAAGCTCTGCCCACACCTACACAAGAAACGCGTATATCTTCCCCCGAAGGAGTCGCTGTATTCGCAACAAACTACAATGAAGAAGATACATTTCTTCCCGTTTATATTAATAATTTTCTAAATTTTACTCCTGAAAATTGTCATATATTTATTAATTTCCCAAAATCACGTAAGATACCAACAGATATTTTGACACCAAACCCGCGTGTCCACGTTTTTAATGGTGTCATTGAACGCAAAAAATGGGGTGGGACCCTCTTGCTGGGCCATATGGAATCTTATGGTGAAGCACTACGCACACTGGGAAAGATTGATTATTTCTGTACCTGTGCGTCAAATGGGCTATTTATACGCCTTTTCGATTTTGCAGCAGCTGTAAAACGTCTAGAGTTGAAAGACGATGCACCAGTAGGTATGGCCCGGCCGTATCTAATTGATGCAGACCTTAAGACGTTATCGACAGAAGGCGATGATATGTGGGTCTGGAATAATTTAAAAAACTCACGGGCTCTTGAGGATTACGTAGAGGCAGAATTCGGTATTACTAAATTTTCTCTAAATCAAATTGAAGGTTTATTTGCTGAAACATCTGAATGGAATCATATTTATTTTCGAATAAACGAAATTACCAAATGCAATGAGTGCTTAGGAACACCCGTCTTCGAAACTCCAGCATTAGAAGAGTTTTTTCCGGTAACTTTCTTTCGGCATTTTGGGAAGGGGCGTTTTACCAATATCTGCCATATGCTTTGGGTACCAATGAGAGAGGTAACCTTCCCAGATCTTCTCGAGTTAGTGAAGAAACTTCCCGTTCATATGTGCCAAGTCAAGTGGTTTAGTCGAGATCTTGCTTCGACACCAACTGCTGCACTTTCGCACACCTGGAGCCGCGCTCTTCTGGAAAAACTCTCCCGTGACGAGACACCACAGACTTATCATGATCGGTTTCTGGACCGTATTTTGATTCAAAGCTTTTCAGATGCTGTTCGTAAAAATGAGGTTTATACGCCTTTAACGCGCCTCTGGCGCTCCGATGCACGATGGGGGCGCATTCAGTGGATTTATTCTTCTCTGCTGCCACAAGGCGAGAAAACAAGAGTATCTCCTGCGTTTCCGGGCACCCCTACACATGAAAACGGCACCTCATCTGCATGGATCTTGCCTGCAGACCCCATGCAGGACGGCTTGCAATATGAAGCGATCATCTCTGAAGAGCCTTCTGCTACAACCCTTGATCTTCAGGTAAGCGGAGAACACGAAGCATTCGGACGACACGAATGGGGAAATACACGAGCTATTTTGTTTCTTTCTCCCTTGGCTGGCGAAAAAGCACAAGTGTTCCGCCTCTCATTGCGCCGCCCCTTTGAATATGTCCATGAACAGCTCATGCACAATGTCCGGCGATCGGATGGTCAGTCTAACTTAGTATGGCCACTCATTATGCACGAAGATCAAGGCGATATGCGCCACTTTTATTTTCTCCGCCCCAAAGAGCATAAAGGCGAGATTTGGATTGGCATCCCAGCGTTCTTGAGAACATCCATTGTATTAGAATTAGCATTTGGCATCGAAGGATACTGAAAAAAGCCTTGTCTGCATTATAAACGTATCATGGTTTTATAACCGCCCTTTGTCCCAGGTGCGCGCCTCAGCCTCTGCTGATGTGATATTGCTGATGGACGAGAAAATACGGCGAGTATCGAACCAATAGATCCATTGGAGGGTTGCACGTTCAACGTCGTGTTTCCCTCTCCACGGCCTTGCCGATAAATCAGCTCGATATTTTGTAGAGGCCAGTAAGGGTTTCCGCGAGAGCACCTCCGAACACTACCCACGGAGATGACAAGCCCTGCTTCAGCCAGCCTCGGTGTAGCGCGTAGACTGAGATTCTGACTGGCCGTGATCGGAGGAATAGGGGACTAAACCCATAGGGTTTCGCATAACCAAAGCCTGTTCCAAAGCGTCGAGAACAAAGGCTGTTTCAGCCACTCGTCGCGACCCGCTATCCAATGATCACACAGGCGGAGACATTCATGATAAAGACGACGTAAACAAAACCTTGCCGTATGAAAACATAGGTAAAATCTTATTCGCTTGGCGCAATTCCCGGTTCTCACGCTCCAACAGGTAGATCTGCCCGTGCTCAGAAACCAATGTCCGATCAGGCCCCTATACCTGTTCGTAAACTCACGTCCACTTAATGAGCGCATCCGGGTGAATATCTGATTTTAAGGCGATCAAACACACCGTACTATATGGTTCATTGCCCCCCCCAGAACCATACGCACCGCGCGCTCACGAAATTCAGACGAACAATGCTTCGTGATCGTACTTATAAAGCAACACCACCTCTGCGCATTTTCCGTCTCTAGAAAACCTTGAATAGGGTGCATCTTGTGCCATTAAAAACCCATTGAGTAGCTACGTCCTGAACCCAATGTTTCATTAGGACCTATAATAATTTATTTTCAATAATACATTATTAAATAAAATCATACACTTAAAATAACTAAAAAATAAAGTTATTATATAAACAATAACATAACAATTGACCTATATATTATAAACTATAATATACATGTGTTTTTAATTTATACGATAAAAACGTGTAGATATATTCATCTCAAAAAGGGAGCCCTCACTCCCCAGTCACACAGGTTATCATGATGCACACATCCCCCCTTAGTCATGCATCCACCTTTCTTCCAAACCGCGCCCCTCATACACGGCGCCGCCTTGCAAAGATTTATAGCTGTTGTTGTCGGCTCACCTAAAATGCCGCGTATCAATAAAAAATACGCCCCCACTGAAATCTGCTCGCCATTATTAATGGAATACTTTCATGACCAATACTCTCCGCATCGGTGACGGCTCCTCTGTTCCTGCCCCCACTTGGCCACGCCAGCCCACATACATCATCCGCGATGATGAAGAAGCGCTGAACATCGCTCAGGACATTGCCCATAAAATTGCTCAAAATGTTCAAGAGCGTGAGCGCAATGACTTCTTTCCCCATGATGAGCTTAATCTCTATTCGGCATCCGGCCTGTGGGGCATTACAGTCCCGCGCGACTATGGTGGCGCGGATGTCTCCTACGTCACGGTCGGCCATGTCCTACGCTTAATTGCTGCCGCAGACTCCTCTCTCGCTCAACTCACGCAAAATCATCTAGCCACAGTCAGCGTTATCCGCTCCGTTGGGAATGAAGCACAAAAAGCTGAATTATTTGCCCTGATCCTCTCAGGAAAACGCTTCGGCAATGCCTTCTCCGAGCGTGGCACGCGCACCATTGCGGAACTCAAAACACACTTCCATCACGACGGATCCGATGTTGTCGTCAACGGAACGAAACATTACGCTTCCGGGGCGCTCGCTGCTGATCTCGTGCAAATTGTGACCCGAGACGAAGAAGGCCGAGGATGGCTGGCCATTGCAGAACGTAACGCCACAGGCCTAACCGTCATTAACGACTGGTCAAGCTTTGGGCAGCGCGGCACGGGCAGTGGACGAGTCATTCTTGAGAACGTACGCGTTCCCACCCAACGCCTCCTACCCGCATGGCAATCTTACGACCCAGACACGCCATTCCCTGATAGTGCTATCTCGCAATTTTTACAGGCGGCTATTGATGCTGGACTGGCTGAAGGCGCGCTTGCTGAGACAGAAAATTTTGTGCGAACACGCACACGCCCATGGATCGACGCGACCGAACCTCACGCCACAGATGACCCCTATACAATCCACAAAATTGGCAGCCTACATGTTCGCTTAAGCGCCGCACGCGCACTACTGGATGTTGCTGGGCTTAAAATCGATGACGCCGTCCGTGCGCCTTCCCCTGATAAGGTCGCCCACGCGCAAATTGCCGTCGCAAAAGCCAAAATACTCACAACGGAAATCGCCATCGAAACAGCCAATGCGCTGTTTGAACTTGGCGGAACCGCCTCAACCGACCGTGACCTTGGCCTTGACCGCTATTGGCGCAACGCACGCGCGCACACATTGCATGACCCCGTGCGCTGGAAATACGCAATCGTCGGCTCCTTCCATCTCAATCAGCGCCGGCCCCCGCTCCACCCGTGGAGCTAAAAGCCACCACCCAGCAGATACTGAATTATTGATTTAAGAGGAGATTTTTATGACCCCCGACCCTTTTCCGCGTTCACGGCGGCACCCGCGCGTCGCGGCAACACTAGCATTGCTCGCATCATCTGCCGCGCTTGACGCCCTGCATACCAGCCACGCCCAAGACCAACCCGAGGTCAGGCAAGCTCCACATCATGCGGCACATAACGCCACACATCGCTCATCCCATCATGCCGCACATATGGCGGCCTCTATAGAGGGTATGAACGGCATGTATATGGGCGGTGCCCGCGCATCCGATGCTGAAGAAATCAGCGTCACCGGCAAACATTTTTCTCCCATCCGCCGTGCGGCCGCCCGCCTGATCTCCATCCCTGGCGGCACAAGCGTCATCGATTCCAAAATGGTGCTCAAGCAACGCAATGCTACCACGGCCGATCTGCTAAAGTTTCAACCCGGCGTCTATGCAGAAGCCCCGTGCGGTGCCGATGATATTCGCCTCTCGATCCGTGGCTCCGGTCTACAAGTCGGTCTCAACGCAACCCGCGCCGGAATCCTGATGCTGTTTGATGATCTCCCCATGACAACCCCCATTGGCTCATTCAACGAATTGCTTGAACCACTAGGGCTTCAATATACGGAGATCCTACGCGGCGGAAACGGCTTTGATCTCGGCTCCCTGCAATTAGGCGGCGCCATCAATTTCCATAGCTTTACGGGATATGATGCTAAAACATACCAAGCCCGTCTTGAGGCTGGGAGCTTTGGTTACCTGAAAGAACAAGTGTCATCTGGTAAGGTCATCGGAAAGTCAGACTATTATATCAGTGTCACAAACTCTTACCGCTCAGGCTACCAGCAACAAACCAAGGCAACATCCTTCGGGATCAACTTCAATTATGGTTACCGTTTCAATGACAATGTCGATACACGCATCTTTTTCCGTTATCGACAAACATATGAAGGTAACCCGTATTATCTGACACGCGATCAAATCGCGCAAAACCCACGACAGGCACAATATCCATATTCCACATGGAATACGTACACGATCGAACCTGGCACGAAATATGTGGGCGATCGTACAACCATCCGAATTGATGAACACTCCAAACTCATCGTCGGGTTTAGTTACATTGATGCCCCTATGAATCACCAACTGGGCAATACGGCTTCAATCTACAATAATTTCTACGCAAACGGCGTCGTCAAATACACGCGCTCAGACAAAATCCTTGGTCACCATAGTGACACAACCATCGGCGTCTATACGACCCATGACCTCGGCGGAAATGATATTCTCAATAAGGTCCGTCGCACAGAAGCCTACCCTACCACCCCGCTGGGAACAGTCCTTACGAAGACCAAACTTGGCGGAAGCAGCACCGTATTCCATGTCAGTAACAACACCGAAATTTTCAAAAATTTCTGGCTCACAGAAGGCGGCGCCCTCAGCTATGATCCACGCTCTGGCTCTGTGATTTCTCCAATTCAAAACCATTTCAGCTCAAAACCGCTTTATTTCGCACCACGCGGCGGCTTCCGTTATCAGATCACGCCGGATATGCGCGTTTATGGCAATGTCACACGCAGTGTCCAAGCGGCCCAAGACTGGCAGTTTCTCTCCGGTGCACTCTTTCAAAGCGGAGCAGCCAAAGGTCTAACCCAAGGCTGGCAAAATCTTAAACCACAAACAGCTACAACCTTTGAGATCGGCACCGAAGGAACAATTGCAGGCCAACAATGGAGCCTCAGTTATTATCACTCTGCCGTGCGCAATGAATTGCTCTCTGTCGTCACACCGACATCTCAGCTCTTTAACAGCGCTGTCTTAAGCAATGCCTCCCCTACAACTCATCAAGGTGTTGAGATCGGGCTGCATGATACGCTGTATGAGAAGAACGGAAATATCATCTCGCTCTTACAGTCTTATACTTTTCAAGATCTGCGCTACAATCATGATCCCGTCTTCCACAACAACCGCCTCCCCGGTATTCCACCGCAGTTTTACCAAGGGGAATTGCACGGTGATTTCCGCAACGGCCTTTATATGATTGCCGATGCAGAGGTCGCCTCATCCACCATGGCCTCTTACGACAACCGCGCAAAAGCGGCTCCCTATCACATTTACAACTACACAATTGGCTATCTACGCCCGAACACAAGCCAGCGCGTTTATCTCGAATTCCATAACCTCGCGAACAAGCATTATGCCACCGGCGTTGTGCCTGTTTACTCTTCGGCAAACGGCCAAGCCGCAGCTCTTCTTCCCGGCGATGGTTTCGGTATTTTTGGTGGCATCGACGTCGGGTTCAACTGAACCGCAAATTCACCTCACTCTATTAAAAGGCATGACGACGGCTTATGTTGCAAAGTTTCAGACGCTGCCTGAAACCTTTATTAGATTTGAGGTGGAGCGATTAATATGAGTGATGTCAGGGGCGTCACTCTCATGATGCGATGATCTTTTCGGCGATTCGTCAGTATTGCCATCAGGAGATCAGCTACCGTGAATTGCCGCCCCTAGGCT
>NZ_BCZB01000045.1 GCF_001598495.1 Neokomagataea thailandica NBRC 106555
TTTGATACGGCATTGGGGTTGGTGTTGGTGTCTGCGTTAGGGTCAACCATGCCGTTATTAACAGCTCCCTGATACAATCCGGAATCCGTTAAAACAATGCTTGGAGTGCCTGAGTCCAGTAGGGTGATGAGTGTTGTACTAGAGCTTTGGCCGTTAGAGCTGAGAGTATATTTAAACAGCGTATCAAATTCGGTCGAGCTTTGAGTGCCCGACAGTGCGAAGGTGCCTTGTGCCCCTGCGGCCCATGGAACAATGCTAAAAAACTGTGCGCGTAATGCCGGGGTTAAGCCCATGATCATGCACGCGCTGCCGCAGCTTCCGGGAGTAGAAGCAGAGCCATTCGCTTCTACAATATAACCCGTTTTGGTCAACATACCCGGTATGGCATTACCAAAGTCACCCGCACCAAAAGTGCCGAAGAAGTGCCCTTCTTCAGGTGGTTGCCCTTGGTCTATATTTTGTTGCCAAGACAGGTCTTGGTAATAAGGTTGATTGGTGAAGCCATAGCTGGTGAGGGTAGGGTTATTGATCTGTATGCCTGGCTGCCCCGGCAAGCTGTCCATGGTTGCAATATAATAAGGTGCCGCAGCAACAGGGAGGCCGGCAGAGGTGTTATAACTTGTGTTTAATTGTCCGGTTGAAGAATTGAAAAATTGAATGCTTTGAACGGTCGTTGGGTTGAGCAGATACCCATATGTACCATTGCCGTACATATAGGGTGTGAGGTTGGCGACGGATTGTTGTGTGTTGGCGGTTGGAAACCATGAAGGTGCAGTGCTGCCGTTTCCGACATCTATATTAAAGGAGTCTGACCCGGTGTCGAAAAGGTATTCTTCAGGTTGGCCTCCATTAACACCCACATTAATACCTAGGCGATAACCGGTCGTGAGGGGGCCATTGGTTTCATTAGACCATTGTTCAGATATAATATCGAGTGGAATAGATTGTGCGATAGCATGAGAGGTGCAAGCAAGAACAGTCATGGACAGAAGGCTGGCACGATAACCGAGACGAGAGCGTTTTTTTCTGATTTGAGACATGGAAGAGAGGCACCCATCACAACAAAGTGTTTATTTTTGTAACGATCATGAACCATTTTTATTTCGAACACTAAATAAAATAAATTTCATTTGTTTTATATAAAATTAATATAAGTAAAAAATTAATTCACTTAATAAGTATATTTGGGATAAATGGAATTTTTTGTAATTCTATGTATTTAAAATTTATGGAGCATTTTGAGGTATTCAGAACTGTTAATCTTCTCCCTAAAAAACACTTACCACAAAGTTATAAAAACGCCCCTATAAGCAGATAGCACGCGCATCTTCTGATGAAAAAAGCAGTTTTAGGGTTCTTTTTTCCTCAATATGCACCACATGTAGAGACGCCTTGATACGCACAGCTTTGCTGATGGCGCAGGGCGTGAGCGTTATGATGGAAGAGATTTATGCTACAAACCGTTCATGTCGTCGCGATTGTGAGTGTTGCGCCGGAAAACGCACCCGAATTGCAAGAAGAATTGGCGCGTTGTTTGCGTGATACGCAGATGGAAGATGGCTGTATATCGTATCAGATCAGCCGTGATGTTGAAAAAGAAGGACGTTTCACGGCTGTTGAGCAGTGGATCTCACGCTCTGCTTTTGAAACGCATTTGAAAACACCTCATTTTCAGTCTTTGGCAGCCTTGTTGCAGCGCCTCGATGCACAATTAGAATTGATGCAGTTGGAGCCTTTAGAGGCTGCTGAGTAAGGGTAAGGGGTTTATGATGTCTGAAGTTATTGTGCGTGTTGGTGGCATGTCCTGTGAGGGATGTAGTACGCGCCTACAGAAAGTATTGAACGAGCTGCAGGGCGTTGCACAAGCCCATGTGACGCTGGCCTCTGGTCAGGCCGTTATTCAGTATGATGAACAGCAGATCACAGAACATGATGTGCGTGAGTGTATTGAAGAGAGCGGCTTTGATGTGCTGAACGCATGATAAAGCATTTGATGTAGAGTTTTCATCAGTACATTCGGCCTCAACCCCTGGTGCGGTGCATCGGAGCAGTGTGCACCCTTGGGGGGCTTCGTTATGGAACATCATGACGAGCGCTTGAAAGTATCTCTTATCGGGGGCGGTGAGAGTATGCTTGAAAACCTACGGTCAGCGATACCGTATGTGAGGGATCTAGCCCGTTGTCACATAACGGGTCGCTTGCGGAGCGTCCCGCTTCCTCATGTCCTGCGAGATACGGGGTCGAACGAAACCTTCAACCGTCTCTTTTGACCTTCGCTTATGGGAAGGTTCGACCGACAGGTGGTGCTATCTCCGCCATGACCCTTCTGGCAGTTCCTTGTCCCGTTCGGCCGCAGCAAGCGCCGAAATTAGGCCGCTCGTGTCGAGCGGGATGCAATAAGCGGGCTTAGCGCGTTCAAATCGCCAGCTATCTACAAGGTGGCCAGCATCTACGGTATCGTAACCAAAATCAGCTTGAAGAGCGGTCAAAACCGCCTTGGCTGCCGTGTCGTCACTCGCAATTGGCAGCGCGCGCTTGGCCGCATTTGGAAGGATGACGGGATCGAGCAGGTCTTTCGCCAGAATAGCATTGAACGCCTTAACGATAGTGGCACCTGAAAAATGGTTTGCGATCATTTGCGATGTTGTTGTTTCGCGCTGATCGAGCATCGTGATCTTACCATCTCGATCTGGGTAGTAATTGTTCGTATCGATGACAAGACGGCCATCAAGGAGGTGCGGCGCAATTTTAAATGCGGCTGTGAGGGGCACCGTAAGGACAACGATGTCGCTGACCGATGGGATATCGGCTGTAGCCTTGGCCTGACAACCAATTTCAGCAATTACATCGCGCAGAGTCTCTGGCCCACGTGAATTGCTGAGCGTTGCGGTATGCCCATTGGCTACGGCAAGCCTAGCGAGCGCCTGACCGATGTTCCCGGCCCCGATGATCCCAATTTTCAAATCCGATCTCCGTGCAATATCGATATCGTTCCATAGGTAGCCGCCCCTCGATGGCTGCGCCATCGGCTCTCCTGCTTGTCACTGAGGGGGCTTAGCGTACTATTTTGGTCATCCTCTCATCGCACGTTCTATCGGCGATAAGTGGGTAAATTAATGCCGCGTGTGATGGCCAATGCACGTAGGGCAAAGCCGAGAGTGATACTCACGCTGACGGTGATGGCTGGAGGCTGCCCAATGTGGCTCAAAAGAATATACATCCCGGAAGCTAGCGCGACTGCTGTAACGTAAAGCTCTTGGCGGATGACGATGGATGGCACGCCTGCAAGAATATCCCGGAAAATACCCCCCAAACAAGCACTGACAACGCCCATCAGAATAGCGGGGAGGGGCGGAATGCCATACGCAGTTGCTTTAGCAGTACCAAAGACGCCATATGCCGCAATACCTATTCCATCAAACCAGTCTACGGCACGCTCAGGCCATAAGTGCGCGGGTGTGAACCACACAGCAAGTGCTGCCAGAATACAGGTAAGGGCTGTTGTTGAGTTGTGCATCCAGGCCATTGGAGCGCCGATAAGGAGGTCCCGCATCGTACCCCCTCCGACGCCCGTAATGACGGCAAAGAAAAAGAACGTCAGAATGTTTTGTCGTGCTTTTGCGGCTTCAAGCGCACCTGAAATGGCAAACACGGCCGTGCCAGCTATATCCAGCAAGGTGATGGCATGGTTGGAAAAATGATGAATATTACCGGGTAGTGTGGTGGGGAAGTCCATAAGGGGGAGTGACCTCGGCGGGCATCAAAAAAAAGCAGGAGGCATCGTTATGATTGGCAGGCTGAGCATGGGGTGTCACGCTGAAAATGCTATGAAAAATGCCCCAGCGTCTTCTGTGTATTATTATGGCCTGTTGTAGAGAAAGCCAGCGCGGTTGATGTGAGGCTCATCAAAAAAAGCCCGGCACTAAGGCCGGGCTTTTCCTTGTCAAAGTCCCAGAAGGATTAGACGGAGTAGTACATTTCGAATTCAGCCGGGTGCGGCGTGTGTTCAAACTTGTACACTTCGCTCCATTTCAGATCGATGTAGCTTTCGATCTGATCCTTGGTGAACACATCACCAGCCAACAAGAACTCATGATCTGCGCTGAGGGCTTCAAGCGCTTCACGCAGGGAGCCTGCAACGGTTGGGATCTGAGCCAGTTCATCCTTCGGCAGTTCGTACAGATCCTTGTCCATGGCTTCGCCCGGATGGATCTTGTTGCGGATGCCGTCCAGACCAGCCATCAGCATTGCAGAGAATGCGAGGTAAGGGTTAGCGGTCGGGTCAGGGAAACGAACCTCGATGCGCTTTGCCTTCGGGCTGTTACCGTGTGGGATACGACACGAAGCAGAGCGGTTTGCGGCTGAGTAAGCCAGCAGAACAGGTGCTTCAAAGCCTGGGATCAGGCGCTTGTAAGAGTTGGTGGATGGGTTGGTGAAGGCGTTCAGTGCCTTTGCATGCTTGATGATGCCGCCAATGTAGAACAGTGCGTCTTCAGACAGGCCAGCATATTTGTCGCCAGCGAAAGCAGGCTTACCGTCGCGCCAGATGGACTGGTGAACATGCATGCCGGAGCCGTTATCGCCAGCGATTGGCTTTGGCATGAAGGTTGCTGTCTTGCCGTAAGAATGCGCAACATTGTGGACGCAATACTTGTAGATCTGCATGAAGTCAGCAGATTTTACGAGTGTTGCGAACTTCGTACCCAGCTCATGCTGTGAACGCGCCACTTCGTGGTGATGCTTTTCAATCGGCAGGCCCATTTCGCCCATTGTGGACAGCATTTCAGCGCGGAGGTCGTGCTCGCTGTCTACTGGCGGTACAGGGAAGTAACCACCCTTTTGCGTCGGGCGGTGGCCCATATTGCCTTCTGGATAAGCCTTCAAGCCTGCTTCTGGGCCTTCGATGCTTTCCAGTTCGTATGTGCCGTAATTCGGGCCTGTACCGAAGCGAACGCTATCGAAAATGAAGAACTCAGCTTCCGGACCAAAGAATGCTGTGTCACCAAAGCCAGCAGACTTCAGGTAAGCTTCAGCCAGCTTTGCCGTGGAGCGTGGGTCACGGTTGTAGTATTTGCCCGTACGTGGGTCGACGATATCACAAACGAGGATCAACTGCGGCTTAGCAGAGAAAGGGTCCATGACAGCGGTTTCTGGGTCCGGCAGCAGAACCATGTCGGACTCGTTGATGGCTTTCCAACCCTGAATGGATGAACCGTCGAACATGAAACCTTCTGTGAAGGTGTCTTCTTCAATGGTGCTCACGGTTTGTGTCGTGTGGTGCCACTTGCCCTTAGGGTCCGTGAAGCGCAGGTCGACGAATTCGGCTGCATGCTCTTGGATCAAGGAGAAGACGCGTGCAACGGCTTCTGCGTTAGGGGCCGGAACGGAAGAATCTGTCTGAGTCATGGGACTATAACGCCTTAACTGAGTGTGAACGGCATCAAAACGATTAGGGGACATTTGCCCCGATGTCGAGGGTGTCTTGTGCAAGAAAAGTAAAGGTTTTGCTTGGAAAATAGGAGGAGCTTTGTCCAGATGAGGTGTTGACGGGCAACCAACTCTTAATTGATGTGTGTGTCAGCAACCCTACCGACGAGGAATAGGCATGAAGACCCCCAATACGACACTTTCAGCCGTGCCGACGACGATTTTTACGCGTATGTCACAGCTTGCTGTGCAGTATCAGGCTGTGAATTTGGGGCAAGGCTTCCCGGATACGGAAGGGCCTGCGGATATTGTGGCATATGCAGCGCAGGCCTTGCAGGATCAGCGCAATCAATATGCCCCGCTCACGGGTTTGCCAGAATTGCGTGAAGCTGTTGCCGAATCAAATGAGCGTTTTTACGGCTTAAAAATTAATCCCACGACGGAGGTCGTCGTGACGTCGGGGGCAACGGAAGCTTTGGCGGCGAGCTTAACGGCGGTGATTAATCCGGGTGATGAGGTGGTGTTGATTGAGCCACTTTATGACACGTATCTGCCGATGATCCGTCTTTTGGGGGCTGTGCCAAAATGTGTGAGGCTGGAGCCTCCATCGTGGGAGCTGCCTCTTGAGGCATTGAAAGCCGCTTTTGGTCCGAAGACGAAAGCCATTCTTCTGAACTCCCCCATGAATCCGGCTGGGAAGGTGTTCTCGCATGAAGAACTGAGCGTGATTGCAGACTTGGTGCGTGAGCATGATGTCTACGCGATTTGTGATGAAGTCTATGAGCACCTAACGTTTCACGTGAAACATTGTCCGTTGATGACCTTTCCGGGGATGCGTGAGCGCTGCATGCGGATCGGTAGCGCTGGTAAAAGCTTTTCATTGACTGGGTGGAAAGTCGGGTATGTCACCGCGCCGGCACCGTTGGCGGATTTGATCGCAAAAGCGCACCAGCTTTATGTGTTTGCGACGGCGCCAAATTTGCAGCGTGCTGTGGCGTACGGGCTGCGTAAAGATGATGCCTATTATCAGGAATTGGCGTCTTCTTTAGAAGAGCGCCGGGACCTTTTGCGTGATGGCCTGCATGCGCTGGGCTTCAAGACGCTGCCTGCGGATGGGAGTTATTTCGTGGTGGCGGATATTACGCCCTTGGCGAAGGGGCAGGATGATGTGGCGTTCGCGGAGTGGTTGGTGCGCGAGGCTGGTGTGGCGACGATCCCCGTTTCCGCTTTTTATGATGCGAGCTCGGCTGAGCCGCCACGTAATTTGATCCGCTTTGCATTTTGTAAGCAGCCTGATGTGCTAAAAGAAGCCTTGAAACGCCTGAAAGCGGCTTTGGGCTGAGATGAGTGTTAAGGATACAAAGACGATGTCGGAAAACAGCGCACAGGCGGTATTACAGAGTGGCTCCGCGCTGAAGACGACGGATGATCTATTTTTTGGTCGAGCGCAGAGCGTTTTGTCGTTGGATGGGGCGCAAAGCGCTGTTCAACGTGCTTTGGCGCAGGTTGATGATGGTGAGCTTTTCCTGGAGTACCGTGAGAATGAAGGGCTCGCCTTTGATGATGGCACCATTCGTTCCGCTAGTTTTTCGACGACGTCTGGTTTTGGCCTGCGTGCGGTCTTAGGGAATGAAACGGCTTTCGCGCATTCGGATGAATTGAGTGATGCGGCTTTGGGGCGGGCGGTTGAGGCCGTATCGGCCTTGCCTCAAGGGCGTGCAGGCACGGCGGCTTTGGCGCCAAGCCGTGCCGGGGGGGCGCTTTATGGTGCGGAGCGCCCGTTAGACGGCACAGAATTTGCACAACGTGCCGCGATCTTGGCAGAAATTGATGCCTATGCACGCGCTGCGGATATGCGTGTGGTGCAGGTGAGCGCGAGCCTCAGCTCAGAGTGGCAAGCCGTACAGATTATGCGTCGCGCTGATGATGGTGAGCGTTTGGCTGATATTCGCCCCTTGGTACGCTTAGGGGTGAGTGTGGTCGTTGAACATGGTGGCGTTCGGGAAAGCGGCTCTCATGGTTTGGGTGGGCGCTATACGCTTGAGCGCCTTCTTGCGCCAGAGGTATGGAAACATGCTGTTGATGAGGCATTGCGTCAGGCGCTGGTTAATCTGGGCGCACAACCTGCTCCCGCCGGAGAGATGGAAATTGTGCTGGGTGCTGGCTGGCCGGGGATTTTGCTGCATGAGGCGGTGGGCCATGGTTTGGAAGGAGATTTCAACCGTAAGGGTACATCCTCTTTCAGTGGCATGGTTGGGCAGCGTGTGGCCTCTCCGGGAGTGACGGTGGTGGATGATGGCACATTGCCGGAACGGCGCGGGTCATTGACCATTGATGATGAAGGTACGCCGACGGGCCGCAATGTGCTGATTGAGGGAGAAGTCACGGTGTGGTGCTCCAATGATTATTTGGGGATGGGCCAGAATAAAGCAGTTTTAGACGCTATGCATGCTGCTTTGGATGAGACGGGTGCAGGTGCAGGCGGGA
>NZ_BCZB01000046.1 GCF_001598495.1 Neokomagataea thailandica NBRC 106555
GAAATAATTTCTGTACCACCACTTTGAATGGTATCCGCATAGCCGTAACCACCACTGGAAATAAGCTCTGTTCCACCGGACAATATATTGGCTGCTGAAATTGTACCCGCGGTGCTGTAATTATTATAATCTTGAAGTGTTCCTCCGGCACTAACAGTCGCGCTAGTGGAAATACCACCATTATCTACCGTTTCCAGCCCCCCGTTTTTAATGACTGTGCCAGAGGCTGCGCCTCCATTTTCAACCCACAGCACACCACTGGAAAAGACCGTATCATCAGTTGATGAACCACCATTCCAAGCTCCTGCCTTACCAACAAACTCCGTTGCCCCAGAGTAAACTGCGCCAGAAATGCTTCTACCGGATTGGTAAATATACTCATTGACCGCAGAGCCAGATAAAATCACACCACTAGCCGTTCCTACGACACCGCCACTTGCTATATCTATACGGGCTCCAGTGTTAATAACGGTATTAATTGCCGTACCACCACTAACATTAATATAACCGCTTGAACCCGAAATCGCAGCCGAACCAGAAAGTATACCGCCTGAAAGTATATTAATATTTCCTCCCAATTGGGAGCCTAGAGCAGCAGAGACAATGCCCCCTGACATGATATCAGCATTCGCAAGTGACGCACCACTTTTCAAAATGTACGTTTCATTCGAGGATATATAATTTGAAGATAAGTTTTTATTATCAAAAGAAACACCACTCTCTAAAATTATACGTCCACCATATGATCCTATGGTTACCGATATATTATCGGAGTAAGTGTCTAAAACTCCTCCATCAATTTCTATATTATTTACAAGAGCTCCTCTATTTATTAATAATATACCTCCAGATATAACCTCTCCTCCCCCAGTAATAGACCCTCCGCTTCGGACATCCATATTTCCGGTTAATATTGATCCAGAGTTGTCAATAATATTCCCTCCGCTATCAACCGTAATTGAATCCGCAATTCCACCGTTGTTTATGATGGCAGATCCATTCTGTTTAATTATTCCACCAGATAACAAGCCATCTTTATATATAACAGCCTTACCACTATCATAAATACCCCATAAATATCCATTTGATATATCAATTAATTTACCTCCTCCCTCAACTACTATTTCGCCATTACCATTAATTGTCTGTCTTATGCCAGAACCTCCAGATTCTATTACTTCTTGATAACCTGATACTGTTACATCAGATACAGTTTGACCGGAAGATACTGTTGTCATTTCAACTACCCCTATGCCCTATTATTAAAATAATACTAACCTATATTTATAATAGTATAAAAAAATAAAATTAACCAAAAAAAAATTACTACTAATTTTGAATTTTTTTTAAAAAAAAATGCTAGATACACTTAAAAAAATACACAGATTTTATTTTTTTTAAGGAAAATAAATAAACACTACAATTATATAATCTTACTTTTTTTAAAGTAGTTTTTCGATATAGTTTTTTATTTATTTTTAGACAAATACTATTGTTGTAATTTTTTAAAATTATTTCTTGTGTATTTTTGCAAAAATTATTATCAGAAGCACGTTAAGTTTGTCACGTTAGGCTAAGAAGGCATTTATCTAAGCGCGAAATGCGATTCAGGTTTCAGCAAGAAAACGGAATATAAGCGGCCTTGCTCCAAACTTGGAGGGTTCGAAAAACTCCTAGTTTTGATGTCTCCCCTGTGACTCTCTCTTGCGAGTTGATGGGACGAAGGTGGATGATGACGCAGTCTGGGTGCTTTGACGTTGAAGAGCGGCTTGCTCGCCTTAGTGGGCTTGGTGATCAGCTTGAAGCGTTGGGGCGGATACGGCCACTGCTCAAAAACCAATGAGGACTTCATGGAAAAACAGGGGTTTGTGTCGAAGGTTCATAGCAAGAAGCCTCACCTCAAACCCATGCCAAGGCATATTCAGAAATCGAATGGAGGAAAGTCGGGATCCGCTCGCGCGTCGAGCATGTTTGGCCGACCAGACATCACAGATAGGGCTCTTCATTCGAGCCGTGTGTATCACCCGGGCTACGATGAGGATCAGACTAGCCAATATCGTCTACAATATGCGACGCCTTATCTTCCTCGAAAGTAAAAAGGCCGCCGCATAGCAATCAGGACAGAAAGCGCCCCTTCACTCTCAATGTAAGAGCAAAAGCGCATTCGAAAATCTTAAAATCAGCCGGCAATCCACACAGCCATACGCCGGACAACCATCACTCAGCAGTGCTTCGATCCCTCCGGTGGTATTGTGATGAGCAAAGACCGAGTTACTGACGCAGATAGCGTTTTATCCATTTTATTCCGCGTGAAATGATTTTTGGCGGCTCATTCATGTCTTGGGCGGCAGTAGATTGAGCGCGTGCAAGCGATGATCCGGGGAGTGGGTCGTGCGCTTGTTCGCTCATCCTTCGCCAGCTTTCTGCGCATCGCGCAGGGTCCGGCTCTGGTGTCATGAAGACCATAAATTCGAAACCAGGGGGCGCCGTATCTTCGAATCCGCTACAGGCTAAGTTTAGAATACCATTTTCTACAAGTGGGATCATTAAATGGGCTAGAATTTGAGGAGTTAGAACCCAGCAATGCACATCAACATAGTGGTTAAGATCCTTGATTGCGGGCTTTACCCAGTCGAGCGCAGTATCAAAAGAAAACTGTGGCGGTATATTTTTGGTATGCGCTGTCCCGTCATAAAAATCCTGACATCGGGCATCCTTGTCATGAATTTTATGTAATGCGAAGTCCAGTACGTCACGCGGGTCTGGTGTACGCCGTTTTTGTAACCATGCGACTAGAAGATCGGCTAATCGCGTTGGAGCTCGGTGGCAATCGAACGAGAAGCGAGAATCTGGCAGGACGAGACGGATTTCACCTTTTGGAGACAAGACACTTTGGGCTTCTTGGAGCCAGCCGATGAGATCAGGGACGTGTTCGGCTACATGGGATGCGATCAGCACGTCAAACGTGCCATCTACGCATTCACGTAAAGGTCGTTCTGACCAGATGACATCAACGGTGACAAGTTTATCGGGCGTTACTTCGGGGTTCCAAGCAAACTGCTGAGCAAGTCCTTCCGTACTAAGGCGATCCACGTATAAAACATGACTGTCGTTTTTATGAAGAATTGGTGTGGTGAGCGCGCCGATTTCTAGGCACTGTGCGGCATTGAAGTCGATACCACGCGTTAAAATTTTTTGTCTTTTAATGAAGATGTCCATAAATGATTTGAGCTCTCATTGTCGGTTAAAAGACTATAGGCATAATCGTAAGGCATTTCATTTAATATGCATATCGGAATGTCTTTTCATGGGAAAATATATTGTGTGTGGATGGATTTTTGAACGCTGATATTTACCTCGTAGGGCAGTTTGGGGTTGAGAAATTATGGGTTACGATGCGCTAATACTCTATTTTTTGGCGTATCAGGCTGACATGGTGGGAGGGGCAGGAGCACGCTTGTCTCTAAGGTGTCTGTGTTCTTTCCGCGCTTGCGTCATGAAGTGTGATAAGCCGGATTGTATGGCGATGTGAAAGGCATTGAGAGTTTCGGTGCCGACATAGTGCTCTATGCCTTCGGCATCAATCCTGGCATTTTCCAAGCTTACACCGAGGGCGAGTAAAAAGGCTTCGACAGTACGGTGGCGGGCACGCACGGTTTCGGCAAGGTGGCGGCCTTTGGGGGTTAAGAAAATACCCCGGTATGGTTTGCGGGCAACGTATTCTTCTTCGGTTAGGCGGTTCAGCATTTTGGCTACGGTCGGTTGAGACACGCCCAAGCGTTCAGCGAGATCAACCTGACGTGCTTCTTGGTCTTCATCTAACAGATCTGCAATGAGTTCTACATAATCCTCGATGAGTGCATTTTGGCGGGCGAGGCGGTTGGCGCGGAAACTTTCAGAGTGTGTTTCTGCATCTCGGAGGATGTCTGCTGTTTTGCGGTGAGTGATCATGTCTAAGCTTTATACATTGTATGTCTATTATTCTAGCGTGAATATAGTATTCTTTAGGGAATATAATGTGAAGAAAGGGAATATAGGTCAATGATGCGATAATTTTATAAGGCTTTATAATATAGCACATTGCATAATGAGGATATGTGCGTTCATAATCGGCCACTATGGCCAATGATTCTTATGCACGTACAGAGACTGTAATGCCCCCGGTTGATGAGGGGGGGAAGCCAATGATGTCGACGGCGTTAGGGGAAGGCGAGGACCGTCGCTCTGGAGTGCTTGCCAGCATTCATGTGCCATCGGGTAATGTAGCGTGGTTTCGGCGCTTCCTGGCATTTGTAGGGCCGGGATATATGATTTCTGTCGGTTACATGGATCCGGGAAATTGGGCTACGGACCTACAGGGGGGGGCGCAATTTGGCTACACATTACTGATTGTGGTCATGCTGTCTAATCTGATGGCGATTTTGCTCCAGGCGCTATCGGCTCGGTTAGGTATTGCGACCGGGCGTGATCTGGCGCAGGCTTGTAGGGATTCTTTTCCGAAATCTCTCAATATTGTTTTGTGGCTAGCATGTGAAATCGCCATCATTGCGTGTGATTTGGCTGAAGTGATCGGTACGGCTGTAGCGTTGCAGCTCCTTTTTGGCATCCCTTTGGTTTGGGGGGCTTTAATTTCGGCAGCAGATGCTTTTCTCGTTTTACTCTTAATGAATCGAGGTTTTCGTTACCTTGAAGCATTCGTGATCGCTCTTTTGGGTATTATAGCTGTTTGCTTTATGGTTCAACTTGTGGCGGCGCATCCACCCTTAATGGGTATTGTTAAAGGGTTTGCGCCTAGTCTTGACATTGTAACGAATAAGAAACTTCTTTATATAGCTATTGGTATTATTGGGGCGACTGTCATGCCTCATAATCTTTATCTACATTCCTCTATTGTACAAACGCGTGATTTTTCTCCGACGTCTTTAGGGCGGCGTGATGCGATACGTTGGGCAACTTGGGATGGTACAATTGCTTTGATGTTGGCGTTGTTTATTAACGCTGCAATTTTAATTGTCGCGGCAGCAGCGTTCCACGGTACTATACATCAGGGAATTACGGAGATAGGGGAGGCGTACCATTTGCTCTCTCCAATTTTAGGATTAGGGATTGCTTCGACGTTATTTGCGGTGGCGCTTCTGGCGGCAGGGACGAATTCGACGATTACTGGTACATTGGCAGGTCAGATTGTCATGGAGGGCTTTCTGAATCTGCGTATGCCACATTGGGCAAGGCGTTTGTTAACGCGCAGTCTGGCCTTGATGCCTGTGGTTGTTGTGACGGTGCTCTATGGTGATAGAGGCGTTGGAGAGCTTTTGATATTTAGTCAGATCGTTTTATCGATGCAGTTGCCCTTTGCGGTGGTTCCTTTGGTACTATTTGTCTCTGATAAACGTAAAATGGATGAATTTGTTATTTCTAAAGCCGTATCTGTTGTGTCTTGGGTGGTATCGGGTCTGATCATTTTTTTAAATGGTAAGCTCTTATTTGATGTGTGTTTTTGAGGTCTTGTTTATAGCGCTTACTATAAACAATATACGGCCCAGAGGTTTTGTCGATCATAATGCTCGTTCATGCTGATAATATCGGCGCGCATACCAACTTGTAGACTGTCACGATCAGTTAAGCCGCATATAGCGGGCGGGGGTATAGAGGGCAGGCGGGGGCTTCAAGGAGGGGGCACTGTGTGTGCAGGCATTTTTGAGTGCTTGATCAAGGGTCAAAATACTGCTTGCTAAAGCACCGGATCCATCAGGGCCCATGCGGGTCGTACCATTATGGACGTATACGCCTTGTCCGCCGAGTGAGCTTATGCCCATGGCACAGCCTGTTGCGCGCGGCGTCAGTCACCAAAATAAGGCATTCTGCGGCGGCCTTGCGTACCATGGTGAAGTTTGCCAAATGAACGTGGTAAGTGTCAAAAATGAGTTCCATAAAGGCATCATCATCGGCCAAGAGGGTACCGATGGGGCCGGGGTTTTCGCCCTTTGATTTCAGATATGGCATTAAAGAGATGTGTTCCTCCAATGACACCATTGTTCGTAGGTCGCGCATGTGTGGCCGATGCTTAGGCGTATGCCGAGTTTAGCCATGGTGCGGATAGTGACGTCACTACAACATTCGGGAGCAATGGTGGTGAGGCGTACGGTATTGAAGGAGAGAATGTCGTTAAGTTCACGCTCGGTGGGTTGCATGGCAAAGGGTGGCTGTGCGCCGAGGTGTTTTTGTTGTGAATGAGGTGTTGGGCGGTTAGGGAAAAGTGATGATAGAACAAAGCACGATTGGCCAAATTGATGAAGGAGCGCGTTACGGGCGGGCGCGGGATTTATTTGCCATTTGGTTCGGCACGAATATGACGCTTTTGACGGTTGTGACGGGGACGTTGGGGCCGGTAGTGTATCATTTGTCTTTTGCGCTATCTGTGTTGGCTGTATGCGCGGGGAATTTGGTCGGCGGTGTTTTTATGGCGCTGCATGCTGCGCAAGGGCCTGCTCTTGGTGTGCCGCAGATGATTCAAAGCCGAGGGCAGTTTGGTTCAATAGGCTCTATTCCTATCGTGCTCATGGTCATTATTATGTATATTGGCTTTGTCGCATCAAATTTTGTCGTAGGGGCGGGGGCGGTTCATTATGTGATGCCCTCTCTGCAAGAGTGGTGGGCCGTTGTTCTGATGGCCGTTCTGGCCTTCATTCCTTGTGTTATTGGTTATCGTGTTTTCCATATTTTCTCTGCGCCATTGGCTGTTATAGCGACAGGGGCGGTTGCTTTTTGTGCTCTGCAAGGAGTGCATCAAGTCGGCATCGCTCCGCTCTTCAAGCTATCAGGTAACTTTTCCCAGTTTTTTCAGGTCTTTTCTTTGTCTGTGCTATGGCAGATTGCGTATGCGCCCTATGTCTCAGATTCATCGCGTTATCTGCCTGCGCTCCCAGCAACATATAAGAAGACTTTTTGGGCGTGTTATAGCGGTTCTGTTGCAGGGTCGGTATTGGCGATGGGATTGGGATCACTTCTGGCATCTATGATGCCGAATATGCAGGCCGTTAGTGCTATTGGGCATTTATGTGGAGCTTTGGGGGGCGTTGTCGTCTTGGCACTGACGGTGTCTATCGCGTTAGCAAGTGCGATGGATATGTATTGTTCGACACTTTCTACGATTACGTTGATACAAAATGTTGTTCCAAAATGGATTCCGCGCGGAAAAGCGCGGGTGCTAATAAGTTTGATTACGCTCATTTTAGCACTCTTTATGGCTCTATTTTTATCAAAATCTTTTCTGGGGTTTTATGCATCTTTACTAGATGTTTTGATGGCTGTTTTGGTTCCATGGACGGCTATTAATCTTTTGGATTTTTACTGGCTGCATCGCGGTAAATATAATGTGGCCGATTTTTTTCGTGCGGATGGTGGTATTTATGGGCGTGTTAATGTGGTGGCGTTGATGAGTTATGGTGTTGGGCTAGCGTGCGAGATGCCTTTTCTCGATGTGACGTTCTTTCATGGCTTCTTGGCGGGACGATGGGTGCCGTTTGATATTTCATGGGGGCTGGCTCTTTTTGGGGCCGCTGCTACCTATCTGTGTCTTGCTCGGCGTTTTTTGTAATTTCTGCTTA
>NZ_BCZB01000047.1 GCF_001598495.1 Neokomagataea thailandica NBRC 106555
TGTCATTCTTCCAATTGTAATGGACAAATCCTGTATCGCGCAGGGGCTTCTAAAAGTGCCGCGCACGGTCGACTCAGGCAAACCAAGCCATGCTATAATCTGGCTGGCTTTCCGGTACAAAGCGACCGCATTAAACACCAAATCCGTCAACGGCTCGGCCGCAACGGGTTTGGCCGCCTGGCACCACGGTACCAGCGTATAGATGGAGTGACCGAGTGACGCGACTTCCCCTGCATTGACCATGAGCGTTAAGACTGACAACAACGCCGAGGCGTTCTGGGGGTCTAAGGCTGCACGGATTTCCCCGAGTGTAATGGGTCCTTTGCGCAGAATGGCCATCACTTCTTGACGCACATCCCGGCACATCTTGTCACGCTGCATTTGCGTCCGATCTTGCCAGGGTGTCACCGCCAAGGCGCCCTTACGGCTGCGCTGCGGCTCTTGTAACATGACACGCTCTCCTTCCTCTGCTTTGAGGATACGGAGCCTGCGTGTGAGTGCCGCACGGTTTCTGCGGTTTATCTGAGATAATTACTCTGCCCCACACACATGATCTCAAAAGCGTTTCCGTCATCATAAGGGGGAAGCTTTCTTAAGGGCGGGAAAAGGAGAAATGATGAAAAGGTTATATCAATAACCTTTAATAAGGATATAATGCGGTATCGTATGATAAAGGTTATTCCTCATGAAACGAACGGACCTCTCCGGCGGTGTGCGCGAACGTCTTGTGCGGCTCCCTCCGCCTTATGAGCATCATTATGGGGTCCGCCCACAACCACTTCCGGAAACAAGCATCCCGTTAGACGATGTCACGGCATTGCACGCGCAAGCCCAACGCGCCTTGGGACAAGCAGATGACATCGCTCAATCGCTACCGGACCCTTACCAGATCACCCGTATTCTCAGTCGCCGTGAGGCGGTCAGCAGTTCAGCAATGGAAGGGACACACAGCACACTCGATGAGTTGCTAATCGCCGATGAAGATGAGGACCATGCAGGGCATACCGTGCGGCAAGTCCGTGATTATGCTTTGGCTTTAGAACATTTTCTGCCTGCTGCTCGCCTCAGAGGGCGAGAGATCTTTCAAACGGATCTCATCCAGAGCTTGCACCGTCATGTCCTTGGCCATGATCCCTCTTATCGCGATGTTCCGGGCGCATTCCGCAAAGATGTCGTTTGGATTGGCGGCAATGGGCACATTGCCTATTCCATTTATAATCCTCCACCTCCTGCAGAGGTCCCGCACTGTTTAGACCATACTCTTGATTATATGCGCGAAGATGGGCCGCATATGATGACCCAGTCCCTGATAAGCCGAATGGCACTGGCCCATGCTCATTTTGAAGCTGTGCACCCTTTCCGAGATGGGAACGGCCGCGTGGGTCGACTGCTACTGCCGTTAATGATGGCCGCTGAGCATCATGTCCCTCTTTATCTCTCACCGTATATCGAACAACACAAAGACGCGTATTACGCGGCTCTCAAACACGCTCAACAGCGTGTTCATTGGCTGCCCCTAATCGGTTTTATTGCGCATGCGATTATCGAGACGGTTCAAGAATTACGGGTAACCCGTGAGGCACTTCAAACACTGCATCGTGTTTGGTTGACGCGTCGTTCCTTTCGTAAAGGGTCGGCATCACTACGAGCTCTCGATGTTCTGACAGCGTATCCTGTCCTTACAGCACAGCGTCTCGGTACGTTACTGGCCATTACGCCGCCAGCAGCTCTCACAGCAATTCATCAATTATGTCAGGCCGGTATATTAAGGGAACGCACCGGCTATGCCCGCAACAGAATCTATGCCGCAGATGACGTTCTGACCATTCTCAATCGGCCTTTTGCTGAAGAGCCTGTCCTGCCGGAAACATAGAGCATGAATAAATCAACGCGTAAGTCATCTGTCCTATTCACAAGAGACAGACGGCTTACGCCACTTATCTGAGGAAAAAATATCTAGTCAGCGCTTCGCATAGCGGACAACCACGAACAGGATGATGCTACGGCCTTCTGGAAGGAGTTAGCTGTTATTTACATTATTGCTGTATTTGTTGTATTATCCTCTTTCAAGGAAGGAGAAAGCCGTGCGTACATTTTCGACTAGCGACCTATCTCGCAAATCGGGTGACATCATTGCTAGTGCCCTGCAAAGCCCGGTCTCAATCAATCAACGCGGCAAGCCTCGGCTGATTATGCTCAGCGTTGAACAATACGAAACGCTTACCCGTGATGCGAGCCAGCGTCTTGTCGGCGCGACAGCAGACATGCCCATGGATCTAGCCCATGACGTCGAAGGGGCGATCGACGGCTATTTGCAAGACATCGCCCCGCAGTCATGAAGGCGGATTTTCGACCAGGTATGGTCTTACGATATCCTTATTTGTGGCATTGGCAAGATACGCGTGGTGAAAGTGAAGGCCGCAAGGATCGTCCCACGACTGTCGCCGCCGCGTTCATAGCACGGGACAATAGACACTACGTCCTTTTGCTCCCCGTGACGACACGTGAGCCAGACGCTGGACGTATAGCGATTGAAATTCCGGCCACGGAGAAACGGAGGGCTGGTCTAGATCAGAACTTACAGCAATGGATTTTGCTTGATGAATACAATCTGGATCCGACTACCTCATCATTCTACCTACAGGGAAGTCCTCTTTTGGGGCAGTTCAGTGACGCGTTTATGAGGCCCTTGCTAACACGCTTCAAAGGTCTCCTGCCGCAAGCTAAGCGCATATCACGGCACCCCTAGCTGCTTGTTTTAAGGGTATTAGATAATCGAAAGTCCGCTCCCGCCTCTTCTCGGGCGCAGGAACGCTGCCGGTCGTCTCCCCGTAGCGGACACATGGCTCAGGCGGACTGCCCCGCGCACCGGCGAGGCCCTGCAGGGGCCGTATGGCCGCGATCGACGACATCTGCCCATACAGGTCACCGCGCGATATCACCGCCACAGGATATGAACTAGCTTGATTGGATTATGCTTTAACTTAACGAGTATGGCTTCAAGTTCATGCCCTTTTGTTTTAGCCATCCCGGGGATCGTAATAATGGGGCTTCTTTCCTTCCCTTTCGAGATCAAGAAGGACCAATTTATTTAGTTTAATAGCAGCCCTATTGCTTTCCGGCCGAATATTGAGCGGAAATTTCATAGTGGCTAATAACAAACTTTCCATTTTCTTAAGGCGTATTGCGCTCTCGTAGCTTTCGTTTGGATCTATTGCCATATACGAAAACCAAAGTGGAATCCTTTTTTCACGACGGCGTTTGATACCTCTATTTCCACGACCTCTATAATGCGAGTAGATTCGCGCCCTGATGCCTGAGGGGCTGGATTCCGACATTCCGACATATAGAGGTCTGGCATTTTGTGGCCAATTCGGTCCGACCCTACCATCTGTGTCTCCAGTATCGCCGACAGGAATACGGCCGTGCATTCTCCCGAAAATTACATAAATCCCGGGTTTTCTCGGAGCAATTCTATAATTACAGATGAACTCTGGATTTGACCAAGCGGTCTGGCCCAATATAATCATCGAGCCGCAGCCGTCAGCGAACCTGCTAAAACGGTCGACGGCACGCGCGTGCGACGCAGGTTGCTATCGTTCATCATAAAGCTCTTCCTAGCTCACCTTTGACCTGTCTCCCATGGGGCCACTCTATTTTTACGCGTACATCACAAGCGTCCTACAAGGTATCTCAGGTTCAATATACTAATTACCCTGCAGGCTTTTTAGTTGCAAGAAAATGAAAACGGCGCACACTTTCCCGAGTGTCCGCTATTTTATTGGTTGAGGGTTCTTTGCATCAAAAGCGGGCATGGTAACGTCGATGCCCCTAAGACGTGCAGCGGAATTCTGTATAAGGTTTGCATGAGATTTCTTACTCCACAATATAATTGGCATGTAAAGTGCCACCAAAACGAATATCATGAACAGAAAAAATAATATAATTATCGTATAGTGGCTTATTTTTACCAACAATAGTATTAATGATATAAATAGAGATGCCACAAAGAAGAACGCAAAAAACTTATTTGCTTTTGATATTTTCATCTTTATTTCTGCACGCAATGCGTCAAATTCTTTCTCATATTCGCTATCTGGCTGACAATCCACGATATTTTGCCCTCAATTGCAGAAATTCGGCCCGGAATGTTCTCCGGAGCCTAGTTGCGATTTCGCTGTTTTATGAGCCCCCTATACGCGAACCCTATCCCTCTAATGGTAGCATTGTTTTGCCATTCTTCAAGATTGGAATCTATCCACGCTCGTTCGCATCAGCCCTCCTGAAAAGTCTTTCTTCAGTCATTTTCTGCAATTGCAATCTGAGTGCACCATCAAACCCGTCGAGTACCGGTGCTCCTACACCACGTCCCTGGACACGACCCGGATCATCTGGCTGCCGTCACCATCGGAGGTGTTCGCAGGCGTCAGGCGGATCATAAAAATCCGGCCGTCAGTATCGATGGCGATATGCCGCTTGCGCTCAAAGATTTTCTTCCGCGCGTCTCTGCGTGCGGCGCCTTAATACCTCGGCTGTCGGTCACGTTGCGCTGGCAAGGAATATGCCTATGATGTCTGCTTCTCAATAATCTTCGCCGTAACCGGACAGACCGAATTCCTCCATTTGTCGACAAACAAGGTAGATGAGGCTCTTTCATGGTGAACCAGCCTCATTACAAACATTAGCTTATTGTCTTAAAAGATCACTCACTAGCGAAGGGTGCTTCTCCAGCATAGCCAAGAGGACTTGAGCCGGTCCCGTTGGCTGGCGACGACCATGTTCCCAATTCAACAGCGTGCCTTTCGCTACGCCGATACTTTTTGCAAATTGTGTTTGAGACAAGCCGGTTTGACCCCGGATAGCCGCTACATTAACCGCGGGGACCTGAATATGATGAGCGTGAGCTTTGACATCCTGGTCATCAGCATATGCAATGGCTTCGTTCAGCCCTTGTAGGATACTGTCATAGGCGCTCATGATTTTTCTCCATATCTGGCCACCAAGGTTTTACTGACTTGGATAAGGTGTGTTTGCTCGATCTTCGTGAGATTATCTTTCTCGTTTTTAGCAAAAACGGTCAGCAGAAAGATGGGCATATGCGTTCCACCGAAAACGTAGAGTGTTCTATAGCCCCCACTCTTACCGCTACTGTCTCGTGAAAAGCGTATTTTTCGAAGACCACCTCCCAAAGATATTCCCGCAGCAGGATCTCTCGCCAGCATGTTAATGAGACCTGTCCGTTCTACATCTGACATTATGGCTTTCGCCCGCTTGATGAATTCAGGCAACTCAACAACGGTTTGCAATTTTGTCATACAAGATAATTATGCGCCAATGGCCTATATGTCAATGACGCACTACGTTTGTTTGGATAATAACGTCGTGGAAGAAGTCCGCTTTCAAAGCTCTCAGCCCGAAACCGGACATTCCGCTCTCCCCCCACGACCGACAAATCATAGTAATTTTGTGTTGATGCCAATATTGGGGCCTGCCTCAGCGAGGCGCTTATCAAGAGTGCATAGTGTAGCTCCATGATCGGCACATACAGCAAGATGCAAAGCATCACCTGCACGCAGCCCCAACGTATATTGATCAGAAAAGCGCGCAGCAGCCCTAAACTGCTGTGTTGTCACGGGTAGAATCTGAAAGCTTTCAGCGGACAAGCGAGTAAAAAGGGCCAACGCATTTGCCCGATCGGCGACGGTAATCTGACCAGTCCGCAATTTGATTGAAAGCGCTGAAGAGAATTCAGTCGCGACCCAGTCGCTTACATACAACGCGTCAGGATTTTGACTAGCCAGCCAAGATTGCATCCGATCTGTCTCAGCCTCGTTGGTCAGGGCTGCAACTAGAACGGATGTATCGATATAGATGCTCAATATCGTGCCTCGTCTCGCATATCCCGCACCATCTCTCGTGCGGACACTGTCTGGGGTGCCATGCTTGCTGTGAGAGTGCGTAAAGCGTTCAAATCAACGGGTTTACGCTTAAGTGTAACTTTGTCGATCTGTGCAACAACTTTTCCCCGACGCATAATACGTACAGGTTCTCCCTGCATGGCCTGATCTACCAGACGACTGAGGTGGGCTTTTGCATCCACCAAATTCACAGTCTGCACAATGCTTCTCCTGACCACTAAACTAGTCACTTTATAACATATGGATTCATTGAAAGGTATAAAAATCAGTCTGCAGCATTAAATTACATGTCCGCTATTTGCCATATCAGTGGAAACAGCCGACCTTCCGCACGCCCCCCATAGCGGGCATCACCCCCACCGTGAAGCCCGCTATATCTTCAGGCCCACTAAAACCCCAAGGCTTCACGCTGCGCCCGTCGGGTCTGTGCGTGATGATCGGCCGCGTACCCTCCGCCAAAAGCACGAT
>NZ_BCZB01000048.1 GCF_001598495.1 Neokomagataea thailandica NBRC 106555
GGCCGGGCAGCCAAAAGCTTGTGTGATTATAATCAAGCCGGATGCACGGTGAATATAGAAAATCTTTTGAAAGATCCTCCGTAATGTTATTATATTATAGCAGGCTACTTTTATTGATGTGAATATTAACATATAATTAGGATTTAAAAATGGTAGGCCGCCCCCTTAAAGAGCTATGGATTGTCCTTCTGAGGCCGTGGCGGGCGATGACGTCTCGTGAGAAGTTGTCCGTTGCCGCTATCATTTCACTGTCCATTTTCGGCAGCGTAGTAGTGTCTTTTTCGCCCCTTTTCTTGTCGTTTGTTGTTAACGGTCTGGGTAAGACTAATTTTTTTGCGTCATTTATTTTTATCCTTATCTACTGCGTGGCAGTGAACGGATCGCGTGCTATCTTGGCTACGAGCACCTTTTTATTTGTTCCTCTCCGAAAACAAATTGAAACGCGGATCGAACGCGCATTTTATGAAGATGTTCTCGGTCAGGAAGGAAATTTCTTCCTGCATTACAAAATCGGTGGGATTGGCCGCGATATTCACGATGCTACGCTCGGTTATATGCGCATTTTTTCCGCCATAGCGCTGTCAATTTTTCCCATCGCGTTACAGGAGATTATAGCCGTTGTCATCCTCATGCGTTCTGGGTTGCCGCTGGACGTAGCGATCTGTCTATTTGTTTTTATTGTTTCCTACGGGATCGTGTATTTCCTGCATTTTCGTGGTGAGACAGTGCTTTATTCAAAGACTTCTGTTCATGAAACTAAAACCGCCTCGATCACAACCGAGATTTTGTCCCATCAGGAGATTATACGGTCCTTTGGGCGAGAGGACATTGCGGTTGGAAGCCTGGTTAGAGCGCGCGAGGAGGGGACGCGCGCCTGGATGCTGTTTTCTCGTCAGTCAATGCTCCATGTTGCCCTTCGGGCTGCGCTGGCGGCGGGTGGTGGTATTATAATTCTTGGTCTGACGGGCTGGCGTGTATGCTCCGGGACGGCCAGTGTCGGTGATTTCGTCATGGTCTCCGCCTATCTGATCGCGACGATCATGCCGGTCGAGCAGTTAGGGTACGTCGCTTCTGAACTCGGGCAGGGTATGGAAGCGGTGGCGCGTTGCGGGAGGCTCCTTAGCCGTCCCTGTATGCAGAAAGCCGCTGACGATAACATGGCCGATGTCCCTGACACGCCGCTTGCCATTGACGTACGCGATTTGACGTTCTCCTATCAAGAAAAAGGCAGGGCTGGAGCGGCAGAAGACATCGCTCCAGCCTTGTGTAACGTCACATTCTCGCTGCCTGCTGGTGGAAAACTTGCCCTCGTAGGGCGCTCCGGCTCAGGGAAATCGACGCTCGCCAAGCTGCTGCTCGGTCTTTATCCAGTTTTGCCGGGGCATGTTTTCATGGACGATCGGGATATGGCGACACTGCCGGTCGGGCAATTACGCAACGCGATTGCTCTTGTGCCGCAGGATGTCTTTCTGTTCCATGACACGCTGCGTGCCAATCTGCTTTTTGCTAGGCCAGATGTGACGGAACATGAGATTGAACGTGCGCTAGAATACGCCGGGTTGGCGGAATTGATGGAGCGGTTGCCCGAGGGGCTGGAAACAATCGTCGGAAGTCAGGGCGCGCGCCTGTCGGGCGGCGAACGGCAGAGAGTGTCGCTCGCCCGGGCCTTTCTGAGGAAGCCACGCCTCGTGATCTTCGACGAGCCAACTAGCGCACTCGATGCCGCGACTGAACGAGCTCTTCAAGAGAGGATCGCCGAGATGACGCGGGATGTGACGACGATCACGATCGCTCACCGGCTTTCGACGATCGTCGAAAGCGACGAGATTCTGGTTCTGGATGGCGGACGTGTTGTAGAACGCGGAGATCACGCGACGCTTCTGTCTGCAAACGGGATTTATGCGGCGCTCTGGAAGGATGGTTTCTGCGATAAGGGCATTTGATCCTCTACGGTGTCATTTTCCGGGAGGTCCATGTTCCATCTCCGGCGAGATCAAGAGCATTCGTATGGAAATTATCGAGAGACGGGTGATGCGAGACGCTAACGATGATGCTGCCGGGAAGATGTGCGACCAGAGTTCGATAGAGCACGTCCTCCGATTGTGCGTCGAGCGAAGCCGTCGCCTCGTCGAGGAAGAGGATGTCGGGCTTGTGAAGGAAGGCGCGGGCGAAGGCGAGCTTCTGCAACTGGCCGGGGGAGAGGCGTTTCCTCCAGCGAGCAGTTTCGTCGAGCGCCGATCTGAACGGGGTCATCAGTGCGGCATTCAATGCTGCGGCATAGTCGACGTCTGTGAAATGTCCAGCGTGCTGAGGATAGGCGAGCGCGTCGCGGAGTGTTCCATCCGGAAAATAGGCGTGCTGAGGTAAGCTCATGACATTAGCCTCCTGCTGGAACTGGATCGTTCCGTTACCGTAAGGACATAGCCCGCCTAGTGTCCGCAGCAGGGAACTTTTCCCGCAGCCCGGGCTGCCCCGCACGATCCAGCGCTCTCCAGGGCGGATAGTGGCAGACAGATTGCCGATCAGCGTTTTGTTCTCTGGGTCAGTGACACTTAGATCGTGCAGGACAAATGCCGAATTGGCTGCGCGCTCGATGGCCGGTCGATGTAGTCGGCCTGCTTCGGCTGCGGCATTTTTCAACTCGGTGAGACGGGTGGAGGCTGCGCGGAACTGTTGGATCGTCGTGTAGTTATCGACGATCCATTGCTGACTCACTGTCAGCGCAGCAACTCCAGCTGCCGTCTGCATGAGGGCGTTCGCACCGATCTCATGGTGGAAATAGCGTGGCAGGAGAAGCAATGTGGGAATCTGAGCACCGATCATCGCCAGGACGCCGCGCAGCATGTCGAAGCGTGTATTGAAGAAGGCGAGACGAAGGACGGCGATTCTGACTGAGAGAAACTTCCGGAGCAGCGTTTCTCCCTCGCGCGGGCCGCCACGCATGAGTGCTATCGCCTCAGCATTGTTGCGAATGTCAGCGGCAGCAAAGCGAAAATTTGCTTCCGCCTGCTGCTGGTGGATTGTGAGGTTCTTGAACGCACGGCCGGCGAAAGCCGCGATGATTGTCACGAAACAGGCCCATGCGATGCTGAGCCAAAACATGCCGCCTGGGATCGTCAGCCTGTGTCCGGCCGATCCGAGAACAAGTGGACCACCTTTCTCCCAGACGAGCAGAGAATATGTCCAAAGCAGGGATATGTTTTTGAGGAATCCGATCGCAAGCGATAGTAGCGTGGTCGCAAACTGGTCGATGTCTTCAGATATGCGCTGGTCCGGATTGTCGATACGCCGTGTTTGCTCCATCCAGGCGAAGGAATTGTTCTGTAACCAGTCATGGATGACAAGTTTGGTTAGCCATTGCCGCCAGTCGATGCCAATCCATTTGATAAAGAGTAATGCCAGCGCGGCACTAACTTCCGCGGTGCAGACGGCGATTACGAGGGCGACCACGAAACTGATGAAATTATTCGAATCGGCAGATACTAAAAGTTGGGCGAGAGCGCCCTCCCAGCGCGTGAAGAGCAGCGAGCCATAGACGGAGATTTGCGTCGCGATAATCGCACCGATTAGCAACAGATAGCGCCGCAGAATGCCCTTCTTCGAAAACCAAAATTCTGTCACGAAATTTATCAATTGCTGAAAGCCGATCAATTAGAAGTTTAGCGGTAAATCGCTCTTATTTCATATATGACATTGCTCTTTGCCCAGGCAGCATTACAGCACCCATACGGACTAAATTGAATCTATCCAATATTGGGCAATGACAGCTGACAACGCTAAATAAAGAAGGTTCTGAGTGAATTTCATAGCAAAACACCTTTCCACCAACAGCGTCTATTTTGGAATATAATTTTTCTAGAATTGAATTTGTATCTATGAATACATCTGGATAATTCCAGTTTATTTTGGGCATAATTATTTCGTCTACATTAAAATTTACACAATCAACAAATTTTCTATAGTTTCCAACTGCAAGTAACGCTGATTTTTCTGCTTTAGACACTAAGTGAGATGTTAGGCGAACCTCATGATATTGTAATAGTTCGCAGAGGGCACGATAAGCCGCGTAAATTGGGGAGATAGAAGTGCCCGAGCCAATTGGAGGAGGATTTTCTGCATATAAATAGTCTTCTGAAACAGCACAAAAGCTTGGAACATCGATATTTGTAGTAATATCTATTAAAATTATATTTTTTAATGCCGATTTTGATAATATAATGTCGACTATGTTTTTTAATTCATCTGGCAAGCTATCTAAATTTATTATTTTTCCAAATTTTTTGTCGCCTAGAAAATGGTTAGCGAGAAAAATAGAGAGAGCGTCACGCTCGATAAGCTCGCTGATGCTGTGAATACACGCCTCTTCATAAGAGTTTGCGATAGAAATTCCGGAATTTGTTCCAAATTTTAGAAGTTTTTTGTAGTCTAAGTTATCATGAAGATGATTTTTATTTGTGTAATCAACGAAAGACAAAAATACAGGAACATAATTTATTTCTTCTGAAAATATTCTTTTATAAGGTAAACACCCTAAAGTTTTCCCTTTTTGTCTAACTATTTCACAATAATAAGGTGTATTTTTAATTGTATCGTTAAATTCTAAAAAATCAGTCTTCAAATAATTTATATTTTCTGAAATTTGTTCAAAAGAAGAGAAATAATGCTCTACAGATTCGTATATACTTCCAACTTCTGATGTTTTTCCCAACCCTTTTCCATATCCAACACTTAAAATATCACTCTTATTATTTTTTATTATGCATTTACTTGTTGTGTTAGATTTTCCTAATGAGGATAGCTCAAAGTGCCATGACTTAGATTCTGCATATTTGTTTATCAATGATATTGAATACTCAGCGGAATACTTCCGTTCGATGAATTTCATTTTTATCACCATAGAAATGGCGGAAGAAAGATATTAAACTTTCTTCCGCTTTAAAAAGCCTTCTTATTAAGAGGCAATCTTCTTGAGAATTCGATCTTCATCTACGGTTAACTGATCTTTTGAAGTAAGATTCTGATATTGTTTGTTTTTAGATCGAGAATGATTGATTGCAGATAGTGCTGAGACCTCGGGTTTGGTTTGGTGAGGATATTCGATGCCCATGTTTTTTATCCTTTCCTTGATCATTTTTGTGGAATTTCTTTCCACAAAAATGATCAAGGCATAGAAAGAAAATTAAAGTAAAGTAAATTCGTTTTACTATATGGGCCCGAAGCGGCCCTATTGCAAAGTTGGGGTAAGGACGCAGGTAATCCTAGTTGATTGATGTTTCAGACGTTGTAAATTCCGAACTGCCTTTCGACCAGACCAGGGCTTACGCATGAAAAATGCCAGTAAGTATTTGCTGCATGTATTTGTCATTCCATGCGGCCATTTTGCGTCGCCCTTTGACGCTTGCTTTTGATGTTTGATGACGCCGCACGAGGTTGATGGCTATTTTCCGTAGGAGCGAGAAGTTTTGTGCGGCATTTCGGTCGCGTATTTGGCAGTGATCCTCGCTGAAAGACACATCAAGCACCCAGTGGAGAGAGTTTTCGATGTGCCAATGCTGACGAATGGCTTTGGCCAAAAGCTCCGGCGGTGCAGAGATGCTTGATAGAAAATAGCGGATTTCTGGGTTTATTTTCTGCGATCCCGTGACACTACGGATCGTTTCCACGGCGAGGACATTAGCCAAACCGGGCCAATCCTGGAGCGGTTCTAACGCTACCGCGTCAGGGCACACGAACACACGACGTCTTACGAGGCGGCCATGATGATCATCAAACCCATCAAGAATGGGGTGGGTACTGGCCTGACGTTCAAAGCAGGTTTGGGCGCAGAACTCTTGAACAGCCCTGTGCATTTTGCCCTGATTGCCTTTCAAAGCGATGAGATAATCGGCCTCTTTCTCAAGGATTTTAGCCGCAATCGCCTTCTGGCACCCCATGGCATCAAGCGTAACGATTGCGTTTTTAATCTCTAAAACAGCCAGTAAATCCGGGATGGCTGTGATCTCATGGCCCTGTTGCAAAGTTCAGTTTGGGTCGCCTGGGCCCCGTTTGTTTTGATTTTCGAACGATTTAGAAGCTGAATTGTCTTTCGATGAGACGCAC
>NZ_BCZB01000049.1 GCF_001598495.1 Neokomagataea thailandica NBRC 106555
AACATCAAAACGCCGCCAACATATCCCTTCCAATTCATCAATCTTCAATTGTCAAAGAACTCTTTCTCAGCCACACTACCAAACCCTCAAAAGGACCCGTCCAGTGCGGTGAAGCGGCTTATAAACACCTCATTAAACACCGTCAACCAAAAAATAAGCAGAAATTACAAAAAACGCCGAACCACTATAACGGACATTCATATCCCCCCAACGGCCCTATTGCCTGTTTCCTTAATCGTCACAGACCTGCTGACGCCTCGATGCATCCAACACTATAGCCATTCCATGAACGCGCTGTCCCATAGCGCTCGCAGTTCGAGCCTTAGCCACAGCTAGAACCTAGGCGCTCCAAACCTACACGAGAAAATACATTTTCACCCTCTCGTTTATTCTCACATGCTGAAGTGAGGTTTACCCGCCAATGACGAAATACCCCCAACGTCGCCAATATCAGCGAAATCATTTTCTAGCTCGAGCGCCTGCACCTAAGCACCCAACCCGGCGCGACATAATCCATGCGATCAATACTGATACCAAATGCACCACCGATAAAATCACGACGCGATCATCTCAAGCCGATACTCAAGCTTTGCCATAAAACCCCATATAAGCGGGGCATATCTATATTCGTCACCACGACCACCCTCATCACATCATGGTGTAACCAGCCTTTAGGGCTTTTGTTTTCTGAAAGAGATGTTTATATGCTCAACCTGAACATAATAAGGACGGGAGCCCGTCATGTCCGTATCCTCTACGCTTCAGAGTCGAGATTCTCTTTATGCCCCTGTGTCCCGTGTGATGGATCGGGCAGATTGGGAAGAGCAGTTTGCGGATGATATTGAAGCGATTTTGCGCCTAAAGCGTGAGAAGAATGCCGTGATATTGGCGCATAATTATCAAACGCCAGAAATTTTCCATTGTGTGTCGGATATTAAGGGAGACAGCCTCGCGCTGGCCCGTGAAGCACAGAATGTGGATGCGGATATTATCGTGATGGCGGGTGTGCATTTCATGGCGGAAACAGCCAAAATGCTGAACCCAGAGAAGCTTGTTTTAATCCCAGATGAACGTGCAGGCTGCTCGTTGGCTGAAAGTATTACGGCTGAAAACGTGCGTGCTATGCGCCGGGAATATCCCGGCGTGCCTGTTGTGACCTATGTCAACAGCACGGCAGAGGTGAAAGCGGAAAGCGATGTGTGCTGTACCTCAGGTAATGCTAAAAAAATCGTTGAGAGCTTAGGCACTGACCGGGTGATCATGATTCCGGATCAGTATTTGGCACGAAATATTGAGGCAGAAACAGGCATTAAAATGCTCACATGGCCGGGTTCATGTGAGGTGCACGAGCGCTTTACACCACAAGAAATCCGTCAGTATCGGCGTATGCACCCCGGTGTGGTGGTCATTGCGCATCCAGAATGCCCGCCGGAGGTTGTGGCTGAAGCTGATTTCTCCGGCTCTACAGCGCGTATGATCGATTTCGTCGCGGAAAAGCGCCCAGAAAAGGCTCTGTTGGTGACGGAGTGCTCTATGAGCGATAACTTGACCACTCTTTCTCCGGATACAGAGTTTGTGCGGCCTTGCAATCTGTGCCCGCATATGAAGCGTATTACGTTGAAGAATATTCGTACCACGCTGGAAAATCTGGAAACGCCGGTTACGATTCCAGAGGAGCTAATTGCTCCCGCCCGGCGTGCCGTTGAGCGGATGTTAGCTGTCTAAGAGGTGCAATGATGCACACGCTTTCAGCTTTTGCGGGTCATGTAGTGATTGTCGGAGCAGGCCTCGCCGGGCTTGTTGCTGCGCTGAAGCTTGAGCGCCCCTGCGTTGTACTGTCGCCAACCCTTTTAGGGGAAGGCGCTGCCTCTATGCTGGCGCAAGGTGGAATCGCGAGTGCCGTTGGCCCAGATGATAGTCCCGCCCTTCATGCACAGGATACGCTCGCCGCAGGGGCTGGGTTATGTGATGCTGAGGTTGTGCAACGGATAACGGCCGCAGGCCCAGGGGCCATTGCGCAGCTGCGTGATTGGGGTGTGTCCTTTGCGGGAACCCCAGAACATCCAGATTTGCATTTAGAAGCCGCACATACACGCCCTCGTATTCTGCATCTAAATGGTGATCGGAGTGGGGCAGGTATTATGCGCCCTCTGATTGCGCGGGTGAAAAACCATGGTCAGATTACCCTTTTAGAGCAGGTTGCTCTTTCCGGTTTTTGTACGGAAAATGGTGAGTTAAGCGGTCTCCGCACAACGGCTGGATATATTCCAACGACACAATGCTTGATTGCTTCAGGCGGGATCGGTGGGCTTTTTGCTGGAGCGACATGCCCGGCGGAAGCGCAAGGGCTGCCATTGGCACAGGCCGCGCGTATTGGAGCTGCTCTTGTGGATATGGAGTTCACGCAGTTCCATCCCACGGGATTAGCGATACCTTTACCGGATGGGCGCAGGGCATTGGTGAGTGAGGCTGTGCGCGGTGCAGGTGCACGCTTGGTCGATGAACGTGGAGAACGTTTTACCGAAGAACTCCAACCACGAGATATTGTCGCGCGGGCAATTGCTGCACACCGTGCGGCGGGGCATCAGGTATTTTTAGATGCATGCTCTTTGCCGAAGGGGCCATTCTCTATGCAGTTCCCCGGTATTGCTGCTGCGTGTCATGCGGCCGGTATAGATCCTGATCAGCAGCCCATTCCTGTACAACCATCCATGCACTATCACATGGGGGGATTAGCGGTTGATGCGGCGGGGCGAACAACGATTCCCGGCCTATGGGCATGTGGTGAAGCGGCTTGTACAGGGCTGCATGGGGCGAACCGCTTGGCCAGTAATTCTCTTTTAGAGGCCGTATTGACCGGGCAGTGGGCTGCTCAAGATATTAACCAGCATGAACCCTCTCGGGCGCTATCTCACGGTAAAATGGTAGAGCCTTACCAAGGGCCGACACCTCCTGACCTCTCAGAGCATTTAGTGCGCTATGCCGGGATATTGCGCGATGAAGCGGGGTTAAAGGCGCTTTTGCAGCAGATTACCCCCTACGCGCAGAAGAATGATGCGGCACTGGTAACGGCCTTTCTCGCGGCAGGTGCTTTATTACGTCAGGAAAGCCGTGGCGCGCATTACCGTACCGATTACCCCGAGCAAAAAACGCCAGAACGGCGCGTAATGACCTATTCGGATTTAAAATCCTTTGGAGTTGGCTTGTCATGAGCATGACCGCTTTTTTACCAGACCTGATGTGGCAGCCTGTTGTCGAACTGGCATTGCGTGAAGATTTGGGCTCTGGGGGCGATATCACCTCTCAGGTTCTTGGGTTGAATGAACAAAAGTTGACGGCTGTTTTTCGGGCGCGTCGTCCCGGTGTCATCGCCGGATTAGCGGGCGCGCGTCTGGCTTTTACGCTGTTACAGCAGGATGCTGTCTTTGAGGCGCATGTCGCTGATGGTGCACTTGTCCAGCCGGGAGATGTAATCGCGACGGTAACTGCCCATGCGTCGACGGTTCTTGCGGGGGAACGCACGGCACTGAACTTGATGTCTCATTTGAGCGGTGTTGCAACGGCCACGAGAGATATTGTTGACCGTGTATCTGGTACGGGGGTGCGTGTGTGCTGCACGCGCAAAACTACGCCGGGCCTGAGGGCTGTTGAAAAATATGCTGTGAAAGCAGGCGGAGGTTCAGGCCATCGCCAGCGTTTAGATGATGCAATTTTGATCAAAGATAATCATCTGGCGATCTGCGGTGGCGTAAGCGCAGCATTGAAAGCGGCACGAAGCCGCGCGGGTCATCTGCTTAAAGTTGAGTTGGAAGTAGATACGTTAGAGCAGTTGGAAGAGGCATTATCCGTTGGCGGCGCTGATGTGTTCTTGCTGGATAATATGTCGCCTGAACAATTACGGCGTGCGGTGACTCTCGTGAACGGACGCGCCATGACCGAAGCATCTGGTGGCATTACACCGCAAACAGCGCGGAGCATTGCTGAAACAGGCGTTGATGCGATTTCGATGGGATGGCTCACCCATACGGTCACTGCTTTGGATATCGGGCTGGATAGTGACGTTGTGGCATAAAAAAGGGCGCTTTACGGCGCCCTCATCATTTAGCAGTTACAGCCGTTTGTTTGGCCCTGTGCCTGTCGGATCACATGATGATCGATCCACTCAGCAACAAGACGGCGTGCCTCGGTGACTGAGGATTCGGGGTGGTGGATACGGTACAACGTCGTGCAAGCCGCAAAAGCCTGCATGTCAGGTTGCCCAACGCCACGTAGTTCTTGATAAGCGGTAATAACGGCACGCTCACATTTGCGGCCGATCCGGCGGGTCTCGAAGCTCACGGCTGCTCCTGCAAAACTTTAGAAGAGTTCGGACCTCTTCCTCTATGACTACCGCTCGCCGCATGCAAGGGCTATGTCGTATCTAAATGTGTTGTTATCGCCTGAGGTGATAAAATTACCCTACCCTTTGAGGGGGGAGATCATTAAACCAGCAGGCATAGATCTAGGCACGACCAAGGAAAGCGGGAGAATAGAAAATGACCCAGTTAGCAGAAAGCGCCATCGCAGGACGTACGGCATGGGACCGCGATGCGGCCCTGACCACAGCGAAGATTCTCCTTGAGATCAAAGCCGTTAATTTCCGCCCAGAAGAGCCCTACACCCTGACGTCTGGCTGGAAATCACCCGTTTATATCGACTGTCGTAAAATTATCTTCTTCCCACGCGCCCGTGCGAAGATCATGGATCTCGCAGTTGAGAAGATTGGCCGCCACATTGGGTTTGAAAGCCTTGATGCTGTGGTGGGCGGTGAAACGGCTGGTATTCCATTTGCAGCATGGATTGCAGATCGCCTGATGACGCCCATGGCGTATGTTCGCAAGAAGCCAAAGGGTTTTGGCCGTAATGCGCAGATCGAAGGTGATGTGCCAGAAAATATGCGTACCCTTCTGGTGGAAGACCTGACAACAGACGGCGCATCAAAAGTACGCTTTGCCAACGCTTTGCGTGAAGCTGGCGCGATTGTTGACCATACGTTTGTGGTCTTCTTCTACGGTGTCTTCCCCGGTGCGCATAAGACACTGGCCGATATGGATATTTCCCTGCACGCTCTGTGCACATGGTGGGATGTTCTGGAAGCCTGTGCAGACGGCAACTACTTCTCGGAAAAAGACAGCGCAGAAGTACGCCGCTTCCTTGAGGACCCATGTGCGTGGTCTGCACGTCATGGTGGCGTTAGCAGTGCAGAAGAAGCAGCAGCCCTAAAGGCTGCGGCTGCTAAAGCAGAAGGCTAATTCGGATGGGCCTGATGCACCAGCGTTGCCTTGTCTTCGATTCGGGGATTGGGGGAATGGGTGTCGTTCAGGCCCTTCAGAGCCTAAAACCAGAATTGGTTATTGATTATCTGGCGGACACAGCGCTCTACCCTTACGGGGAGCAGCCAGATGATCTTTTGATTGAACGTATCGTTCGTTTGATCAAAACAGCACATCTGATGTTACAGCCTGATATTGTTATCATCGCATGTAATACCGCAAGTACCATTGCGTTACCGGCGCTCCGCGCGGCTTTGCCCATTCCCATTATCGGGTGCGTCCCTCCCATTCGGTGGGCAGGACGGGTGTCTAAAACGCGTATAATTGGTTTGCTCTCGACATCGGCAACGGCGCGGCGGCCTTATGTGCACCAATTGCATGCGGATTTTGCAGCAGATTGCCAACTGATTATACATGGAGCACGTCAGTTAGCCGATCTAGCCGAGCAGGCATTTCTAGGAAAAGAATTGCCCCCGGAGGCTTTAGAGGCAGAGATCACTGCACTTTTGAGCCAGCCGGGTGGAGAGC
>NZ_BCZB01000050.1 GCF_001598495.1 Neokomagataea thailandica NBRC 106555
AGCCCCTAAGCCTATGCCCCTCCATATACAGCGGCCCAACGCAGGAAAGTCGGCGATCCGATCCCGCGTTGAGCATGTCTTTGCTGATCAGAAGTCACAAACGGGACTGTTCATCCGGACCGTAATGAGGATCGGGCTGGCCAATATCGTCTATAATATGCGCCGCTTCCTCTTCTTCGAGAGGAGGAACGCGAGCGCGTAGTAATCCAGTGGATAATCTTCCCCGATCTGCTCAAATCGCAGAGTAAAAGCGCCACCAGAAACCATCAAAACCTACTCGTCGAGCCCAAAATCAGGGCACCACCTCTTCAATCAACAGTTTTTCGAGCCCTCCATTAGCACACGAGATCTGGAATCACTGACAATAGGTCAAAGACAGGAGATTTTTCGATCCCTTCAGTTTTTATAAAAGCCATGAAAGAGCCCCGTTTGACCGAAGAACAATCTCTTTTTTAGAATGATCGTCCATCATATTAAACATAATTATAAATTCATTGATATTTTTTCTTCCAAAGTTGTTAATAATTTTTTCTTCAAAATCTTTACTATTCAACGGAAAATCAAAATTCAAATCCAAATCAAAATCCAAATCATCACTACATTTTATTATTTCAAATTGCTCCCAATGACTAACTATTGATCGAGTACACTCAACTATATTATTGATTTCAGGGTTAATTGCTGTTAAATATCTATCACTTTCACAAGATTGGAGACTAATTATATTAGTATTTATTTTTTCAAATTTGTACCTATAAATATATTCTTTTCTATTTTCAGAAAATATATGAAATTTTATATTTGATATAATATCATTATTTTTTCTGAAAATAAAAGATGAATTACTATTTTCGTCTACTATTATATAAATATAATTTTTATTATCCGATTGGATAACATGCCCATCAATATTATTGGTCGACAACAATAAACCATGGAAAGATTTAATCTGAAATATTTTTAGATTCTTTGTTTTTTTATTACCTTCTAAAAAAGGATAACTAAGGCTTTTATACTCTCCATAAAGTTTATTTATGAAACATTTCACAACTTCTTTTTTTATTTTATTTATTATTTCTGAATTTTTCTCAATAAAAGAGTTTTCCACATATGCACACAAATCATTTTTATTAAAATGATCCCAGTATACCGTCGTGTTGGACAAATCAACTCCTATACGACGCTTAATTCTATCCACATAATGTTCCATAGAACGACATATATAATGATTTACCCATGCCCGCTCCCACAGAATTTTCTTAGTTGCACCAGGCTCCCAATCCACTTTATTTCCAATAGAATCTACGTAATCCCCCGATATTAAGTTAAATTTATGAGGATTTTCATAAAAATCACTCATTTTTTCAGGGCGAATAATAGATTTTACTAGAGAGTTATCATGTAGACTTTCATTTGAATGATATATAAAATTCTCAAAAATAGGGATGTTATTTTTAATAACCTTTCCAGAACTACCATAAATTTTCCAATTCAAAGCAATCCCTGATACATTCGAATCAAAAGAATTTAGATAATCACAAATATTATGGCAATTATCTAAATATAAATATTCATCAGCATCTACAAAAGCTATCCAATTAAATAAACCTATAGATTTTTTGCATGCATCAATGTAACTATCTCTTTGTCTAAAGTAAAAATTTTCTTGTTCTAGGCTTGTTTTTTGTAGCTCTATATTAAAAATATTAGAAGCAGCTTTACATATTTCATATGTTCCATCAGTAGAATGATCATCGTATATATAAATTAAATCAAAACCTAATGAGATATACCATGATATCCACCCCATAATATCATGTTGCTCATTTTTTACGAATAACACTACAGCTGCATGATTTGTCATCGTTATTCCTATGACTGTAACTTATACTAATTATAAACTACATATTTTTATACAGTATGTCTATTTAAGATTAAAGGCTTTGACGTGCCCCCCGGAATTGTATCCATTTTAAAGTAGAGTCCGTGTGAGAAGGAATCGGACCTATGAAACACAGTCGTTTTACGAAAGAGCAGATCATCAAGATCCTGCATGAGCATGAGGCGGGGCTGCAAATACCGGATCTCTGCCGCAAACACGGCATGAGTGATGCCACGTTTTACAAGTGGAAGACCCGTTATGGAGGGCTTGAGGCCTCGGAAGTGAAGAAGCTGCGTGGGTTGGAAAATGAGAATACCCGTTTGAAATGCCTCTTGGCCGATGCGATGCTGGACAATGCTGCTTTGAAGGAAATCGTTGGAAAAAAGTGATGACGCCTGCTGCGAAGCGGCAGGCCGTTGGCCAGGCCCTGTTGCAAAGTTAAGTCTGGGTTGAGTGCATCCCATTTGTTTTGATTTTCAAATGGCTTAGACCCCGAACTGTCTTTCGATGAGACGCACTTCTCCCATGATACCCTCTTGGAATTGGAAGAGTTCAGCTTGTCCCTTTTTTAAGGCGCGCATGACCTCAAAACCCTTGATCGTAGCGTAAGCTGTTTTGAGGCTTTTGAAGCCACGAACCGGCTTGATCAGTTGTTTCAGCTTGCCGTGATCGGCCTCAATCACGTTGTTCAGATACTTCACCTGACGGTGTTTCACCGTGTCGGGAAGCTTACCGTTCTTCTTAAGTTCATTGATTGCTATGCCGTAGGTTGGGGCTTTATCCGTATTGATTGTCTCGGGCTTCTCCCACTCCCTCAGGCCGTTCAAAGCTTTGCCCAGAAAGCGTTTGGCAGCCTTGGCGTTCCGGGTCTGTGAGAGGAAAAAATCAATCGTATCACCGCCTTTGCCGACAGCCCGGTACAGATACGCCCATTTCCCTTTGACCTTGATGTAAATCTCATCAATCCGCCAGCTGCTGGAAAACCCTGGGCGTTTCCAATACCAGCGAAGGCGCTTTTCCATCTCCGGCGCATAGCGCTGGACCCAGCGATAAATTGTTGAATGATCAACGCTCATGCCCCGCTCGGCCAGCATGGTTTCAAGGTCGCGATAGATGATCCCATAGCGGCAATACCAACGCACCGCCCATAAGATCACTTCACCACAAAAATGACGCCCCTTGAAATCACGCATCTGCCAAACCCTACGTTAACACCAGCAGCTGTTTCCAACAGGATATTCAACTTTGCAACAGGGCCATCCCACGTTCTAAAAGCATTTCTTCAACCAAGCGAAAGCTCAAAGGAAAGCGGAAATACAGCCATACCGCATGCGCTATCAACTCACGCGGAAAACGATGCCGTTTGTAACTCACTGGGGATGTGTGTATCCTCACTCTCTAGCACGAGCTAGTTAGTGTGACAGCACCATGTAACATCACCGGAATGCCTGAAATAAATTTATTGTGGTGACGCTTTGAGTGCTGACCAGCGTGCGACCAGATTGGCCCATTTTTGTTTTTGTTCGAACGTGATGTCTTCACGTTTATCAACAATTGAGACACTGTCTTTGACAAGGGGGGTGATTTGTTTTTGGTAATTCTTGATAATATTGTCTTTAGCTGTGCGCACGCCAGGTAAGGATAGGAGGTTTCTTATTTCATTTTCTACTGCAGGAAAGATATTATTATAGCGGTTATCTGGAGTTCCTGTATTATTCTCGTAGTAATCAGGGTAGCGGGTTACAACATCTGGGGTGTTAAATCGAAAAGTTTTATGATGGAGAACACCACTACCGTCATTTTCGCCGCGTGCATATTTCCAAACATATTCTTCAAGCGAACGCACCGCATAATGACAGACGACAGCATTATGGACAGGGTGATGCAGAGAGTGACGCTCATGAGAGTGTTCTTGTCCATCTGCTGTGAGCCAGCAGCGTGTTTCGTCTGGGTAGTCATAGGGGTGGTGTGCTGCGGAAAAAGCAAAGCGATTGGTGAGGAACGCGCTTTTAACAAGGGGGTGAGGACCGGAGTGCGTATATCGCTTCCCAAGAAGGTCATCTGTCCATGTTAAGTGTTGGCTTGTGTAAAAGACTTGCCATGGGAAGGAAATGCTATCGGCGCCTTGTGCTTCATGCATTCTAAGAATTGGCCGAAGGTCATTGTTCCATAGAGGGGAAGGTAGGACATATTCGTCTAAATCGACGACTAAAGTCCATTTGTAGTCTAAAATTTCAGGCATGATGCCGAGAGCGTGCCCATAGGCTTTATCTTGTAAGTTTATTTTTCCAGCATCAAGGGCAGGTGAATTATCAAACCATGTAATAATTCCTGCAGTGTCTAGGGCTTTGAGTAATTCATCAGAACCATCAGTATTATTATTCGAGTATAGAAAAATATGTTCGACACCAATGCAACGATGATGAGCAATCCATTCAAGGATATAAAGCCCCTCATCGCGGGCGGTCCCGAGTAGTGCGAGTTCTTTGGTGGGATGGATGCGGCGGCGTGCATGCCGTAAAAAGCGATGCGCTGGTGACCATGCGCGGTATGATGTTGTACCATACCCTGTACCAAGAAAATCAAATTCCTTATCGATACGACGTTGCGTGGATTTACGGGTTTTTAGGGCCCAACATGCTTCGGAAAACCACGGTTCATTTTGTAACTGAGTAGGCCACCCCTCAGTGGGTGAGGAAACGTCTGCTAGCAGTTTCCAGCATAAAATTTCTGCTAAGTTATTGGGAAGTAAGGTTAAAAATGTTTCAAGAATTGCACTGGTTGGGTGGTTCTTGTCTTTAATGAGGTCAATGGCAGAAGCGGGCGATGTGAGGCCATCAATAATCTTTTGGCATAGTCGTGCTGTTGCTTTGACTTGTTCTGGTGCAGGAACCCCTGCGAGGGGGACAAAACATTCCCACTCGTGGGCGGAGGTGACATTTGCGGGGAGTGCGTTAAATTCAGGCTTATTGCTGTAGAATTGACCTGACATCGGATCTTTTAATGTTACACATCCTTCGATACATGCTGCACTGATCCATACAGGTTGAAATGGCCGTTGAATATTTTGATCGAGGATACATATCGTATCATTGTATGGAATAATAAATCCGATGTCTCTTCGTCGTGTATCAAGGTATAAATATACAGGATTATGATTATTTATTATATTAATTTCCCCGTCATGCAGGGGACCTTGGCTTAGGACATTATCATGGTCAGTGATAATGATTTTATTGAAATGTCCTACCAGTAGATGAGATGTGAGGATTTCTGGTGCTGGCGTAGACAAAATCTTATTTCCTGATTGCCACATCAATAGATGAAAGAAACTCTGGCTCATGGAGGATGGTTTGTCCATATGGAGGGAGCGAAGAACCGTTAATTGATAACGCTATTTCCTGACTTCCTGTGCTTGGATCGTGTTTTTAGGCTTTTGGCAATTTAATTGGCCCTGTTG
>NZ_BCZB01000051.1 GCF_001598495.1 Neokomagataea thailandica NBRC 106555
CATCCTTCAGAGACACATTACGCTCCATCGGAGCGTTCAGCTGATTCCAACGCAGAATGTAACGGAAATCACTGATCCCGTTTGCTGCCAGCGTCATAATCGGACCCGCAGAAATGCCGTTCACACGAATATCGTCACGCCCCAGATCAGCCGCCATGTAACGCACAGATGCTTCAAGAGCAGCCTTTGCCACACCCATGACATTATAATGCGGCATCACACGCTCTGCACCCAGATAGGTCAGCGTCAGCAAAGAACCGCCCTTGTTCATCATCGCAGCCGCACGCTTCGCTACTGCGGTGAAGGAATAGCAGGAAATATCCATAGCCTGCAGGAACGCTTCACGCGGCGTATCCACATAACGTCCACGCAGATACTGCTTATCGGCCCAGCCAATCGCATGCACGAGGAAGTCAATCTTCCCCCAAACCTTCTCAATTTCGGCGAAGGTCGCATCAATCGCGGCATCATCACCCACATCACAAGGCAGTACGAGCGATGAACCAACACTCTCCGCCAACGGACGTACGCGCTTACCCAGCGCTTCACCTTGATACGTGAAGGCAAGCTCAGCACCCTGCGCTGCACAAGCACTCGCAATAGCCCACGCGATTGAGTGCTTATTCGCCACACCCATCACGATGCCGCGCTTACCCTTCATCAATGTTCCTACAGCCGGAGCTTGCAGAGCATCTTCTTTTTCAGACATCACACATTCCTTGGTTGCATGAGCAATTTGGCTCGTGGTCGCACAAGCGCGGCTTTAGAACAAGACTTAGCACCTTCAACGGACTGCGAAATAATCTTTACAACCCATTTTTTGTGTCCACTGTACCAAAATCAATACGCCTCTAAGAGGGCAATGTATAAACACACTGCTCAGGCCCCTGCCTGCCCGTGATGATGACTGAGAGCTTTAATATGTCTGACCTCCCCCTCATTGACCTTACCTCAGACCCCTTCGCCCTATTCCATACATGGATGACTGAGGCCGAAGTCACCGAACCCAATGATGCGAATGCCGTTGCCGTAGCAACCTCCACACCAGATGGGCGCCCCTCCGTTCGTATGCTTCTTCTGAAAGGCGCAGATGAGCGAGGCTTTGTCATTTACACCAACACCCACAGCCGCAAAGGCGAAGAAATCCTCGCCAACCCTCATGTCGCCCTTCTCTTTCACTGGAAGAGTCTGCGTCGACAGATCCGTATTGAAGGCCCCGTGGAACCCGTCACAACCGAAGAAGCCGATGCCTATTTTGCTAGCCGCTCTGCAACCTCACGCTTAGGTGCCATCGCCTCCGACCAATCCCGCCCTCTAGCCGATCGCGCCATTTTCGAACAACGCCTGAAAGATGCTGAAGCGCAATACGGCTCAGGACCAATCCCTCGCCCCACACACTGGACGGGCTTCCGGGTTGTCCCAAACCATATTGAGTTTTGGCAAGATCGCCCTTACCGCCTCCATGATCGTGCCGTATGGTCACGCGAGGGCACATCCGCTTGGAATGTCACACGGCTTTACCCGTAAAAAGACACAATCACCCTGCGTATACTTCAAACCCCATATTGAACGAGGGAGTCAGCCCAATGCTCGTTGATATCAAAAACATCCTGCTTCCACTCAATGGAACCGGAGACCTCGACGCAGTCATGAGCGTTGCCCAAAAACTCGCTCAGCACTTCACGGCCCATTTATCAGCCGTTGTCGTTGGGTCAGACCCTTCAGAAATAGCGGCTCTTGCCGGTGGTGGCATTTCCGCCAGCATGGTCACAGAAATGATCGAGGAAGCCTCCACCGAAGCCGAGCGTAACGCAATCCTCATCCGGCATAATTTTCAAAAATTTGTCGCTGATAATGATATCACCTTAATTGAGCCTGACTGTATGGGCTTAGCATCAGCCAATGGCCATACAGCCAGCTTTGAAGTGCTGGATGGCGTAGATTATGATGCTATGGCTTGGCGCTCTCGTTTGGCAGATATGACGCTGGTCCCAACCTTAAGCTCAACATCTGACCCGCGCGCTTCCGCCACCCTACATTCCATTCTTTTCGACAGCGGCCGCCCCCTCGTCATCGCTCCACCAACCCCACCAGAACACGTCGGCAAGCGTATTTCCATTGCATGGAACGGTACAGCTGAAGCCTCACTCGCACTGCGCTGCGTATTACCTTGGGCACACGACGCAGAAGCCATCGAAATCGTCACGTCCCCTGAATACCAACGTCGCGGCCCCGAAGCCGAAGAAGTCGTACGATACCTCCGCCTACATGGAATCTCCGCTACATCCCGCTCCTGCGAACCCGTCAAAAAAGATATTGGCGCAGGCCTTCTTAAAGCAGCAGACGATTTCGGAGCCGATATGTTGGCTCTAGGCGCATATTCCCACTCTCCACGCTTCCGCCAAATTTTACTTGGCGGCGTCACCCGCCACATTCTGGAGAATATGAAGCTTACGGTTTTGATGAGCCGCTAACACCCACATCACCGCATATATTACGCACAAAAAAGGGAGGCCCTATAGCCTCCCTTTCTCATTTTAAACGCTTGTTTGCGCCCTCTCGCTATACCCTCAAGCCGGGATGGCCGCACGGACACCCTTCTCACGGATAACCTTACGCAGTTCCACAACCTTGGCATTCAGCGCCGTTGTGTCCAAATCACGCCACGCATCAAAAGAAGGAAGCTGTAGTGCCGTCTCATAATCATCAGCCGCAGCCAACTCCTTCTGCTTTGCCTTAAACGTTGGCTCAGCATGATCTGGCACTGAATGCAGCATTTCGAGATAAGCCGCGATGCCAAAAGCAATACGGGACAGATCTGTTTTACGTTCCAGAGCTTGACGCACAGTCTCAGTCCAGAACACCTGAACCTTCGACGAACCATCGCTTGCAATACGCAAGATTTGGTCAGCCATCGCAGGGTTAGAGAAACGACTGATCACACTGTCACGATAACCTTCCAGCGTCACACCCGGAGGCGCATGCAGCGTTGGAATCACATCCTTGTTCAAGAAGGCTTCCACATTCCGGCGCAGATCAGCATCAGCCAAAGCTTGGTCGATATTCTCATACCCAATCAATAATGCAGGAAAGCTGAGCATAATGTGAGACGCATTCAACATGCGGATCTTCACATGCTCATAATCCGTCACATCATCAACAAACTGTACCCCTGCCTTCTCAAGCGGTGGGCGGCCATCAGCGAAATTATCTTCCAGAACCCATTGGTGGAAATCTTCCGCCACAAGCGGCAGGTCATCATTCAAGCCAGAAGCCTTATTCAGCTTCTCAATAACAGCCTTGGAGACGGTTGGTGTAATACGATCCACCATCCCGTTTGGGAAGGTCGCATTCTCTTCAATCCATGCCGCCAATTCTGCATCACGTGCTTTAGCGTGCCCCAAGAATGCTTTGCGCGCAACATTACCATTATGGCGCAAATTATCGGCTGACAGGATCGTGAAAGCCTTATGGCCTGCATCACGACGGCGGCGCAGCGCTTCAACAACATAACCAAAAATCGTGGACGGCCGTTCTGGCGTTTTTAGATCCTGCTGCACAGCTTCGTTCGTCAGATCGAACTCCCCCGTACCTTCATCGATATTATAACCACCTTCCGTGATCGTCATCGATACGATACGCGTTGCCGGATCAGCAAGGCGTTCCAAAACAGCATCCGGATTTTCTGGCGCAAGCAAATAATCACGCAAACAGCCAATCACCCGCACATGGCTCTCACCCGATGGTGCTGTCTCTGTCAAAGAGTACAGACCATTTTGTGCTTTATACTGAGCAGCCTTACGTTCTGAACGCTCACCGGCCGTTAAACCGACACCAACGATACCCCAGTTGGGGTCGTCTTTCAGAATTTGCTCAACATAAAATGCTTCATGTGCACGAAAGAAGTTACCGACGCCAAAATGCACGATACCCGGACGAACAGACGATACATCGTAGGGTGGCGCAACAACTCCAGAAGGCAATCCATCTACTGATTTCAGCGTCATCTTTTTGTTTCCTTATGTCGTTGTCGATACGTTGTGATGAGATTTTTAACGCTCACCACTATCCAGAACATTCCGCCGCACCCTGCGTGAAACATCCTCGACCACCTGATCAAGAGACCGATCACTCTCTATAATGATCGTATGCTCTCCGGGTTCCGGTTCTTCGAGCACCTCAAACTGGCTTTCCACCATGCTCGTTGGCATAAAATGCCCAACACGCTGGTTCACCCGCTTAAGAGACTCTTCTTTTGAAATCTTGAGGTATACGAAATACGCATTGCAGTCCTCTGCCAGCGCATCACGATAAGCTTTCTTCAACGAAGAGCAGGTCAGAACAGCATCTTTTCCTTGAGCATTTTGTTCACGCATGGCGCGATTACAAATCTGCAACCAAGGATAGCGATCTGAATCTTTTAAAGGGATGCCGCTTTCCATCTTCTCAAGGTTCGCTTGAGAGTGAAGGTCATCGCCTTCAATGAACACGGCTCCGATCCGATCAGCAAGAGCACGTGCGACCGTGCTCTTGCCCGTGCCTGAGACGCCCATGACAATGATGGATACGCCCATGGACCGCTCTCCCTTATTTCTTCTCGACGTGTCCGCCGAAGCCGAAGCGCTGTGCGGAGATGATTTTCTCAGCGAAGTTGTTACCGCTGCGTGAGCGGAAACGCGTGAACAGCGATGCGGTCATCACAGGTACCGGAACATCTTCCTCAATCGCCGCCTCGATCGACCAACGACCTTCACCCGAGTCAGACACTTCACCGGAGAACTCAGACAGATCACCAGATTTCGCCAGTGCTTCCGCCGTCAGATCCAGCAACCAAGACGACACAACACTGCCACGGCGCCAGACTTCAGCAATATCCGCAACATTCAGGTCAAAGCGCTCATCTTCGGCCAGAACAGGGCTGTTCTTGCTCTTGAGCACATCAAACCCTTCGGCGAAGGCCTGCATCATCCCGTATTCGATGCCGTTATGGATCATCTTCACGAAGTGACCTGAGCCAGCCGGGCCGCAATGCAGGTAACCCTGCTCAGCGCGCGGGTCCAGACCTTCCGCATCACGGTTCGGCGTGCGTGCTACATCGCCCTTACCCGGTGCCAAGGCA
>NZ_BCZB01000052.1 GCF_001598495.1 Neokomagataea thailandica NBRC 106555
TGACGGTGGTGGATGATGGCACATTGCCGGAACGGCGCGGGTCATTGACCATTGATGATGAAGGTACGCCGACGGGCCGCAATGTGCTGATTGAGGATGGTATTTTGCAGGGCTATTTGCAGGATCGGCTCAATGCCCGCTTGATGGGTGTCTCCCCAACGGGGAATGGCCGTCGGGAGTCTTATGCCCATGCACCCATGCCGCGTATGACCAACACGCTGATGTTGGGCGGTCAGGCCACAACAGAGGACATGATCCGCTCCGTGAAGAACGGCCTTTATGCGGTGAATTTTGGCGGTGGGCAGGTGGATATCACCTCGGGTAAGTTCGTTTTTGCTGCATCGGAAGCGTATCGCATTGAGGATGGAAAAATTACGACGCCGGTGAAGGGCGCAACGCTGATTGGCAATGGTGCCGATGCGATGAATCGTATTTCCATGATTGGTCAGGATGTTGCGTTGGATCCGGGTATCGGAACATGTGGTAAGGCCGGGCAAGGTGTGCCGGTCGGCGTTGGGCAACCGACCTTGAAGTTGGCTGGGTTAACCGTTGGCGGAACGGTATAGCGTTCTGCTGGGTTATCGTCAGGGCGTTTGTTGGTAAGGGGCGTGTTTGGGGTCATGAAACACGCTGTGTCGGACGGGGAGAGGCATGTCGCATCATCAGACAAAACCGTTAACGGAAGGCGCAAGGCTGGATCGTGTTCTGGCGCGTTTGCCTAAGGATTGGCGTATTACGATTGAACGTGATGAGACGACGTTTTGGTCTGTGGTCTTAGCTGACCCAGAGGGGGCGTGTGTGTCTGAAACTGGGCCGTCTTTGGGGGAGGCCCTTGAGGCCGCATGGCGTGTTTTGCGCCGTCCGCCGGCTTAACACCCATGGATATGGTGTGGGTGTTGTCATGTTGCTGAAGAACAAAAGGCTTTGTGAGAAAACGCAAAGCCTTTTTTGTTTCTTATATAAGGTAAAGAGGTTTCTGTACCGTTGTGCGGAGAAGGTCGCGCCCAAGGCGGAGGGAGGCGGTTAGTGGGCAAGTGCTGTTAAGAAAATGCGGCTTAAGAGAGGTTGTACAATAAACTGGATGGCCAGCAAGAGCACTATGGGGGAAAAATCTAAGCCGCCCGTGGCCGGAAGAATGCGTTGTATAGGGTTGAGAACAGGCTCTACGATGCGGCCCAAAGTGTTGTAAAGGCTATAGAAAAAACGATTATTGATGTTCAAGACGCCATAGCCGAGCAGCATGGATAGGACGCAATATCCAAGCAAAACCCATGTAAACACATGGATGAGCATTTGGATGAGGAGGTACAGATCGAACATGAAGGTGCCTTGTCTGCGAGGGGGTTGAAAACCGTGGAAAGTTTTAGAATAGGAACTGTTTACGCTTAGAATTTGGTTTTTATCGGGCTTGTTTAGGAACGACAACCGGTACGCAGTGTGCCGCTTGGGGCATGTCAGTTCCATGTTTATGGCAGGGTGACGGATGGCGGAACTATGATACAGGGTAACATCATAGTGTTTTAAAAGAATATTTCATCTCGTGTGATGCTTAGGGAGATAAAGGTGGTGGTAGTGATGTTCGGTAAAACGGTCTCCCGCTCACGAAAAACGAACATTTTGGCAGGTGTATCGGCCTTGTCGATGCTGGTATCGGTGACGGCTCAGGCTGCTGAAAAGGTTTCGCCTAAGACGTCTAAAGCGCGGAGCGTGGAGGCTGCTCACGTGGAGCAGGTGACGGTTGAGGGGTTTGCGGACCGTAATGAAGGGCACCAGCCCGGTGGTGGTTTGATCCACCCGCAATCAGGCGTGAAGTCCGTCAGTACGGTCGGGCAGGATTACATCATGAAACAAGCGCCGATGGCGACGGCGTTTCAACTGGTGTCGTTATTGCCGGGGGCGAATGTCTCTACGTCGGACCCGATGGGATTCTCGCCCAATACGGATATTACCGTGCGTGGTTTGAGCAATGATTCCATTGGTTATGTTTTGGAAGGCATGCCGCTGAATGATGTGTCCGCTTATAGCGGTACGCCAAGCCAGTTTGCGGATAGTGAGAATTATCAAGAGATCGCGCTGGCGCAGGGCTCTGCGGATTTGAATAGCCCGGTGCTCAATGCGGTTGGTGGGTTGATTAATATGACCTTCCGGGACCCTGCACAAAAGGCGGGCGGATACGCTGCGGTATCGTATGGCTCATACAATACCAATCGTGAGTTTTTACGCTTGGATACGGGGGATATTGGGCATTCGGGTGTGCGTGGGTTTATTTCATATTCGCATGGCGCGACGGATAATTGGCGCGGGCCCGGGCGGGATAAAAAGCAGCATGTTGATTTTAAGCTGCTGAAGGAATGGGGTGAAGGAAGCCGCGCTGCGCTCGTAGGGTCGTTTAACACCACGATTACCAGTTGGTACCCAGAGCCGACAATGGCCACATGGAAGTCGGACGGCATTGGTGGGCAGAATAACCTTCTGGCGCATTATGACGCGCAGAACGCTGAAAATGGTGTGAATTACTGGCGTTTATGGCGTGATGGGGAGCGCACACTTTATGGGGGCGCGCCCGTGCATGTGCGCCTGAACGCGCATTGGTCCGTTGATGCTGAAGCCTATGCGCAGATGGCTTATGGGAATTGGCCGGGCGGCAGCACGCTTTCTGAAACGGGGGTGTATCAAGGGACACAGCCTGTCCCTGGCACATTGAACCTGTCGAACACGGTTGATGGTGTTGGGGTTGTACGGGCGGATTATACGCAGCGGAGTTACCGCTCCGGCTTTACGACGACGGTGCATTATAAGCGCGGCTGGAATGATGTTCTGCTGGGTTATTGGTATGATTATGGGGATGATAACCAGCAGCAGCCCTTCACGTCCGTGCAAGCGAATGGGGTAGCGCCGGATATTTGGGCTGAGAAAGCCTCGTATGTTGTGCATATGCCCAATGGTCAGGCGCTGTTGGGAGATAGCTTCCACACAATTTCGCAGACCAATGCGCTGTTTGTGGGCGACCATATGAGCCTATGGGGTGATCGCTTGGCGGTGGATGTGGGGTTGAAGGCGGTGATGATGCGCCGTTTTGGGACGAACTCTATGCCCGGCCCGCAATATCATGCGATTTCAAACAGCTTTGAGCCATTGCCGCGTTTGGGTGTGCGGTGGCGTATTGATAATGCCAATCAGCTTTTCATGAATGTGGCCACGAACTTCCGGGCACCGACGGAATCCGCTTTGTATAATAGCTATGATCCGGGGTCTGGTTCTGTGCTGACGCAGGGCGCGACGCATGTGCAGAATGAATATTCGATTTCGGAAGAGCTGGGGTATCGTCGGACGGGGCGTTGGTTCATTGGGAGCCTGACGTTGTTCAATTACAACTTTACGAACCGCCAGATTCAAACACAGGCTGTGCAGAATGGCTCTGTGATTAACACCACGTTAAACGCTGGTGGGCAGACGACGCGCGGTGTGGATGTGGAGATGGGGCTGCGCCCGTGGCACCATCTGGCGCCTTATGTATCGGGGGAATACCTCAATGCAACGGTGGATAGCAACATTGTGGCGGGGGATGATTATGTGCCGACGCGCGGTAAGCGTGCGGTGCGGAGCCCAACCCTACAGGCGGCCGCTGGGCTGACGTATGATGATGGGCATATTTTTGGCGTGGCAACGGTGCGTTATACGGGCCATCAATATGCGACCTTCATGAATGATGAGCGGATGCCTGATCATACGACGGGTGATTTGGCGATTGGCTATCGCTTCTCGGATCATCTGCATTTGCAGCAGCCAACGTTGCGGATGAATTTTATGAACATCACCAACCAGCATTATCTCTCAGGCGTGGCAAGCCCGACCTTGAACGCGAAGGATGTGACGGGCGTTTCGGGCACGACGATTTCTGGAAGTGCGCCGAGTTACTTCATTGGTGGTGGGTTTGCAGCGCTCTTTACGGCATCGACTGGGTTTTAAGGATGGTGGATCTGCGGTGTGGTGAGGAGGCTGTAGTTGCGGAGGGGGAAGCCTCTCCCGACGTGCATTATGTGCATGGGTTAGGGACTGCACCGCAGCAATCTGACTGGCCAGCATTGTGTGAAAGCGAACTCTCAGCACTGTTAGAGCAGTTTTATGATGTGGGCGCCTTGCGGGAGATTTCGTGGCACAGTCCGCGGCCTTTTTCCTCAGCTGCGCGGATTAAAACGACGAAGGGCGTTTTTTTCATGAAGCGCCATGCGGCAGCGCTGCGGAGCCAAGAGGATATTTTAGAGGAACATCGTTTTATCCGCTTTTTGGCAGGAAAGCAGATCCCTGTGGTGCGGCTGGTGCCGAGCCGTAATGGAGAGACGGCTCTTGCTCTCCATGGGTGGACGTATGAGCTGCACTATATGGGGCGAGGTGAAGATGTATATCGTGACCATACATCTTGGACGCCGTTTATACGGTGGGAGCATGCGTATCAGGCTGGAGAGATGTTGGCGCGGCTGCATGGTGCGTCTTATTTGTATGGGGCACCGGCTCGTTCTACGAGGCTGCTTATCACGAATGCACGTCTTTTTGGGCAGGTAGACCCTATGGCGGCGCTGGAGCGTGCGGTGGTGGAACAGCCTGCGGTGGGCGAGTATTTAGACCAGCATATGTGGCGTACTGACGTGTTGGAGCGTGTTGTGCAACCGTTTCACGTGGCAGCGTATCAGGCGTTGCAGCGTGGACCTGTGATGTGGGGACATGGGGATTGGCATGGCTCGAATGCCTTATGGTCTTCCGCAGGGGGAGATGCGCAGATGAGCACGGTGCTTGATTTTGGGCTGGCGGATCGGAGTTCGGCCTTTTTGGATGTTGCGGTCGCTTTAGAGCGCAGCATGGTGTCGTGGTTGGATATGGAAGGGG
>NZ_BCZB01000053.1 GCF_001598495.1 Neokomagataea thailandica NBRC 106555
GAGCATCTTCGATGCGACTGTATATGCGTGCTCACGGCGTTCCTCAGCAGTCTTAGGAGCATAGTGTGCATCCTCTAGGACCGTTTCATGTTTCCATCCGAGCGCCTTCATCTCTTCGCGCCAAATCTCTAATTCATTGGTCCCGGTATATTTCGCCTCACGAAACCGCAAATTGGTTTGATGCAGGATCTTAAATTTTTGGTCCGCGCTCATGGCAGCCCAATTGCCGCCCTGTGCTTTGACAAAATCTTTGGCTGTCTGTGTCGCTTGCTTACTGCGCTTTGAAAAATGCTCTCTGGCCTCCTTGGGGATGGCGTCAAGTAAAACGGCTTTTCCTCGATCATCGACATTCACTTTAATGCCCAAAGACCGAAGTTCTCGCGCCAATTCCGCCTGGAAATACGCACCGAACATATGGGCCGTTAACTGTGTAATGCGTTTACTGTCCAACGAGCCAAGATGTCCGCTTTCTGTAGCAACGGCATTGAACATCAAATTATGGATATGAGCGTGAGGATCGCCGGGAACCGGGATTTCGACCACCGCTGTTTCGCCTTTCAATCCATCTTGAATTTTCATCACGGGGCGAGCGGTATGATGACGAAAAGAGACCCATCCCACCTCCCCCTCTTCAAGCGAGCCCATTCCACCTTTCCCGCGTCGTGCCACCCCGACTTCGTCGGCGATGAATGACATGGCGCGGTCATTCGCCTGGTGAATTGCATGCCAAATGAGGGCTTTCTCTGTTTCTGTCGTTGCCAGTTCAGCCGCTAAGGTCACCGATTTATCGGGAGCAGCCGTAAAATCAATCGCAGAGATGGTTCTCTTTGCGTGATCACCCGCCCATTTTTCACCATTATCCGCACGCTTGCCTTCAAAAAGGCGTGCCAGCGCTTCGTCTGAAGGCTGCTGTGTTAGATCAATACCCAAGGAATCAGCAATACGATCGCCCATTTGCGGTGACCATACACCGCGCCCATCGCGCCCTGTATAGTAAGTCGTCATCCGGTCGCCATCATCGTGCCTTTGGCCTTCAGGCTCCTTCTCGCAGCGCGCATCGAATTCTGGCTCCGCGCAATGCTCTCTTAAATATTGGACAATGAGCTTGCCTGCACCTTCAGCGGATATCTTTCGGAAGGTAATCATTTTACTGTTTTTTCGGATGTATTTAACTGAGATACAGAATCAATATTACGAGCGATCTGTTCCAGAAGAACATTCTGTTTATCTATAGATTCTGCCATGCGATTTAGTATTTTTGATAGATTTTCTTCTTCTTTTTCTTGCTTTGGCGTCAATAATGATAAGATCTGTTCGGTCATATACGATAATTGTTGTATTTTGGTCAGAACCAACATCAAACCTCGGGGCTCTACATCCTGTTGAGCCTCGGCGGGGTACAGTGTGTTCATTGTTTCGATCTCCTCGGCCCTTCATTGGGCCTGCTATGAGGAGTGTCTCAACGCTCAGTGTGAGTGCGAAGAGGTTTCTTTCAAAAGTTTCCCGCATGATGAGCCATCATCGTCATGGTGGCCCCAACGGTAAGGGCCACACCCACTTTAAATGCGAGGCAGCAATGACCCTCTACCACTTGGTAGACTACCGATCCTCCCACGGATTGATCACCCTGAGACCTGCCGCTCTGAAAGGCGACACATCACGACTAGCAACAGCATAGCCACGAGATGCTGCCGTGGCGGCAATATAGCCATCTGCTCGCCCGATTGCTCGTCCGTCCAAACGGGCTTGCACCATTAAATTGGCATAAGCTTGAGACGCTGAAATGTCGAATGACAAAATCCGGCCTTTAAACAGAGGCAAGACCTCTTGCTCAAGCCGTCCATGCAAAACGGCACGTCGGCGCCCAGCAGGCATAGCGCCAATGCCAAAACGTAATTCCGCTACGGTGACCGCCGAGAGGAACAGTGTCTCAATTGCCTGTGCATCCATCCATGCCAAGACGCGTTGTTCTGGCTTCGGCTTCCATGGCTCAGAGAGAACATTCGTATCCAACAGAATCATTCGAAAGACATCGGTTCGACTGGGGCCTGATCCCGACGCTGCAATGCCGTCACGTCATGGTCCGACAACGCGGCTTCTTGCCCAATAGAGGCGAGAAGTGATCCCAACTGAACTCTCTTAGGCGGGTGGACAGCGGTTTCAAGAATAGTCCGGATCTCGGCTTCTGTACTGCGCCCATGCAGCAGGGCCTGTGCCTTTAAAGCCCGGTGCGTCTCTTCTGGAAGATTACGAATGATCACAGAGGCCATGATAGAACTCCCTATTGCTGAATAGACGATATCATAAATGGCTTTATGATATCTTTCTAGAAAATTCCAAAAATGAAAGAGGTGTCCACCCTCACTGCCCTATCAAGAAGGCGATCTGCTGGCGGATACGCTGCAATTGATCAGGCCGAATTTTACTGCCTGTCACAGTGAGACGTTGCTTGGATGTCGTTGTCACCAAGGCACTCATGGCCCAACAGGTTTTTGAGCAACCATTCTCCTGCGTTGGTTCCAAACACACTGACAGATCAGCAATTACCAAGTGAGGGTCATCCGTGAGCGGAACGAGAATGACGTTGGGCCAATCGGGTGGGAACAGATCATCCTCCACCACAACGGCTGGTCGTCGTTTGTTAGGCTCTTTGGGGAGTGCATCCCCGCGCCAATCGGCCAGAACGATCTCACCGGCCATATAAGCCATTGCTGACGCCGCTCCAGTGTCATGCCCCATGCGTATGCGCTCCACCGACGTCGCGCATCAACTCCTGCGCTGACGGCTCTTGGGCGATGTACTGAGCTACGTTGTGACTATCGCGCCGGATACGTGCGCGCCGTGCGTCTCTCGTCCCCTGTTCGAGGAAAGTCCGAATAAGGTGACTGAGCGCAACACCCTGTGCTTGGGCCTCTTGTTCCAAGGCCGAACGAAGGTGATCGTCGAGGCGCAATGAGAGTGGGGATGCCATGTGAGTACTCCTTTATAGTTCATATTGTATGACACTAACGAACTACAAAACAAACATTCTTTTCCGTTCGCTGTTTGTCATCTCTCGTACCACTCCGTTTGCTCGTGCGCAGCCTCTGTTTTTTGGTCGCAATTTGATTTTCTCGCACCCGAAAGGGTGCATTTGTATATGGACTCTTCTTTTTAATGCCACGATCTCACAACGATGCCTACACGTCCCCTCAACGGGAGTTGCACGATAGCGCAGCGATTATGACACGATTTTCTTTGACTTCAGGTCTCGTTTCTGCTAGGTCAGAAACCGTTAAGAGAGGAAAAACCATGACGGCTGCGGCCATGACGACGACAGGGGACATGATGCTCTCAGCACTGAGCAGCTGTGGCCGTCGCGCGCTTGCACGTTCTCCTTTATTTATCTGGATGATGGAGAATTACGAAACGATGTCCAAAGTGGTCATCGGCAAGGAAGTCCGTTGGCAAGCCCTGAGCGAGGCCGCTTACGCAGACGGCCTAACCAACCGGAATGGCCAGTTTGCGCGGCCTGAAACCCTACGTTCTACATGGTATCGCGTGCGCAGCCTCATGAAGACAATTCTGGCGGAAAAGGCTGAAGAATTGGCGGAACGCCGCCGCAAACGAGATGAAGAGACGGCG
>NZ_BCZB01000054.1 GCF_001598495.1 Neokomagataea thailandica NBRC 106555
AAGCACTGGCCGGAAAGTCACTCAAAAATGGTGACGGCGCGGTTTCCTGACCATAGCGATACCCGACCCACGTGATCACAGCCCGACGTTTCGCGCGGGTCAACGCCACATAGGCTAAACGCCGCTCTTCGCCTTGATCCGTGTTGGTCGTGCTGGGGAAAGCACCATCTTCCCAGCCCATCAAATAAACATGCTCGAACTCCAACCCCTTCGCCGCATGAATAGTGCTCAAACGCACACAGCCCAAACCTTGATCGGCTTTGGGCAATGACCCGAGCGCCGCATGATCTAAAAGCTCTTCAACGCTCTCAAACCCTTGCGCCAGATCATACAGCTCCGCCAAATTCTCAAAGGCAACCTGACCTTTCTCGCCCTCACTGCGTAGCTTCTCGGCATAGCCGGTCATCTCACACCCCATTTGCAAACGTGCCGCAAGGCGAATATCCGGATGACACTCGATCTCACGGATTGCATCCAAAAACGCACGTAATTTTTGCCCGGCTTTGCTGGTCGCTTTCTCCGTTAAGGCTTCTGCTGCGGCAAAGAGCGAAAACCCCGTCTCGGCGGCTCTCTCTTCAATCCGCGCCATGGCCTTGGGGCCAACACCGCGCGTCGGCACATTCACCACACGCCGAAACGCATCATTGGATTGCCATTCATCCGGTCGGGTACTTAACGACAAAAAGGCTAAAGCATCCTTGATCGTCGCACGCTGCCAAAAGGCCGTATCATTGACCAGTTCATAGGGAATATGCGCGCGGATAAGTTCTTCTTCGACTTTGCGTGAGAGATAATTGTAGCGATAGAGCAGCGCCATGGAATCATAAGGCATGCCCGCCATGGCACGCTGAGTGATCTGCGTCACAATCGTCTGCGCTTCATGCTCTGCGCCTGTGCAGCGGATAATATCGATAGGACGTCCCTGCCCGGATGTGGTATAAAGCTTTTTGTCCAGCCGCCCCGCATCGCGAGCAATCACGGCATTGGCCGCGTCCAAAATATGTCCCGTTGAACGAAAATTCTGTTCCAAGGCAATCATTCGGGCGCTGGGAAATTCCCGGCAGAAATTGCGGATAAACCCAATATTGGCCCCCCGCCAGCCGTTTATGTGGAATACAATTTTTCAACAAAAAACACCTTCCAAGGCAGCTTTAGGAGATACCTGACTGTCCACTTTGCGCAGCAAAAACTTAGAAACGGGTATCTCCGTCAATCTCAGGGCAGTTCACACCACGTCATCCATTCGGGATTGATATTGTCAGTTTCAGTTCCGTGACGGGGTGGATATGCCCGAAAATGGATAACCTTTGATGTTAGTCCCATCGCCGCCAAACCGTTTGACAAAATTCCAATCCGGTTGGCGACGTGATTTCCAGCGTAACACTCGCGTGTATATTCCAATATCTCTCTGTTAAAACTTTCGAGCTTTGGGTTCTCGCCTTGCAGCGCAACTGCCGCAAATATTGATGGTACCAGAGGGCGCACGGTCTGACAGACAAAGCCGACACGGGTCAGGGCCGAGAACAGTCGCTCACATTCTGTGTCAACGATCTCCGCCCCAAAAACCAAGCGGGCGACAACAGCCGTCGCGACATTGCGTTGGATTTTGTACAGGCTTCGAAAACCACAAAGAAGATAAGCTACCGCAATGATCTGCGGTACAATTCCAGCTTTTTTCAGAACAGGGCTGTTATTGATAATCTCAACCCAGAGGTCTTCACTCCAGCCCCAGTACGGTACTTCCTGACGTGCGACTTCCAAGAGTAAATACTTTAGGGCACGGTGACTGTTAGAACGATCAAGATTACTACGATACAGGATGTCTGTCAGAGGCTTGCGAAGACGTGGCGCCTGCCGTCTCGTTATAATAATATTTTCTTCTTTCCAACGCCGCACAAGTTTTAACTCGTCTTCCGATAAAGTCACCCGTCTGTCGTATTCTTCGAGATTAATGTGGAATTTGTATTTGGATGGGACGTGAGGAAGCTGAGATTCTACCACTTTTCTATCCTCCGAAGACCCTGTTACCAAGCTTCATATCCATCTGTTCGACTGAGTTTGCGATCTTGCGAAGCAGATCTTCACCGGAAAGATGGATATAGAGTGTCGTGCTTTGAACATTGCGATGCCCGGCATACGTCGCAATATCGTGTAGTCGCCAGCCAGCACGGGCCAGATGCGTCAATCTCAGATGGCGCAAAGTGTGCGTACTGAACAATGGCATATCAGCCTGGAGAGCAAGACGTCTGACAATTTTGCTCCATGACCACTTCGTAATAGGCTGCCGAAAGTTCCGATCTGACTCAGATAGAAACAGGGCCGCTGAATGGGTCGCCGCGTTGCGCCTCTGATGCAGATATACCGCCAACACAGGACAGAGCGCCGCTGAATAACAAACCACACGTGGACGGGCGCTTTTACTTGTTTCGGCCCGAATGGTGAGCAAACGTCTCGCAGGGTCGATATCCGAGACGCGCAAATTTACTAATTCTTCTCGGCGCAATGCGCCGTAATACGCCAGTGCAAACATGAGACGGTTTCTCACCGTTTCCTGTGCGACCACTTCTTGCAAGCGTCCCCATTCTGGATCGGACGGCAAATGCGGCAACAGCTTGGAACGACGTACCAAACCATATCGAAATCCGACATGTTCCGAGAATGGACCCCGTCCTGCAACAGCCTGCCCGCGCGGCACTGGGTTTCGATGGACAATCCCTTCAAAAACCAGATGGTCATACCACAGGCGAACGGCGGACAAACGCTGATGCAGCGTAGCATTGCTTACTGGCGGGCGAACGGAAAGAAGGGGAACCGCCTCCCCACGCAGATACCGTACGAATAGAGAGACCTGAGCCAAAGTCGCAGCCTCAGCCGGTATGCCTACTGCTGTGCAAAAAGACAGATACTGATCCAGACCTCTGGCGTAGGCATCAATGGTTGCGGGTGAGCGCCCGAGATTATCGAGTAGAGAGAGCCACAAGCATCCTTGCTGGTTCTCGGAAACCTGCGGATAACGTGACCAGTCTGGAACGGGCATGATACACCCTTTCTTGCTGCTACTGCATCACTCTAAATCAATGCATTCCAATTAACTTATAAAATGCTTTGCGCATCATCACCCACAACAAAGAGTTCGTGATGATCACGGGTTAAGGCTTCCAGCCAAAGATACTGACACCGGTTCGTATCCTGAAATTCATCGGCCAGAAGACACGAAAACCGTTCCGCCCAGAGCTTACGATACGACTCATCATGACGCATGGTCCAGGTCGGCCAGAACAGAAGATCCCCAAAATCCGCCTTGTTTTCATCACGT
>NZ_BCZB01000055.1 GCF_001598495.1 Neokomagataea thailandica NBRC 106555
CAACAGGGCCATTTTTCATGCGTAAGCCCTGGGTCTACCCCCGATGCTAGGATAACCATCGTCTCTATTTCGTTCAACCACATGATGGGTGATATTGGATGTTAATTGGGTGTTTCATCTGCTGGGACTTTAACGGTGCTTAAACAAATTTTAACAGCGTTTTGTTTTTTGGGGCTTAGCATTGCATCCTGCTTGTATGCGGCTCCGGTGATGGGACGGGGGGGATCGATTGCATCCAACGCTGTAAACCCGACATGGGCTGTGGGCCCAGATGGTATTGCGCATTTTGCTAATATCGATCCGCAAACACTCCTCGGAGGTATCCCAGCGTCGAGTATTGCACTTTCGAGTATGAACGCTGTGCAATTGACACAGGTCGGCACGCCGGGAGGCGTAGCCTCTTTGGATGGCAATGGTCGCGTGACAGCACCTGTGGCTTCATCAAATATTTCTTCCGGGCCATCTGTTAGAGGCGTCACAGTCCCCATAGTGCAGCTATACACGCCGAATGGAAGTGCGATTTCGGGTGGTTATGAGACAATGCATATTGGGGGTGTTCGGCTATCCTTGGCGCACTCTCCCTATGGGATTTTTGCGGCACAGGCGGGAAGCCTGACGATCACCTCTGGGCTGAACGGTCCCTATAATGCTGGTTGTGGTTTGTGCCTCTTTAATGAACCACAGGCCGGGAAACTTGGGGCCGTCTCCGGTGAAGATTATCGCACAGGCTTTGTGGCCACCCATGATGGGGTGATGCTGGAAGAAGGCATTGCCAATGCGCAGGCGCGGCTAATTCTTCCGGTCGCAACCTATACAGCTACATCGGTCCAATTAACCACGCCTTTGAGCGCGAATGAGATGTCACAAATCAAGCCGGGTATGTACATCGTCACCAACTCGGTCCCGCCAAATGCGCCCCAGACACCGCTCGGTGATCCCTCATTAAACGGCCTTCTGCCCTCCTTTCAAAATTACAGTGGGCTTGTGAAGGATGTCAGTACGGATGGCAAAACGATTGACGTCTATGGATGGGGGCAGGAGATGACCAAGGGGACGGCCTTACCATCCACCACTTCTCTGGATACGGTGTGGGACCCCAAACAATCTGGTGCCGTCGTCTATGTCGGAGCAGCTAATAAAGCCTTCGCAGAGAATGATTTCTCTAACTATGACGGGAGTGTTGCGGGCGGAACGGGAGCAGCGTCATCTCTGATCCACCGAATGGAGCATTTAGAAATTGATGAGAATGTCTCCAACGAAACGCGACAATACGCCGTTCAGTATCATGGCATTACCATCGGATCGAACGCATCACGCCCCGACCTGCTGACGAAGGATAGTTATGAAATCAGCTTGAATGGCGGTCAGTCTCAATTCCTCACTATGAGCCCACAATGGTGGACAATCCCTATTAACTCAGATCCATTATATATTGGTCAACTTCAGGGGCCAGCGTTGAAAACGGGCGCGCAAGCGGTGCTGGCCTCTTTTGGGCAGAGTACGAACACGGGCAATGCGTCGTTCCAGTCGTTCCATTACATACGCCCGATGATTTACAACACTCGAACAGCGTCCGATGGATCGGGTACAGATTACCAGAACATCGAAACGGATATCGGGGTTGGTATTGATGGAGCACGTGGAACTGTAAATGCTCTGCAGGAACATATTGCCCTCAACCCAGCAAACTACCACAACGGCATTTCCTTATGTGGTTATGCGACATGCGCCCTGTCTATTGATGGCAATGGTGTTGGATGGATGCCGCACGACTTTCATATAACGAATGGGAGTGCGTTGTGGATCGGGGGATCTTATGTTTACACAACAACAGACCCCACATCTGGCGCCATTGTGACCCACGCGGTTGTCCCCAATAATGCATCGGGGGCCGGAGTACTTTATGTAGACGGGGCTTTTGGAGCAGGTGGCGCGGCCACGCTCGCCTCTCTCAAGGTTGTTGGCGCGACACATGACGGCGAAAAAACATTAGCTGCCTTGCCATATTCTGGAAATAGAGATGGTGACCATTACTGGTGCATAGATTGTAAATTAAATGGCATTGTAGGTGCCGAAGTATACTGGCACGCCAGTGTCGAAAAGTGGACGGATAGTCAAAATAACGGCCTTTTTAATTAGGTCACGTTGACAAAAGATCTATACGATCTACGTGAGTTCTGATTCACTGATGTCTTCAATAAGGGCAGTATGGTGGAGCGGGCATGGCACGCAGAGATCTGACGGATCAAGAGTGGGCGATCATTGGTCCGCTTCTGCCTTCTGAGCGTGGACGTTGGGTTCGACCGTCCGGAGACAACCGCCGGTTTCTTAATGGTATGCTACATGTTTTGCGCACAGGCTGCCCCTGGCGGGACATGCATGATCGCTATGGCAAGTGGAACTCGGTTTATGTCCGGTTCCGGCGTTGGGCTGAACAGGGTGTCTGGGATGCTCTTTTACAGACCCTTGTAGATCTGGGACTGACCGATAATTGGCAGCATATGGTCGACAGTAGTGGTCCGCGCCCACTCCCAGGCCACGCGGGCAAAAGGGGTGCTCATTCGGAGGGTTTTGGTCGATCATGCGGCGGCTTTACGAGTAAAATCCATGCCCGATGTGACAATCAGGGACGCCCTCTCGGCTTTGTCCTTACCGGGGGGGCAAGTCTCGGACTACAAGGCCACAGACGCCCTGATGAGCTTGCCTGTTCCAAATCCCAGGGCGATACTCGCTGATCGGGGTTATGATAGCGACAGTTTCCGTCAGGATCTGTTGCTCCACGGGATCCTGCCGGTTATTCCATCACGCAAAGGCCGCAGCGCTCTACAAAAGACAGATTGGCGGCGTTACAAGAACCGCAACCGCATCGAGCAGATGCGACGTATCGCGACCCGTTACGGTACGACCGCACTGTCCTATATGAGTTTCCTCAACCTCGCCGCAGCAAGGCTTTGGATCAGGTCTTTTGTCAACGTGACCTAGGTGGTATTTTTTAAAAATTCCTACCATATAAATAAGTATAATTTAAATAAAATTAATTACATAAATTATTATCATCAAGTAAATAAATTATTTCTATAATTGATATTTTTAATTCTCTAGTTAATAATTTATCATATTCGTTTAAAATTTTAACTAAGTTTTTTATATCTTGCATTTTTTTTGATCCAGATAATTGCGATTTTTTTCGTTAAAAAAACGTGAATATCAGCGTTACAATAACCCTTTTCTTTTGTCTAGATGCAAAAA
>NZ_BCZB01000056.1 GCF_001598495.1 Neokomagataea thailandica NBRC 106555
TCCTTAACATAACTGTGATAGAGAAATACATATATTTAAATCATACAACATTGTATGCTTTAAATAGTCGTCTCCGGTACGGAGGCGTGGGTTGAAATTACGGAATGGTACAGTTTATCCGATTGTGTTTTCAAACTACCACCCAAGGCTTGCACAAGAATAATCCGGCGCAAGCCTTGGGGTACCGAATCATCGTCATTTAGACGACCAATCCTCTGAACGAAGACCATGTACCCTTGTAAACTCGCGAAGGTTTCCGGTTACGACAACGAGCCCTCGGCTGCGTGCATGGCCAGAGATCATGAGATCATACGGCCCAATGACACAGCCCCTGTTTTCTAAATCAGCTCTGATTTCTGCCGTGTGGGCAGCCGCATTGTCATCAAAAGGCAAAACATCCAACCGAGCGGCGAAATGCTCAACTTGGCGGCGGTGCCTTACGGGGTCCTGAGACTTCTCTGCACCGTAAAGCAATTCATACAATACGACGTCAGAGATGCAGAGTGCTTCAGCGTTATCGTTGAAACGCTCTCTCAACCCTTGTGGTCGATCGCGCAGCACACGAATACAGAAATTCGTATCAAGTAAGAAGCGGAGCATCAGAAGCTTTCTCGCTCCTGCATCTCGGGCTGAGTGCGGGGCGCCAGTTCAACACCGGGTGAGGCAAAGAAATCATCCCAAGCAGCATTGGCCGGCACGATGATCCGACGCGCACCGTCGGAGATGATGACCACGTCCTTCAGATCAGGTGCGAAGGCAACAGTCTTGGGAAGGCGCACCGCCTGAGTGCGGTTCGAGAGAAAAAGTGTCGTGCGGGTCAACATCATGAACCTCCAATGTATATTCATGGAGTATATACATTGGGAAACTTTTGAGCAACAAAAATTCCAAAAGCAAGAAATTAATAGCCTGTCATTTTGGGGTATATCCCAGAATGATGTCATGGCACTCGTTTAGAATACGTCAATATAGAATGGTTTCAATATATTCATGACATTCGTCCCCAAACCTCATAGATATTAACATGACATTTGGAGGAGAAGAGGGCGTTGAAGGGTCAAAGGGTCGGTTATGTCCGTGTGAGTACATTCGATCAAAATGTTGATCGTCAATTAGATGGCGAAATACTGGATCGGGTTTTCACCGACAAAGCGTCCGGCAAAGATGTTCAGCGGGCTCAGCTCGATGAGCTTCTTGCCTTCGTGCGTGAAGGTGACATTGTGGTCGTGCATAGTATGGACCGATTAGCGCGTAATCTCGATGACCTCCGCAACCTGGTGCACACGCTGACGCGAAAAGGCGTTTGTGTTGAGTTTATCAAAGAACGTCTTATTTTTTCAGACAAAGATGAATCCCTGCCCAAACTGATGCTTTCGGTAATGGGCGCTTTTGCAGAGTTTGAACGCTCTCTTATTCGGGAGAGACAGCGCGAGGGTATTGCTCTAGCTAAAAAGCGTGGTGCCTATCGTGGTCGGAAACGGGTTCTGTCCCACGAACAGGTTGCAGACATCCTCCAGCGTATCCGCGACGGTGAGACAAAAGCTGCGATTGCCCGCGAGTACGGAATAAGCCGGGAAACCCTCTATCAGTATCTAAGAGCTTATCCGAATGGCGGTGTTCGCATACGGCCGGTAAAAGAGATTGTTCACGACGCACCTATGGGCGCAAAGCCCTTCATTGCGACCCTTACTCTAAACCTTCAGGGCCACTCAGCCTCAGGACTGAACCTTTCCTTGGTTCGAGCTGAGATCGAGGACATGCTGGCGGAAGATTACGATGTGCAGAAGAACGAGGAGGGCGAGTATAGGTTAGCTATTCCTGCAGAGTACACGCGCACAGAGCACGATCTCGATGCTGAGATAGCGGATCTCTTTGACGAAATTGACGCCATTGCTGAAGAGTATAACTGTACGGCCGTCGCAACGCTTCGTGAAGTGGAAGGGCAGGGGCGTGTTTGGTGAGCTTTCTGCTTAGCAAAACTGACCACAATCACTTACACAGCCCTGGGCTCGACCAAGCAGCCCAGCCAAGGGCTGCTATGGGGGGCGAGCGGAATGTCTGCTTCCCGTAAAAAACAGTCGATAGAAGACACTTAGGGTTTTATGTAAAGCATAACTTGACGGTCCTAATGTAAATCTATACTTTACATTCATGGAGATCGAAAGCATCAGCCATAAAGGGCTACGTCGTTTTTTTGAGACCGGAAACGCAAAGGGCTTGGTTGGTGACGTAAAACGTCTTCGTAAGATGCTGGCGTTTATCAATGCAGCTGAATCATTGGATGAACTGGCCGTGCCGCCCAATTATGGTTTGCACCCCTTGATCGGAGATCGATCAGGGACTTGGGCAATGACCGTCACCAAAAATTGGCGTCTCACATTTCGCGTCAATGAGCATGGTTCTTTGTGTGAGATGACATTGGAGGATTATCATGGCGCTTAAAATGCATTCATCACTGGTTGTTCATGTTGGTGATTGGCTTAAAACAGAGATAATTGAGCCTCATCATATCAAAGTGAATACTCTCGCCGAGCATTTTGGTGTTTCGCGACAATCCATCAGTGCCCTATTAAATGGGCGCTCCAGCTTATCGGCTGACATGGCCATTCGCTTTGAAAAAGCATTCGGCGTTCGGGCAGAAACGCTGATGCGCATGCAAAGTGCATACGACCTCGCTCAAGCACGTGCCCATGAGGGAAGTTTGCAAGTACAGCACTTCCCACTTGTTCTTTCGCCCTCTCTGGAGCGCCGTACAGTTTAAAGATGGAGCTTTTTTGGCCCTGTTGCAAAGTTCTAAAAGTGCCGTTTTCGTGTTGATTCCGATATAATTAACTTACGGATTTTATGTGTGTTTGTATTTTTGTGTCCATCTGAAATTAGCCGAAAAATCAACTTTGCAACAGGGCCCTCGGAGGCTTTATGGGGG
>NZ_BCZB01000057.1 GCF_001598495.1 Neokomagataea thailandica NBRC 106555
GGCCAATGCCTTATTAAGGAGAAGCAAAACGGTCTGGAAAGTCCGGCAATAATGGGTGATAGCCCCGTATGCATAATGTCTTGATAAGGATTTGAGTAGGGCGGGGCACGTGAAACCCTGTCTGAACATGGGGGGACCACCCTCCAAGCCTAAATACTCCTCAGTGACCGATAGTGAACAAGTACCGTGAGGGAAAGGTGAAAAGCACCCCGATAAGGGGAGTGAAAGAGACCTGAAACCGGACGCCTACAAGCAGTCGGAGCCTCATATGGGGTGACGGCGTACCTTTTGTATAATGGGTCAGCGAGTTTCTGTTTGCAGCGAGCTTAAGCCGTTAGGTGTAGGCGTAGCGAAAGCGAGTCTGAATAGGGCGCATGAGTTGCTGGCAGAAGACCCGAAACCGAGTGATCTAGCCATGGCCAGGCTGAAGGTGCGGTAACACGCACTGGAGGGCCGAACCCACGCCTGTTGAAAAAGTCGGGGATGAGCTGTGGTTAGGGGTGAAAGGCCAATCAAACTCGGAAATAGCTGGTTCTCCGCGAAATCTATTGAGGTAGACCGTCGGATGTTTACCCTCGGGGGTAGAGCACTGGATGGGCTAGGGGGGCCCAAAGCCTTACCAAACCTAACCAAACTCCGAATACCGAGGAGTATAGTCCGGCAGACAGACAGTGGGTGCTAAGGTCCATTGTCGAGAGGGAAACAGCCCAGACCACCAGCTAAGGCCCCTAAATCGTGACTAAGTGGGAAAGGATGTGGGGATTCCAAAACAACCAGGAGGTTGGCTTAGAAGCAGCCATCCTTTAAAGAAAGCGTAATAGCTCACTGGTCTATTAGAAACCCTGCGCCGAAAATGTAACGGGGCTCAAGTCACGTGCCGAAGCTGTGGGTGCATTCTTATGAATGCGCGGTAGCGGAGCGTTCCGTAAGTCTGCGAAGGAGACGGGGTGACCCTCTCTGGAGATATCGGAAGTGCGAATGCTGACATGAGTAGCGATAAACAGTGCGAGAAACACTGTCGCCGAAAGTCCAAGGGTTCCTGCGCAAGGTTAATCCACGCAGGGTGAGCCGGCCCCTAAGGCGAGGGCGAAAGCCGTAGTCGATGGGAATCAGGTTAATAGTCCTGAGCCTGCTAGAAGTGACGAATGAGATATGTTGTTGGTTCTTATCGGATTGAACCAGCTTTTGGACCATTCCAGGAAATAGCTCTAGCATATAGACCGTACCCGAAACCGACACAGGTGGACTGGTAGAGTATACCAAGGCGCTTGAGAGAACGATGCTGAAGGAACTAGGCAAATTGCTCGTGTAACTTCGGGATAAACGAGACCCAATCGTGGGCAACCATGGTTGGGTGGCACAGACCAGGGGGTAGCGACTGTTTAGTAAAAACACAGGGCTCTGCGAAATCGAGAGATGACGTATAGGGCCTGACGCCTGCCCGGTGCCGGAAGGTTAAGAGGAGATGTGCAAGCATTGAATTGAAGCCCCGGTAAACGGCGGCCGTAACTATAACGGTCCTAAGGTAGCGAAATTCCTTGTCGGGTAAGTTCCGACCTGCACGAATGGCGTAACGACTTCCCCACTGTCTCCAGTATCGACTCAGCGAAATTGAACTCCCCGTGAAGATGCGGGGTACCCGCGGTCAGACGGAAAGACCCTATGAACCTTTACTGTAGCTTTGCAGTGGCATCAGGAAAATTCTGTGTAGGATAGGTCGGAGGCTTTGAAGCCGGGGCGCCAGCACCGGTGGAGCCATCCTTGAAATACGACCCTGAATTTTTCTGATGTCTAACCGAGATCAGTCAGCCTGATCCGGGACCCTGCATGGTGGGCAGTTTGACTGGGGCGGTCGCCTCCCAAAGTGTAACGGAGGCGCGCGATGGTGGGCTCAGGCCGGTCGGAAACCGGCTGTCGAGTGCAATGGCATAAGCCCGCCTGACTGTGAGAGTGACAGCTCGATCAGAGACGAAAGTCGGCCATAGTGATCCGGTGGTCCCACGTGGACGGGCCATCGCTCAACGGATAAAAGGTACTCTAGGGATAACAGGCTGATCTCCCCCAAGAGTCCACATCGACGGGGAGGTTTGGCACCTCGATGTCGGCTCATCACATCCTGGGGCTGGAGCAGGTCCCAAGGGTTCGGCTGTTCGCCGATTAAAGTGGTACGTGAGCTGGGTTTAGAACGTCGTGAGACAGTTCGGTCCCTATCTGCCGTGGGTGTAAGAGACTTGAGAGGATTTGTCCCTAGTACGAGAGGACCGGGATGAACGAACCTCTGGTGCACCGGTTGTCACGCCAGTGGCACAGCCGGGTAGCTAAGTTCGGACGGGATAACCGCTGAAAGCATCTAAGCGGGAAACCCACCTCAAAACAAGGTCTCATAGAGCCGTGCAAGACCAGCACGTTAATAGGCCGGGTGTATACGTACAGTAATGTACTCAGCTAACCGGTACTAATCGCTCATATCTCTCACACAACAACACATGCACAGAAATCAGTCACACTCAAAAAACACCAACCTCTCACCCTCCATACCAATACAGGGTGAGCTAGAAGACCTGGTGGCCATGGCGAGGATCCTACACCCGATCCCATCCCGAACTCGGCCGTGAAAAACCTCAGCGCCTATGATACTGCACCTTAAGGTGCGGAAAAGTCGGTCGCCGCCAGGTCCCCTAGCTCACCTCACAAAAAAAACCACCCACCAACGCGGGGTGGAGCAGCCCGGTAGCTCGTCAGGCTCATAACCTGAAGGCCGTAGGTTCAAATCCTACCCCCGCAACCAT
>NZ_BCZB01000058.1 GCF_001598495.1 Neokomagataea thailandica NBRC 106555
CCGTACAGAGCATGGTTCGGTAAGATGAGCAGGAGTTATCTAAGATTCAACGTTCACGCCAAGGAGTAATTTTCCCATTTTCCAAATCCGAAGGGGCTACTACTATACCTTTGTCGGCAACAGCCTTCATTATAAGTTGTTTGACAGACATCCCTTGTTCCGCAGCTGCTTTTCCCAGTGACTTCAATGTACTCGTTTTCAAACGCATATTGTGGTTGACTGATTTATCTTCTGGAACAACTTCAGCAGGAGGAAGGCGTGGATTAACGCTCCGAGCCGTTTCTAAGGCATCCACAGCCCGACTATTCTGTGGAGAAACAACTGTGTTTGTGTTGCTTGATGTATTTAGTGCCACTTTAGTAATTGTGTCTGCGTCTGGTCTTTTCCTGGATTTTAAAGCCATTTTATAAACTCCCTATTTTATTTATTAGGAACCCAACCAATTTCTTTGAGCTCATTGATGAGTGACGTTACTTCATCTGCAGCTGGTCCTTTTGAGGGAAGCGTTCCTGAGTACGATATTTCGCCAAAAGCTGTTCGATGTGAAATTGTAGAACTAAGAGTAGGAATGCCGGCTTCTTTTAGTTCTTGTTCAGCGTGTTTGGTTAAGTTTGTCCTCGATAGACGGTTCATAATTGCTCGAACTTCAATTTTGCGGCGTGCTGCGGCAGCGAGACCCTTTGCTTGTTTTATGGTTTCTTCAGCTTGATTTAGATCCGCTGCCCCGGCCGTTAGAGGTACCAATATCTGATCTGCAACAGTCATGGCAACTGCACCAGCCAGGTTTCCAAACCCTGCGGTATCAATCAAAACTAGGTCAGATTTTTCATCCAAGCTTAGTGCAAGATCGGCAATAGAGCGCTCTGATGTCTCTGATATGCAAGTAAATGGAATTCCTTCGTAAGTATTTGTGTGCCAGTCTGACATTGCTTTTGTTGGATCGGCATCGATAACAGAAACAGTCAATCCATCCGCGGCACATTTGGTGGCAATTATTTGACATAAAGTAGTTTTCCCTGGCCCACCTTTAAAAGAAGCAATGGTTAATATTGGCACTGGACTCTCCCGTGTATTGATCAAAAGTAGAGTAGCGTCATTACGTAAATTCAGCAATACGTAATGACGTAATGACGTAAATTTTGTTTTGTTTATTTTCGAATGATTCTACCCAATATGGGGCTAAGAATGAGCTTGTGGGTAGCATGATCAGTAAGAGCTGTCTCAGCGGGGGGGGAAGGTTTGCGAAGGGCTTACATGTGATGAACACTATGAAAAGCTTACGTAACAACGTCTTTACGTAAAGATAATGGACTAGAATATCATAACCCCCTGCGAGGTGGGCTTTCGCGCTGCAACAAGTGGGTCACCCGCCCTCCTCGCCATGCTCAGCGCCGCTGGCGCTTGCGCGTGTCTGCGGTGTGCAGGTGATCCTGCCGCTAGCGGCACTGTTGCACCCCGAGAGCCCGCCTGCCCGGCCTGATGCTTGACATCCACAAGAATGGAACGAGCCTCATGCGCCGATACGCTTTCCCCTACATTCCGAACCGCTCTGTCCGTGTCCCGCAACGCTGGACCGACACCTACGCCCTTTATTTTACGGTTGCTTTAGAGGCGGAAATGAATGGGTGAGGGCATGCGTTAAGCGGTCGTCTGGGGATTTTAGAGCTTTGCAGGGGATGGTCGCCACGAGAGGCAATTACGTTTGCGGACTGAGCCTGTATAGGTTTTTGAAGCAATTCTTTGCGTAATGACGTATTTACGTAAAGACGTGTTTGAGACTCTATTTTCTGTAGTGTTTTGAGTTTAGTCGCAAATTGATTCAGGGAGGTAAAGTCTTTACGTAAATACGTAAAGACTTTGATACCAGAACCCCTGCCAGCCGGTCTCTCGCGCTGCAACAGGTGGGTCACCCGCTCTCCTCGCCATGCTCAGCGCCGCTGGCGCTTGCGCGTGTCTGCGGTGTGCAGGTGATCCTGCCGCTACGCGGCACTGTTGCACCCCGAGAGCCCGCCTGCCCGGCCTGATGCTTGACATCCACAAGAATGGAACGAGCCTCATGCGCCGATACGCTTTCCCCTACATTCCGAACCGCCCTGTCCGTGTCCCGCAACGCTGGACCGATACCTTTGCTCCTTTGTCCTGCCGTCGGTGTTCGGCGGTTTGGGAAGAGGGTGATCCTGCTTTGCGTGTGCCATGCCGTGGTTGTGGGGCAGGACCATCCGAGCCCTGCCGTCGCGCCAAAGGTGGTAATGAGCGGGTCTGTGCGTGCCGTGATGAGGATGCGGTGCGTCTGGGGATGTTAGAGCCTTGCGAGGGGCTGACATGGGATGGCCGTCACGAAAAGCCACTGCATCGGCCCTGTTGCAAAGTTCAGTTTGGGTCGCCTGGGCCCCGTTTGTTTTGATTTTCGAACGATTTAGAAGCTGAATTGTCTTTCGATGAGACGCACTTCTCCCATGATACCCTCTTGGAATTGGAAGAGTTCAGCTTGCCCCTTTTTCAAGGCACGCATGACCTCGAAGCCTTTGATCGTCGCATAAGCAGTTTTGAGGCTTTTGAAGCCACGGACCGGTTTAATCAGTTGTTTCAGCTTGTCGTGATCGGCCTCAATCACGTTGTTCAGATACTTCACCTGACGGTGTTTCACCGTGTCGGGAAGCTTTCCATTCTTCTT
>NZ_BCZB01000059.1 GCF_001598495.1 Neokomagataea thailandica NBRC 106555
GCGTAACCAGACCATTATTTTTGGTCTGGTTACGTATCAATGACAGTATTTCATTCTGAGGGACATGGTAAGCCGTTGCAGCGGCTATCGCACACGACAATAGAGGCATAACTTAATTTCTAATATAAAGTATATTGCTTCTTGTTGACGATTTTTGTTTATACAATCCACTCTGTACTAAGGTACGGTGTAATTTTGATGCATTGTATTCATTAGGTTGTTTTTCCATAATGATGAATTTGGGGAATAACGAATTTGGTGCAATTTCAAAAAACGGAATGAGAGCGTCACATTCATGCCCTTCAATATCAATTTTCAAGAAAATATCATTTTCAGAGATATTGTTACTTTGTGTAATAATGTCAATTAAAGGAAGCATTTCTATTGTGCCATCGCTGGATTCTACAACATTTGTGCTTCCTAGATCGTCATTCAAGAAGTTTAATTTCACTTTTTTGCGTTCAGCCCCAACTGCGTTATTAAAAATTTCGTAATCAAAACCGTTTAATTGAAAGTTATATTCGAATCTCTCAGATAAATTTTTATTTGCTTCAATAGCGACAATATCAGCGCCTAGTTTAGCTGCGAATAATGAGAAAAAACCCATATTGGACCCGATATCTAAAAATACCATATTGGGTTTTAGGTATTTTTTAAGCCACTTTAGTTCTTTGGAGTTGTATGAAGTTCCGCAAAGTGCGCCTTTAGCATCAGTTTGATTATCTTTCGGGTATACTCGAACCTTTAAATTGAAGAGCTTCGTATCGAGAGCTCCACGACAATCATGGCGGAAGTATTCGAGCCAACGGCGTCGGAGAGACGTTCCTCCTAATACAGTATTGTGCATTAATGAAATGCCTAACTTTTGAAAAATGGTGGGTTGGTAAAATCCATATGGATTAACTGACATGAAATACTCCAGAGTTTCTTTTTGTAACACATGAAGTTAAAAGGGTAAATTGTCAATAAAATATGCTACCATCGAGCTATAATTTGACAGTTCAAACTTTGATACCCTTCTGATGCAGTTATATAAACTGTATATGACAGTCTTGAAGGAACAATAACTGCCCCTGTTTGAGTGCTAGTATAGCCACGACCTACAAATGAACCACTTGACCATTCTAATATACCGTCAACATAAATCCCAATACTCAAATCATGTGCCCTATTGGGGCAGACAACATTTATTTTAGCCGCATAATTAGAGTTATTCAAATAAGGTCCGTTTACAGTGTATGTCTGTAAAATATCTGACACCCAAGTATTTGATGAAAAATTAGACCCTGGAACAGTCCATTTCCCATCTGTACAGTTTAGAAGTTGTCCGCTTCCATCACTATTTATTGATATAGATCCATTTGGCGAACAGGAATTATTTATAAAAACATTTTGTGAACTATTGAAATTTATTGATTGCAATCCCGATAAGTTATTCTTAACCCAAACGTTTCGTTCGAAATCAGCATCACCTTGGTCATTAAGCCATGCCTTGGGCGGTCCGCCACGGGGGCCTGCTCCGATGGATCCCTCAGCATACACGTCATGTGTGTGGACACCTCCTCCCCAGTTAGAAGGTATTCCATTGTTCGGGTCGAGGCCATTGGTTCCAATTGCTCCATTGAGTGTTTCAGAATTTCCCCCTATATTATTTGCATTACCAATATTATTGCCATTCATATTAAGGCTGGTATTCATCGTATTGAGTTCTGGGTGATTGGGAACCGCATTTCTATAAAGTGCATCTGTATTATACTGAACGGCACTACTCGTTGTCGCGATTGCAAAAAGATGACCGGCGCCAGGGTTAATCGGACTGCCATTTAAAGGAAGATGCCAACCCCCAGCGGCCCCAATGGCCGTTTGGCTATCAACGCCAGGGACTGTATCGTCGGGGCCGACATAGCCTGCGTGATTGCCAGATAACGCGACGATATGCGTTAAAGCTGGAAGTTTTATTTCATCACCATCTCGGGTTGTTATAATAGCACTGACTTGGCCGCTTGAGGGTTGTTGCATATAAATATGCCAGCTTTGGCCATACGGGTTGCTACTATTAAAATTAGGTAAAAGCGGCATTTGGTTCAGCGGCACCTCGAATGTCCCGCCGACATTAACATTCGCAAGAATTTCATCACGGTGGTTCTCGGCAAAGTTTCGTGCAGAGACCATAAGGTCTTGCAGTTCTCCTGACGTGATGGCCTGTCGGTTACGCTCCTCGCTGGTATGGACTACATGAGCGAGCGTCGGAATCAAAATGGCAGCAATGGCTGTTCCCGCCAAGAGGGAAATAAGTGTTTCCATTTTTAATAACCATTACCTGTCATCATGACCACGGAGACCAAACTCCCATTTGGAACTGAATTGGGTATAGTACCCATATCTCCTAAAGATTTCGTAAACCAGTGATCATTTAATGTGTATCCAATAGTTTTATTATTTTGTGATTGTGCTGTCGTATCATCAACTTGATTAGCTGCATTTGGCAACCACATGATAATGGACGCCGTATGATTGTCGTTGAAGACCATATTGTGCAGCGTACTGCTAAACCCTCCATTGGGGACTGTTCCTGTAAAGGATGGATTTTGTTGTACATAATTTTCAATGTAGCTTTTGTAAGACAAAAAATCTGAGGTTGTGGACCCAGATATAATATCCGG
>NZ_BCZB01000060.1 GCF_001598495.1 Neokomagataea thailandica NBRC 106555
CCGTATCAAGGCTATTGAAGACCTGCCATGCTGCAACTTTTAATTCAGTTACAAGGCCGGCAGAATTGGTCGAAACGCCCGTAACAATCCCGGCATAGGTTTGAATAGAGCAGGTCTGACAGCCGATCTCGTTCGTCATGAGTCGGATGCCTTGCTGGTGGTGTATAAGCCAGTTTGACATATCGGCCGGTAATGGGTTGGCAAATGTTGCACCGCTTGCCGTGAAGGTCGGTGTATGGTCAAGGCCATCACTTGCGGGTGGAAAAACGTTATTGGCCGTATTTGATGTAATAACGAAGAGTGGAACAGAGTTGGCTGCCTGTAATACTTGGTTGGTTGCGTCAAAATTATCGTATTGTGCAATGCCGGTCGCTCCTGGACCTAATCCCGCAGCTTGGCCCTGAATGTTGGGAGTGCCCAACATAATTTGAGAGCATGTTCCAGCATTGGAGCCGCCATAGGGTGAACAATGGACATTAAGATAGCCTGACGCTCCTTCGGATTGCCCGCCCAGATGAAGTGTTTCAGGTGGTGTTATCCACCAATCTCCCACCGTATTATAGCCACTGGCTTGTGAAGCATCCGGGTAGCGCCCAAGGCCAATCTGGTTCCCATACCACATTGTATAACCGGGGAGTTGGACGGCTTGTGGGCCTGTGGTGTTCGGGTAATGATTGCCCGCAACAGGCATGACCCGCAGATCTTCTGACGATATGAGGGACGTCGTAGAAATGGGGGAGGTGACTTCGGCATTTGCATCAAGCCCAGCAACGCCATTGGGAGTGTTAACTTTTATATCTGTAGTAGCGGTGCCCATAGTTGAAGGGCAGGCCACTGGGCTACCATTCGCATTGACGCTACAGACCATAATAGCTGGCGCAATTGTATGCCATTGATTGGCGTTATCTTTGTAGGCAGAGACTAACGGTTTTCCGGAAGAATCAAGGGATGATAGTACTGTAATGGGCTTTTTTTGTCCTTTACTATCCGTATAGTATAAGTTTTGATTGGAATCTTCTGCATGTGCTATGCTTGTTGTACTATAGAGTGCACAGCACAAAGCACCTAAAGCTGCGCTGCTCCATGCGGTTGAACGGCGGCTGGTGGCTTGGAAAAATTGGTTTTTTCGTGTCTTCACGCGCAAATCTCCCATACGGCTACAGCGTGTGCTGAAGCGTTGGTTACGAAATAAAGTGATGTCCAGAAATTAAATAAGCCTTCCGCCCGGTTATGGGAGAAGGTTGTTGCAACGGCCGATCTCATGACACATCCATCTTGGGGGATTCCCCTAGGAATTGTGTTTTTCTAAATATGTAGATTGGCTATTTTTGTACAAATAACACAAATGCCCCGCGCAAGCAATAGGGATACGTATATCGTTAATTTTAAAGAGTGAGTAACAGTCTGTTCCACAGTATGAAGTTCTTTTGATTTAATGGTTATCATTTCAGATTCAGTGTCGTCTGACCATTGCCAAGTGTCTACCACTCTGTATGATTAGCATAACGTTATCTGAATTTGCGCCTAATAGACACAGCAGGAGTGAGCGGTTCGCTCTGTAATGCTGCTGGAGCTCTAGTGTTGGCGTAATGATGCTTTGAGGAAGCCAATCGGATGAAGCGACTAGTGGTAGATCTCGACGACACCCTGACGCGCCATAACCCGAATACCTCTTATGAGGATATGGAGCCAAACCTGCCGTTGATTTCTCGACTGAGGGAATACAAGGCACAGGGTTTTGAAATCCTCATTCATACTGCGCGGAACATGCGTACCTTCAAGGGAGTCGTTGGCAAGATCAACGCAAATACCCTGCCCATCGTGATTGCTTGGCTGAATAAGCATGACGTTCCTTATGATGAAATTTATGTTGGGAAGCCTTGGTGCGGTACCGAGGGATTTTACATAGATGATCGCGCAGTCCGCCCTGCTGAATTTCTCTCACTCAGCCTGAGCGAGATACATGATTTGATCAGGACACAAAAATGATCGATGTTTCTCCGATTGCACTCATTTTGTCGGGTGCTTGTGTGGGCACTGAGCTTGCAGCAGAGTTCGGTCTTGTGCCGCCTTCGTTTCTTCCGCTCGGTGTTGGGCGTATTTTTGATTTCCAAATTGATGGTTTACGCAAAGACCTGCCGGATAATATTCGTTTATTTATTACAGTTCCCGAATCGTTTAATATCCCACCTCATGACCGACAACGTCTCCGTGAAAAAGGTGTTACGCCAGTACCGGTCCCGGCTGATCTTCATCTGAGTGAAGCTATAGTCTACGCGATTAATGTTATCGGTGCTTATGCTTGCCCGGTGCATATTTTGCATGGTGACACGATTCTGGGTCAAATTCCGACGGGTACAGATATTGTTGCTGTGCGTCCGGGGGGAGATGATTACTCTTGGGCTGCCGTTCATCACGAAGAGGGCAATGTTCTTCGTCTTGAGACACTGGCAGCAACTGACGATAAACCGGCAGATACTCCTATTGCATGCGGTTATTTTGCTTTTTCGAATGGAGTTGAACTCGTGCGTGCGTTCAGTCAAGCGCGCAGCAGTTTTGTGGAAGGGGTTAACCGTTATCTGGTGCAGCACCCATTGCGCCGCGTTGAAGTCGAAGAGTGGTTTGACTTTGGCCATATTCAAACCTATTTTGGTTGG
>NZ_BCZB01000061.1 GCF_001598495.1 Neokomagataea thailandica NBRC 106555
AAGCCTCAAAACTGCTTATGCGACGATCAAAGGCTTCGAGGTCATGCGTGCCTTGAAAAAGGGGCAAGCTGAACTCTTCCAATTCCAAGAGGGTATCATGGGAGAAGTGCGTCTCATCGAAAGACAATTCAGCTTCTAAATCGTTCGAAAATCAAAACAAACGGGGCCCAGGCGACCCAAACTGAACTTTGCAACAGGGCCCATAACCGACCCTTTGACCCTTCAACGCCCTCTTCTCCTCCAAATGTCATGTTAATATCTATGAGGTTTGGGGACGAATGTCATGAATATATTGAAACCATTCTATATTGACGTATTCTAAACGAGTGCCATGACATCATTCTGGGATATACCCCAAAATGACAAGCTATTAATTCCTTACTTTTGGAATTTTTCGTTGCGTAAAGGATACCATATGTATATACATTATGAATATACATTGGAGCTTCATGATGTTGACCCGCACGACACTTTTTTTCTCGAACCGCACTCAGGCGGTACGCCTTCCCAAGACTGTTGCCTTCGCACCTGATCTGAAGGACGTGGTCATCATCTCCGACGGTGCGCGTCGGATCATCGCGCCGGCCAATGCTGCTTGGGATGATTTCTTTGCCTCACCCGGTGTTGAGTTGCCGCCCCGGAGACAGCCCGAGATGCAGGAGCGAGAAAGCTTCTGATGCTCCGCTTCTTACTTGATACGAATTTCTGTATTCGTGTGCTGCGTGATCGACCACAAGGGTTGAGAGAGCGTTTCAACGATAACGCTGAAGCGCTCTGCATCTCTGACGTCGTATTGTATGAACTCCTTTACGGTGCAGAGAAGTCTCAGGATCCCGTAAGGCACCGCCGCCAAGTCGAGCTTTTCGCCTCTCGGTTGGATGTTTTGCCTTTTGATGACGATGCTGCTGCCCACACGGCAGAAATTCGGGCTGATTTAGAAAACAGGGGCTGTGTCATTGGGCCGTATGATCTCATGATCGCTGGCCATGCTCGTAGCAAAGGGCTCATCGTTGTAACCGGAAACCTTCGTGAGTTTACAAGAGTACATGGTCTTCGCTCAGAGGATTGGTTGTCTAAATGAGGATACACGCGTTCTTAAACTCGCTTTGCAACAGGGCCCAATTTTAGACTGTAGCGAAGCAACATACGTCTCTCAGCCGCCTACCCGGCGGGGAGCAAGGGCAGACTGAGGAAACACAATAGAGCAATTCTCTCAGCCGCCTACCCGGCGGGGAGCCCATTGTGCCGGGGTTATTGTTGCCTCTTTTATCTCTCAGCCGCCTACCCGGCGGGGAGCCGGCCGCACGATCCAAACGCGCCGGCCAAAGATCTCTCAGCCGCCTACCCGGCGGGGAGCTGACGCAACGCGCATCATACGCATATAAGAGATCTCTCAGCCGCCTACCCGGCGGGGAGCTCTATTGGAAGATGAAGAGGGCCGCTGCTACTTCTCTCAGCCGCCTACCCGGCGGGGAGCAATATCGACGAATTTTGGAGAAAATGGCGTCGTCTCTCAGCCGCCTACCCGGCGGGGAGCGATGACCGATCACAGCCGCATATCGTCCAACTTCTCTCAGCCGCCTACCCGGCGGGGAGCTTCGCGCTTTGTCGGTGCGTCTCCTAAAGCTTTCTCTCAGCCGCCTACCCGGCGGGGAGCTATTTTTTTTCTTCCTCTCTACTGGGTAGGGGTCTCTCAGCCGCCTACCCGGCGGGGAGCAACTTTCAGTTGTGCGAAACAGCATTTTCATGTCTCTCAGCCGCCTACCCGGCGGGGAGCCTTCTTGGCGATCCAAACATTCATCTGAATCATCTCTCAGCCGCCTACCCGGCGGGGAGCATCGTGTTGACGATGGCCGGAATACCGCTATTTCTCTCAGCCGCCTACCCGGCGGGGAGCATTTTTTAAGGCCCCTCATGGCGTTTTCGTTTTTCTCTCAGCCGCCTACCCGGCGGGGAGCATCGCGTTTTTGAACGCTGTCTTATCCTTTTTTCTCTCAGCCGCCTACCCGGCGGGGAGCGCTTTTGAGGTGCCAATCGGTCGCGCATCAAATCTCTCAGCCGCCTACCCGGCGGGGAGCGACCTGTTGCCCAGGGCAGATATTCAGCACTTTCTCTCAGCCGCCTACCCGGCGGGGAGCATATCAAGTATAACCTCCTCTCTCAGCCGCCTACCCGGCGGGGAGCGGTTTTAGCCACGATACAGCACGGAAAAACTGTCTCTCAGCCGCCTACCCGGCGGGGAGCAGTAACTTTGCACAAACAAAAATCATTTATTTCAGCGCACTAGCCATTCTAGGGCTATCATACCATCTTTTCAAAGACCCGACTTAATGCACTGTAATCAAATGATTTTCTCAGGTCTAGATTATTGATCCTCAAAAGTGCCTCGAACTAATCCGATCATATCATCCATGGTGACATCCACACGCGTTTCATCATCCTTGACGGGAAGGTTCACGCTCATAAGGGATGCAAGTTCAACGGACGAAATGTCTCGTCTGTTTTGGGTATAGGCTTGCCAAGCCCGTTCGACGTTATGATCCGACAAAACCGCTTCAGGCAGACGTAAATGGGTAGAGCGAATGCTGTCTCCAGCCTCTCGCAAGATGCTGTTTCTTGGG
>NZ_BCZB01000062.1 GCF_001598495.1 Neokomagataea thailandica NBRC 106555
AGGAACGAGCACAGCAGACGCTACTGGCGCTTGGTCAGTTGCAGTGCATGACTTAGCCAGTGGGCATTATGAGGTCACGGCTACCAGCAGTGATGTCTATGGTGTTACGTCATCAACGTCAAAAGCCTATGATTTCATCGTTGATGCAACCCCTCCTGCAGCCCCAATTATTACAGGGTTACAAGATCATTTAACGCTGAACATGTCAGAAGATGCCTGGGAAGGTAATGCTCAATTCCAACTTTATGTTAATGGTAGCGCTGTAGGCCCCGTGCAAACAGTTACAGCAGATCATCATAACGGAGAAAAACAAGCTTTTGAGTATTATATCCCATATAATAAAAATTATAATGACTTATCAATAGTATATTTAAATGATGCCTTTGATATAAAAAGTGGGGGGGATAGAAATCTATATTTGAATGACTATAAATTAAATAATAATTTTATTGATAATTCTTTTTATTTTGGTCTTGGTGGCGGGTATGATTTATTTAAAATAAGGCTAAACAACTCTAATGAGTTGTCTAGTCAATCTGAAAATGCTTTAGCTGGAACAGCAACACCAAATACACAAATTACATTAAAGTTTATACAAAATAATATATTGATTAAAACAATAAATACGTATTCAGACAATAATGGAAATTGGAGAATCAACTCCGATGGGATCGATAACGGATATTATGATATATATATAAACTCCGAAGATGAATATGGAATTAAATCTAAATTAACGAATTTTAATATTGTTGTTAACGACAATAATAATACACAACCAACTTTATCGAAATTTATAAAAAATGAATACGATGGAACGGCTTACTTAGAAGGTTCATCTTCTCCCAATAGTATTGTTAATATATATTCATATGTATTTGGAAATAAAATTTATTTAGGAAATGTAAACGCATCAGAAAGTGGATATTGGAACATTCATTTATCCCACATATATGGTAAATATAATAATATTATTATTAATTCGGTTGGTTTAAATTCAATAATATCTAAAGATTTATTGGTTGGATCAATTAATTATAATTATTCTCTATCATCATCAAGTAAAATTTATGTTGGTGGAAACGTTCCGTTAATTGATTATGCAGATAAATATAAAGATATATATAATAATACCTCTATATATCTACAAGAAGATCAGGTTATTAAAGAAAATTATAATGGAGATTTAAGCAAAATTTATAGTCTTATAGATAATAAGACTTATTCATTCGCTGAAATAAATGAAAAACCAGCTTCTTATGCGAAGGGATGGTTTGATAGCAATTGGAATCAGTTTTTTAATTCAAGAAATATAATAACAAATAAAATAAACATGATTATTGACTTTAATCAACAAAATTGGTTCGTGGATTTTTTGGAAAATGTTAGTGCTGCCCGAGATTATGGGGTAATATGCGTCTCTCCTATTTTTTCACCCAATGGAATAAGTGATATTGGTAGTTTCTTAAACGATTCTTCATATATTAATATTAAGAATGCGGCCCTAATAGGGGGAGGAATTACTATTGATTCACCACCAAATTACTTTTTTTCTCAAAGTAAGGTTTACCAAGATTTTATCTTGGATGAAATAGGATGGGCAAATAAAAATAATATTTTAGTATCATTAATATTATCTCCATATGGAGATGAAAATCAATTCTCTGAAAACTCCATTAAATTAATTAATTTAATTAATAGGAATCTTAAGGTAGATAATTTTATTGTTGAAAACTATAATGGATCAAATGTTAATATAGGAGATATTAATGACAATAATTCATTATTAAATGTATCAAAAAATTTTTGGTATATTCCAAATGCACCTGAAAACATAGATTATAAAGATTTATCCATTATTGGTACAACCAGTTCTAATGCGACTGTAAAGCTATATTTACAGGATGGAAGCCTTCTAGGAACGAGCACAGCAGACGCTACTGGCGCTTGGTCAGTTGCAGTGCATGACTTAGCCAGTGGGCATTATGAGGTCACGGCTACCAGCAGTAATACCTATGGTGTTACGTCATCAACATCAAAAGCCTATGATTTCATCGTTGATGCAACCCCTCCTGCCGCCCCAATTATTACAGGGTTACAAGATCATTTAACGCTGAACATGTCAGAAGATGCCTGGGAAGGTAATGCTCAATTCCAACTTTATGTTAATGGTAGCGCTGTAGGCCCCGTGCAAACAGTTACAGCAGATCATCATAACGGAGAAAAACAAGCTTTTGAGTACTGGGGGAACTTCCCGCCAAACACGAAATTTGAACTTGTGTATTTAAATGATGCATGGGATCCAAAATCTGATGGTGACCGAAACCTATATTTGTACTCTGCTCAACTAAACAATGAAAATATTAGTGACGAAAAAAGCTACCTATTAGGAGGGGGACATCCGATTGGTTTTTCGCCTGAAGGTGCGAATAAAAACTCAATTATTGAAGGAACCTCTGTAGCGCTATCTGGCACATCCAGTTCTAATACGGTCATAAAG
>NZ_BCZB01000064.1 GCF_001598495.1 Neokomagataea thailandica NBRC 106555
AGCACTGGCACCGGGTAAGGGCGATGTTGCACGTACGCCGAACCGTGATGCGGAAGGTCTGGACCCGCGCGCCGAGCAGGGTTACCTGCATTGCGGCCCGGCTGGCTCAGGTCACTTCGTGAAGATGATCCATAATGGCATCGAATACGGAATGATGCAGGCCTTTGCGGAAGGGTTTGATGTGCTCAAGAGCAAGAACAGCCCTGTTCTGGCCGAAGGTGAGCGCTTTGACCTGAATGTTGCAGATATTGCTGAAGTCTGGCGCCGTGGCAGTGTTGTATCTTCTTGGCTGCTGGATTTGACGGCGGAAGCACTGGCGAAATCTGGTGATCTGTCTGAGTTCTCAGGTGAAGTATCGGACTCGGGTGAAGGTCGCTGGTCGATCGAAGCGGCGATTGAGGAAGATGTTCCCGTGCCTGTGATGACCGCATCGCTGTTCACGCGTTTCCGCTCACGCAGTGGCAACAACTTCGCTGAGAAAATCATCTCCGCACAGCGCTTCGGCTTCGGCGGACATGTCGAACCAAAGTAAGCGTTGATTTGGTATTTGAGAGTTTGCCCCTTTTTGAAGGAAGTCCTCGAAAGGGGGCGAGCTTTCGCTAAAACAATACCATGGAATGGCTCCATTCAGCGCATCAGAGTGGGGCCATGCTTGGTCGGGAGTGTCGTGTAATGTCCGTTGATCTTGATGCTATTCATGCTGATCTGTCTCCACCGGCAGAGCGTATTCGGCTCGTCGTCTCGGATCTGGATGGGACGCTCCTGACACCTTTGAAAAGCGTGACCGATGCGTCACGGCAGATGGTGCAGCGTTTGAGCGCTTTGGGCGTTCCTCTTTGCCTTGCAAGCGCGCGTCCGCCTGCTGCTGTCATGCCTGTTGTCAAAACGCTAGGGCTTACGGGGCCATCAGCCGCGTTTAACGGTGGAGCAATTTTTCGGCCCGACGGTACGTTGGAAGTAAACCGTGTGCTGGATGCGGATGTTCTGAGTGTTGTGCTGGATATTTTGCATGTTCATCGGGTGGAAACATGGTTTTTGCGCGGTTCAACATGGCTCGTTGAAGATGCGTCAACGGGGTTTGTGGCCCTAGATCGGCGCATGACGGGTTTGGAGCCTACGGAAATTCACTCTTTACGTGATGAGCGCTACGACATCGGTAAAGTGGTGGGTGTAAGTAATGATTATGATCTTTTGCGGCGCATTGAAGCGGAATTAGGCGCAATGCTCAAAGGAGAGGCGAGTGTACGCCGTTCTGCTGAGACAATGCTTGATGTGACGCCAGCTTTGGCCAACAAAGGCGAGGGGTTACGTCAATTGGCAAAAGCCTGTGGCGTTGAACCTCATGAAGTGGCTTGCATTGGGGATGCTCAGAATGACCTGTCGATGTTCGCGACGGCGGGGTTAAGCATTGCTATGGGGCAAGCTGAGGAAGAAATAGTTGCTGCCGCTCATTTTCAGACGGACACAAATGAGCGAGAAGGTTGGGCTCAGGCGATTGAGCGCTTTATTTTGCCAAGGATACAAAAACCATGACCACCGATATCCGTAACGCTTCCCTCGAAACGCTCGTTGATTCAGAGGCTGTAGCGCTTCGTATGGCAGAGTTGCTGATCGAGGGGGTGCAGGCCAAGACGGATGGACTGTTCCGCGTAGCGCTTTCAGGTGGTTCTACGCCGAAGCGTTTGTTTGAGCTTCTGGCGTCAGAACCGTATCGGAGTCGTGTGGCGTGGGATCGGTTACAGATTTTTTATGGTGATGAGCGCCATGTAGAAGTCGGTCATAAAGACGCTAACCAAACCGTTGCGCAGGCTGTCTTACTTAGGCACGTCCCAGTTCCGGCTGAGAATGTTTTCCCTATTCCGACGGGCGCTACCGTTTCAGCAGATGCGGCGGTTTATGAAAAGTCTCTAAAGGCCGTTTATGGCGCGGACACCTTGGAAAAGGGGCGCCCCTTGTTTGATTTGGTGATGTTGGGACTGGGTACAGATGGCCACACGGCATCTTTGTTCCCAGGGCAACCGGTCCTTCATGAAACGAAGGCATGGGTTGGTGTTGCTGCGCCAGAAATAGCACCATATGAGCGTATAACGCTGACCTATCCGGCGATTGTAAAATTATTACAATAAATTCAAATGGTTAATATAATTATTCCCCCTTACAAAATCAGACAAAAAGACGTATTTAAAAATTAATTAATAAAACCGTAGCGTCCCGCAACATATTGCGACAAAAATGACACATTTAGAAATACAGTGATTTTTCGTGTATTATTTCGGTAGAGAAACAAATTCTCCAATGGCAATCATCGAAACGAAATGACATTGCCTGTGGCATATAGCGTTG
>NZ_BCZB01000065.1 GCF_001598495.1 Neokomagataea thailandica NBRC 106555
TGATTTCTACCTGTCACCCACGCGGAACGCCAAGGCTGCCAAACGTTTTCTGGGCAAATCCGTGAACGGGCTGAAGGATTGGGAGAAGCCCGAGACGATCAACACGGACAAGGCCCCGACCTACGGTATCGCGATCAAAGAGCTGAAAAAGAAAGGTAAGCTGCCAGGCACAGTGCAGCACCGACAGGTGAAATACCTGAACAACGTGATCGAAGCCGATCACGGCAAGCTCAAGCAGCTGATCAAGCCCGTGCGTGGTTTCAAAACGTTGAAAACCGCCTATGCGACCATCAAGGGGTTCGAGGTCATGCGCGCCTTGAAGAAGGGACAGGCCAGATCCTGGCAGCAGGAAAAGGGCATCACGGGAAAAGTGCGTCTCATCGAAAAACAATTCAGCGTCTAAGCCATTTGAAAATCAAAACAAATGGGATGCACTCAACCCAAACTTAACTTTGCAACAGGGCTGTCCAATCTGTACTGGGGCGAGCTTCCGGAAGACCGCGCTCTTGAGGAAGCCGCTGCTGCGGCCCAACAGGTGGCAAAAGCTTCAGCCCCGATCCCCGCTGGTAGGCTTCGCTTTGACCGGAATACGTGGTCTCGCCCAGAGGTGGAAAGAGCGAGTTCGGGACAACATTGCGGGGATCGGGGCTGGCCACACTTGACGCAGAAGACCGTAATCGATCACTCGCACATCAGGATTGGAAACTTTTTGCATTTCAAACGGCAACCACAGAAGCCTTTTGTCGCGATTACAATGTGTAAACGGCCACCTTGCTGGTGGGAACTTTGCCGGCACTTAGGAAGTTATTCCCTAATTTTTTTGATGGTATAAAGTTTCGGAGCGACAGGCGGTCTAGAGGGTGAAAGAATGAGACCTTGTGGGTTACTGTCAACTTTTGCATCCGGGTAAACTGCTAAGGCCATTTGCAAGCTAGACAGGAATTGCGAGCGGAAATGGGCCATTCGTTCTACCCCGGGGCCGAATTGCGCTTTCAATGCTGCCCATGTGATAGGGGTTGGCGTCTTTAAGCAGTGTAGACGGTAAGCTAGCCAGCAATAAATGTCGAGTGCCTGAGATAGGCCATTTAGAGAACGGATGGCGGACTCTTCCATCGGAATCGGATGTTTCATAAGCTGTTCGAAGAACAATTCAGAGAGTTGGACTGAGTCAATAAGCCGTGTTTTGCCGTGTCCGTCCGCATCGGTAAAAAACCGTGCTGAATCAATAATGTTTTGGTTTATAATGCCGCTAGAGTTTCCGATGTTTTGGAATTCGAAGGTTAGACGACATCTGGCAATTCTTTCCGCTTGTTCACGGACGTCAGCGATAGATTTTCCCCCTTGGGGGATGCCCATGAGCTTAATCCAGCTACGAAATGATCCTCCCAAATCTACTTGTCGACTTTGAGTTTTTACCGCTTCAGATTGTAAATAAAGTAAAATTAATCTTGCTTTAGAGCCATATGGAACGCCTACATATTCAGGTGTTCCAGTCAGGGAAGGGCGTCTTCCTGGCTCGACAACCATTGTCGCTCTGTCTGTTGATACTTGCCATGCGGCGTCGTTTGCGATGCGTTTGTGAGGGAGAACAACATGGGCAAAACCACTATAGAGAAAGCTTACCGTGTTGTCTTCGTTGGACATATACGACACAGCTGTTTCTACTACCTTGCGGTCATAATCGAGAGCGAGTGCTCCTTGTCTACCGTTAGTCTCAATGAGGCTGTGTATTTTTCCCATGAGTACAGACTATGACGAAGAAATTACTATTTGTCAGTGGGAACTTTGGCGACATTGGGTGGGGATAAATTAAAGGAGCTGTTTTCGTGCTAACTAATAGGAGAATAATAGTTATTAATATATTAGTTTGGTGCGTCAGAGTTCTCGGGATAACGCTTAAAAATGGCAGTTTTCCGTTAGGATTGTCGCTAGAGTTCCTGGTTTTGTCGTTAGAGTTCCCAAAAATCTCGCTAGAGTTCTCGGGATAACCCATGGGTGTCGCCAAAGTTCTCGGGATAAGTTTTTTTGAGACTATTCCACTTTGTGGACTTCGAATCGGGATGGAACACGAATATTTCGTCACTTAACAGAGCACCATCCTGCGGAAATTAAGCGTTTTGTCGCCAGAGTTCCCTCCTTATGGGACCTTGTGTCGCTAGAGTTCTCACTCATTGCAAACTGCTTGCCAAGATGTATGACCTTTTCGGCAGAACCTATGTAAATGCTATGGTCTCTACCGCTTTATCCTTGCGGTGTCGTCAGAGTTCCCAATAGCAGATCTGTTACAATGCTTAGTTTTTCGGCTGATTTTAGATCGACACGAAAATCTAAA
>NZ_BCZB01000066.1 GCF_001598495.1 Neokomagataea thailandica NBRC 106555
CACCTTCTAAAAACCCCAGAAGTTAGGCCAACTTCAACTCTTGCCGCACTTTGCAACAGAGCCCTTCCACGTGGGTAGTAATGCAGAGTAAGAAGGTTTCCATTTACTCAAGGCCCTGATCTTCGATCAGGGCCTTGAGTAAAAAATAAATGTACTATAAAATAGTATAGTAAAAATTATTAATTATCACAATTAAATAAATATTTGTGTAAATAATTACAATACGATATCATGTGAATTTTTTATCCAACATGGGAGTGTGACATCAAATTCTTTTTCCCAAATTTCTTGATCTCTTCTGGATCTAGACCAGAGAAATGAAGTAGCTTCATCTATGTTTTCGATACTTATTTTTCCTGAATATGATTGAATCTGCGAAAATTTAAATAAATTATATGCCATTTTTTTTATTTCTTCTGGAAAAAAAGCCATTTTTTTTAGCTGAATTTTCTCCCAAGCATGAAGCCACTGCCTATTGCAATGGGCTTCTCCAGTGCGGGTATCACTGTCCGGTTGTAGCCAACATATAGAGCGCCCTGAGTGTGGGTTTCGTAATCCAATATTATAATTATCCCCCTCTATTTTTTCTAATTTAAATGGTATTATAGATCCAAATCTATCATCATATGAAAGATGAAGCATTTTACCTTTTGAACCACATGTCAAATATATGATATTTGGATCATTTTTGATAATTAGTCCATAAATTGGAATATAATTATCATTATTATTATCAGATGAATGAATTATATCTCCAGAATTTGAATCCAGCATTACAGTAGTAGAGTGTACAGTTTTTATATTAAAAACATTAAATTCTACTGAATCAAAATATGAATCCCAAAAATTACCTCTTCTAATATTTGAGTATATATTCAACTCATAATTTTTTCGAATGTTAGCAACAATATTACGAACTTTCAATAAAAATTCTTTTTCTGGATAATCTACTACTTCATTAATATCAAAATCCTTAAAATAGTTCATAGGCGCAGGAGCATCACGTATATCACTGCGGCGCTCTACTTTTTCTATAAAATCTGCCAAACTACGACAAGCATAATGTCGTACACGAGCGTTTATCCACGTGGGATAGTCTTTGGTTTTTTCGGGATGAACTTCATCCCAGATAATTGGACTTCCATCAGAAGAAACATATATACCATTAATATCAAATTGATGAGGGTTTATATATATACCGCTAGCTGTATCTGGGCGAAAAATAGATTTTACAATTTTGTTGGCATCAGTAGAATTTGGTTGAGACCGATAAATATACGATTCAATAGGTGATGAGTTGGGTGGTCGCGTAATATAACCACTACTACCAAAACAACACCAGTTGATAGCAATAGCTGACGCATTAGGGAATTTTTTTAAAAAAGAAGAAACATTTTGATCTATTCCTAAATCAAGGTATTCATCTGAATCTAAAAACATTAACCAATCAAATTCATTTTTTGCATCTAAAATAGATTTTTCATAAGTATACTTTTGACGATGATTGAATCGTAAGTGTTGTTGTGATTTTTCTAATCGAATATCATATGATTCAGATGCAGATTGAACGATATCTCTTGTCTTGTCAGTTGAATTGTCATCGTAAACAATAATAGTAGAAAAACCGAGTGCAATATGCCATCCTAACCACCAAGCTATATCGTGTTCTTCATTTTTAACAAATACAGCAAGAGCTAATCGTTCTGACATCAGGTAATCTCCTTAGTTAGGCGTATGACAATATATCATATTAATAAATGTAGCTGGAAGTATCGTGTTAAATTTTTCGTTTTGAACTTTTGGTTATGTGTTAAACGGATCTGTTTCAAAGTTTGATCTCTTGCTTGAAACCGTATTGGTTTTGAGGTGGAGCTAGGCGGATGGGCTCTGTTGCAAAGTGCGGCAAGAGTTGAAGTTGGCCTAACTTCTGGGGTTTTTAGAAGGTGTAAACCCC
>NZ_BCZB01000067.1 GCF_001598495.1 Neokomagataea thailandica NBRC 106555
CCAACCATAAATAAAATTGTTTTCTAAATGAAAATTATTCATTAATATTTCTTTTCCATTATCAATATATATATCCAATACACACAAACCAAGGTCTCTTCTATCATCTATATGTGGCCCAATAAAATTGGAAGGCTTATTATTGCATGAAACCAGAAAATACTGATAATTTTTATTATAACATATATTAAACAATAAGAAATTATTTTTTGATCTTAATAGAGGGTATTTTTTTCCGGAACTGTCTATTATATATACTAAATTATCTAAATTATCTAAATTATCTAAATTATCTAAATTATCTAAATTATCTAAATTATCTAAAATAGGGTAACAGGGGGTCCCTTCTGTAGGAAGGTAACTTTCTACTAAAAGTCCATTTGCATTGATAATAGAGTGATCATAAAGCTCTATATTATAGTATATGTATTCTTTTTTAGAAAAATCAATATTTATATCTTGCATTCCAATGAACATCCTTGATGGATAAAATGCATTTTTATAAAAAATAGAATGTTCTGATGTGATAAATAAATCAGAAAATGGTTTTCCTTTTCCAAAGGCGTCTTTTTTTATCCTAATTGGTGGCACATAATTATTATTATTAGATAGTGCTGATCCTTTTATAATATTTTTAATAATTTTTTGTGTTATTGTTTCATTGTAATAAACAATTATTACATCACCAACCTTCATATTTTCAACCAAAGAAAAACCATTCGGTGTTTCAATTAATGTATTAGGCAAAAAACATGAATTATTTTTCATACTAATATCAGAAATTACATTATTTAATGAGTAATATTTTTTATTCTTATCAATCTCTTGAAAAACATTAAAGTTTAAAACGTTTAATAAATTAAACTTTGTAAAAAAAATTCCATCAAATAATATTATTGTAAGAATACTTTTATCTTTATTAAAATCCACAACAACCTTATTAAAGGACACAGCACTATTAAATTTTAAATAATTACTATCTAAATTAAAATTTATCAAGTTAACCACTTTGGAGCTATTAATATTTATATTAATAGTAGTATTATCACTACAATCTATATTCAATAATTCACACTTTGATTTTTCAATTAAGCTAAACTCCGTATTTTTTTTCATAAATACGTTTAATAAATTACCATTACCATCATATGAAATACTACCGTCAATTATATTCAAATCACAACTCATAAAATAATCCGACATATTTTTGATATTCACATCACCACCACTATAATAAATAGATTTCATTGAAAAATCTCTTATACTTGATGTAATATTTGGCATAATAACCACAACCCCCTTGTAAATATCTATATCATAATTTGAATTTAATAAATAATCGCACATTCCATTAAATATATAGTTTTTTTCATTTAATGTTTTTATTGATCCGTATATATATTCTATACTTCCATCAAATCCATAATACCTTTTCATATCTATGAACTCATATACATTACCAGAGCTAGACGATGATTCATAAAAAGACATTTTTTTCTCAAAAAAAAGTTATTAATAATAACATTATATTATTAATGATAGATAATACAATGGTGAAATTGAAAAATTGTCTAATTATTTCAGTGATACACTGAGGCCTATTAAATAATTAATGAAACAAGCACTAAATGTATTTTACTTTTTAAATAATAAAACATGGAAGGTTCAAAAAACGGCTCTGTTGCAAAGTTAAGTTTGGGTTGAGTGCATCCCATTTGTTTTGATTTTCAAATGGCTTAGACGCTG
>NZ_BCZB01000068.1 GCF_001598495.1 Neokomagataea thailandica NBRC 106555
GGCACGTCAAAATCGTTGGAAAAAAGTGGTGACGCCTGCTGCGAAGCGGCAGGCTGTTGATCTTATACGTGATGTGTTCAGTGTGAGTGAACGTCATGCCTGCCGCGTTGTCGGTGTTGCGCGTCGCATCATTCGGTATGTTTCTGTGCGCCCAGAGGATACGGCTTTACGACAACGCTTGCGGGAATTGGCGGCAGAACGCCGTCGCTTGGGTTATCGTCGTTTAGGGTGCCCTGTTGCAAAATTAGGGTGAAGACGCAGATATTCCAGTTGATTGATGTTTCAGACGTTGTAAATTCCGAACTGCCTTTCGACCAGACGCACTTCTCCCATGATGCCGTCTTGGAACTGGAAGAATTTGGCCTGTCCCTTTTTTAGTGCGCGCATAACCTCAAAACCTTTGATCGTGGCATAGGCGGTTTTGAGGCTTTTGAAGCCACGAACCGGCTTGATCAGTTGTTTCAGCTTGCCGTGATCGGCCTCAATCACGTTGTTCAGATACTTCACCTGGCGGTGTTCCACCGTATCCGGTAGTTTGCCGTCCGTCTGGAGTTCTCTGATCGCAATGCCATAGGTCGGGGCTTTGTCCGTGTTGATCGTCTCAGGCTTCTCCCACTCCTTCAGACCACTTACCACTTTACCCAGAAAACGTTTGGCAGCCTTGGCGTTTCGGGTCGGCGAGAGGTAGAAATCGATCGTATCCCCGTCCTTATCGACCGCCCGATAGAGATACGCCCATTTCCCTTTGACCTTGATATAGGTCTCATCAACCCGCCAACTTCGGGAAAAGCCTGGGCGTTTCCAATACCAGCGCAGGCGCTTTTCCATCTCAGGCGCATAGCGCTGAACCCAGCGGTAGATCGTCGAGTGATTAACGCTGACACCGCGTTCACAGAGCATCGTTTCAAGGTCGCGATAGCTGATCCCGTAACGGCAGTACCAGCGCACCGCCCAGAGGATCACCTCACCCTGGAAATGCCGCCCCTTGAAATCGCTCATACGCTATGCCCTACGTCAAAATCACCATCAGTTTCAAATACAAGAAAAAACTTTGCAACAGGGCCATTTTCTGCACCAGTCTACGAAATTCTTTCATCGTCGATGTCGAACCGCATTTTTCTTGCAAACGCTCAAGGCCAATCTTCCAAGAAGGTTTCATGCCACAGTGCTTACGACCCAGTTCATAAATTCGACGCTCAAGAGGCTTACGCAGACGAAAATAATCCCTGTGTAAAGTAAGCACTTCTTTGTGACGGATAGCATTGAATACCCAGTCTGAAAGCTTGATTTCAACTTCTTGCATGCGTCCTGCACGCGTATTCCGAACGATTTCAAAGCTTTCAATAATCCCGAAACCACGAGTAACCTCTTGATCGCCAGTGATAATATTTGTTGTGATTATAGTACCTCGTAGACGGGTTAATGCTGAAACCAAACCGTCATAAGCTTGACCATTCGTCATTCTGTTCGTCGCTTTGAGCATGTCATACGCTTTAAAGCGTACAATCTGACTGACGGACTTCTTGTTATTCAGTGCCGCCATAAGATGCGAAATACAAAAGATCAAAACGTCACGGTCATGGACCGTTGCGAGCCCTTTAACGGAAGGTATAATTTCAACAAAATTATCACCATTCTCATAGCGGCGGACACGACGATCAGTGACGTG
>NZ_BCZB01000069.1 GCF_001598495.1 Neokomagataea thailandica NBRC 106555
GTTTATAAGGCCGCTAGGGTTAGCTTGATGCCGGACAATTGTTAGCAAGTCTTTTTCAGGGACATGATAGGCTGAAGCAGCCATTATAGCACAAGATAAAATGGGCATAGATAAGCAATCACAAATCCAGATGATAGTTATAAATTAACCTTAGTAATAAAATATCATCAACTACATCAGGGAAATAACCAAGTTTACTCTCATCTGAATTTGGGGTGAATTTAAAAAGTCTAGAGCCATTAATTTCATTAACTTGCTTGAGTTTTATTTCAGATTTTGAGGGGCAGGTTTTTTCGAGATCTACGGCAATAAGTTCAAAATTTTTGGTCTTTTTAGATAAAATTTCTACTAAATTAGTAAAATGAGACGATAAATGGTTGTCAGATCGCGATATGAGGAAAAATATTTTTCCATCCTTACAATTTAAAAGATCATTGAAACGGGATATACATCGGGTATAATAAGCAAAGTATTCAGGCGTCTCTGGATTTTTATGTACAAAAACATTATCCAAATTAAAATTTGATTTTGCATAGTCTTTATAATCTGTATAATTATTGGGTAGAAATAACTCAAAATTACGATTGATATTATCAATCACGAATTCTGGTGTTGAAAATACCCAATCGAATGGTAAGGAATAATTTTTCAATCCGGATGACTTTAAAATATTTGAAGCGAGGCAATGCGTACCAAGGGAGACGACATGCTTTACTTTTTTTCCATTGATTTTCCGAGTTCCGTAATCAGGCATTTTCGCAGAAACTCTATGTTTATTTCGAAGTTTATTTTCTTTTATTTTTATAAAAAGGGGAGGGGTAAAAGAAAATGTTCCGAATTTTATGCCGATACTCAAGAATATAATCCCAGTTAATAAACTTATTACCATATATAATATAGTATATTTTTTATAAAAAATATACTATATTATATATAAACTGCGAATTTTCTTATTTCAAAATATTTCAATAAAAATGAAAGTTTTCTTTCTTTAAATTTGTTAATTAAAACAAATATGTAATTGGGTAAAACCATAATTTCCATACCATAATGTCGCAATGGGAACATCATTGGTGTTCGCTGGACAAGTTGTTGTTCCTGTTATTGGATTATTATATACAAAGTCATATTTGTTATTGTTTGTTTTAGGTACATAATAAGTAAATCTAGAATGTGTAATTGAAGTCCAGTGCCCATCAATGCAGTCTAATAAGTTTCCACTTCCATCATTTTGAGCAGATATAGTCCCATTATATGGGCATCCGGCACCTTCTTCACCCATAGGATGGATTTTAATACCCGTTTCTGTCTCTAAAGAATTCACATAGGCAGGGGCTGCTGATCCATCAGGATGCTGCACATAAAAAGTATTATTAGTACGTATGGCGGCGTTATAATCATCACCGTACAAGGCGGCTTGTTGACCTACGTGAAGGTTTGGCCCAGATGGTAACATTACATTGTTTGCATATAAGTTATTCTTAACCCAAACATTTCGTTCGAAATCAGCATCACCTTGGTCATTAAGCCATGCCTTGGGCGGTCCGCCACGGGGGCCTGCTCCGATGGATCCCTCAGCATA
>NZ_BCZB01000070.1 GCF_001598495.1 Neokomagataea thailandica NBRC 106555
ACTTACTTCTTGTTTTTGTATTTATTTTTATAAATAAAATATACAATAGATTTTTAATAAATCCAGTTAAATATCTTAGCAAAAAAATAATAAATATTTCCAAGTCTAACTTTAGTTCAACGATAAATTTTTCAAATAGGTGCGATGAGATAGGACAATTATCTAAATCAATAGATATCATTGAATATAAAATTCAAAAATTGGGCATTGACCATTTAACTAATATAAAAAATAGGATGTTCTTTTTTGAAGAAACAATTAAAAAGAAAAATTTTTATATAATAAATATTGATATAGACAATTTTAAAAAAATAAACGACAAATTTGGACATGAAATTGGTGATAATGTATTGGTATACATATTTAATATATGTAAACTTTTTTACCCTATTAGTTCGTACAGATTTGGAGGTGATGAATTGATAATTATTTCAAATAACAATATTCAATTGTCACTGTATAAATTATACGCAATATTTTTATTAATACAAAAATTTTCTGAAATTAACTCATTTAATGTCAGTATCAGTGTTGGAATCATTTTTTGTCCAAGAGCTGCTGATTTAAATAAATACCTTAATGAATCAGATTCATTGATGTATGAATCAAAAAAACATAATGGCAATTACTATACATTATCATCATGTAATTTGAATTAAAATTCGGTGAGTGGAACTGTTACAAAGTTCTAAAATTTTCCAGTTACGGACAGAGATAGGTGGTCGTTACAACGCTTCGTGTTGCGCAAGAAACAAGTTCTGTCACATTAATTTGCCCCTGTTAGGGGTAACGACACGAAAGTACGTTGTATGGGCCCTGTTGCAAAGTTAAGTTTGGGTTGAGTGCATCCCATTTGTTTTGATTTTCAAATGGCTTAGACGCTGAATTGTTTTTCGATGAGACGCACTTTTCCCGTGATGCCCTATTCCTGCTGCCAGGATCTGGCCTGTCCCTTCTTCAAGGCGCGGCATGACATCGAACCCCTTGATGGTCGCATAGGCGGTTTTCAACGTTTTGAAACCACGCACGGGCTTGATCAGCTGCTTGAGCTTGCCGTGATCGGCTTCGATCACGTTGTTCAGGTATTTCACCTGTCGGTGCTGCACTGTGCCTGGCAGCTTACCTTTCTTTTTCAGCTCTTTGATCGCGATACCGTAGGTCGGGGCCTTGTCCGTGTTGATCGTCTCGGGCTTCTCCCAATCCTTCAGCCCATTCACGGATTTGCCC
>NZ_BCZB01000071.1 GCF_001598495.1 Neokomagataea thailandica NBRC 106555
AGGCACTGGCCGGAAAGTCACTCAAAAATGGTGACGGCGCGGTTTCCTGACCGTAGCGATACCCGACCCACGTGATCACAGCCCGACGTTTCGCGCGGGTCAACGCCACATAGGCTAAACGCCGCTCTTCGCCTTGATCCGTGTTGGTCGTGCTGGGGAAAGCACCATCTTCCCAGCCCATCAAATAAACATGCTCGAACTCCAACCCCTTCGCCGCATGAATGGTGCTCAAACGCACACAGCCCAAACCTTGATCGGCTTTGGGCAATGACCCGAGCGCCGCATGATCTAAAAGCTCTTCAACGCTCTCAAACCCTTGCGCCAGATCATACAGCTCCGCCAAATTCTCAAAGGCAACCTGACCTTTTTCACCCTCACTGCGTAGCTTCTCGGCATAGCCGGTCATCTCACACCCCATTTGCAAACGTGCCGCAAGGCGAATATCCGGATGACACTCGATCTCACGGATTGCATCCAAAAACGCACGTAATTTTTGCCCGGCTTTGCTGGTCGCTTTCTCCGTTAAGGCTTCCGCTGCGGCAAAGAGCGAAAACCCCGTCTCGGCGGCTTTCTCTTCAATCCGCGCCATGGCCTTAGGACCAACACCGCGCGTCGGCACATTCACCACACGCCGAAACGCATCATTGGATTGCCATTCATCCGGTCGGGTACTTAACGACAGAAAGGCTAAAGCATCCTTGATCGTCGCACGCTGCCAAAAGGCCGTATCATTGACCAGTTCATAGGGAATATGCGCGCGGATAAGTTCTTCTTCGACTTTGCGTGAGAGATAATTGTAGCGATAGAGCAGCGCCATGGAATCATAAGGCATGCCCGCCATCGCACGCTGAGTGATCTGCGTCACAATCGTCTGCGCTTCATGCTCTGCGCCTGTGCAGCGGATAATATCAATAGGACGTCCCTGCCCGGATGTGGTATAAAGCTTTTTGTCCAGCCGCCCCGAATCGCGGGCAATCACGGCATTGGCCGCGTCCAAAATATGTCCTGTTGAACGAAAATTCTGTTCCAGGGCAATCATTCGGGCGTTGGGAAATTCCCGGCAGAAATTGCGGATAAACCCAATATTGGCCCCCCGCCAGCCGTAAATGCTCTGCGCATCATCACCCACAACAAAGAGTTCGTGATGATCACGGGTTAAGGCTTCCAGCCAAAGATACTGGCACCGGTTCGTATCCTGAAATTCATCGGCCAGAAGACACGAAAACCGTTCCGCCCAGAGCTTACGATACGACTCATCATGACGCATGGTCCAGGTCGGCCAGAACAGAAGATCCCCAAAATCCGCCTTGTTTTCATCACGT
>NZ_BCZB01000072.1 GCF_001598495.1 Neokomagataea thailandica NBRC 106555
TAACAGGGCCCAATAAAGTACCCTCTTTCGGACAGGATACACAGCGATTCAGGATGCTGCTTGTGTCAGTGCTTCTTGCACGAAGGCGTTCAAACTCACACCTCGTGCTGCCGCCATTTCAACAACTCGTGCATGTAGTTTTTCAGGTAAACGTACCTGAAATTTACCTGAAAAATGTTTGACTGGAGAAACGCCTATTTCGACGCACATCTCCAGAAATACCTTTAAGGATGTTTCCCCCTCAAGACGGAGACCTGACACGCTGTCAGCGTAAAAATCGGCACCACCGTTGAGGCCCAAAAACTCTCCCCGAAACAAACCGATTTCAGGGTCAAACTGCACAACGGCGCGATGGCCTCCAATCTCTATGATGTTGTTCATGGTTTCGCTCCATGGCTTTCTAACCATTTCCGAACAGATGCAACGGCCCCTTTATCCGTATCCGGTTTCGGATGAGGGCGATGAAAAATGCGAATATCACCAAACAAAACGACGCCGATACGTGATCCTTCACGTTCAGATATCTCCGCCCCCAATGCTCTCAAGAGAGCTTATATGTCTCCCCACGGAATATTTCCGGAGACAGGACGTTTGAAGATGAGTTCCAGCGTTCGCCGGTGCTTCGCTTTCATAGATTTTTGATACTATTTTTTTAGTACCAACCTCAAGATAATTACGATCTGTGGGCTCTATTCGAAAAAAATGGTGCAACATTCATCAAACGGCACAACTGAAAGTTTGCATTTGTATATGGACTCTTCTTTTTCCTGTTACACCCTTGTTACACCCTTGAGACAGATGCGTAGCACCTTTGACGCAGTGTCGAAACAGTCTTGTTATAGTCTTGTAACACTGATATCCTCGTGGCGAGATGAATGAGAGGGCGTTCTACCGATGACATCGATCACACAAAGTGGGCCTATGGCCGCCGCCTGCCGGGAAAGTGCAGGCGAGATGTGGTCGCGTTCATCGATCTATCGCTGGATGGTCACGAATTATGATTTGCTGAAAAGTGCCACCGCAGGTGGACGCGCGAGATGGTCAAAGTTGTGCGATGCCGCCATTGAAGAAGGCTTAACGACGTTTCAGGGAACTCCCCCCAAACCTCAAACCATTCGTATTACTTGGTACCGGGTCCGACAAAGAATTGAGCGCGAAGCGCGTGAGCGTGAGGAAGAATTGGCGGAACGCCGCCGCAAACGAGATGAAGAGACGGCT
>NZ_BCZB01000073.1 GCF_001598495.1 Neokomagataea thailandica NBRC 106555
CTCAAGTGAGGGAAGACTTGGATCTGATGGAGCAATCGGTTCTGACGCGGCTCCCGTGATGGGTGTATCGAGCTGACTAAATGCAACGGGTTCAGCGTGACTTGATGCGCTAGAGAGTAAAATAGAAAACAGTAGAATTGGTGTATTTTTAAATATATTATACATTATCATTTACCTCTATAATATGATTATTAAAGTCCACAGTTAAAATATAATTCTCATTAACGGCGGCAAATTCTTTTAAGTATTCATTAATGGGTCTATTAATCCCCGAAATCACAGTTTTCATGTCATCATGATTCGTGCGCCGATGATCGATAAGCGTATAACCAATATGTTCGGCTAAAAGCGTTAACGTCTCGTGAGAGCTCTTACTCGACGTCCAGGTGAGACGTTGATGCAGTTCAGGCGGCAAAACGGATCCATTCCTCAGCAGAGGAAATCTAACCGCTCCGACCTGATCAAAAGCTTTCAGGGTTTTATAAATATCAACTGCCGGTCCCTGTTGGACAGGGGGAGCGACGTGCTCACACGCGACAAGGCTCGGCAAACAAAGGGTCAGAAGAAGGATACGTTTCATACCCTCAGTATGTAGAGCGTGCGTATGAGTGCGAAATGTTTTGAATATTTTTCCAGATTTGACGTTGATAGATTTGGTTATACTGAGGGGTCGCGGAGTGATAATTCCCGACTTTACGCCAAAATTCTAATGGGTTGGATGGTGTTGTCCCCCCCAGTCCTGTTGCCAAAATCCAGGCACCAACCTCAATATTGAGGCATTCGTCATTGAGTAACTTGTCAAAAGTGATGCCATATGGGGCCAATTTGGGGAGCCATGTAGAATTGATCTGAGCGGGTCCAATATCGAAGGTATGGTTCGAGTTTTGATGTAATTCACCGACTTTACCACCCTCCGTTTTTAAAACGGACTCTAAAAGAGGTTGTGGTATTTTATATTGAACAGAAATACGTCGAATACATTCTCTCCGGGGAGCGGCTATACGAACGTTATGTAGCGGTGAAGGGGGTAAAGGGCTGTCATTTTTGTGCGTTAGATGCTGCCATGCTAGAATCCAAGCGACGGCGGCTTGGTTCGCGCACAGGTCATGTTGGATGGCGTTAGGGTCAAATCCTTTATGACTGAGGTACGTTACCCATCCGGACGGTA
>NZ_BCZB01000074.1 GCF_001598495.1 Neokomagataea thailandica NBRC 106555
CCCCCCGGAAATGTATCCATTTTAAAGTAGAGTCCGTTGGATAAGGAACCGGACCTATGAAACGCAGTCGTTTTACGGAAGAGCAGATTATCAAGATCCTGCATGAGCATGAGGCGGGGCTGAAAGTGCCGGATCTTTGCCGTAAACACGGTATGAGTGATGCTACGTTTTACAAGTGGAAAACCCGTTATGGCGGTCTTGAGGTCTCGGAAGCGAAGAAGCTGCGGGCGTTGGAAGATGAGAATACCCGCCTGAAACGCCTTTTGGCCGATGCGATGTTGGACAATGCGGCTTTGAAGGAAATCGTTGGAAAAAAGTGGTAACGCCTGTCGCCAAGCGGCAGGCTGTTGATCTGATACGTGATGTTTTCAGTGTGAGTGAACGTCATGCCTGCCGTGTTGTCGGTGTTGCTCGGCGCGTCATTCGGTATGTTTCTGTGCGCCCAGAGGATACGGCTTTACGACAACGCTTGCGGGAATTGGCGGCAGAACGGCGCCGCTTTGGCTATCGTCGTTTAGGGTATCTTCTGGCGCGTGAAGGGCATGTCGTGAACCATAAGAAACTGTTTCGCCTGTATCAGGAAGAAGGGTTGAAAGTTCGTCATCGCGGTGGTCGCAAAAGGGCTTTGGGGATGCGTACGCCACTCACTATGCCTCAAGAACCAGGGCAACGCTGGAGTTTGGACTTTGTCTCTGACGCGCTGATCTGCGGGCGGCGTATCCGGGTATTGACCGTTATTGATGATGTAAGCCGAGAAAATTTGGCTCTCATTGTCGATACGTCTTTATCCGGAGGGCGCGTTGCCCGGGAGTTGACCCTATTGGTGGAATGCTATGGGAAGCCGCTCATTATCGTGAGTGACAATGGGACAGAATTCACCTCCCATGCCATTGTGAAATGGGCCGAAGAAATGGGTGTGGAGTGGCATTATATCGCCCCCGGTAAACCGCAGCAG
>NZ_BCZB01000075.1 GCF_001598495.1 Neokomagataea thailandica NBRC 106555
CCCTGTTGCAAAGTTGAATATCCTGTTGGAAACCACTGCTGGTGTTAGCGTGGGGTTTGGCAGATGCGTGATTTCAAGGGTCGTCATTTTCGTGGTGAAGTGATCTTATGGGCGGTGCGTTGGTATTGCCGCTATGGGATCAGCTACCGCGACCTTGAAACCATGCTGGCCGAGCGAGGCGTGAGCGTTGATCATTCAACAATTTATCGCTGGGTCCAGCGCTATGCGCCGGAGATGGAAAAGCGCCTTCGCTGGTATTGGAAACGCCCAGGCTTTTCCAGCAGCTGGCGGGTTGATGAGACTTACATCAAGGTCAAAGGGAAATGGGCGTATCTGTACCGGGCTGTCGGCAAAGGCGGTGATACGATTGATTTTTTCCTCTCACAGACCCGGAACGCCAAGGCTGCCAAACGCTTTCTGGGCAAAGCTTTGAACGGCCTGAGGGAGTGGGAGAAGCCTGAGACAATCAACACAGACAAGGCGCCGACCTATGGTCGGGCCATCAACGAACTCAAGAAGAACGGTAAGCTTCCCGATACGGTGAAACACCGTCAGGTGAAGTATCTGAACAACGTGATTGAGGCCGATCACGGCAAGCTGAAACAACTGATTAAACCGGTCCGTGGCTTCAAAAGTCTCAAAACCGCTTATGCGACGATCAAGGGTTTTGAGGTCATGCGTGCCCTGAAAAAGGGACAAGCTGAACTTTTCCAATTCCAAGAGGGTATCATGGGAGAAGTGCGTCTCATCGAAAGACAATTCAGCTTCTAAGCCGTTTGAAAATCAAAACAAATGGGATGCACTCAACCCAGACTTAACTTTGCAACAGGGCC
>NZ_BCZB01000076.1 GCF_001598495.1 Neokomagataea thailandica NBRC 106555
GGGTTACAAGATCATTTAACGCTGAACATGTCAGAAGATGCCTGGGAAGGTAATGCTCAATTCCAACTTTATGTTAATGGTAGCGCTGTAGGCCCCGTGCAAACAGTTACAGCAGATCATCATAACGGAGAAAAACAAGCTTTTGAGTACTGGGGGAACTTCCCGCCAAACACGAAATTTGAACTTGTGTATTTAAATGATGCATGGGATCCAAAATCTGATGGTGACCGAAACCTATATTTGTACTCTGCTCAACTAAACAATGAAAATATTAGTGACGAAAAAAGCTACCTATTAGGAGGGGGACATCCGATTGGTTTTTCGCCTGAAGGTGCGAATAAAAACTCAATTATTGAAGGAACCTCTGTAGCGCTATCTGGCACATCCAGTTCTAATACGGTCATAAAGCTATATTTACAGGATGGAAGCCTTTTAGGAACGAGCACAGCAGACGCTACTGGCGCTTGGTCATTTACAGCGCATGACTTAGCCAGTGGGCATTATGAGGTCACGGCTACCAGCAGTGACGTCTATGGTGTTACGTCATCAACATCAAAAGCCTATGATTTCATCGTTGATAAAAATAAACAAGAAGTATTTACGTCTAAAATTGATAATATGTTAATGGTAGCAAAAAATATAAAATTATCTGATTTTTTTCCGGCAACAAAAAATTACACTGATAACAATATTTTTTCTTATCATGAAGAGAAAAATAATTGTACTTCAAGTACTATAAACTTTGTTGATCAACATCATATGATTTTAATCCCGTCTAAACTTTTTAATTGATGGATATATATTTTTATAAACTTAAAATAAATGGCCCTGTTG
>NZ_BCZB01000077.1 GCF_001598495.1 Neokomagataea thailandica NBRC 106555
CCCTGTTGCAAAGTTCAGTTTGGGTCGCCTGGGCCCCGTTTGTTTTGATTTTCGAACGATTTAGAAGCTGAATTGTCTTTCGATGAGACGCACTTCTCCCATGATACCCTCTTGGAATTGGAAGAGTTCAGCTTGCCCCTTTTTCAAGGCACGCATGACCTCGAAGCCTTTGATCGTCGCATAAGCAGTTTTGAGGCTTTTGAAGCCACGGACCGGTTTAATCAGTTGTTTCAGCTTGTCGTGATCGGCCTCAATCACGTTGTTCAGATACTTCACCTGACGGTGTTTCACCGTGTCGGGAAGCTTTCCATTCTTCTTGAGTTCGTTGATTGCTATGCCGTAGGTTGGGGCTTTATCCGTGTTGATTGTCTCAGGCTTCTCCCACTCCCTCAGGCCGTTCAAAGCTTTGCCCAGAAAGCGTTTTGCAGCCTTGGCGTTCCGGGTCTGTGAGAGGAAAAAATCAATCGTATCACCCCCCTTGCCGACAGCCCGGTACAGATAGGTCCATTTCCCTTTGACCTTGATATAGGTCTCATCAACCCGCCAGCTGCTGGAAAAGCCTGGGCGCTTCCAATACCAGCGCAGGCGCTTTTCCATCTCCGGCGCATAGCGCTGAACCCAGCGGTAAATCGTTGAATGATCAACGCTCACGCCCCGCTCGGCCAGCATGGTTTCAAGGTCGCGATAGCTAATCCCGTAGCGACAATACCAACGCACCGCCCATAAGATCACCTCACCACGAAAATGACGCCCCTTGAAATCACTCATCCGCTTGCTCCACCTCAAAACCAATACGGTTTCAGGCAAGAAATCAAACTTTGCAACAGGG
>NZ_BCZB01000078.1 GCF_001598495.1 Neokomagataea thailandica NBRC 106555
CCCAAAATAGAGCCGCAACCCTCCGCATTCTAGGCTTTCTTTTTATGTGGATTTTGACGGGGGCACTCACACTCGCGACTGATACCTTTATTCCGTTGGACAATTTGTAAGCCAACTAAACAGATTTTGGAGTTTAAGTTTTGGAAAGACTGATTGCATATATAGCGGGAGCGATCATTGCGATGCTCGCTCTTGGCGGGGTCGCGACATACGCTATGCGAGCCTATCATGGATCCAGCACCACTACAGCGACGAGTGAAGCAACAGATATTTATCACTCTGCACGCGGGGTTTTCGGCAATAGTGTTGCTGGGGGTAGCGCCTCGTACACAAACATAAGTAATGCTAACAGCATTAAGGCTGGTATTGTCCCGTCAGTCATGACAACGGGCGATGGTCAAACCATTGTTGGCCCATGGCCTGGCTCATCGGTGAAGATTTTCGGAAACGGAATAACCCTTTGGGAAGAATGGGATGGGGTACCCGCTTCTGCGTGTGCAACATTCGCGCTCTCGCAGTCTGTTAACTATCTAACCATTAACGGAAATGCTCATCCGGTGATGAGCAACGATCCATCACTTGCGGCAAATGTTGCTAGTGATTGCAATATGGTGAACAGCAACAGTACGGCAAAAATACTTTTTAGCTATATTGATATTGGTAGCCAATAATTCATGGGTTCTTTCATTCTCTTTCCAATAATGTGTCTTGTATTATTATCTGGCGCAATTTTGAGCGAGAGAATGATGCTCAAAAGTCAGGAC
>NZ_BCZB01000079.1 GCF_001598495.1 Neokomagataea thailandica NBRC 106555
GAATTGTTTTTCGATGAGACGCACTTTTCCCGTGATGCCCTTTTCCTGCTGCCAGGATCTGGCCTGTCCCTTCTTCAAGGCGCGCATGACCTCGAACCCCTTGATGGTCGCATAGGCGGTTTTCAACGTTTTGAAACCACGCACGGGCTTGATCAGCTGCTTGAGCTTGCCGTGATCGGCTTCGATCACGTTGTTCAGGTATTTCACCTGTCGGTGCTGCACTGTGCCTGGCAGCTTACCTTTCTTTTTCAGCTCTTTGATCGCGATACCGTAGGTCGGGGCCTTGTCCGTGTTGATCGTCTCGGGCTTCTCCCAATCCTTCAGCCCGTTCACGGATTTGCCCAGAAAACGTTTGGCAGCCTTGGCGTTCCGCGTGGGTGACAGGTAGAAATCAATCGTATCGCCGTCCTTGTCGACCGCACGATAGAGATACGTCCATTTCCCTTTGACCTGGATACTAGGTCTCATCAACCCGCCAACTGCGCGAAAAGGACGGACGTTTCCAATACCAGCGCAGGCGTTTTCCATCTCGGGCGCGTAGCGCTGAACCCAGCGGTAAATCGTGGAATGATCAACGCTCACGCCACGCTCAGCCAGCATGGTTTCAAGATCCCGGTAGCTGATCCCATATCGGCAATACCAACGAACCGCCCACAGGATCACATCGCCCCGGAAATGTCGTCCCTTGAAATCGCTCATTCGCAGCGCCTCACACCAAAACCGAAAGCGGTTTCAAACAAAGACACCAACTTTG
>NZ_BCZB01000080.1 GCF_001598495.1 Neokomagataea thailandica NBRC 106555
CTATATTTACAGGATGGAAGCCTTCTAGGAACGAGCACAGCAGACGCTACTGGCGCTTGGTCATTTACAGCGCATGACTTAGCCAGTGGGCATTATGAGGTCACGGCTACCAGCAGTGATGTCTATGGTGTTACGTCATCAACGTCAAAAGCCTATGATTTCATCGTTGATGCAACCCCTCCTGCAGCCCCAATTATTACAGGGTTACAAGATCATTTAACGCTGAACATGTCAGAAGATGCCTGGGAAGGTAATGCTCAATTCCAACTTTATGTTAATGGTAGCGCTGTAGGCCCCGTGCAAACAGTTACAGCAGATCATCATAACGGAGAAAAACAAGCTTTTGAGTACTGGGGGAACTTCCCGCCAAACACGAAATTTGAACTTGTGTATTTAAATGATGCATGGGATCCAAAATCTGATGGTGACCGAAACCTATATTTGTACTCTGCTCAACTAAACAATGAAAATATTAGTGACGAAAAAAGCTACCTATTAGGAGGGGGACATCCGATTGGTTTTTCGCCTGAAGGTGCGAATAAAAACTCAATTATTGAAGGAACCTCTGTAGCGCTATCTGGCACATCCAGTTCTAATACGGTCATAAAGCTATATTTACAGGATGGAAGCCTTTTAGGAACGAGCACAGCAGACGCTACTGGCGTTTGGTCATTTACAGCGCATGACTTAGCCAGTGGGCATTATGAGGTCACGGCTACCAGCAGTGATGTCTATGGTGTTACG
>NZ_BCZB01000081.1 GCF_001598495.1 Neokomagataea thailandica NBRC 106555
CTATTGTATATTTTATTTATAAAAATAAATACAAAAACAAGAAGTAAGTTTGATATAATAAACATTATATATTCAATTTTCTTTGAAAAACTATATATATAAATATAATTATTTTTTTCTTCAATATTCTTTGAAAAATCTCCCAAATCTTTAGCTATACGCATTTCTTCAGACGAAAATTCTTTTTTTTCATTAATTTGATTAAAATGTAATTTCTTAACTCTAAAAGATATATTTTTTATTTGATTATTATAATAATCATTATTAACATGAAAATTATCTAAGTAATTTATTAACTTTTTGTAATCATCATTGTACCTATATTGATTGTAAGCAATATTGTTTTTGTCTGTATATATATAATGGGCATGTAATATAATAGTATTTATTTTCTTTGCTGAATTGGTTATAGATTCATTAGCTTTGTATTCAAGAATAATATTAATTACTATTTTTTCCTGAATTTTTTGAAAAACAAAGAAACCAAAAAAATTAAATGATAATAATATAATTATAAAAAATAATAATATTTTCTCATATGTTTTATATATAGTTAATTTTTCGAATTTCATTTCTAATTTTATCCTATTATATTATACATTTTATTAAAAATAATTGTATATTCAAAATGGCTCTGTTGCAAAGTGCGGCAAGAATTGAAGTTAGCCTAACTTCTGGGGTTTTTAGAAGGTGTAAACTCC
>NZ_BCZB01000082.1 GCF_001598495.1 Neokomagataea thailandica NBRC 106555
CATTGCTGCGGTCAATCATGAGGACCAGCACCCAGTCGACACCGTCTTTATGCATGCCCTCAGGAGTGGGGCGCCCCTCAGCATCGGGTAGTGCTTCGATTCGGAATTGGTGGACTTCCGCATGCCATGTATTGGGGCGGCTCTCGGCCGGGGTTAGGTCATAAGCCAGAGATGCGATCGCCCGAATGGCAGCATGCATGGCGGGATGAGCCGTGACGTTCGGGGCGATGGGTTTGAACCAACGCTCAATGCCGCCATTGAGGACGTTATGGTCTCGGCTTTGATAATGGGGCTGGCGTGGTTTGGGGGTGATGTTGTCTTGGTCAACGGCAAATGTCGCATAACGCCGCCGACGGTAGCGCCCAGCATCGGCCATGTAACGATCAATACCGAGATGGTTCCAGCTTTCTGCAAAGCTGGTCCAATCTTGCAGGCCAAGCCCTTCAAGGGCGGGGCGCATAATGTGGTGCGGAACACGCGCGAACCCAGTTCGCTTCAGGTTGTCTTCAACATCTGGG
>NZ_BCZB01000083.1 GCF_001598495.1 Neokomagataea thailandica NBRC 106555
CCCGGTTATGTCCGTGTGAGTACATTCGATCAAAATGTTGATCGTCAATTAGATGGCGAAATACTGGATCGGGTTTTCACCGACAAAGCGTCCGGCAAAGATGTTCAGCGGGCTCAGCTCGATGAGCTTCTTGCCTTCGTGCGTGAAGGTGACATTGTGGTCGTGCATAGTATGGACCGATTAGCGCGTAATCTCGATGACCTCCGCAACCTGGTGCACACGCTGACGCGAAAAGGCGTTTGTGTTGAGTTTATCAAAGAACGTCTTATTTTTTCAGACAAAGATGAATCCCTGCCCAAACTGATGCTTTCGGTAATGGGCGCTTTTGCAGAGTTTGAACGCTCTCTTATTCGGGAGAGACAGCGCGAGGGTATTGCTCTAGCTAAAAAGCGTGGTGCCTATCGTGGTCGGAAACGGGTTCTGTCCCACGAACAGGTTGCAGACATCCTCCAGCGTATCCGCGACGGTGAGACAAAAGCTGCGATTGCCCGCGAGTACGGG